>CAVPZO010000049.1:0-74867 GCA_963710045.1 uncultured Alphaproteobacteria bacterium | reverse complement strand
TTCCCGTGACCGTGCTGACCGGCTATCTCGGCGCCGGCAAGACCACGCTGCTCAACCGCATCCTGTCGGAAAACCACGGCAAGAAATACGCGGTGATCGTCAACGAATTCGGCGAGATCGGCATCGACAACGACCTCATCATCGGCGCCGATGAGGAAGTGTTCGAGATGAACAATGGCTGCGTCTGCTGCACCGTGCGCGGCGACCTGGTGCGGATTCTCGACGGGCTGATGAAGCGCAAGGGCAAGTTCGACGCCATCATCGTCGAGACCACGGGGCTGGCCGATCCGGCGCCGGTGGCGCAGACGTTTTTCGTCGACGAGGATGTGCAGAAGAATGCGCGGCTGGATGCGGTAGTGACGGTAGCCGACGCCAAATGGCTGAGCGACCGCCTGAAGGACGCGCCGGAAGCCAAGAACCAGATCGCGTTCGCCGACGTGATCGTGCTGAACAAGACCGACCTCGTCTCCAAGGCGGAACTGGCCGAAGTCGAGGCGCGGATTCGCGGCATCAACCCGTACGCAAAACTGCATCGCACCGAGCGTTGCCAGGTCGCGTTGTCCGATGTGCTGGAGCGCGGCGCCTTCGATCTCGACCGCATACTCGAAATCGAGCCGGAATTCCTCGATGCCGGCGACGGCCACGATCATGACCACCATCATCATGATCACGACCACGATCATCACCACGGCCACAGCCATGGCGGCCTGAAACATTATCACGACGAAGAGATGCAATCGCTGTCGCTGCGTTCGGAAAAACCGCTCGATGCCACAAAATTCATGCCGTGGCTGCAGAACCTGGTCGCCAGCGAAGGCCAGAAGATCCTGCGTTCCAAGGGCATCCTCGCCTTCAGCGACGATGACGACCGTTACGTGTTTCAGGGCGTCCATATGATGCTGGAAGGCGATCATCAGCGCGCCTGGAAGGACGGCGAGGCGCGCGAGAGCCGGCTGGTCTTCATCGGCCGCGAATTGCCGGCGCAGATGATCCGCGACGGTTTTGAGAACTGCATCGTCGCGTGATGAAAGAGTTCGACCCGTCCGATAATTCCGCCTCCATCGTTTCGGTCACCGACCGCGTGCGCCCGGTCGCGATCGGCGCGCCGGTCATCGCCGTGCATTTCCTCGGCGAGCACGCCGCCTTCGTCGGCGCCGAGGAAAGCGTCGCGCTGGTGAACGCCACTGGCGACATCTCGTCCGTCGCGGTGCATGGCGGCGGCATCCTGTGCGTGGCGTCCGATGGCGAGCGCATCGTGATGGGCGGCGACGACGGCAAGGTCGTGTCGCTCGACGCGAAAGGCGTGACCGCGACGCTCGCAACCGACCCAAAACGGCGCTGGATCGACAATGTCGCGCTGCATCCCGACGGCGCCATGGCATGGTCGGCCGGCAAGACTGCGTTCGTCCGCGGCGCCAAGGGCGAGGACAAATCGTTCGACGCGCCGTCGACCGTCGGCGGCCTTGCGTTCGCGCCAAAAGGCCTGCGGCTCGCGGTCGCGCATTACAACGGCGTGACGCTGTGGTTTCCCAACATGGCCGGAAGCGCGCAATTCCTCGAATGGGCCGGCTCGCATCTCGGCGTGATGTTCAGCCCGGACAACAGGTTCCTCGTCACCACGATGCATGAGCCGGCGCTGCACGGCTGGCGGCTGGCCGACAACCGGCACATGCGCATGACCGGCTATCCCGGCCGCGTCCGCTCGATGTCATGGAGCGCGGGCGGCAAGGCGCTGGCCACCTCCGGCGCCGACACCGTGATCCTGTGGCCGTTCGCCAGCAAGGACGGTCCGATGGGCAAGGAGCCCGCGATGCTGGCGCCGCTGCAGGCGCGCGTCACCCAGGTCGCCTGCCATCCGAAGCAGGACATTTTTGCCGCCGGCTACAGCGACGGCACCATCCTGATGGTGCGAACGAACGATGGCGCCGAAATCCTGGTGCGCAGAAACGGCGGCGAGCCGGTGTCGGCGCTGGCCTGGAATGCCAAAGGCACAATGCTGGCGTTTGCCGCCGAGGACGGCGACGCGGGGCTGCTGGGGCTTTAGCGGCGGAGGCCGGATATGGCGGTTTCGACATGCATCAAGTGCGACGGACACAGCTTCGAACTCGCCCTGTTCACGCCGCTCGGCGAGAGCCACAAGCTGACGATGGTTCAGTGCGCGAGTTGCGGGACACCGGTCGGCGTGATCGACACCGCGTCACGCGCTGCGATCGAGGCGCTTCAGGGCAAGGTCGCTGCCATCGATGACGGGCTGACCCGGATCGCAAAGGCGCTGAACGATTGATCATTCGATTTGGGAGGCTTGAATCGGGATGATTCAAAAATGAACAACATCGATCTTGTGAAAGCGCTCCACCAGATCTGGAACACCGGCGACCTCGCTCTGATCGACAGCGTCTATGCAGATGATTTCCTTGCACACTGGCCTGCAAGTTCCGAACTCCCTGAGCGACGCGGCATCGAGGGTATTCGTTTCGGCGTCGGACGGATCAGGACCGCATTCCCCGACTGGCATGAACAGGTGATGGATGTTTTCGGCTCGGGCGACAGGGTCGCGAGCCGCTACGTTTCCACTGGAACGCACAAGGGCACGTTCTGGGGCATCGAGGCAACGGGGCGGCGTATTGAGATACAGGAGATTTCGATTTTCAGGATCGCCGAGGATCGCATTGTCGAGCAGTGGTGCATGTTCGACGATCTGGCAAGGCTGCAGCAACTGGGTGTCGGCGTCGAACATTTGCGCAAGGTACTGAAGATTTGAAATGGCGCGCATTTCCCCCGGAATGGAGCGGCAGGAAAGCTTCTGCCGACAATGAAGGTCTCGCCGTTGTTCCGATGGAACTTTGTGTTCCCGGACCCGTTGAATCCCTGAACAAAATCAGGGTGAAGCCATGGCTCCCGACGACAGGAAACGCTCATATCGAAGGGACATGCTGCTCGCGGGCGTGATGGTGGTCGCGGGTGTTGCGATGTCCGGCATGTCCGCAGCCCAGCTTTTGACGGTGCGCCATCAGCAGATGGCGCAAGCGACGCAGCCGCTGCAGTCCACGCCGGGCGCGGAGAGCAAGCCGTCCGCGCCCGCCGAGCCGGCGACCACCGGCACGCGGCCCAATAATATTCCGCCGGAGCCTGCGCGTCCGGATGCCGAGGCGCAGAAGGCGGGTGCACAGCCGGCGCTGCCGCCGGCCCCGGCCGAGAAGACCGCGGCGCCGATCAAGGAACGATAGGTTTTCCAAACGTGACGCGTGCGTAGCCTCATCCTGGGGAGCGCGGTCTTCGCGCGTCGCGAAGGATGGCCGCGAGCACCCCATGCTTCGAGACGCGTCGCTGCGCGACGCTCCTCAGCATGACGGCGGCGGTTTGGCGCGCGATGACGTCGGACTGTTGAGCTATTTCTTCATATTCATGATGGGCGCGAACGCCTCTTTGGCGGACCCGAGGCCTTCGTAAATCGACGCTGATCTGTCCATCGCCGTGTAGGCCTGATCGCGGTCGGCTCCCGTCTTGTCGTCTTTAAAGGCCGCAACGAACGCAATCGCCGTTACATAATTTCCGAAGGCGGTTTGTTCGATCGTGAACAGGTTCTTGAGCCGCGTGTCGCGCGCGAAGAAATCCGACAACGTCTTCTTGATGCCGTCGTTCTGCGCGGACAGCGATTGCAGCGACCATAATGCGGTCGCCAGGGTCATCACGCGAAGGAATTTCGTTTGATCCTCTTTGCAGCGGTATCTCGCACAGGCAGCCTGCGTCGTGACGGCATTTCGTCCTTTCGGCGCCAGACCGGGGCCGAACTTGCTCATCATCAATCCAATGCGAAATCCGTCGCCGGCCATTGCATCGTCCGCGCTGGAATAATTCTCGAGGATTCGTTGAATGTGAGCCGTATTGCCCGACGCCATGTAGGCGCCGATCAGCAAATCGTTGTCCGATGGAATCGAAGATGGCCGCACGGCGTCCAGCGCGACGAGGCGCGTCGCGCGCAGATTCTCCGGCGGGACGGACAGATTGCTGGCGGCGGCAAATTTCTGCGCGTCTTGCGGAAGACCGGCCCGGTACAGGCTGTTGAGGACGACCGATCTTACGTTGTCCGAAAGCTCGCTTTTAAGAATACGCTCGCGCTCCCCCGCGGAGTCCCGGAATATCTCGGCAAGAAAGCCGATCGCCGCGCTGGGTTCGGCCCGCGCGTTGGCCGGCATCTGCCGGATCTGCGCCAACACTTCATCGAGGCAGGCCGGCGATTTTGCACGGTAATAGCTCGTCATGCATTGCTGCGCGCTGGCAACGCCGGCAGCGAGGAAGAAACACAGCAGTGCCAGTGCGAAAGCGGACGAAGCCCGGCGGGCGCGCCTGTAATTCACGTCGATTACCCTGTTGCAGCTGACCAGGCTTTCTCTTCCGGTCATGGAACGTATCAGCCAATTGAATCTGCACAACGCAAATTGCGCGCAAGCGCGTCCCTGCGGCAGGGTTGTAGTACGATGCCATCGCACAGATCGCTTGTGCTTCGTCATTGCGAGGAGCGAAGCGACGAAGCAATCCAGTCTTGCTTTGGGGCCCCTGGATTGCTTCGCTTCGCTCGCAATGACCGCTTCGCGTTCCGCGCGAAAAGCCAACCAACGGGAGCAGCGGCGCTATGAACAAGGCTAAATCACGCGCCGTGTTGGTCGACGGCCGGCCCTATCAAAAGAAAGCGGATGGCACCTTGGTGCCGCTGAAGGGCAAGACGGACTGGAAGCGTCTCGACCGGCAGACCTCGATCCAGACCGACGCCATCGCCATGAAGGATCGCGACGGTCGTCCCATGACCGATGAGGAATGGGCGAGCGCCGAGATTATTCATCCCCGGAAGGTGGCTGTCGGCATCAAGCTCGATAACGATGTTCTTGGCTGGTTCAAGTCGCAAGGCAAAGGTTATCAGACCCGCATCAATACCGTCCTGCGGCGCTACTACGAGGCACATCGTAAGGCTGGCTAGCTCGTAGGGCGCTGACTGCAGATATCGTCATTGCGAGGAGCGAAGCGACGAAGCAATCCAGTCCTCGTTTTGTGACATTCTGGATTGCTTCGCTTCGCTCGCAATGACGCACGAACCTTGTCGCCGGGAATGTCTGACGAAACTTCAAGTTCGTCATGGCCGGGCTTGTCCCGGCCATCCACGTCTTGGCTCAAGGGAAGAAAGACGTGGATGCCCGGCACAAGGCCGGGCATGACGAGCGATAGTTTGCAGCTGTCCTTATCGCACCAGCACGTTCCTGAACTGCCATGGATCGCTGCTGTCGATGTCCTCCGGAAACAGCCCCGGCCGATCGGTCAGCGGCGTCCAGTCGGTGTAAAACCCTTTCACCGGGCCGAGATACGGCCGCTGGATCTCGAGGCAGCGCCTGAAATCCATCTCGTCGGCTTCGACGATGCCTTCATTGGGATTTTCCAGCGCCCACACCATGCCGGCCAGCGCGGCGGAGGAGACCTGCATGCCCGTGGCGTTCTGGTAGGGCGCGATATCGCGGGTTTCCTCGATCGAGAGCTGCGAGCCGTACCAGTAGGCGTTTTTGCTATGGCCGTAGATCAGCACGCCGAGCTCGTCGATGCCGTCCTCGATCTCGTTTTCGTCCAGGATGTGCCAACTCGGCTGCATCTTGCCGGTGGCGCCGAACATCTCGTGCAGCGACAGCACGGCGTCGTTGGCCGGGTGATAGGCGTAGTGGCAGGTCGGGCGATAGATCACGTGCTGGCCGTCGCGCACGGTGAAATAATCGGCGATCGAGATCGACTCGTTGTGGGTGACGAGAAAACCGTATTGCGCACCCGGGGTCGGGCACCACGAGCGCACGCGGGTGTTGGCGCCGGGCTGCAGCAGATAGATCGCAGCGCCACAGCCGTGCTCGTGGGTGCGGCCATTGTCCGGCATCCATTTCTCATGGGTGCCCCAGCCGAGCTCGGCCGGCTGCATGCCCTCTGACACGAAACCTTCCACCGACCAGGTATTGACGAACACGTTCATCGGCTTCGGCTTCCTGGAGCGCTGGGTGTCGCGCTCGGCGATGTGGATGCCCTTGACGCCGAGTTTGTGCGCGAGCTGGCCCCAGCCCTCGCGGCTCTTCGGCTCGTTGAATTCGGTGCCGGTATCGCGGGCGATGTCGAGCAGCGCCTGCTTGACGAACCAGCTGACCATGCCGGGATTGGCGCCGCAGGTGGAGACCGCGGTCGGCCCGCCCGGGCTTTTATGCTTGGCCGCGAGCAGGGTCTCGCGCAGCGCGTAGTTCGAGCGCGCCTCGGGGCCGGCGCTTCTGTCGAAATAGAAGCCGAGCCACGGCTCGACCACGGTGTCGATATAGAGCGCGCCGATTTCCCGGCACAGCGTCATGATGTCGACCGAGGAGGTGTCCACCGACAGATTGACGCAAAAACCCTGGCCGCCGCCCGATGTCAGCAGCGGCACCAGCACCTCGCGGTAATTGTCCTTGGTGATGGCCTGCTTGATGAAGCGCACGCCATGCTGCGTGGCGATCGCGCCATCCTCATGCGGGTCGATGATGACCATGCGCGACTTGTCGTATTCAAAATGGCGTTCAATCAGCGGCAGCGTGCCTTTGCCGATCGAGCCGAATCCGATCATCACGATGGGGCCGGTGATGCGGGCGTGCACGGACGAAGTGGGCATTCAAATCTCCAGAGGGGAATTGCGGGGAAGGGGGCCGCTGGCGCGGTTTCTAAGGTGTTCAGAACGACAAATGGGCGACGAAATCAAGGCCTGTGATGCGGTTTGCGGGACGCTCATGGCCCTCAAAATCAAATCCCGGCCTCGTCGGTTAACTCGTCATGCCCGGGCTTGTCCCGGGCATCCACGTCTTACCGGTGCCCAGGCAAGAAAGACGTGGATGGCCGGGACAAGCCCGGCCATGACGGTTGCTTTTTTGGCCAGACTCTCAGGATGAGGGATCGGCGTGTTATGCCGCTGTCACACCACATGGTCGGGCTCCAGCGCGCAGTGCGCGGTGGTGGCGTTTTCGATCTGCAGCGTGGCATGGCCGATCTTGAAGTCGTGGCTCAATTGGCGGCAGGTCTCGATCAGGAAGGCGTCGCCGGGGTTTCCGGCCGGCATCACCAGATGGGCGGTCAGCGCGGTCTCGGTGGTGCTCATCGACCAAATATGCAGGTCGTGGATCGAGAGCACGCCGGGCAGGCCGGCGAGATAATCGCGCACAGTGGCGGGGTCGATGGTGGAGGGAACCGCCGCGAGCGACATCGCGGTGCTCTCGCGCAACAGTCCCCACGTTCCCCATACGATGACAGCTACGATCAGCAGGCTGGTCACCGGATCGATCCACAACCATCCCGTGGTCATGATCAGGATGCCGGCCACGACGACGCCGGCCGAGACCGCAGCGTCCGCGGCCATGTGCAGATACGCGCCGCGGATGTTGAGGTCGCCGTGGCGTCCCGATGCGAACAACCATGCAGTGATGCCGTTGATAACGATGCCGACCGCCGCGACGACGATCACGGTCATGCTGGCGACGGGTTCGGGATGCAGCAGCCGCTGAATGGCTTCGAGAATAATCGCGCCGGCGGCGATCAGCAGCAGCACGGCATTCGCCAGCGCCGCCAGGATCGAGGTGTTGCGCAGCCCGTAGGTGAGGCGCGGCGTCGGCGGCCGCTTCGACAGCACCGCGGCGGTCCACGCCACCACGAGGCCCAGCACGTCGGACAGGTTATGCCCGGCGTCGGCCAGCAGCGCCGTGGAGTTGGAGACGAAGCCGTAACCCGCCTCGATCAGCACGAACGCGGCGTTCAGCCCGATCCCGATCGCAAACGCGCGGCCGAAATTCGCCGGCGCATGGACGTAGCCGGCGTGGCCGTGGTCATGGTGATGATCGTGGCTCATGGTTCAATCTAGCGTCTATTGGGAGAGATTGTCATTCCGGGGCGTCGCGAAGCGACGAACCCGGAACCCAGACGCATGCCTGTTTCTGGATTCCGGGTCCACGCGAAGACGCGTGTCCCGGAATGACGACGCTTGGAATCAGGCAGCGCGGTTCATCGGCCGCGCTTTCGCCTCGCGATGAACCCTCGCTTCCGGCAACGCATTGCCGGCCGGGACGATCATGCCAACCGCGCCATCGAGCGCGCCGTCGCGCAGCTCAAGGCCGAGCAACCGCTCGCGCTCGAACGGGCCGGGCAGCGACAGCTCGGCGGTCTTCGCAATGCTGAAGCCGAAGCGGGCGTAGTACGGCGCGTCGCCGAGCAGGATCACCGCGCCATGGCCCCGCGCGGCCGCGGCTGACAGCGCATGGTTCATCAGCGCGGCGCCGACGCCGAGCTTGCGGCAGGACGGATCGACCGCCAGCGGGCCGAGCACCAGCGCTGGCTTGCCGCCGGCGCTGACGTGCCACAGCCGCACGGTGCCGACCAGCCTGCCCTTCCGCACCGCGGAGAAGGCGAGGCCTTCGGCGGGCGCGCGTCCGTCGCGCAGGCGCTGGCTGGTGCGCAAGGAGCGGTTGGCGCCGAAGCAGGCATCCAGCAGCGCCTCGCGCGCGGCGACGTCCGAGGCACGCTCGCTGCGGATCGCGAACGGAGCGGCGTCGGGATGGAGGGCAGGGGTGGTCTTCCGCAAATCGGTCATGGCACGTCAGTCCTTGTACTCACTCTCAATCGTCATTGCCGGGCTTGACCCGGCAATCCATCCCGCTTCGAAAAACTCTTCTCGAAGATGGATGGATACGCGGGTCAAGCCCGCGTATGACGCGTTTCCATCCTTCGAGGGCCGCGCAAGGGCGCGGCCACCTCAGGATGACGGTTGGTTCCTGTTCATGGGATTGGATGGGAGCCGGCGAACCGGCTCCCGGTTATTCGTCGTCATTGCGAGGAGCGTAGCGACGAAGCAATCCAGTCTTTCTTGCAGCTTCTGGATTGCTTCGCTGCGCTCGCAATGACGGAGCGCGGCGAACCTCAGATGTGGTACGTCTTCAGCGGCGGGATGCCGTTGAAGGCGACCGACGAGTAGGTCGAGGTATACGCGCCGGTGCCCTCGATCAGCAGCTTGTCGCCGATCTCGAGCGTCACTGGCAGCGGATACGGCGACTTTTCGTACAGCACGTCGGCCGAATCGCAGGTCGGGCCGGCGAGGATGCACGGGGTCATCTCCGCGCCGTCATGCGGGGTGCGGATCGCATAACGGATCGACTCGTCCATGGTCTCGGCGAGACCGCCGAACTTGCCGATGTCGAGATACACCCAGCGGGCGTCGTCCTCGTCGCTCTTCTTCGAGATCAGCACCACTTCGGTCTCGATGATGCCGGCATTGCCGACCATGCCGCGGCCCGGCTCGATGATGGTCTCCGGGATCGCGTTGCCGAAATGCTTGCGCAGCGCGCGGAAGATCGACCGGCCGTATTGCACGACCGGAGGAACGTCCTTGAGGTAGCGCGTCGGGAACCCGCCGCCCATGTTGACCATGGACAGGCTGATGCCGCGCTCCGCGCAGTCGCGGAACACCGTCGAGGCCATCGCCAGCGCGCGGTCCCACGCCTTCACCTTGCGCTGCTGGGAACCGACATGGAACGAGATGCCGCACGGCTCCAGGCCGAGGCGCTTGGCGAGATCGAGCACGTCGACCGCCATCTCCGGATCGCAGCCGAACTTGCGCGACAGCGGCCATTCGGCGCCGGCGCAGTCATAGAGGATACGGCAGAACACTTTCGCGCCGGGAGCGGCGCGGGCGATCTTTTCCACTTCCGCGGAGCAGTCGACCGCGAACAGCCGGATGCCGAGCGCGAAGGCGCGTCCGATGTCCCGCTCTTTCTTGATGGTGTTGCCATAGGAGATCCGCTCCGGCGTCGCTCCCGCGGCCAGCGCCATCTCGATCTCGGCGACGGTCGCGCAGTCGAAGCACGAGCCCATCGAGGCCAGCAGGTTCAGCACCTCCGGCGCCGGGTTTGCCTTCACCGCGTAGAACACGCGTGAGTCCGGCAAGGCCTTGGCAAAGGTCTGGTAGTTGTCGCGCACGACTTCGAGGTCGACCACGAGGCACGGCTCGGTGTCCTGGCCCTCGCTGCGGCGGTTGCGCAGGAATTCCTGAATACGGTCGGTCATAGCACCCTCCAAACGGCCTTTGCGACAAGGACACGTTCAAAAATGATGTCGGACATGAGCGCTCTGCGATGCCGCACGATGGAGACGCGACAACGCCTTTAACTCAGACCGAACTGTGCTGCCGTGGATTGGTTGGGAGTGACCCCGCCCGCACACCTGGCAATGAAGGACAAGCCTCTTCGGTATTCGCGTTGGCTGGTGGAAAGCCAACAGAGACCAAAAAAGCCCGATCCGTCGTTGCTTTAAGTCGCGTCCCCCGTTGAGAACGAGGTGCGCCGGTTCGCCTCCGGCTGCCAGTCACGGTTGCAAGGATATGAAGTCGCCTTCAACGGCATCTCTGGAGAGAGATGCTGGCCTCTTAAGTTCTGTAACCGACTTAAGCGACCCTCGGCTTCTTCATCCCTTGGCGGCTGTCCGGCCTCTTGTCCGGATACCTACCGACTGACACACGACCACAGGCACGTGCGAAATTGGGCAAGAGTGCACATAAGTGGTTTGAGTCTGCTTCGCAACATTTTTTTTCGCCCAGGGATAATTTTCCCCACCGCGTGGTTTCCAGGACGTGGCTGAGCGCGCTGAAGATGAACGCACGTTAAGTTTCTTTAACGAAGCGTAAGCGGCGCGCGCGGGCCGAGAATCGTTTCAGGCCTGTGCCGCAATGGTTTCTGTTGCCACACAGGATCCGTCATCCTGAGGCGCTCGCCGCCCTTCGCGGCGAGCCTCGAAGGATGGCCGCGAGCACCGCGCCTGGGCAGCCATCCTTCGAGACGCGGCCAAGAGGCGGCTCCTCAGGATGACGGTGGTGCGTGGAGGACGCTCAGGATCGGTGCGATAGCGCTCACGCCCGCCGGGTGAACGGCTCGATGCGCTGGGCGGCGCGGATGAAGGCCACCATGATGACGACGCCGAGCCCGAACAGCACGGCCTGCAGGATATGCGCGCCGAACTCGTCGAGGCCGAACAGGATCGCCAGCGCCCAGCCGCCGGCGAACGCCGCACCGAACACCTCGGCGCCGATCAGGATCGCAGCCGAGATCACGGTGATGACGCTGGGCCAGTAGATCTGGCGGGCGGCGGACGAGGCGGGTAGCGGGCTCATGGTCTGGGGTCCTATTGCGGGCGCAATCTCTCTGAAAAGGGCCTGTGGTTCAAGTCCCGTCATTGCGAGGAGCGCAGCGACGAAGCAATCCAGTCCTTGCCTGGGGTTCTGGATTGCTTCGCTTCGCTCGCAATGACGGCAAAATCGGGCGCAAAAAAGCCCTATCGCCTGCTATAAGGCGGGCCGGATTTGAAGCGAAACACGGGAATTGCGATGTCGGAGACACTGGAAGCCAGCGAGGCCGCGCCCACGCGAGAAAACCCGCTGCTGAGGGCTTGGCAGACGCCGTTCGAGACGCCGCCCTTCGCGGAGATCGAGCCCGCGCATTTCATGCCGGCGTTCGAGCAGGCCTTCGCCGACCACGCCGCCGAGATCGCCGCGATCACCCACGATCCGGCGGCGCCGGATTTTAACAACACCATCACCGCGCTGGAGCGCGCCGGAAAGCTGCTCTCCAAAGTGGCGGGGGTGTTCTATGACCTGGTGTCGGCGCATTCCAACCCGGCGTTGCTCGAGATCGACAAGGAGGTGTCGTTGCGGATGGCGCGGCACTGGAACCCGATCATGATGAACGCGGTGCTGTTCGGCCGCATCGTGGCGCTGCGCGACAACCGCGCCGCGCTCGGCCTGACGGGCGAGCAGGCGCGGCTCTTGGAGCGCACCTACACCCGCTTCCATCGCTCCGGCGCCGGGCTGGACGAGGCCGCGAAAGCGCGGATGGCTGAGATCAACGAGCGTCTGGCGCATCTCGGCACCGCGTTCAGCCACCATCTGCTCGGCGACGAGCAGGACTGGTTCATGGAACTCGGCGAGGCCGACCGCGACGGGCTGTCCGACTCGTTTGTCGCAGCGGCAAAGGCCGCGGCCGACGAGCGCGGCATGGCCGGCAAGGCGGTGATGACGCTGTCGCGCTCCTTCGTCGAGCCGTTCCTGAAAAGCTCCACCCGGCGCGACCTGCGCGAAAAAGTGTTCAAGGCCTTTGTCGCGCGCGGCGACAATGGCAATGCCAACGACAACAACGACACCATCGTCGAGATTTTAGGCTTGCGCGAGGAGAGCGCAAAACTGCTCGGCTTCCCCACCTTCGCGGCGTACCGGCTGGAAGATTCCATGGCCAAGACGCCGGAGGCCGTGCGCGGCCTCCTGGAGAGAGTATGGAAGCCTGCCCGCGCGCGCGCACTGGCCGATCGCGACGCGCTGCAGGCGCTGGTTGCCGAGGAGGGCGGCAATTTCGCGCTGGCGCCATGGGACTGGCGCTTCTACGCCGAAAAGCTGCGGCAGATCCGCGCCAATTTCGACGACGCCGCGATCAAGCCGTACCTCGCACTGGACCACATGATCGACGCGGCGTTCGACTGCGCGTCCCGGCTGTTCGGTCTCTCATTCGCCGAGCGCAAAGACATCCCGGTCTGGCATCCCGACGTCCGGGTCTGGGAGGTCAAGGACGCCGCCGGGAACCACAAGGCGCTATTCTATGGCGACTATTTTGCGCGGCCCTCGAAGCGCTCCGGCGCCTGGATGACCTCGCTGCGCGACCAGCAGAAGCTCGACGGCGAGGTCGCGCCGCTGATCATCAATGTCTGCAATTTCTCCAAGGGAGCGGAGGGCGAGCCCTCGCTGCTGTCGCCGGACGACGCGCGCACCCTGTTCCACGAATTCGGCCACGGCCTGCATGGCATGCTGTCGGACGTGACCTATCCGTCGCTGTCGGGCACCAGCGTGTTCACCGATTTCGTCGAACTGCCGTCGCAGCTCTATGAGCACTGGCAGGAGCAGCCGCAGGTGCTGCGCCAGTTCGCGCGGCATGTTCAGACCGGCGAGCCGCTGCCGGACGATCTGCTAAAACGCTTCATCGCGGCGCGAAAATTCAACCAGGGTTTTGCCACCGTGGAGTTCGTCTCCTCGGCGCTGATCGATCTCGAATTCCACACCCAGCCGGCCTCGGCAAGCCGCGATGTGCGCGCCTTCGAGCGCGCCGAGCTGGAAAAAATCGGCATGCCGGCGGAGATCTCGCTGCGGCACCGGCCGCAGCAATTCGGCCACATCTTCTCCGGCGATCATTACGCGTCGGGCTATTACAGCTACATGTGGTCGGAGGTGATGGACGCCGACGCCTTCGGCGCGTTCGAGGAAGCCGGGGATATTTTCGACCCGGGAGTCGCGAAACGCCTGCACGACGATATCTATTCCTCCGGCGGCTCGCGCGATCCGGAAGACGCCTACATCGCCTTCCGCGGCCGCGAGCCGGAGCCCGAAGCGCTGCTGCGCCGGCGCGGGCTGCTGGACGTGCCGGAGGCGGCGTGATGCGGATGCCGTCATTGCGAGCGCAGCAAAGCAATCCAGAAAGCCGCAAGCGAAGGCTGGATTGCTTCGTCGCTGCGCTCCTCGCAATGACGGCTGCCTTTGTGATGAGCGCAAGCCCCGCAAGCGCCCACCCGCATGTCTGGGTCGTCGCGGCGAGCGAGCTGATCTACGCTTCAGACGGCTCGATATCGGGAGTGCGCCACGCCTGGACGTTTGACGACATGTTCTCGACCTACGCGCTGCAGGGCATCGAAACCAAAACCAAGGGCGTCTATACCCGCGAGGAGCTGGCGCCGCTGGCGCAGACCAATGTGGAGTCGCTGAAGGAGTTCGGCTTCTTCACCTTCGCCAAAGCCGACGGCAAAAAGGAAAAATTTCTGGAGCCGGTCGATTACTATCTCGAACACAAGGATGGCGCGCTGGTGCTGCATTTCACCTTGCCGTTCAAGACACCGTTCAAGGCCAAGGCGCTGGCGCTCGAAGTGTACGACGCGACGTTCTTCGTGGATTTCTCATTGCAGAAGAAAGATCCGGTCCGTCTGGTCGGCGCACCGGCTTCCTGCACGCTTGCGGTTCAGCGCCCGAATGACGGCAGCGCCGCCGCGCAGAAGCTCAACGAGCAGACTTTTACGAACGGCGAGAATTCAAACTACGGCGCGATGTTCGCCAACAGGATCACGGTGGATTGTCCGTGACGTGTCATTGCGAGCGAAGCGAAGCAATCCAGAGGCCGCAAGCAAGAACTGGATTGCTTCGTCGCTCCGCTCCTCGCAATGACGCGGACAGGCCGGTGTGTTACTTGGCCTGGAGCTGCGTCGCGCTGTTAGCGATTGCCGCATTCGCCGACGGCGCCTCACACGCCGCGCTCGCCCAAAATCCCTTCGGCGCCCCCCGCGCAGCCCCGGATGCGCAGGCCGGCGGCATCGTCGGCTGGCTGCTGGCAAAGCAATCCGAATTCTATCGCGAAATGTCCGCCACCATCCGCGCCGCCAAATCCGATGGCAGCGCGGTGTGGACCTTGCTTGCGATCTCGTTCGGCTACGGCATCTTCCACGCCGCCGGTCCCGGCCACGGCAAGGCGGTAATCTCCTCGTATCTGGTGGCCAACGAAGAAACCGCGCGGCGCGGCATCGCGCTGTCGTTCGCCTCGGCGCTGATGCAGTCGCTGGTGGCGGTGCTGATCGTCGGCATCGCGGCCGGGCTGCTCAACGCCACCGCCAAAACCATGTGCGGGGCGGAACGCGCCATCGAGATTGCGAGCTACGCACTGATCGCGGCGTTCGGCGCAAGGCTGGTCTGGACCAAGGGCGGCGGATTTTTTCGCGCGCTGCAGCCGCAACAGCCGGCGTCGGCGATGGCGGCCGCGCATCATCATGATCACGGCCATCACCATCATGCGCATGCGCACGATCATGACCACGTGCATGACGAGCATTGCGGCCATTCCCATGGGCCGACGCCGGATCAACTCGCCGGCCCCGGCGGATGGCGGCGCGGGTTTGGCGCCATCCTCGCCGTCGGCATCCGGCCCTGCTCGGGGGCGATCCTGGTGCTGGTGTTCGCGCTGGCGCAGGGGCTGTTCTGGGCCGGCGTCGCCGCCACCTTCGTGATGGGGCTCGGCACCGCGATCACGGTCGCCACCATCGCCATTATCGCCGTGTCCGCGAAAGATCTGGCGCGGCGCCTCAGCGCCGGCCGCGAAGGCGGCGGCGCGCTGGTGATGCGCGGCATCGAATTCGGCGCGGCCGGACTGGTGCTGCTGCTCGGCGTCGGCCTGCTCGCGGGCTATATCGCCGCGGAACGGGTGACGTGTTTTTGACCCGTCATTGCGAGGAGCGTAGCGACGAAGCAATCCAGTCTTGTTGCCGCAAAGGACTGGATTGCTTCGCTTCGCTCGCAATGACGGCGAGTGTCACGCCGGCAGATAGCCTTTGATCATCGGCAGAAAGAATATCCCCACATTGATCGCAAAGCCGATGCTCCAGAGGATCGACCGCAGCGTCGGGCGGTCGCCGAGATAGGTGAAGACGTAGGCGATCCGCACGATCAAAAACAGCAGCGCCAGTTCATTGATGAGGTTCTGTGGCGCGCCGCGAAATTCCGCCAGCAACACGGCTACCGCGAAAAACGGAAACGTCTCGATGCCGTTGAGATGCGCGCCCAGCGCGCGGGCGCGAAGGGGGTTTTCGTAAAACGCAGGATCGCGCGGATTGGCATTGTCGAAATTGCGAAACCCGAGCCACTTGATCGGTGCGATGGTCAGCAGATACAGCATCACGCTTGCGAAAACGCACCATTCGGCGATCGTCATGGTTCCTCCCAAGCGCGTTGGCCGTAGCCCGGATGAGCGTAGCGATATCCGGGGAACATTCTCGGGTCGAAGACCCCGGATGTCGCTTCGCTCATCCGGACTACGGGTGCGGTGATTTAGCGACAGGGACGTTATCTTGACAAGGATCGGCCAACGCGCGAAGCCACTGCGATCATGAGCGTAGTCGTTCCGATCGGAAAAACGAGTACCGCGGCGGAGGCAAGGCCGCAACGCGTCGGCGTGCTGCTGGTCAATCTCGGCACGCCGGACAGCGCCGACGCAAAAGGCGTGCGGGTTTACCTCAAGGAATTCCTGTCCGATCCGCGGGTGATCGAAAACCAGGGATTGCTGTGGAAGCTGACGCTGAACGGCATCATCCTGAACACGCGTCCGCGGCGCAAGGCGCGCGACTACCAGAAGATCTGGAACACCGGCAAGAATGAGTCGCCGCTGAAGACCATCACGCGCGCACAGGCGGAAAAACTTGGCCAGGCGATCGCCGATCACGACCATATCGTGGTCGATTGGGCGATGCGCTACGGCAATCCCTCGATCCGCTCGCGGATCGACGCCCTGACCGCGCAAGGCTGCGACCGGCTGCTGGTGGTGCCGCTGTATCCGCAATATTCGGCGGCCACCTCCGCCACGGTGTGCGATGAGGTGTTCCGCGTACTGGCCAGGATGCGCGCGCAGCCCACTTTAAGGGTGACGCCGCCCTATTACGACGATCCGGACTATATCGAGGCGCTGGCGGTTTCGATCAATTCGCATCTCAAGACATTGCCGTTCCAGCCTGAGATCATCGTGGCGTCGTTCCACGGCATGCCGCAGAAATATATCGACAAGGGCGATCCGTATCAGGCGCAATGCATCGCGACCACCGATGCCTTGCGCAAGCGGATGGGGCTCGACGACAAGAAGCTGATGCTGACCTTCCAGTCGCGCTTCGGCTTCGACGCGTGGCTGCAGCCCTACACCGACAAGACCATCGAGCAACTGGCCAAGGACGGCGTGCGCCGCATCGCGGTGGTGACGCCGGGGTTCTCGGCCGATTGCCTGGAGACGCTGGAAGAGATCGCCCAGGAAAACGCCGAGATTTTCAGGCACGCCGGCGGCGACCAGCTTGCCGCCATCCCCTGCCTGAACGACAGCGACGGCGGCATGGATGTGATCCGCCAGCTGGTGTTGCGCGAGCTGCAGGGCTGGATTTAAGCCGTCATTCCGGGGCGTCGCGGAGCGACGAACCCGGAATCCAGCACCGCGCGCTGCCTCTGGATTCCGGGTTCGCGCCAAGAGGCGCGCCCCGGAATGACGGCCGTCTCCCCTCCGGCCTCGAACCTTGCATCCCGAATCGGCGACTTATGTTAAACCGCGCGCGTGCACGGCATCCATCGGGGGAAGATTGAATGACCGGTTTCGACATTTTCGCCATTGCCTTTGTACTGCTGATTGTCCTCACGCTGTTCGCCGGCGTCAAAACCGTGCCGCAGGGCTTTGACTGGACCATCGAGCGGTTCGGCAAATTCACCCGCATCCTGTCGCCCGGGCTGAACATCATCATCCCCTATTTCGACCGGGTGGGGCGCAAGGTGAACATGATGGAGCAGGTGATCAGCATCCCCGAGCAGGAAGTGATCACCCGCGACAACGCCACGGTGACCGTGGACGGCGTCGCGTTCTTCCAGGTGTTCGACGCCGCCAAAGCCAGCTACGAGGTGTCCGACCTCAACCAGGCCATCATCGTGCTGACCATGACCAACATCCGCTCGGTGATGGGCGCCATGGATCTCGACCAGGTGCTGTCGCATCGCGACGAGATCAACGAGCGGCTGCTGCGCGTGGTCGATGCCGCGGTGTCGCCGTGGGGCCTCAAGGTCAACCGCATCGAGATCAAGGACATCGTGCCGCCCGCCGACCTGGTGGAAGCGATGGGCCGCCAGATGAAGGCCGAACGCGTCAAGCGCGCCGACATCCTGCAGGCCGAAGGCCAGCGGCAGTCTGAAATCCTGCGCGCCGAGGGCGCCAAGCAGGGCCAGATCCTGCAAGCCGAAGGCCGCCGCGAAGCCGCGTTCCGCGACGCCGAGGCGCGTGAGCGTTCCGCCGAGGCCGAAGCCAAGGCGACGCAGATGGTCTCTGACGCCATCGCCAAGGGCGACGTCGCCGCGCTGAACTATTTCATCGCCGACAAATACATCAAGGCGTTCGGGCAACTGGCGGATTCGCCGAACCAGAAGATCATCATGCTGCCGATCGAGGCGATGAGTATTTTGGGCTCGCTGGCGGGCATCGGCGAGATCGCCAAGGCGACCTTCGGCGAGAGCGCCGCATCCGCACAGGCTGCGGCGCGGCGCGGCTCGGTGCCGAGCGCCGGATCGCCGCCGGCGGCACCACAACGATGAGGGGTCAATCCATGAACATAGCACGTCATTCCGGGGCGCGCGCCCTTGCGCGCGAACCCGGAATCCAGAGATATCATGCACTTCTGGATTCCGGGTTCGCGCCGAAGAGGCGCGCCCCGGAATGACGAGGTAGGTGTACGATGGCCGAGATGTTTTCGATGCTTGGCACCTGGAACTGGCTGGTGTTCGGCCTGCTGCTGATGGGGCTCGAACTGCTGGCGCCCGGCGTGTTCCTGCTTTGGCTGGGCCTGGCCGCGCTGCTGGTCGGGCTGTTGTCGTTTGCGCTCAGCCTGTCGTGGCAGTTGCAGATCCTGATGTTCGCGGTTTTCGCCGCCGCCGCAGTGCCGCTGTGGCGCCGCGTCGCGCGCCGCAATTCCGGCGCGAGCCAGAGCAATCCGTTCCTCAACAGGCGTTCGGATGCGCTGGTCGGCCGGGTGTTCACGCTGGAGAAGCCGATCGTCGACGGCGTCGGCACGGTGCGCATCGACGACACCATCTGGCGCGTCGCCGGACCCGATGCCCCCGCCGGCAGCCGCGTCCGTATCGTGCACGCGGACGGCGCCAGCCTGACGGTGGCGGCGGCTTAGGATTTGTCTTGAGAGATGATGACGTCGCATTCCCCCAGGCCGGCATTGCTCGGTCGACTGGCTGAAATGATCTCGAGCTTAGGATTTTCGAGACCGGTTCGTGTTGCTATCGACGGCCGAACCGCGTCGGGGAAAACCACCTTCGCGAACGAACTCGCCGCGGAGATCGCCCAAAGCGGCCGTGCGGTCATCCGAACCTCGATCGACGGTTTTCATATGCCGAAAGCCACGCGTTATGCGCGCGGGCGGTATTCCGCCGAAGGCTATTACTTCGATGCGCGCGATCTCGCCGCGATCAGGGCATTGTTGCTGGACCCGCTCGGACCCGGCGGAGACAGGCAATACCGAACAGCGTCTTTCGATCTTGAAAGCGATACCGCGATCGAGCAGGTTCCGCTTGCTGCGCCCTCTGAAAGCATCCTCATTGTCGATGGCACCTTTCTTCAACGGCCCGAGCTCGTCACCGGCTGGGATGTCACGGTGTTCCTCGATACGTCCGAAGACGTGTCGGAGCGAAGAGGCGTAGACCGGGATGCCGAGCGTTTGGGCGGCCTGCAGGCTGCCCGTCGGTTGTATGCGGAGCGGTATCGACCCGCTTTCGATTTGTATGAGCGAAACTGCCAGCCGCTTTCAATCGCCGACGTCATCGTGGACAACAACGATATCGATCGGCCGCGCATGCGTTTGCGCAGTGGCGGGATTCTATCGGCTTGATTTTCCTGCCTGCCAGACTCACGGGGCTTCGGCTCAAGTTGCCCTGGTGCGGCTACCGCTCCAGCGTTTCGAGAAATTGTGCAGCGGCAGGAAGGTGCCGAGCAGTTCCTTGCCCAGCTCCGTGAGGCGATAGCCGCTGGCCGGCACCAGTTCGACGAAGCCGGCCTGCCGCAGCTCGGCCAGCCTCGCCTGCAGCACGGTGGGAGAGGCGCCGTCACAGGCCTCGCGCAGCGCGCGCGAGGTGAGGGTGCTTTCACGCAATTCCCACAGAATCCTTAAAGTCCAGCGCCGGCCCAGCAGGTCGAGCAGCGCCATGATCGGGCGGCCCGACCGCGAGCCGCGCACGGCGCGTTTTTTCAATGCCTGTTTTGCCATCGAGCCCTCTTGCGCATTGCTACAGATAATGTAGCGTGGTGCTACGTTTATTGTAGCACAGGGACAGGCCATGTCACGCATCGCTCCGCTTGATCCGCCTTATGCGCCGGACATCCGGCAACAGTTCGACCGCATCATGCGCGGCGCGCCGCCGCTGACGCTGTTCCGGGTCGTGGCAAGCAACGCGCGGGCCTGGGACAAATTCCGCGCCGGCAGCCTGCTCGACGGCGGGCCGCTGAGCTTGCGGGAGCGCGAAATCGTGATCGACCGCACATGTGCCTTGACGAAATGCGAATACGAGTGGGGCGTGCATGTTGCGATATTCGCCAGGGCTGCGAAGCTCAGCGACGAACAAATCAGGGCGACGGTGCTGGAAGGCGCGGACGCGCCGTGCTGGAGTTCGGGCGAACAAGCGCTGATTGCGGCGGTCGATGCGCTGCATCATCGGGCCGCCCTGGGCGCAGATGAATTCAAGGCGCTGTCGGCGCATTACGACGACGCGAAGATTTTCGAGATCATCCTGCTCTGCGGCTTCTATCGCACCGTGTCGTATCTCGCCAACGGGCTCGACCTGCCGCTGGAGCAAAATGCGGCAAGGTTTCCGCATAAGCGGTGAGCGTTCCCCGGATGCAGCGCAGCGCGCCGCTCTTCGCGGCGTGGTGCGCTGCTAAGCCGGGGTCGTAATGATACGCTGCCTTTGTGACGGTCCCGGTTCTGCGAAGCAGCGCTGCGCGCTGCATCGCGCCCGGGACACGACCTTACGCCACTCCCGCCCGCAACACGTCATGCACGTGTACGATCCCCACCGGCTTCCGCCCTTCGGCCACGATCAGCACGGTGATCCGCGGCTGCGACGAATTCAGCGTGTCCAGCAGTTCGATCGCCAGCGTGTCGGGCGTGGTGGTCTTGGGATTCTTCGTCATCACCTCGTCGACCGCGGCGGTCATCAAATCTGGGCGCATGTGGCGGCGCAGGTCGCCGTCGGTGATGATGCCGACCAGGTCGCCGTTTGCATCGACGATGCCGACGCAGCCAAAACCCTTCGACGACATCTCCACCAGCGCATCGGACATTTTCGTGCCGAGCGGCTTGAGCGGCACCTCGGCGCCGGTGTGCATCAAGTCGCGCACGAATTTCAGCATGGCGCCGAGCTTGCCGCCGGGGTGCAGCACGCTGAAATCTTTTCGTGTAAAGCCGCGGCCTTCCAATAGCGCGATGGCCAGCGCATCGCCCAATGCCAGCATCATCACCGACGAGGTGGTGGGGGCGAGGTTGTGCGGGCAGGCCTCGCGCGCCTTGGGCAGCGTCAGCGTCACGGCGGCGGCCTTGCCGAGGGTGGAGTCACGTTCCGCCGTCATCGCGATCAGCGCGATGCGGAAGCGCTTGGCATAGGTGATGAGGTTCTTCATCTCCGGCTGCTCGCCGGACCACGACAGTGCGAGGATGACGTCGTCGGCGGTGATCATGCCGAGGTCGCCATGGCTGGCCTCTGCCGCATGGACGAAGAATGCGGGCGTGCCGGTAGAAGCAAAGGTCGCGGCGATCTTGCGCCCGACGTGGCCGGATTTGCCAAGGCCGGTGATGATCAGCCGGCCTTTTGCGTCGCGGATCAGCTCGACTGCCGCGGCAAAGGCTGGCGCCAGGTCCGATTGCAATGCCGCGGTGAGCGCGGTGATGCCGCTGCCCTCGGCGTCCAGCGTGCGCAACGCCGACTGCACGGCGGCGTCAGCCTCCGTCGCCGATGATGTCGCGGCTAGTGGTTTTGATGTGGCCATGGCTGGTTCTTAGCACGGGCGTGAGAGCGAAGCGACGCGAGGCCCGGGCTCGCAACGGCTCATTAACCATAATTGTTTTAACTCCATTAACGACGATTTTGGCCGCGCGTTCGCGCGATCCCGGAACTTGTCCGCATGTTGTTGGTTTCGTTGGAGTATTTTCTGCCGTGATGTCGGGTCCAGCAACGGGCCGCCGCAAGCGTGTAAGCGTTTTACACGCGTTTTTGCCATGCCTCGCGCTGATTGCTCTCGGACAACCCCCGGCCCAGGCGCAAACCCTGACCAGCGACCTGCTGCGCCCGGTGCGCGACGGCTTTGTGTCGCCGCAGGATTCGCCGCTGCGCCGTACCGGCCAGTCCACGCCCGACGATCGCAGCAACAGCAGCGAGAACCGCCTGCGCGATCCCGATGCGCCGGCGCCTTCGCGCATCGGCAATATTCCGACCTATGGCCTGCCCGCCGCCAGCGGCGCGTCGTCGTCCGGTTACGACTCGCTCAACCGCAAGCGGCAGAAGGCAAAACTTTATCCGGGGCAGCCGAAGCCGAAGGTGGTCGGCCCCGGCAATCGTCCGCTCGTCGGGCCAGCCCCCGATCCAAGACTGCCGCCGCCGAAATTGCCGCAGCCGCCGTCGGCGACCGCGAACAAAGCGCCGATCCCGCCGGCGATGGCCGGCACCGTGCCGGGCCAGCCCACTCGCAAACGCCTGAAGATCGACGACGATCCGTTCGGCCCGGTCGGCGATTACGCCGGCAGTTTTCTGGTCAAGACCGCGGTCGAGTTCATGGGCGGCTACAACACCAATCCCGGCCGCACCTTCGTGGAGAAAGGCTCGCCGTTCTATGTGGTGGCGCCGGAACTGGTGGTGTTCTCCGACTGGGAGCGCCACGCGCTGGTCGCCGATCTGCGCGGCTCCTACACCGGCTACACCAACACCTTCCCGCCGGAGAACGGCGTGGTGTCGTCGGCGCCGACCGACGTCAACCGGCCGGATTTCCTCGGCCATGTCGACGGCCGCCTCGATGTCAGCCGCGATACGCGGCTGTTGGGGCAGGCGCGGCTGCGCGTCACGACAGACAATCCCGGCAGCCCGAACATTCAGGCCGGCCTTGCCAAATACCCGCTCTATGCGGCGTTCGGCGGCACTTTCGGCATCGACCAGAATTTCAACCGGCTGCAGGTTTCCGGCGGCGCCAGCGTCGACCGCATCGCCTATCAGAACTCGCTGCTGACCGACGGCACCGTCTCCAGCAACGACGACCGCAACTTCAACCAGTTCGGCGGCGTCGGCCGCGTCAGCTACGATCTCAAGCCCGGGCTGAAGCCGTTCATCGAGGGCGAGGTCAATACCCGCGTGCACGACCAGCTGGCCGACCGCAATGGCTACATGCGCAATTCCGACGGCGGCTTCGTCAAGGCCGGCACCTCGTTCGAATTCTCCCGACTGCTCGTTGGCGAAGCCGCGATCGGCTGGGCCGCGCGTACCTACGAGGATCCGCGGCTGCTGCCGCTGCAGGGCCTCTTGACCTCGGCCTCGCTGGTGTGGTCGGCGACGCCGCTCACCACCGCAAGATTCATCGCCACCACGTCGATCGACGAAACCACGCTGCCCGGCGTCTCCGGCGTGCTGACGCACCTCTACACCGCCGAGGTCAATCACGATTTCCGCCGCTGGCTCACCGCGGTCGGCAGGTTCACCTACGGCACCCAGGCCTATCAGGGCGACGCCCGCTTCGATCGCATCTATTCGCTGTCCGGCGACCTGATCTACAAGCTGAATCGCGAGGTCTGGATCAAGGGCACGGTGCGGCGGGATATCCTGGACTCCAACGTGCCCGGCTCGAGCTCGGCGGCGACGGTGGTGATGCTGGGGGTAAGGCTGCAGCGGTAGGTTCCGTGTCCCGGACGCGGTGCAGCATTCTTAGGCCGCTCCGCAGAGCCGGGACCGTTACGAACGCTGCCGTCGTTACGACCCCGGCTCTGCAGCGCACCGCTCCGCAAGAGCCATAGCGCGTCGAAGACGCGCGTAAACGCGCTCATGGCGCTGCGCTGCGTCCGGGGAACGCAATTCTACTTCACTCTTTTGAACCTTACGCTCTTGCCATCCGCCAGCCGCGTTGCGACGTAGCCGCCTTCGATACACGCCTCGCGCTGCGGCATCTTCTCCTGCGGGCTGCGCAACGTCTCCCACCACGACGCCCGATGCGCCGCGCGCGGCAGCGCGGCGTCGATGATTTCCTCGATCTGCTCGAAGCTGAGCGTGAATTCGGGCAGCTTCTGGCGTTTAAGGTAATCGCGCAGGGCGGAGTAGTCGTTCACGGGCGGTCTTTCTTCGTCATTCCGGGGCGCGCGTCTTCGCGCGAACCCGGAATCCAGACGCATGGTACTCTGGTTCTGGATTCCGGGTTCGCCCGCGAAGTGCGCGGGCGCCCCGGAATGACGAGCGTCACTTCTCCAGATACCGCTTCATCTCCTCGCGCAATCCGTCGCGCAAGTCCGCGCGCGCCATGCCGAAGGCGATGTTGGCGCGGAGGAAGCCGGCCTTGGAGCCGCAATCGTGGCGCTCGCCCTCGAATTCCACGCCGTAGAATTTTTGCGTTTTGGCAAGCCCGATCATCGCATCGGTGAGCTGGATCTCGCCGCCGGCGCCGCGCTCTTGCGTCTCCAGGATCTTGAAAATCTCCGGCTGCAGGATGTAGCGCCCGGTGATCGAGAAGTTGGAGGGCGCGGTGCCCTTGGCCGGCTTCTCCACCATGCCGCTTATTTCGAACATGCTGCCGTGAGCATGGCGCGGGCCAACGCCGCAGATGCCGTATTGATGCGTCAGATGCGCCGGCACCTCTTCTACCGCGATCAAATTGGATTTTTCGCCAAGCTTGTTGGCGGCCTCGATCATCTGCGCAAGGCAGCCCGGCGTGTGCAGCACCAGCTCGTCCGGCAGCACCACGGCGAACGGCTCGTCGCCGACGATGTCGCGCGCGCACCACACCGCGTGGCCGAGGCCGAGCGGCGCCTGCTGGCGGGTAAAACTGGTGGCGCCGGCCGCGGGCTGGTCGCCCGCGAGGATTTCCTGCTCGGCCGTCTTGCCGCGCGCGGCAAGCGTGGCGTCGAGCTCGTACATCCTGTCGAAATGATCCTCGATCACGCTTTTGTTGCGGCCGGTGACGAAGACGAAATGCTCGATGCCGGCTTCCCTGGCCTCGTCCACCACATACTGGATCAGCGGCCTGTCGACGATGGTCAGCATTTCCTTCGGCATCGCCTTGGTGGCGGGCAGGACACGGGTGCCGAGGCCGGCGACCGGGAAGACGGCTTTGCGGATTTTCATGGGGCAGGGGCTTTTACGAACAGAGGGATACGAGTGAGCTGTTCGTAACAGGTTTCGGCAAAATCCAAAAACCCACAAAAAACCGCTTTGTTAAGCTGATGGAAACCGTGACAAGGCCTCCTGAAAGCCGGATGTTTTGTAGGCGCGGAGACGGGATCGATGGCGGCAAGGATCGGCAATCGGCTGGGCGGAACGATCGCGGTGGCGCTGGGCGCGCTGGTGCTGGCAGGAGCTGCCTCGGCACAGATTTCGGTCGGCGGTGCCCCGCTGAAACCGCAGAACGCCGCCACCGGCTCGATCCCGCCGTCTAATCAACCGGCGCATTCGGGCCTGGTGCCGCGCGCGATGGTGCAGGCGCCGACGCCGGCGCCTTCTACTCCCCCGCCGCCATGGAGCGGCGAGGACGGCGGCTCCGGCCATCCCTTGATGACCGCGAGCGCGATCCGCGAGGCGGCGGCGAATTTCCAAACCTGCGTGGCCGCGATGTGGCCGGACGCCGCGCGGCGCAGCGTCACCCGCGCCAATTTCGAGCGGTTTACCGCAGGCCTGCAGCCCGACCTGCGCATCATGGACCTGATGGATTCGCAGCCGGAATTCACCAAGTCGATCTGGGACTATCTCGATATCCTGGTCAACGATAACAGGATCGCCAAGGGCCGCGAGGTGCTCGCCAAATACAAGCCGCAGTTCGACGCGGTGGAACGGCTCTACGGCGTCGACCGCTTCATCATCGCCTCGATCTGGGGCGTCGAGTCCAACTATTCGACCATGATGGGCGATCGCAGCGTGCTGCAATCGACCGCGACGCTCTCCTGCATCGGCCGCCGTCAGAAATATTTTCGCGACGAGTTTTTGACCGCGCTGGAAATCCTCAACCGCGGCGACCTGCGCCCCGAACAGATGCGCGGCTCATGGGCCGGCGCGTTCGGCCCGACCCAGTTCATGCCGACCGCGTTCAAGCGCTACGCAGTGGACGCCGACGGCGACGGCCGCCGCGACGTGGTCGACGATGCCGCCGACCTGATTGCGTCGACCGCCAACAATTTGAAGAAAGACGGCTGGCAGACCGGACAGACCTGGGGCTTCGAGGTCGTGCTGCCGAAGGGTTTTAATTTCATGCTGGCGGATCGCGCCAAGGCGATGAGCATCGCGCAGTGGGAGCATATCGGCCTGAAGCGGGCCGGCGGCCAGCCGTTCCCGCATCCGGCCGAAAAGGCCTATCTGCTGGCGCCGGCCGGCGCCGAGGGGCCGGGCTTTCTGATGCTGCAGAATTTTCGCGTGATCATGAAATACAATCCCGCGGAAGCCTATGCGATGGCGATCGGGCATTTCGCCGACCGGCTGCGCGGCGGCGCGCCGTTCATCCAGCCTTGGCCGCGGCAGGAGCGCGTGCTGTCGCGCGCCGAGCGGCTCGAATTGCAGCAGCTGCTGGCGCAGCGCGGCTTCTATCGCGGCACGCCGGATGGCCAGCTTGGCGGCATGACGCGCGAGGCGCTGCGCGGCTTCCAGGCCTCGATCGGCACGCCGGCGGATGGATTCGCCTCGTCAGACATGCTGGAAAAGTTGCGCGGACGATAGAGTATCGTTCCCCGGGCGCGATGCAGCACGCCGCTCTTCGCGGCGTGATGCTTCGCAGAACCGGGATCGTAACGGATGCCGGCGCTCGTTACGGTCCCGGCTCTGCGGAGCGGCATGAAGAATGCCGCACCGCGTCCGGGACACGCTTCATGTTTGTGGCGCTTGACAATTGAGCCCCTGCGGGCGCATTTATCGCGCATGATCTTTTGCGCCGCCCACGTCAACATGAAAAACCGCGCCTCCTTCGGGGCCGGAGATGTTCGCGCGCGATAGATCGATCCGCACCTTCATCAGTCCATGGCCCCGCCGGTTTCGACGGGGCTTTTGTTTTGTTGCGCTCCGTCTCCGGCCCAAGAACAGGAGACACCTCAATGTCCGCCGAATTTACGCCGCCAAGCGGCGTGTGGCTGCCGCTTATCACCCCGTTTCGGGATGACAGGATCGATGTTGCCTCGCTGCGCCGCCTGGTCGGGCATTATGCGGGCAAACCCGTTGACGGCCTGATTGTCGGCGCCACCACCGGCGAGGGGCTGACGCTCGATGAGGCCGAGATCGAACAACTGGTGATGCTCACGGCCGCCGCGCAATGCGATTTCGGCCTGCGCGTGCCGCTGGTTCTCGGCGTGTGCGGCAGCGACACGAGCAAACTGGTGAAGTGGCTGGCGCGAACGGCGGACTGGCCGCTCGACGGCTATCTGATCGCGTGTCCGTATTACACGCGTCCGTCGCAAGCTGGGCTGATGCTGCATTTCGAAGGCTTGGCCGACGCCACGGCGCGGCCGATCATGATCTACAACATCCCGTACCGCACCGGCGTCAACCTCGGCAACGAAGCCATGCTTCGCCTTGCCGAACGCAGCAATATCGTAGGCGTCAAGGATTGCTGCGGCGACACGCTGCAGTCGGTGGAGCTGTTGCGCAACCGGCCGCCCGGTTTTGCGGTGCTGACCGGCGAGGACGCGCTGTTCTATGGCGCGCTGGTGCGCGGCAGCGATGGCGGCATCCTCGCGTCGGCGCATGTCCACACCGAAGCCTTCGCCAAGGTCCGGCAACACATGCTGGCCGGCGACCAATTGCGCGCGTCGGCGCAGTGGCGGCAGCTTTCCGACATTCCACGCCTGCTGTTTTGCGAGCCTTCGCCGGCGCCGCTGAAATATTGGCTGTGGCGGTCCGGCCTGATCGACAGCCCTGAACTGCGGCTGCCGATGACGCCGATCACCAGCGAACTCGCCGGCCAGCTCGATCGGCGGATTTCTCGTGTAAAACCCGTACCTTACGCGAGCCGGCAGGAAACCGAGCCGGTATGCTAACCCTGAAGTCGCTGCATCCTTGACGCGGCGGCCCGATGCCCGGTTTATGGGTTGACGGCCGCCCGCTTGCGGCCCAAATCGGCTATTATAGCTGACGTCCTGACCTTGATTTTTTGCAACCGAAGCGCATGCCGAACCCAAAGTCCTTTCTGCGCATCTTCACCGAGAGCGGCCCGCTGGTCGCGCTGACGGTCGCGATTGCGCTATTGGTCGGCATCGCGGGTCCGGCGTCGGCGCAGTTTTTCAATTTCGGCAATTTCGGTGCGCCGCAACGGCCGCCGGCGCCTATTCCGCAGCAGCGCGGAGGCGGCGGCTGGTTCGGCAATGACTTCTTTGCACCGTTCCAGCAGCAGGCGCCGAAGCGCCAGGTGCGCGAGGATTTTTCCAAGGCGCCGCCGCCGGAGAAGCGCGACAGTGCACCCGAGCGCAACATCCTGGTGCTCGGCGACGCCATGGCGGACTGGCTGGCCTACGGACTCGAGGACGCCTATTCCGAACAGCCCGACATGGGCGTGATCCGCAAGCACAAGACCGTCTCCGGGCTGATCAAGTATCAGCCCAAGGGCGATCCCGCCGACTGGGCCGCGGCGGCCAAGGGCATCCTCGCCACCGAGAAGCCGGACGCCATTGTGGTGATGCTCGGCCTTAACGACCGCACCTCGATGCGCGAAATCGTTACCGACAAGAAGGTCGACAAAAAAGACGACAAGAAGGATGCCAAGGCCAAGCCGGATGCCAAGCCTTCGGATGGCAAAAAGCCCGATGGCACGGCCGACGCAAAACCCGACGACAAGCCGGCGGAACCTGACGCGGACGATACTGCCGATGCCGACGCGCCGGTCACGACGCCGGAGAAAAGCCTGCGCTCGGCCGGCGGCGTGTACGAGTTTCGCGAGGACCGCTGGGTCGAACTGTACTCCAGGAAGATCGAGGAAATGATCGGCGTGCTGAAGTCCAAGGGCGTGCCGGTGCTGTGGGTCGGCCTGCCGGCGGTGCGCGGCGCCAAGGCCACCGCCGACATGCTGTTCCTGGATTCGCTGTATCGCGATGCCGCCGGCAAGGCCGGCATCACCTATGTCGACGTCTGGGACGGCTTTGTCGACGAGGCCGGCCGCTTCCTGCAGCAAGGTCCCGACTTCGAGGGCCAGATCCGGCGCCTGCGCGCTTACGACGGCGTGTTCTTCACCAGGGCCGGCGCGCGCAAGCTCGCGCATTATGTCGAGCGCGAGGTGACGCGGCTGATGGCGGCGCGCTCGGCGCCGTTCACGCTGCCGAGCGAGCCCGCGACCCCCGACGCCAGTGCCGAGCCGGGCAAGCCGGCGCCGCGTCCGCTGGCGGGACCGATCCTGCCGCTGGTGGCGTCATCGGTCGGCACCGATCAATTGCTCGGCGGGCCCGGCTCGCGGCCTGCGGCGGTCGATGCGCTGGCGGCGCGCACGCTGGTCAAGGGCGAGCCGCTGTCGGCGCCGGCCGGCCGCGCCGACGATTTTGCCTGGCCGCGCCGCGAGGTCGGCCGCGAACAGGCCAAGGGCGAAACGCCGGTCGCCTCCGCCTCGCCCGATGGCGTGACGCCGGTGATGGCCACGCCGCCACCGCCGAAGCCGAAAAAGCTGCGGCCGATTCAGCCCGCTGCGGCGCCGGCGTTCGGGGATTTCTTCGGCCTCGGCGCGTCGCCCTCGCAACGGCCGCGCGCGGCCCCGCCGCCGCAGCAGCTACAGCCGCCGCGCCCGCCGAGCAGCGTCGGCCGCAACGCATCGGCGCCGAATTTCTTCACGCGGTAATTTCAATCCCGTCATTCCGGGATGCGCCAGCTTGGACGCAGACCCGTAGCCCGCATGAGCGAAGCGAGATGCGGGACTGCCGACCCCGCATATCGCTGCGCTCATGCGGGCTACGTTTGCTTTCAGCCCCTCACAAAATCAGCCCGCCATCGACCACCAGCGTGTGGCCGGCGATGTAAGACGCCAGCGGCGAGGCCAGAAACAGCGCCGCGCCCGCCATGTCGGCGGGTGTGCCCAGCCGCTTCAACGGAATCCGCCCGATCGCGCCTTCCAGCCGCTTCGGATTGGCGGTGGTCACTTTTGTCATCTTGGTATCGACCAGTCCCGGCGCGATGCCGTTGACGCGGATGCCGTCCTCGGCCCAGGCCTGCGCCAGCGTGCGCGTCAAGCCCACGGCGCCGGTCTTCGAGGCGTTGTAGGCGGGATTGCCCTTGGTGGCGTGATAGGCCGCGGTGGAGCTGACGATGATCAACGAGCCTTTGCTGGCGCTCAGCATGGCGTGGAATTTGGTGGCGCAGGCCATCAGGCTGATCAAATTGACTTCCAGCACCTTGCGAAATCCCGCCATCTCGAATTCACCGCGCCGGTAGATCACCGCGCCCTGCGCCAGCACCAGTACGTCGAGGCGGTCGAACGGCGGTGCGAAGGCCTCGACGGCCTGCGCATTGCTGACGTCAAGCTGCGCGTAGTCCAGCCCGTCGAGATCGGATCCTTCCGTCCCCGAATAGTCGGCCGCATCGGCGCGGGTGCCGCAGACATGCACGCGCGCGCCCCTGGCGCGGAAGGCCTGCGCGACGCCGTTGCCGATGCCGCTGGAGCCGCCGACCACGAGGATTTGTTTGCCGCTGAAGTCGAGTTCGTTCATCGTGACGCTTTCCGGATTGCCAACCTCGGAAAACATAGCAGCGAACACCTTGCGAGAGAAACCCATGCCGGATTTCAAGCAACTCAGCCGTTCCGTCGCAGGCCTGACCGTTCTCGTCACGGGTGCGGCCAGCGGCATGGGACGCGCCACCGCGCTGGTGTTCGCTGCCGAAGGCGCCAAAGTCGCGGTTACCGATTATGCCGGCGAGGGAGCGCAAGCGGTTGCCGCTGAAATCGCAGCGCGTGGCCGGAGCGCGAAGGCGTGGACGCTCGACGTTGCCAGTCCGAACGACATCCGCGCCGTGGTCGATGACATCGCCGCGCATTTCGGCGGGCTCGATATTGTCGTCAACAACGCCGGTATCTCGGTTCGTCTGGCGATCGACGACGACGGCTATGACGAGGCGTGGGCGAAGGGGCTGGCGGTAATGCTGACCGCGCATCAGCGCGTCATCCGCGCGGCGCTGCCGTATTTGCGCACATCGAAATGCCCGCGCATTGTCAACATCGCCTCCACCGAGGGGCTCGGCGCCACCGCGCTGCACAGCCCGTATTCCGCGGCCAAGGCCGGCGTGATCGGTCTGACGCGCTCGCTGGCGGTGGAACTCGGCCGCGACGGCATCACCGTGAACTGCATCTGCCCGGGTCCGATCACCACCGGCATGACCGACCGCATCAGCGACGAGCACAAGGCGGTCTATGCACGACGCCGCACCGCGCTCGGCCGCTACGGCGATCCGGAGGAAGTCGCGCATATGACCCTGAGCCTGTGCCTGCCGGCGGCGTCATTCCTGACCGGCGCGATCATTCCGGTGGATGGCGGCTTGATGGCGCGCAACGCGTGACGGCGATGCATGGCGGCTAGTTGACATCGCGCTTCCCGGGAGTAGCCTTTTCGCAAACGGCGCGAAAGAACCGCGCAACGATCAGGGAAAGCGCCATGCCGGTTCAAATCAAGCAACTGCATCCGCATTTCGTCGGCGAAGTGTCAGGCGTCGATTTGAGGAGCCCGCTGACGCCGCAGGAAGCCGCCGATATCGAAGCCGGCATGGACAAATATGCCGTGCTGATCTTCCACGGCCAGGACATATCAGACGAGCAGCAGATGGCGTTCGCGCTGAATTTCGGCGAACGGGAAAATCCGCGCGGCGGCAATATCGTCAAGCCGGAGGAGTCGCGGCTGTCGACCGGGCTGAACGACGTCTCCAATCTCGGCAAGGACGGCAAGCCGCTGCCGCCGGACAGCCGCGTCCATCTGTTCAACCTCGGCAACTGCCTGTGGCATTCCGACTCATCGTTCCGGCCGATCCCGGCAAAATTCTCGCTGCTGTCCGCGCGGGTCGTCAATCCGAAGGGCGGCAACACCGAATTCGCCGACATGCGCGCGGCCTATGACGCGCTCGACGACGAGACCAAGGCCGAGATCGAGGACATGATCTGCGAGCACTCGCTGATGTATTCGCGGGGATCGCTGGGCTTCCTCGATTACACCGAGGAAGAAAAGCAGCTGTTCAAGCCGGTGCTGCAGCGGCTGGTGCGGACGCATCCCGCCCACGGCCGCAAGTCGCTGTATCTGTCGTCGCACGCCGGCGCCATCAAAGGCATGACGGTGCCGGAAGCCCGGCTGCTGCTGCGCGATCTCAACGAGCACGCCACGCAACGCGAATTCGTCTACGCCCACAAATGGACGCTGCATGACCTCGTGATGTGGGACAACCGCCAGACCATGCACCGGGTGCGCCGCTACGACCAGTCGCAGCCCCGCGACATGCGCCGCGCCACGGTAGCGGGCACCGCGCCCACGGTCGCGCAGCAGGCGGCGGAGTAGGGGCTTTTTAACCTCGCCCCGCTCTTCGCGGGGAGAGGTCGGCGCGAAGCGCCGGGTGAGGGGCCAGGCATTGCGCCCAAATCGTTGCAGGACTATCGGGTCGCACAAGCGGTCCGGTACGGCCGTCTCGAAATCTTTCGACCCGAGATGTTGTGAGCCCGGCTGGCGCAGTGCCCGGCCCCTCACCCGAAGCCTCCGCTACGCTCCGGCTTCGACCTCTCCCCGCAAAGAGCGGGGCGAGGTTAAGACGCTACCGCGGCAGCGTCGTGCTTCCCATCAAGAACGTATCGATCGCCCGGGCGCACAGCCGGCCTTCGCGGATCGCCCACACCACCAGCGATTGTCCGCGGCGCATGTCGCCGGCGGAAAACACTTTCGGCAGCGAGGTCTGGTAGTCCGCGGTGTTGGCGCGGACGTTGCCGCGCTGGTCGAGGTCGACGCCGAGCGTCTTGAGCAGGCCCTCGTGCACCGGGTGCACGAAGCCCATCGCCAGCAGCACCAGGCCGGCATCGAGGTCGAACTCGCTGCCCGGAATCGGCTTGAATTTGTCGTCGACCTGGACGCAATGCAGTTTTGCCACCTTGCCGTCCACGCCTGAAAATTTCTGCGTCAGCACCGCGTATTCGCGCTTGGCGCCCTCGGCCTGGCTCGACGAGGTCCGCATCTTCAGCGGCCAGTTCGGCCAGGTCAGGCCCTTGTTCTCATGCTCCGGGGGAGCCGGCATGATTTCGAGCTGCGTCACCGAAAGCGCGCCCTGCCGGAACGAGGTGCCGATGCAGTCCGAGCCGGTGTCGCCGCCGCCGATCACAACCACATGCTTGCCGCCGGCCAGAATGTCCGGCGCGCTGCCGAGCGGCTCTTCGGAAACGCGGCGGTTTTGCTGCGGCAGAAAATCCATCGCGAAGTGAATGCCGGACAGCTCGCGGCCGGGGATCGGCAGGTCGCGCGGAGCTTCGGCGCCGCCGGTCAGCGCCACCGCGTCGTATGTCTTGAGCAATTGCTGCGGGTCGATCGCATCAGGCGCATTGCCGCCGACCGGCGCGCCGTAATGGAAGGTGACGCCCTCGGCTTCCATCTGCGTCACACGTCGGTCGATGATGTGCTTTTCCATCTTGAAGTCGGGAATGCCGTAACGCAGCAGCCCGCCAGCCTTGGCCCAGCGCTCATAGAGATGCACGTCATGGCCGGCGCGCGCCAGCTGCTGGGCGCAGGCCATGCCGGCGGGGCCCGAGCCGATCACGGCGACGCGTCTGCCGGTTTTTTGCGACGGCAGCTCAGGCTCGACCCAGCCATTATCCCAGGCGCGGTCGACGATGGCGCATTCGATTGTCTTGATGGTGACCGGATTGTCGTCGATGTTGAGCGTGCACGACGCCTCGCACGGCGCCGGGCAAATGCGGCCGGTGAATTCCGGAAAATTGTTGGTCGAGTGCAAATTGCGCGAGGCTTCTTCCCAGTTGCCGGCATAGACCAGATCGTTGAAATCCGGAATCTGGTTGTTGACCGGGCAGCCTGGCGTGCCCGGCGCCACCGAGCCTGTGCCATGGCAATAGGGAATGCCGCAATTCATGCAGCGCGCGGCCTGGTCGCGGGTGTCCTTCTCGCTCAGGGGAACGACGAATTCATTGTAGTTCTGCACGCGCTCGGCGACCGGCGCATATTTGCGGTCGTGCCGGTCGATCTCGAGAAAACCTGTAATCTTGCCCATTAACGCCAGTGCCCCTGCATTCATTTTCGTCATTCCGGGGCGCGCCACTTGGCGCGAACCCGGAATCCAGAGATGTTTTTACTCCGTCATTCCGGGATGCGCCCTTCAAGGCGCAGACCCGGAATCCAGAGGTAACTTACTTCTGGATTCCGGGTTCGCGCCAAGAGGCGCGCCCCGGAATGACGGGTAGTATGTTTCATGCTCCGATCGCGATTTTAGGTTCGGCGTCGGCGTTGGCTTTCATTTCCTTCAGCGCGCGGCGGTATTCCACCGGCATCACCTTGCGGAATTTCGGCAGCCATGTCTTCCAGTTCGCCAGGATCTCCGCGGCGCGCTGCGAGCCTGCGAGCTTCGCGTGCCGCGTGATCAGGATGTGCAGCCGCTCGACGTCGGACTCCAGCAGGTTGGCGAACACGTCGACCCGGCCATGGGCCTCGAGATCGCCGGACTGGTGGTAGATGTTGGCGTTGATCATCTCTTCCGACAGCACCGGCTCGAGCTGCACCATCGCCATGTTGCAGAGCTTTTCGAAGTCGCCGGCCTCGTCGAGCACGTAGGCGACGCCGCCCGACATGCCGGCCGCGAAATTGCGCCCGGTCTTGCCGAGCACCACCACGATGCCGCCGGTCATGTATTCGCAGCAATGATCGCCGGCGCCTTCGACCACCGCGACCGCGCCGGAGTTGCGTACCGCAAAGCGTTCGCCGGCGATGCCGCGGAAATAGCATTCGCCCTCGATCGCGCCGTACATCACGGTGTTGCCGACGATGATGGATTCCTCCGGCACAATGCCGGAATTGCGCGGCGGCTTAACGATGATGCGGCCGCCGGACAGGCCCTTGCCGACATAGTCGTTGGCTTCGCCCTCGAGATCGAAGGTGACGCCGCGCGCCAGCCACGCGCCGAACGCCTGGCCCGCGGTGCCCTTGAAGGAGACCTGGATGGTGTCATGCGGCAGGCCGGCGTGTCCGTAGATCTTGGCCACGGTGCCGGACAGCATCGCGCCGGCGCTGCGGTCGGTGTTGTTGATCTCCATCTCGATTTTCACCGGCGCACCGCGATCGAGCGCCGCTTGCGACTGCGCGAGCAGCCGGCGGTCGAGCACGGCTTCGAGGTGATGGTTCTGCGGTTCGGCGTGATAGATCTTCTGGCCCGGCAGCGCCTCCTGCTTGACGAACAGCTTTGAGAAGTCGAGCCCCTTGGCCTTCCAGTGCGCCACCAGCGTGCTTTGGTCGAGCATCTGAACCTGGCCGATCATCTCGTCGAAGCTGCGGAAACCGAGCGACGCCATGATCTCGCGGACTTCCTCAGCGACGAAGAAGAAATAATTGATGACGTGTTCGGGTTGGCCGGTAAAACGCTTGCGCAGCACCGGGTCCTGCGTCGCAACCCCGACCGGGCAGGTGTTGAGATGACACTTGCGCATCATGATGCAGCCGGCCGCGATCAGGGGGGCAGTGGCGAAGCCGAACTCGTCGGCGCCGAGCAGCGCGCCGATCACCACGTCGCGCCCGGTACGGAAGCCGCCGTCGACCTGCACCACGATGCGGCTGCGCAGCCGCTCGCGCACCAGCGTCTGGTGAGTTTCGGCAAGGCCGATTTCCCAAGGCGAACCTGCGTGCTTGATCGAGGTCAGCGGCGACGCGCCGGTGCCGCCCTCAAAACCGGCGATGGTGACATGATCGGCGCGCGCTTTCGCAACGCCCGCGGCCACCGTGCCGACGCCGATTTCCGACACCAGTTTTACGGAGACCTGGCCGTCCGGATTGACGTTCTTCAGGTCGTAGATCAGCTGCGCCAGATCCTCGATCGAATAGATGTCGTGATGCGGCGGCGGCGAGATCAGCCCGACGCCGGGCGTCGAATGGCGGACGCGGGCGATGATCGCGTCGACCTTGTGGCCGGGCAATTGGCCGCCCTCGCCGGGTTTTGCGCCCTGCGCCATCTTGATCTGCATCATGTCGGCGTTGACGAGATATTCGGTGGTGACGCCGAAACGCCCCGACGCGACCTGCTTGATCGCCGAGCGCATCGAATCGCCGTTCGGCATCGGCTTGAAGCGGTCGCTCTCCTCGCCGCCTTCGCCGGTGTTGGACTTGCCGCCGATCCGGTTCATCGCAATCGCAAGCGTGGTGTGGGCCTCGCGCGAGATCGAGCCAAAACTCATCGCGCCGGTGGCGAAGCGCCGCACGATATCCTTGGCCGGCTCGACTTCGTCCAACGGAACGGGCTTGCGCTTCTCGTCCTCGGCGGTCTTGATCTTGAACAGCCCGCGCAGGGTCAGCAGCCGCTCCGACTGCTCGTTCAGAATCCTGGCGAACGCCTTGTAACGCTCCAGCGAATTGCCGCGCACGGCATGCTGAAGGGTCGAAACTGACTCCGCGGTCCAGGCATGGTCCTCGCCGCGGGTGCGGTAGGCATATTCGCCGCCGACGTCGAGCGCGGTCTTGTAGACCGGCGCATCGCCGAACGCGTCGGCATGACGCCGCGCGGTTTCCTCGGCGATTTCGGCGAGGCCCACGCCTTCGATCTTGGTGTGGGTGCCGACGAAATATTTCGCGACAAAATCCGCCTTCAGGCCGACCGCGTCGAAAATCTGCGCGCCGCAATAGGACTGATAGGTCGAGATGCCCATCTTCGACATCACCTTGAGCAGGCCCTTGCCGATCGACTTGATGTAGCGCTTGACGATCTCATAGTCATCGAGTGCGGCCGGCAGCCGGTCCTTCATCGCGATGATGGTTTCGAAGGCGAGGTAAGGGTTGATCGCTTCGGCGCCGTAGCCGGCGAGGCACGCGAAGTGATGCACCTCGCGCGGCTCGCCGGATTCCACCACGAGGCCGACCGAGGTGCGCAGGCCGGTGCGGATCAGATGATGATGCACGGCGGCGCAGGCCAGCAGCGAGGGAATCGGAATCCGGTCCGAGCCGGCCATGCGGTCGGACAGGATGATAATATTGACGCCCTCGCGCACCGCGGATTCGGCGCGCGCGCACAATTCGTCGAGCACCTGCTCAAGGCCCGCCGCGCCGAAGCCGGCGTGGAAGGTGGTGTCCAGCGTGCGCGATTTGAAATGGGTGTCGGCGATTTCCGAGATCGAGCGGATTTTTTCAAGATCCGCGTCTGTGAGGATCGGCTGGCGCACTTCGAGCCGCTTGGTGCCGGCCATGCCCTGCAGGTCGAACAGGTTCGGCCGCGGCCCGATGATCGAGACGAGACTCATCACCAGTTCCTCGCGGATCGGATCGATCGGCGGGTTGGTCACTTGAGCGAAATTCTGCTTGAAATAGGTGAACAGCTGCTTCGGCTTGTCCGACAGCGCCGAGATCGGCGTGTCGTTGCCCATCGAGCCGTTGGCCTCTTCGCCGGTCGAGGCCATCGGCGTCATCAGGATGGTGATGTCTTCCTGCGTGTAGCCGAACGCCTGCTGCCGGTCGAGCAGCGGCAGGTTCGAGCGCATGCCCTTGACCGGGGCGTCCGGCAATTCCTCCAGCACGATCTGGGTCTTGTCGAGCCACTCGCGATAGGGGTGGCTTTTCGCAAGCTGCGCCTTGATCTCGTCGTCGGGAATGAGCCGGCCCTGTTCGAGGTCGACCAGCAGCATCTTGCCGGGCTGCAGCCGCCACTTGGTGATGATCTGGTCTTCCGGAATCTTCAGCACGCCCATCTCGGACGCCATCACGATGCGGTCGTCCGAGGTGACGAGATAGCGCGCCGGGCGCAGGCCGTTGCGGTCCAGCGTGGCGCCGATCTGGCGGCCGTCGGTGAACGCGATCGCGGCGGGGCCGTCCCACGGCTCCATGATCGCGGCGTGATATTCGTAGAAGGCGCGGCGCTGTTCATCCATCAGCGGGTTGCCGGCCCACGCTTCCGGAATCATCATCATCACCGCATGCGGCAGCGAGTAGCCGCCCTGCACCAGGAATTCGAGGCCGTTGTCGAAGCAGGCGGTGTCGGACTGGCCTTCATAGGAAATCGGCCACAGCCTGGAGATGTCCTTGCCGTACAGCCTGGAATGCACCGAGGCCTGCCGCGCCGCCATCCAGTTGACGTTGCCGCGCAGCGTGTTGATCTCGCCGTTGTGCGCGATCATCCGGTAGGGATGCGCCAGCGACCAGGTCGGGAACGTGTTGGTGGAGAAGCGCTGATGCACCAGCGCCAGCGCGCTCTCGAAATCGGGCTCATGCAGATCGGGATAGTACTTGCCGAGCTGGTCGGCGAGGAACATGCCCTTGTAGATCACGGTGCGGCACGACATCGATACCGGATAATAGCCGGCAAGGCCGCGGTCGCGGCGCTGATAGATCGCCTGCGAGATCGACTTGCGCAGGATGTACAGCCGGCGTTCGAACTCGTCCTCGTTCTTCGCAGCACCATTGCGGCCGATGAACACCTGCATGTGGTTCGGTTCGGTCGGCTTCACGGTTTCACCGAGCGAAGAGTTGTCGGTCGGCACGTCGCGCCAGCCGAGCAGCATCAGCCCCTCGTCCCTGATCTGGTCGGCGATGATGCTCTTGATGACGTTGCGCCACGCGGTCTCGCGCGGCATGAACAGCGCGCCGATGGCATACTCGCCGGGCTCGGGCAGCTGGAAGCCGATCTCCGCCGCCTTGCGCAGGAAGAAGCCGTGCGGGATCTGCACCAGGATGCCGGCGCCGTCGCCGGCGCGCGGATCGGCGCCGACCGCGCCGCGATGTTCGAGATTGCACAGAATGTCGATCGCATCGGAGACGATCTGATGCGACTTCCTGCCCTTGATATTGGCAATGAAGCCGACGCCGCAGGCATCCTTCTCCTGGCCCAGGTCATAGAGGCCTTCGGCCGGCGGCCGCCAGGTGTGCTCGCGCAAAGGCTGCTCGGATACGGGTTCGAACGATTTCGCGAGCGGATCCGCCGGCAGCGCATCCGTCACGATGTTCTCGCGTTCGAATTCCGACCCGCTCATCTAAAATCCTCTCAGCCCCGCGAGGGTCTTGTCTCCGTCGGTCGGCGCACCTTGGGCGTTCGCGGTACCCCCGATTCAAACCTTGGGGCCACCGCTCGTCCTCCGCGAGCCGCAATTTCAGAATTCAGGTTTGGCGTTCAACGTCCCCGGCGAACGGCCTTGCCTGCCAACTTCCTGGCGCCGAAGCGCCAACTTACGTTGCAATCCCCATGCCGGATTGCCGCCATAATTGAGACAGCCATGCTGTCCTAACCCTGACATTGCCAAATTTTTTTCTATCACACAAGCGCGCTGGAGTCCCCGATTGCATAGGTGCTGCGCCCCGCCGGGCCGCCGGGCCACCCGCCCCGATATTGAAGCAAGCCCGCCGCGATCCGGCCCAAGGGCTGCCGGATTCAGCCGCGAGTCTGCGGCCGGGACAGAAGCGAAATCAGTCACCTGACGTCATTCCGGGGCGCGAGTAAAACGAGCGAACCCGGAATCCAGACACGGTGCGAGGCGCTGGATTCCGGGTTCGCGCCAAGAGGCGCGCCCCGGAATGACGATGCAGAAAATGGGCGCGGGGGCGTAGCAGGGGAGCATGCGCGATGAAGCTGTTGATCGGATGGGCCGTCTCGGCCGGCCTGGTTGTTGTGGCCGCGGCCGCAAATGCGCAAGTCTTGACGCCAACCGAGACTGGACGGCCGGCCATGAGGGTTTCGGACGTCGGCGGGCCCTATGCGGCGATGCCGCCGGAAGCGCCGCTGCCGGGCTACGGGCCGAGGCTGCTGCCGCCCATGGAGGTCTACGCCATCGTTCGCGAGAGTGGATTTTCCCCCTTAGGAATTCCGCAACAGCGCGGCCTCGTCTACACGATTTCGGTGATCGACCGCGGCGGCGACGACGGGCGGCTGGTGATCGACGCCCGCACCGGACGGATCATCCGCTTCATGCCGGCGCACCGGATGGGCGACAATTTCAACGAGGATTTGAACGCCGCCTATGGCCCGGTCGGACCGCTGCCGCCTCCGACCAACAGCAGCACCCGGCGCGCGCCACGCCCACCGCTCCCGATACCGCATGTTGCCAGCCGCTCCGCAACGCCGCTGCCGAAAGCGGCGCCGCACGCGGCCCGGCCCGAAGCAGCGCCGGCGCAGCAATCGGCTGCAACGGCCAAGCCAGCCGAAGCGCAGCCGTCAACGACCGTCGGCGTCGCAAAGCCGCCAGTGCAGATTCAGCCGACGCAGGAAATGCCGAAGGCGCAGGGACTGGATTAGCTCTCAACGAGTCGTCCCCGCGAAGGCGGGGACCCATACGCCGTGTCGTTTCGTCTTGGTGACGACGCTGCAACTGCCGGCCACAAACATCGACGCCAGGGGTTATGGGTCCCCGCCTTCGCGGGGACGACGAAAGAAAAAAGCGCCCCGGGGCACCGGGGCGCTTTCGTTTTGTCAGAAGCAAACCTGGCCGAAAATCAAACCGCCTTACGCGGCGGCCTTCTGCTCGTTCTCGATCGCCGGCGCGGAAACCGCGGTGCTGCTGATCGGAATGTTGCGGGGCTTCTTGGCCTCGGGGATTTCGCGGACCAGATCGACGTGGAGCAGGCCGTTCTCGAGCTGAGGCAGTCTTCACCTGCACGAAATCGGCGAGCTGGAACGCGCGCTCGAAGGCCCGCGCGGCGATGCCGCGGTAAAGCACTTCGGACTTGTCCTTGCCGTTTTCATTGGCGGATTTCTCGCCCTTGATCGTCAGCGTGTTTTCCTTCGCCACGATGGAGAGCTCGCCCTGCGCGAAGCCGGAAACCGCGACGCTGATGCGGTAGGTATTCTCGCCGGTGCGCTCGATGTTGTAGGGCGGATAACCGGGGCTGCCGTCGGCGGCTGCCTGGTCGAGCAGCGAGAAGAAGCGGTCGAAGCCGACGGTGGAACGATAAAACGGGGTGAGATCGTAGCTACGCATAGGGTAGTCCTCCATTGAGCGACTGGTTGATTTGTCCCGCCCGCCATCGGGCCGGGCTTTGGTCTGCGCGCAGCCTTTAGCGGCCTGCACGAAGGTGATATGGGAGGGTCCAGACGGTGTTCAAGAGGGCGTAATCGCTGCCATTTTTGAACCCTCCGCCCTTGATTTTCAGCCTTTTTCACCTATCCGGTCCCAGCCATGACGCTTGTTTCGATCCCCGCCAATCCGGTTCCGGACGACGTCGTCAGCGGCACCATCAAGACGCCGGACGGCGCGGAACTGCGCTTTGCGCGTTGGGCGCCGCCGGCGGGTCGCAAAGGCACGGTGTGCGTCTTCACCGGGCGCAGCGAGCAGATCGAAAAATATTTCGAGACCGTGCGCGACCTGCGCGACCGCGGTTTCGCGGTGGCGATGCTCGACTGGCGCGGGCAGGGCCATTCGGCGCGGCGCTTGCGCAATCCGCGCAAGGGCTATGTCCGCGATTTCGCCGATTACGAGATCGACGTCGAAGCCTTCGTGCAACAGGTGGTGCTGCCGGATTGCCCGCCGCCGCATTTCGCGCTGGCGCATTCGATGGGCGGCGCGGTGATGCTGCGCGTCGCGCACGCGGGCAAGCGCTGGTTCGACCGCATGGTGCTGTCGGCGCCGATGATCGACCTTCCCGGCCGCGCCACCTCGCTTCCGGCGCGCGCGCTGCTGCGCGTGCTGCGGCTGACGGGGCAGGGTGGCAACTACATTCCCGGCGGCTCCGACGCGCTGACCGGCGCGCAATCCTTTATCAACAATCCCTTCACCAGCGATCCCGTGCGCTTTGCCCGCAACGCCGCGATCCTCGAGGAAGACCCGACGCTTGGTCTCGCGTCGCCGACGGTGGCGTGGGCCGACACCGCGCTCAAGACCATGCGCGGATTCCGCGCCGCGAATTATCCCTCGCAGATCCGGCAGCCGATCCTGATATTGGCCGCCAGCAACGACACCATCGTCTCCACCGCTGCGATCGAGGAGTTCGCCTATCATCTGCGCGCCGGCTCGCATCTCGTCATCGCCGGTTCGAAGCACGAAATCCTGCAGGAGCAGGACCGCTACCGCGCCCAGTTCTGGGCGGCGTTCGACGCCTTCGTGCCGGGCACGCCGCTGTTCGGGTGATTGTCGCATCAACAAATGATGCGTCGTCCCCGCGCAGGCGGGGACCCATAACCCCTGGACTCAATTGTAGTGGACGGCGTCAGCCAGAATGTATTTGACGTTGTCGGCAAAATAGCGACGACACGGCGTATGGGTCCCCTGAGTTCACAAACGAAGTGCAACACTTCCCGGAGGGGGTGTTGCGATGGGACAGCGGTACGACCAGCTTTCACTGGATCAACGATGCGAGATTGCCCGACTTCGAGCCGACGGGTGCTCGATCCGGCAGATCGCTGCAGCTCTGGATCGCTCGCCATCGACGATCTCTCGCGAGATAAAGCGCAATCAGGGCAAGCAGATCGGCTACAGGCCGAGCTACGCGGATCAACGGACCCGAGCACGGCGCTGGAAGGGCGCACGCCTACAACGGGAGCCCTTCCTGCGCCGTGCGGTGATCGACCGGCTGAAGTGCGGCTGGTCGCCCGAACAGATCGCCGGCCGGCTGGCGCGCGAGGCCGGCCGCAAGGTGATCTCCTACGAGAGCATCTACCGCTTCATCTACGCCCAGATGGCTCGCACCAAGGACTACCGTTGGCGGCACTATCTGCCGCGCGGCAAGAGCAAGCGTGGCTTTCGCGGAAGGAGGGGCGGAAGCTCGGCAACCCTCATCGAAGGCCGTGTTTCCTTGGCTGAACGCCCTCCGGATGCCGACGATCGCAGGACCCCCGGCCACTGGGAAGCCGACCTCATGCTGTTCTCAAGATACGGCCAGGCCGTCCTGACCGTGCACGAGCGCACCTCCCGCCTCTTGCTGGCGGTGCGGCCCCTCAACAAGGCAGCTCACGGCGTGGCGCGCCATCTCGTCAGACTGTTCAGCGGCTTGCCGTCAAGCCTCCGTCGAACCGTCACCTTCGACAACGGCACCGAGTTCGCTCGCCACAGCGCGCTGCATCGGCTGTCGATCGCAACCTTCTTCTGCGATCGTTACGCTCCCTGGCAAAAGGGCGGCATCGAGAACGCAATCGGCCGGATGCGCCGCTTCCTGCCCCGCAAGACCGACCTGGCCACGCTCCCCAACAGGCGCTTTCGGGCGCTCGTCGCAGCCTACAACCACACTCCGCGCAAATGCCTTGACTTCAGAACACCAGCCGAGGCCTTCTCCGAAGTGTTGCACTTCGAATGTGAATCCACCTCCCCGCCTTCGCGGGGACGACGAGAGAGATTTAATGCTCGGCATTCACGAACTCTGGCTTTTCATCGTCTCCGGCCTGCTGCTCATCATCACGCCGGGGCCGGATACGGCCTATATCGTCGGCCGCAGCGTGCAGCTGGGATGGCGCGGCGGTGCCGCGGCGGCGCTCGGGGTCTGCTGCGGCTGCCTGGTTCACGTGTTTGCCGCGTCGATCGGGCTGTCGGCATTGCTAATGGCGTCATCGGCCGCATTCACCGCCGTGAAGCTGATTGGCGCCGCTTATCTCTGCTTCGTGGGATTGCAGATGCTGCTGGCGCAGTCGCGCCCGCTGGTATCCGACGCTACGATCGGCAGCGACAGCGACGCGACCTCGCTGCGCCGGGTGTTCTGGCAGGGCGCGCTCACCAACGTGCTCAACCCAAAAGTGGCGCTGTTTTTCCTGGCGTTCCTGCCGCAATTCGTGGCGGCGGATTCGCCGCATAAGGCGCTCGCTTTTCTGGCTCTCGGACTGATCTTTGTGACCACCGGCACGATCTGGTGTCTCGGGATCGCCGCGTTCGCCGCCAGGGCCGCGCATCGCATCCGGCGATCCGGGCGGGCGCTGCTCTGGATCAACCGCGCGCTTGGAGGCCTCTTCATCACCCTCGGCGTCCGCGTCGCCTTGCTTCAGCGATAGTTCTCGTCATTGCGAGGAGCGTAGCGACGAAGCAATCCAGCTCTTGCTTGCGGCCTCTGGATTGCTTCGCTTCGCTCGCAATGACGATCAGTGCAGCAGCTCGTAAGTCGCGCTCCCCGCCAGATAGCTCCCGAGCAGGATCAGCGCGATCAAGAACCAGCGCCGGAACGTTTCCGGCTCCAGGCGCGAGCGCACCGCCTGGCCGATGAACATGCCGGCGAAGGCGCCGGCCATCGCCACAGCACCTGGCAGCGCGGTCGCTGCGTTGAGCAAACCGGCATGGGTCAGGTTGAAGGCGAGTGCCACGGTGGCGACGGTGAAGAACACGCCGAGCGCCTGCACCAGCTCGTCTTTTTCCATGCCGATCGCCTGCATGAACGGCATCGATGGAATCACCTGCACGCCGGTCGCAGCCGACACCACACCGGTGAGCAGGCCGACAATGCCGCCGACCCATTTCTCGTTTTCGGGCGCGACATGGAAGTTGAATTTGCTCAAGCCGATAATGGCGTATATCACCAGCAGCACGCCGAGCACGATGGTGCCGTAGCGCGCATAGGGCCCGGTCATCAGGCCGGCGCTGCACCAGATGCCGATCGCGGTACCCACCATCAGCGGCCACAGCCTTCGCGTGATGTCGCGCAAATAAGGGCCGACGAAGGTCTGCCAGATATTGGTGACGATGGCGGGTACGATGACGATGGCCAGCGCGCGGGCCGGCGGCATCGACACCGCGAGCAGGCCGATCGCAACCGTCGGCAGGCCGAGGCCGATCGCGCCCTTGACGAAGCCGGCAAGCACGAACACCACGGCGATGATGATCAGCAGGGGGTCGAACATGCGCCCACATTGACCGATCGGCGGGTTCGGCACAATCTGGAGGTTACGTAGGGTGCCTTCAGCCATGACGAAGGCAAAGAGCTTCTGAAATCGCCATGCAATTCGATCTGGTCGACCTTCGATTGTTTGTCGCGGTGGCCGATGACCGCAGCATCACCCACGGCGCCGCGCGCGTGCACCTCGCGCTGGCGTCCGCGAGCGCGCGGATCAAGGCGATGGAAGAAACCCTTGGGGTAGCACTTCTGAAGCGCGGCCGGCGCGGGGTCGAACTGACCGAGGCGGGAGAAAACCTGCTCGGCCACGCCCGGGTCATCGTGCACAATGTCGAGACCATGCGCGGCGATCTCCAGGCTTTTGCGCGCGGCCTCAAGGCGAGCGTACATTTGCTCACCAACACGTCGGGTTTGTCGGAATATCTGCCGAAAGTGCTTGCGGCCTTTCTTCAGGAGCATCCGCAGGTCAATATCGACGTCGAAGAGCGCGAAAGCACCGAGATCGCCAATGCCATCGCCAGCGGCGCCGCGGATCTGGGGCTTGCCGCCGAGCACGCTTTGCCCGAGGGCATCGAGCGAATTTCCTTCAGCGAAGATCGTCTGGTTCTTGTCGTGGCGCGGCATGACGAACTGGCGGGCCGGCGCCAGGTCGACTTTCGCGACGTGGTGTACCGCGACTTCGTCGGATTGACCGCGGCAAGCGCGCTGCATGCCCATATCGCCGGACACGCGGCACGGCTGGGCGCACGCTTACGCTATCGCGCGCGGCTGAATAATTTCGACACGATCGGTCAAATGGTTGCCGCCGGCATCGGCGTTGCCGTGATGCCGGAGGTCGCGGCGAAACGCTGTGCGCGCTCGATGCGGATAAGCGTCGTGCGAATCCGCGACCCCTGGGCCAACCGCAAGCTCGCGATCTGCGCCCGCAGCTTCAAGGCGCTGCCGCGCCCGGCGCAGCAACTTGTGGAACATTTGCGGAAGGCGGCGCGATAAACTGTCTCGTCATTCCGGGGCGCGCGTCTTCGCGGGAACCCGGAATCCGGACGCATAGTGCCCTGGTTCTGGATTCCGGGTTCGCGCTGCGCGCGCCCCGGAATGACGGCGTTACGTCAGCGTCGCCGAATGATCGATCAGCGTCTGGTAGCACTCGCAGGACAGCCGCTCGAGGCCGGCGCGGTCGAGGATCTTGATGACGCCGCGCGAATAGGTGATGACGCCTTCGTTCTGCATCTTGCCGGCGACCTCCGTCACCGAAGTGCGCCGCACGCCGAGCATTTCGGCGAGCAGTTCCTGCGTCAAGGTCACGGTGTCGCTGCCGGCGCGGTCGGCCGACTGCAGCAGCCAGCGGCAGAACCGCGCCTCGACCGGATGCAGCGCGTTGCAGGCCGCGGTGACCCGCGCCTGGGTCAGCAGCACCTCGTTATAGTGGATGCAGAGATCGCGGATCGGCTCGCTGGAAGCGATGGCTTTCCTGAATTGCGACGACGCGATCTTGGTGGCGGTGAGCGGAAGCTGCACCACGGCGCGTACCAGGGAATTGTACAGTCCCAGTCCGGCCATCGCGCCGATCACGCCTTCGCGGCCGACGGTGGCGGTCTCGATCGCCTTGCCGTCGCGCATCACGGCAAGCAGCGAGAACATGCCGTTGTGCGGGAAGTAGATCTGGTCGACCTCGTCGCCGGTTTCATACGCCACCGTGCCCTGGCCCAGCGTGGCGACCGTCAGATGCGGGACAAGCAGGTTGAACTGGCTGCGCGGCAAGGCTGCGAGCAGCTTGTTGTCCAGATGGCTACTGGTAGGCGAATGCACCGCGATATCCTGCCCGATCGGTCGGGCCGCATCACCGCAGGGATGGGAATTACGCTCCGAGAGCGTTCCACGGGTAGTGCATATACGTACGGCACAAGGACTTTGTCGGTCCGGTAGCGGTCTTAGCAGTGTTTGTGCATACAATTTGGAAAAGCCCGCGCCCGATTGGGCTGCAATGCCCTGCGCTTAGGCGGCCCGCGCGCGAAAAAACTTTATTTTGTCGGATAGCGGACCAACGCCGCTTATTGCGTCAGATACGACGGAACTAGTCGTCATCGTCCTCGTCACGCCTGCCGTAGCGCACGGCCGGCGCTTCCTGGTCCGAATCGTCCTGGGCATCGGCCTGTGCTTCGTATTCGGCAGCCAGTTTGAAAAGGCGTTCCTGCGTCAGGGCATCGCTGGTCGACTGGGCGAGGCGGCGGCATCGGTCGGCTTGCTCACGAAGGAAGAAGGACTGCGCCATCGGACACACACGCAACAGGGCGGGAGTCCGTCCGGACTCTCAGTTGCCGGCGCCTGATTTCCTAACCGGCAATCACCGGATACTAGTCCTTTTATGTCCGGTGGGCGACTCTATTGTGAACGCGACTTTAGAGGCAAGTTCCATTCCCGGAACGTCCGGACCGTGCGCCCCTGCGTCGATTTACTTCGGCGGCCGTAGCTCTTTCGAAGCCAGATAGCCCTTGATGTCGGCCGCGATCTGCAGCTGGCTGGCTTTTTTCAAGGCCTCGTTGCGCTCCGCCCCGGGCTTCATCTTGCGGGCTTTTTCCAAAGCCTCGGCGGCCCGCGCCAACCAGTCGTGCCTGTCCGGTGATTGCCCTTTACTGTCGTTACGCATCGAAATCGCCCGTGCCACCAAGCAAATTCTAGGCCGAAATTTTCGACAGCGTCTGTCCGGTAGCCGACGATTCCAAGAAAAAAATGCAAGGATACTGTGCCGCGTTCGGGACCCTCACAGGATGACGGTGTTGCGCCTTCGAGGTCCGCATTCACTTCGCGGTCGCGAGCCCGGCGTCGTTGATCACCTTCGCCCATTTGACGATTTCGCGGCCGATGAATGCGCGAAAATGCTCCGGCGTTTCGCCGACCACGGTCAGGCCCTGATCGGCGAGCTTTTCCTTCACGGCCGGATCGTGCATCGCCGCGGTCGCGATCCGGTTCAGGCTTGCGACAATGGCAGGCGGCGTTCCACCCGGCGCGATCATGCCGTACCAGTTCTCGATCAAAAGATCCGGCATGCCGACTTCAGCCGTGGTCGGCACATCAGGCGCGGTCGGCGCACGCGCGGGCGCGCCAAGCGCGATCGGCCTTAAGCTTCCGGCCTTGATGTGCGGCAGGATCACCGGCAAATCGAGGAACGTCATCTGCACCTGCTGGCCGAGCAGGTCGTTGATGGCCGGCGCGGCGCCGCGATAGGGCACATGCACGACGTCGATCTTCGCGGTCAATTTGAACAGTTCGCCGGCCAGATGCGGCAGGCCGCCGACGCCGGCGGAGGCGAAATTGAGTTTGCCGGGGTTTGCCTTGGCGAGTGCGACCAGCTCAGCCATGTTGTTTGCCGGAACGTTGCTGGCGACCACCAGCATTTCCGGAACCGTCACGACCAGCGTGACCGGCGCAAAATCCTTGATCACGTCGTAAGGGACTTTTTCCATCGAAGGGTTGATGACGAGCGCGCTCGCGCTCACGATTCCGATGGTGTAGCCGTCGGGCACAGCTTTCGCGATTGCGTCGGTGCCGAGTACGCCTGCCTGTCCGCCGCGATTGTCGATCACCACCGGCTGCCGGGTCAGTTCCGACATGCGCTGCCCGACCACGCGCGCGATGATGTCATTGGGCCCGCCGGCCGGGAACGGCACGATCAGCCGGATCGGCTTTGCGGGAAATTCCTGCGCCGCGGCCAAGGCAGGCAACAGCAGGACGGACAGTCCGGTCAACAGCGTTCCCAGAATTCTCACGATACCTCCCGACGCAGGTTTCCAAGAGAACCTGCCGCGCTTGAACCCTTGGCTCGCGAACTCTACGGGACCAGCCGCTTGGTGAAAAGTTGAGATACAATCGCGCCGCGGCTCGACCGGCAGGTTCAACCAAACTACGTTCGCGTACGACGGGGAGGCTACACCAATGACGCGCTTCACGCTGTACGGCAGCCCGCATTCGCTCCCGACCTACAAGGTAGCGCTGATGCTGCGGCTGTCGGACGCGCCGTTCTCGTTCCGCTATGTCAGCTTCCAGAAGGGAATGCACAAGACACCGGAATTTTCAGCACTTTCGCGCTGGGGCCAGGTGCCGGTCCTGGTCGACAACGGCCGAATCTACCTGCAATCGGCCGCCATCGTCGAGCATCTGGCCGACACGCTCGGCCGGTTCCAGGGGCCCGATCCGGCGGCACGCCAGTCCGTGCGGGAGTGGATGTACTGGGATGTCGATGCCCTGTTTCCCCCGGTCTTTAACAGCTACGCCGTTCAACTCGGTCAGCGCGGACTGTTGCCGATCGATGTCGAGCCCGCGATTGCCGGCTACCATCGCCAACGTGCCGAAGCGGCGCTGTCGGTGCTGGACTCCCACCTCGCTCAGCGCAACTACCTCTGCGCCGCCGAACCCACCATCGCGGACCTGTTCTGCTATGGCGACGTCGCCTTCGCGGAAATCTGCGCGTTCGATTTGGGTCGCTGGAGCCATGCGGCCGCGTGGGCTGAAAGAGTGACGGCGCTAAGGGGTTTTGAGGCGCCCTTCGCATTGCTGAAAATGGAAAGCGCCGAATTCGCGTAAAGTCAAAGTCCACATTTCCCGCGCGCGCTAGCCGCCAAGCAGCTTGATCGCCGCTTCATGCACGCGCGGATCGCCGGCCGCGATGATGCGGCCGCCGTTTTGTGCGGGCTTGCCTTCCCAGGTGGTGACCACGCCGCCGGCGCCGGTGACGATCGGAATCAAGGCCGCGATGTCGTAGGGCTTCATCTCGGTTTCGACGACGAGATCGAGATGGCCGGCGGCGAGCATGCAATAGGAATAGCAATCGCCGCCATATCGTGTCAGCCGCACCTCGGCTTCGACGCGGTTGAACGCGGCGCGGTCGGCGGTGTTCATCAGCAGCGGACTGGTGGTGAACGAAGTCGCTTCCTTCAGCGACGCGCAGCGCCGCACCGCCAGTTTTCGTTCGCCGGACGGCCCGTGATACCGGGCCGAACCGCTGTCGCCTGAAAAACGCTCGCCGATGTAGGGCTGGTGCATCATCCCGAACACCGGCGTGCCCCGGTGCAGCAGCGCGATCAGCGTGCCCCAGATCGGAAAGCCGGAGATGAAGGATTTGGTGCCGTCGATCGGATCCAGCACCCAGACATATTCCGCGTCGGCGCGCTCGTTGCCGAATTCCTCGCCGATGATGCCGTGCTGGGGGAAGTTGGCCTTGATCAGGCGGCGCATCACCGCCTCGGCGGCGCGGTCGGCTTCGGTCACCGGATCGAAGCCGTGGCCGGTAGCCTTGTTGTCGATACTGAGCGAGGTGCGGAAGAAGGGCAGGATGGTTTCGCCTGACGTGGTCGCAAGCCGGCCGATGAAGGCTGTGAAATCGATGACCGTCACGGCTGTCCCTTGATCAAAGCGGTTTGCGAACCGGGCGCGGAGCGCGATCGCCTGGCCCGCGCATGGTATACAGTGGGCCGACGGAGTCCGCACCCGCGCCTAAAGCAGGTATGCACCGGCTTTCGAATCGATTTGCGAAGCGGCGCATTTTCCGCGAATGCCGCCGATCACGAAATCGAGAGCCCAGAGATTATGCACAGGCGGAAAATGCATGATCATCCGGCATTTCCTTCTATGTTATTGGATATAAAGGGCAAAACAGGACGAGCCTGCTCCGGGCCGCCATGCGGAATTTGCATGGAGAATGATTCGAAAGCCCTTGCACTTTGTGCAGCGCGGTCGCATATTGTTGCGGTGCGGTAGCGCCTTGCGCTATCGCTGCCCTCCTTGGGCGTTTCCTCCCTAGACTTGGGCCGCTTGCCAATCGCAAGCGGCCCTTTTTTCTTGCCCCCGTCATTCCGGGGCGCGCGTCTTCGCGCGAACCCGGAATCCAGCGTCATCGTATGGTGTCTGGATTCCGGGTTCGCGCTTCGCGCGCCCCGGAATGACGGGGGTTCACTCCGCCGCCGCCTGGAACGGCCCGAGATCGCTGAGCGGAATCGCGGCCAGCGCATCGGCCAGCACCGCGAAATCGGCGATGACCTGATCGAACCGCGCGCCGCGTTCGCGCCGCCGTTCGTCCATGTAGATCGCGCGGTTGAGCTCGAGCTGAATGGTGTGCAGGCCGGAGGCCGGATTGCCGTAATGCTCGGTGATGAAGCCGCCGGCATAGGGCTTGTTGCGGCCGATCGAATAGCCGAGGCTCGCCATGGTTTCCTCGACCGTATCGGGCAACAGCGGCGCGCAGCTGGTGCCGTAGCGGTCGCCGATCACCACGTCCGGCCGCCGCGGCTCGTCGCGGGAAATGCCGATCGATGGCATCGAATGACAGTCCACCAGGATCACCGACCCGAACGCCTGATGCGCCTTGTTGATCAGCCGCCGCAGCGCGCGGTGATACGGCTTGTACAGCGCCTCGATGCGCCCCAACGCGTCATCGACGCCGAGGCGCTCGCGATAGATTTCCTGGCCGTCGCCGACCACGCGCGGAATGGTGCCGAGCCCGCCGGCGACGCGCATCGAGCGGGTGTTGGCGAAGCTCGGCAGCCGTCCCGAAAACATCCGCGGGTCGAGCTCATAGGGCTCGCGGTTGACGTCGACATAGGAGCGCGGAAAATTGACCCGCACCACCGGGAAGCCGCGGTCGCTCAGGCCTCCGATCAACTCCTCCATGAACGAATCTTCGGAACGGCGCAGGCTTGCAAGATCGATCCGCGACGCGGTGAGGAATTCGGGCGGATAGACCGAGCCCGAATGCGGAGAATTGAAGATGATCGGCGCCCGCCACGCGGGCGGCTCGATCACCTCGAACGGAGGCGACAGTTCACCGTCATGCTGGGTCATCGTCGGACGCCGTCCCTTGCAGCCGCGTGGCAGGAGGAGGATTCTGCCAGATAAACGCCGGTTTTATGAGAACTCATTGTCGGGTGTCACAACCGATCTGCCAAGCAAAAAAGTTTTGCGCGGACTGGAACGCCTCTCAGGATGATGAAAACGCGGCAGTTCATTGATTCGGCGACCGTTCCGGCGCAAAACTGGCGGCGCCTGCAATCGACCGCCGCCTTCCGCCTTCACCCGAAATTTACCACCCATCGGGCTAAGTGGGCGGATTGATGCTCTGACCGGATTCGACGCCACCCGCCATGCACAAGATCCTGCTCGCCGAAGACGACAACGATATGCGCCGGTTCCTGGTCAAGGCGCTGGAAAACGCCGGTTTTCAGGTGTCGTCCCATGACAACGGGCTGTCGGCCTACCAAAGGCTTCGCGAAGAACCGTTCGAGATGCTGCTCACCGATATCGTGATGCCGGAGATGGACGGCATCGAGCTGGCGCGCCGCGCCACCGAGCTCGACCCCGACATCAAGATCATGTTCATCACCGGCTTTGCCGCGGTCGCCCTGAATTCCGATTCGGACGCACCGAAGAACGCCAAGGTGCTGTCGAAACCGGTGCACCTGCGCGAATTGGTCAGCGAAGTGAACAAGATGCTGGCGGCCTGATTCGGCCCTTATTCACCGTCTCTCGTCCTTGCCTGCCCGCTTTGGAGCCGATATAGGGACGCATCCCGGTATCGCTGGATTTTCAGGGCGCGTAGCTCAGCGGGAGAGCACCTCGTTGACATCGAGGGGGTCACAGGTTCGATCCCTGTCGCGCCCACCAGCCCCGGTCCCGACGTCTGCTTACGGCGCCGGATCGCTTGTAAGCCTGCTCCACAACGACTGTCGACGAATTTTACGGTCAGAACAATGCTTCAGTCAGCAGCCAGGCTCCCCACGCAAAAAATCCTGAACCTGCGATGCGCGAAATCGCGCGGCCGGCTGGAATGACCTTCTCAGCCAGCACAAAGATGGTAATTGCGGCGATCCAAAGCACGTTCATCACTCCGCCGACGAACAACAGCGCCATCAGTACCCAGCAGCAGCCAACGCAATACAGGCCATGATAGGCACCAAGTATCAGCGAGCCGCGCGCATCGCTGCGAAAGCCTCCATGGCGATGAATGAACGTCCACGGCGCCTGGCATTGCCGAAGGCAGGCGTCCTTGAGTGGCATCCACTGATAAAGGCCGGCCGCGATCATGACGATGCCGCCGAACACTCCGCTGGAGCCGGCCATGGCCGGCGTGAGCAAGCTCTCCCGCTCCAGTACCCATTGCGCGAAGGTGGCGGCGAACGCGAACGCCGTCCAGACCAGCAGATAGCCGGCTGCAAACCACCAGGTCGCCGGTAGCGCCTTGCCTGCATTTGCCGCCTGTCCGCCGACGCGCGCATAAAGCAGGATCATGGGCGTGGCCGACGGGATCATCATGCCGACCATCATCACGACCCACATGACGAACACAAACGCGAACTCGATTGCGCTCCAGGGAATTGTGTTGGGCTTCATCAGGCCGAGGCCGGCGGGGATCATCCGGAAGCCAGACATGTCCATGCCACCCATGTCCATGTCGGCAACAAGCCAGAGCACGTAGCTCCAGGCCAGTGCGGTCACGAGAATCAAGGTGGTGATTACGATCGTACGGTCGCGTCGCAGGATGGCCTCGATCGCCACACCGGCCATATCAGCTCAATGCACAATGCCGCTCTGGCAAAGATGAATGTCGGCGAATTGACCGTAGGAATCGGTGAGTTCAAACTTGATCGGTTGCGACGTTTTAGTCCAGCCCCGCCCGATTTCGGCAAGCTGGTATTCGAAGCCCCCCACCATATCAATGCGGACCCGATGCTTCTCTCCCGTCACCGGATTAAGGATTGGCTCACCGCGGCCATCGGTGACGCCCTGCACGACCAGTCGAGCTTTCCGCTCTGCAACATCAACTTGAAATTCGATCGGAGCGAAGATCGGATCGTGAAGCTTTTCGAGCGTCGAGGCGAATACGTTGAAAACGGTCGCTCCCGGTTCGGTGTCCTGGCCGCTGAGGATCCGCAACAGCACCCCGCGCTGGGCCTCGGTCGCGCGCTCGTCGATGACAACCGCGGCTTCGCCCTTGCCTTCGTGGATCGCGCCAGGCCAGCGGAAAATCCCGACAAACTTCAGGCCATCAAGCTTCGTCGTTCCGTGGTGGCCTTGTTCGATCTCAAAGCCGGCGACCGCCTGGCAATGTCCGTGCGTTGGCAATCCGTTGAACTGGCAGGGGCAACCGTAGGAGCAGTTGCAGTTGACGAATTCACGTCCCTTGATCGTCCAATTGCTGTCGGCCATTGCTACCTCCCGACCAATCCTCAACCGGCTAATATCACCGCCGAGATCCGTGGTGATGGTAACAGAACAGCACCTTATGCGAAAGTCGAAAGGGGCCGGCGCAACACCCGCCCGGGCGAAGCAGCAATATGAGCGAGTTCGCCTCGGCATTCAGACAGTGGATGTCATGCTCATGCCCACCACGCCGACGTCTGCGTTCGAAAGCGCGCGGCAACGCCGGTGCCGTTGCCAACTTGCGCGCGCGCATCCCGGGCGGTAACTATCCCCACGACCCGATTTCCGCGCAAGGCACCGCGAGCGACAAGAGGCCCCACCTGATGATCTGGCTTGAATCGATGCTCACAGCCGCGCTTGTGGTGGCGGCCGATCAGGTCAGCAAGGCGTTTGTGCTGGCGCGATGGCCGCTGGCCGGCGTCAGCACGCCGCGTTCGTTCGTTTCGATCCGATGCATGCTCAACCGGCAAGGGACATTGGCGGCGTTCGCGGGCGTGCCGGCGCTTGCTGCGCTGTGGGCGGCGATGATCGTGCTGGCGGCGCTGACGCTGCATTACGCCTTGCTCGGCAACGCGGCGCTTCTGCCGACAGGCATCGGCGCGGCCATCGGCGGAGCGACGGGAAACCTTCTCGACCGGCTTTATCGCGGCGCGGTCGTGGACTTCGTCGCAATCGGGCCGTGGCCGGTATTCAATCTGGCCGACGCGGCGCTGGTGGCCGGCACCGGCCTCATCTTGCTGACCGCGCTGAACGGCCATGCGTAGGATTCTGTTTAGCTGGCGCGGCCTGAACATCTACAGCTACCCGGCCATGCTCTATATCGGCCTGCTCGCCGGCGTCTTCGTCGGGGCGTATGTCGCGCAAAGCGCGGGGTTGAGCGCCGACCGCTTTGCCATCGCCATCGCTATCCTAGTGATCCCGGCGCTGGCCGGTTCGCGGCTTTATTTCGTGCTGACGCGATGGGACCTTTACCGGCGCGATCCGGCCCGGATCTGGCGGCGCACGGAAGGCGGGATGTCGATGTATGGCGGCTTCATCCTGACCGTGCCGCTGTCAATTCCGCTGCTGCGTTTATTGGGCCTGCCGTTCGGCGGTTTCTGGGACGCGGCAGCGCTGACGATCCTGCTTGCGATGGCCTTTACCCGGGTCGGATGTTTCCTCAACGGATGTTGCGGGGGCCGGCCGAGCGATTCGTGGTTTGCGCTGTCGCTGCCGGACCACCATGGAATCTGGCAGCGGCGCATCCCCACGCAACTCATGGAGATGGCGTTTGCGCTTGTGCTGTTCGGCGTGGCGCTCGTTCTGCGCAACGTCGCGCCATTCCCCGGGGCGATATTTTGTCTGGTGCTTGCCGGCTACGCCGCGGGGCGCTGGTATCTGGAAAGTTTGCGCGAGGACGAGACGGATGGCCTCGACAAGACGACCATGCAGGCGACGTCGGTCCTGCTGGCGATTGCCGCGTTGATCGGGCTTGCTTTTATATGGAGATAAGTTCAATCTTAAAGTGCGACATTGCCTGGCGAAGCGATTTACAACACCGGTAAATCGCCTGACATTATTTTTATTTTCGCTTCAGGTTGATCACCTCACTCAATTCAAGGAAATGCTAGAACAAATAATACTGATGATGGATCGGGCCGATCCAACCGCAACAAGTCATCGGTATTGGCGATGCGGGGGTGTCATGAGCACATCAGTTGTCGTTCTGATTCCGGCGATATTGCTCGGGATCGTCGGGTTGCTTTGCTTCGTCGGCTGCGGACTTAATACGCACGGGACCGGGGTTGGGACCGACACGTCCTTCACCTCCTACACCGGCACCACGGTACTGCTGAATCCCGCGATCATTGCCTATTGGCCGCTCAAGGAAGCAGCGGATACGCTTCCCGCAGTCGAACTGATATCCGGAAGCAACGGCAATTATATCGATACGAACACGGCGCCTGCGCTTTACCCGTGGCCGGCCTATAGTATCCCCAACGGCGCCAATCCCGATGTGCTGTCGGCTGCCGCGCCCGGCACGATCGCGCTGGCGCAGCCCGGGATCGTCAAGGGCGACGTCGATCTGCTGCCGGGCGATCCTGTGGCCCCGGCTTGCATGGTGGTGAACGGCTGCTATGTCGAAGCTCCTTTCAAGCTCAAATTCGTTCCGCAGACTTCGTTTACGGTCGAGGCCTGGGTGCGGGTGGACTGGACCGCCGGCGACCCGGACGCCTTCAGGTTTGTGCTGGATATGCGCGAGTTCACTCCGGCCACCTCCGGCATCGGAATATGCGCAAAGACGATCGACGATCAGCCCGGGTTTTATCAGTGGCGCGGAATCGTCGGAGACGGCAGCGGGGCATTCACGCTTCTCGACAGCAACGAGGCGCCGTTTACGCTGAAGGACCCGGCCGCGGCCGCGGGGACGACCCACTACCTCGCATTGACCTATGACAGTCCCAGCAAGACGCTGACTCTGTTTGTGAACGGTGTACAGCAAGTTCAGGCCACCGACGTCGACTACGTGCCGAACACCACCCAGCCGCTATGGATCGGCGCGGGCGCGCCTTATGTGCCGCGGCGGCCGCAGGCTCCCGACGTGGTCGGCAGCCCGCTGTTTCCGTTCGTCGGTGCAATCCAGGACGTCGCCATCTACAGCGCGGCGCTCGACCCAGCTGTCATTCTTGTGCACTTCAACAACGGGAACGGAACGTCATAACCACGTCGACCGCACCAAATCATCGGTGTTGGCAATGCGGGGGGTGTCATGAGCGCGTCATTGATCGTTTTAGTTCCGGTCATATTGCTCGGGATCGTCGGTACGCTTTGCTTCGTCGGCTGCATACTTGAAACAGAGGGGCTTCCTTCGACGGCCTTCACCACCTACACCGGCACGACGATATTGCCGAACCCCGCGATCATTGCCTATTGGCCGCTCAAGGAAGCCGCGGATACGGATCCCGCGATCGAACTCATATCCGGCAACAATGGCAATTATATCGATACGAATACGGCGCCTTCGCTTTACCCGTGGCCGGCCTATAGTATCCCGAACGGCGCCAATCCCGATGTGCTGTCGGCTGCCGCGCCCGGCACGATCGCGCTGGCGCAGCCCGGGATCGTCAAGGGCGACGTCGATCTGCTGCCGGGCGATCCTGTGCCGCCGGCCTGCATGGTGGTGAATGGCTGCTACGTGGACGTTCCCTGGAATGACAAATTCATTCCGAAGACATCGTTTACGGTGGAGGCCTGGGTGCGGGTGGACTGGACCGCCAACGACCCGCATGCCTTCAGGTTCGTGGTGGATTCACGCGAGTTCACTCCGGTCACCACGGGCTTTGGAATATGCGCGAAGGCGGTCGACGATCAGCCCGGAGTATATCGGTGGCGCGGAATCGTCGGAGACGGCACTGGCGCATTCATCTTCGCCGACAGCAACGAGGCTACGGTTACCTTGAAGGATCCAGCTGCGTCCGCCGGGACGACCGTCCATCTCGCGTTGACGTATAACGGCCAGACGCTGACGCTGTTTGTGAACGGCGAACAGCAAGCCCAGGTCCCCAATGTCGGCTACGCGCCGAACACGACCCAACCGCTATGGATCGGCGCGGGCGCGCCGTACGTGCCGCGGCGACCGCAGCAGCCTCCGGACACCGTTGCCAGCCCGCTGTTTCCGTTCGTCGGTGCGATCCAGGACGTCGCCATCTACAGCGTGGCGCTCGATCCAGGGGTCATTGCTGGGCATGTCAACAACGGGAACGGAAAAGCCTGACCACGTCGCTCGCAACAAGTCATCGCTATCGGCAATACGGGGAGTTTCATGAGCGCGTCATTGATCATTTTGATTCCCGTCATATTGCTCGGGATCGTCGGGCTGTTTTGCTTCGCCGGCTGCATCATACCCCCCTACGAGACTGTGCCGCCCTACACCGCATACACCGGCAAGACGGTGCTGCTGACCAGCTCGGTCATTGCCTACTGGCCGCTGAAGGAAGCAAAGGACACCGATCGCGCGGTCGAACTGATATCCAGCAACGACGGCAACTATATCGATCCGGACACAGTCGAGGTTGGTACGATCTACCCGTGGCCGGAGTATAGCATCCCGAACGGCGCCAATCCCGATGTGCTGTCAGCTGCCGCCCCGGGGGAGTTGAAGCTGGGGCAGCCGACGATCGTGGCGGGCGACGTCGATCTTAGGCCGGGCGATCCTGTGCCGCCGGCCTGCATGGTGGTGAACGGCGTCTACGTCGAAGCCCCCTGGAATACCAAATTCATTCCCAAGACGTCGTTTACGCTCGAGGCCTGGGTGCGGGTGGACTGGACCGCCGCCGACCCGCACGCCTTCAGGTTTGTGGTGGATTCACGCGAGCTCAGCCCGGCCACCACCGGCTTCGGCATATGCGCGAAGGCGGTCGACGGTCAGCCCGGGGTCTATGCGTGGCGCGGAATCGTCGGAGATGGCACGGCTACATTTGCGATTCTCGACAGCATCGAAGCACCGTTCAAGCTGAAGGATCCAGCTGCGGCCGCGGGAACGATCCACTACCTGGCGCTGACATATGACGGTCCCAGCCTGACGCTGACTCTGTTTGTGAACGGCGTAAAAAATGCGCAGGCCAGCGCTGTCGTCTATGCGCCGAACATGACCCAACCACTATGGATCGGCGCGGGCGCGCCTTATGTGCCGCGGCGGCCGCAGCCTGCCGAAATCGTCCCGGCAAGTCCGCTGTTTCCGTTCGTCGGCGCGATCCAGGATGTCGCCATCTACAGTGAGGCGCTCGATGCCGATGTCATTCTCCAGCACTTCAATCACGGAAGCGGAACGCCGGATCTTTAAGCAACAGGAACGTCGGCCGCAACGCGTCATCGGTATCGGAAATCGGGGAGGAGCATTATGAGCGCGTCATTGATCGTTTTGATTCCCGTCATATTGCTCGGGATCGTCGGGTTGTTTTGCTTCGCCGGCTGCATCCTGCCCGACTACGAGGAAGCGCCGCCCTACACCGAATACACCGGCAAGACGATCCTGCTGAACTCCGCGATCATCGCCTATTGGCCGCTCAGGGAAGCAGCCGATACGGATCCCGCGGTCGAACTCATATCCGGAAACGACGGCAGCTATATCGATCTGGCCACGTCGCCTTCACTTTATCCATGGCCGGCTTACAGCGTTCCGAACCCGCCCGGACCCGACGTTCTGTCGGCCGACGCACCCGGCGCCATCGCGTTTGCGCAGCCCGGACTCGTCAAGGGCGACGCGGTTCAACCTGCGAACGTTCCCGCGGTCATCACGCCTTGCGTGGTGGTGAATGGCGGTTATGTCGAGGTTCCGTTCAATGTCAAATTTATCCCGCCGACCTCGTTCACCATCGAGGCCTGGGTACGGGTCGACTGGAACGCGGACGCGCCGCACGCGCACAGGTTTGTGCTGGATTCCCGCGATCTCAATCCATGCACGGGCTTCGCATTGTTTGCCAGGGCGGAAGACGACCAGCCCGGTGTATATAGCTGGACGGGCATAATCGGGAATGGCGGCACCGGCACCGCCGGATTCACAAGTGTCGGCATTGCCGATCCCGCGATCACGCTGAGCGGCAAGTCCGGCGGAAAGACCTATTACCTGGCGTTGACTTACGACGCTCCGAACCAGACGCTGACCCTCTACGTCGATGGAGCGCAACTCGCCAAGGTCACCTCCGCCGTCTACGTGCCGAACAGCACCCAGCCGCTGTGGATCGGCGCGGGAGCACCCTACGTAATTCGGCGGCCGCAGCCTGCCGACGTCGTTGCCAGCCCGCTGTTTCCGTTCGTCGGCGCGATGCAGGACGTCGCCATCTACAGCGCAGCCCTCAAATCCGACGTCATTCTTAAGCATTTTCACAACGGAAACGGAACCGATCCGTAACTAACGTCACTAATAAGAAGTCGACCACAAGGAGAACTCCATCATGCCGTCTGCAGATGATCTTTTTAATCAACTTGTCGCCGCCAACAATCGGCTGGAAGCCATCAAGGGCAATCTGGTCGACGTCAAAGGGGCCGTCAATGACGTCAACACGACCCTGAAGAACGGCTTCAACCAGTTGGTCACGCTAGGCCAATATACCAATCAGGCGCTCTATCAGAATGACCAGCAGAACGACACCATCATCTGCCTCCTGGAGCACATCTCGAAAAACACCTGCGCGCTGTTGAACCAGGCCGCACTGCAGACGGCAGCGCAGCTTGAGATGGAGCGCGACATCGACGCGCTGGAAGGCATGTTTGCAACCGTCAACCCCGGCGCCGCGCTGGAAGCCAAACGGCTGCATGCGCTGAAGGAGCAGGTTGAAAAATGCTGCCCGCCACCAAAGCCCGTGCCGCCGTGCGAGTTTGCGCCGTGCCCGGCGCCGAAACCGATCGGACCGCCGCCCAAGGTCGGCGATACCAAGCCGCCGATCATTCGATGACGCGCAGCTAGCGGCAGTGACATGATTTCCGCGCGCACAGCCAACAAGCACCGCCCCTTAAAAGGAGAGTCGTGTTGAGCGCACCGCTGTTTGTTCTTATCCCGGCCGCACTGCTCGCGATCGTCGCGCTGCTGTGCTTCGCAGGCTGCGGTTTCTCAGGATCAGGGCTTGCAGCCTTCACAACCTATAGTGACGATACGGTTCTTGCGAATCCCGCGGTCGTCGCCTACTGGCCGCTTGGCGAAGCGTCCGACACCGATCCCGCGGTCGATCGAGTCGCCGGGCGCAATGGCTCCTATGTCGACCCGGTCACCGCGCCTTCGTTATATCCGTGGCCCTCTTACAGCGTCCCCAGCGGCGGACCCGATATCCAGTCGGCCGATGCGCCGGGACTGGTTTCTTTCGGGCAGACCGGAATTCTCCTGGGAGATTCCGCTCAGCCGGGAAATCAATTCGATGTCCGGACCACCTGCGTGGTGGTCAATGGCTGCTATGTCAATGTTCCGTTCGATGCGGCATTCAACCCGACAACCTCATTCACCATCGAGGCGTGGGTGCGGGTGGATTGGGACGCCAATGCCCCGCACGCATACCGGTCCGTGATCGATGCGCGCAGTCTCAACCCTTGCACGGGGTTCGGGCTGTTTGCTATCGCGGACGACAATCTGCCCGGCGTATATCACTGGCGGGCCGTCATCGGAAACGGCGGCAGCGGGGCCGCGGGATTCACATTCGCCACCAGCGACGACCCTCCGATCATATTGAACGATCCCTCGATGCCCGCCGGGGTGACCTATTATCTTGCGGTCACCTTCGACGGCCCAAGCCAGACCTTGATCCTCTACGTCGACGGCGAGCAGCGTGGCCCAAAAATTACGCCCGCCGTCTATGTGCCGAACACCACGCAACCACTATGGATCGGCGCGGGAGCACCCTACATACCTTCGCGGCCGCAACCTCCCGGCATCGTGGCGAGCCCGCTATTCCCGTTCGTCGGCGCGATCCAGGATGTGGCCGTGTACAACGCGGCGCTCACCTCCGATGTCATCTTGCTCCACTACCACAATGGTAACGGCGTTGCCTCATGACGGAGACGATGAGCGGATCAATGCCGGCAGAAACGTTTGTCGCCACGCCGGCGGGCAGTGCACCGGCCGCGAGTGGGAACTCGGTCGTTTATAAACGCTGCGGGCCGGGAGAAAGCATACCCGATCCGCGCCCGGGCGACATTGTCCTGATTCGCGGCATCGGTTGGCTCGGCAAGTCCATCCGCTTCTTTATACGCATGCGCTGCCGCAGGGATGGCGATCGCGCGCTCGCGCACTGGAGTCATGCCGGAATCATTGTCAGTACCCAGGGTCATCTCATCGAGGTGGTCCCCAGCGGCGTGGTTCTCAACCGCCTCGAAAATTATCGGGCCCAGGAATACCACTATGTGTATCTCGATCTGTCCCCCACTGAGCGGATCAGCGCGTCGCGTTACGCCTATTCCTGCCTGAAACAGAAATACGGCAGGTTCAGTTTTGTGCTTTTGGCGCTCACCGTGCTCACAGGGGACTGGTTCGGAGTGCCCGATCGCGGCCAGCAAGGCTGTGTTGCGCTGATCGCGCGGGCGCTACAGCGCGCCGGCGTGACCTTCGCACGCCGGCCGACCGACATGACGCCCGCGGATCTCGCCAAGAATTTCGGGGTGATGCCATGATCGGCATTTGTTGATCGCAGCGTACCGTGGGATAAATCCCTGCCGACGATGGGAGGCTTTGCGTGCCGTCAACAAGTCAAGCCTACCGGGCCTATTCGCCGCGGCCGTTCAAGCGCGAGGAACGCGGGCAAGTCGAAATCCTGTTCGGTGGCCTGCACTGGCGCGCGGAGAAGGTGATCCAGGCCGCGGCGGCAAATCTCGGATACCGCTTCCGGCCGCTGCCGACCGCCACCAAGGACGATCTTCTGCTCGGCCGCGAACTCGCCGACATCGGACAATGTTGCCCGACGAGTTTTGTCACCGGCAACCTCGCAAACTTCCTCAAGGGCGAGGCGTCGCGCATCGGGCCTGAGGAGGCCGCGGACAAATACGTCTATCTTACCGCCGGCGCTTGCGGCGCCTGCCGGTTCGGCCAGTATCACCAAAGCTACGAGCTGGCGCTGCGCAACATCGGGTTTGACAGCTTTCGCCTGTTCCTGATGGAACAGGACAAGCTCGAGCAGGAAGGAGCGGCCGGCGGCGGCATCGACATCGACATGCCGTTCTCGCTCGGCGTGGTGTGGGCCGTGCTTTGCACCGATGCGCTGCAAGGCCTCGAGTACAAGACAAGGCCGTATGAGGTCGTCGCGGGAGAAACCGATGTCGTCGTGCGGGACAGCGTCGATTATCTTTGCGAGGTGTTTCGCAACCGGCCCCACAAGGGAAAAAAATGGGGGGCGCTGGTCTGGCATCTGTCGACCGACTATTTCCTCGCCGCGTTGCGCGAGGTGTTCCGCAAATTCGAGGCGATCGAGGTCGACCGGCTGCAAGTAAAGCCGGTCGTGAAAATCACCGGCGAGTTTTATTTGCAGACCGTCGAGGGCGATCCCAACTACAACATCCACCGCTGGCTCGAAGCCGAGGGTGCGGAGGTCTATCCGGCTCCGGTCGTGGTCTGGCTCGATTACTGGTTTCGCTTCTATGTCCAGCAGCTCGAGGACTATGTCGGCATCGACCGCACCGCGCGGATAAAACTCGCGAAGATCCGGACCTTGCAGAAAATATTCGGCTGGACCTACAACCGCATGCGCGCAGCGCTCGGCGATATCCCGCACGAGATTCCGGACCAGTACGAGTTGCGCCGGCTCGCCGCACCTTACTTCCATCATCAATTGTCGGGCGGCGAGGGCGACATGCTGGTCGGCAAGGCGCTGTGGAGCCATCTTCACAAGAAGGCGCACATGATCTGCGAATTGTCGCCCTATGCCTGTATGCCGAACACCATGAGCGTCGGCGCCATGGCGGGCGTCATCGCCAAACACCCCGACCTGCTCTACGCGCCGCTGGAGATCAAGGGCGATGCCGAGGTACATGCGCTGTCGCGCTGCCAGATGATCCTGACCGAGGCCAAGAAGCGCGCCCGGTCCGAATTCGAGGACACATTGTCGAAGACCGACCTCACGCACGACACCGCGCGAACCCGGCTTGATCACAAGCCTAAGATGAAGAAGGCGACCTTTCGCGTTCCGCATCGCGGTGTGGTCGGCACGGCGGCCAACCTTGCCCTTGAACTGGCGCAAGGAGGCGGCAAGTGAAGGTCGTCGGAATGGATGTGGGCTCGACCACCGTCAAGGCGGTCGTGGTCGAGAACGACCACATCGTCTGGCAGGACTATCGGCGCCACCATACGCGGCAGGCGGAAAAGGTGCTCGAGTTCCTGTTGCGCATGGAGAGTGAATGCGCTCTGGAGCGCGGCCGCGACCTCGTGCTGTTCACCGGCTCGGGCAGCGGGCTGATCGCGCCGCTGGTCGGCGGCAAGGTGATCCAGGAGGTCGTTGCCGTCGCAACGGCCGTGGAAAAACTGCACCCCGACGTTCAATTCGTCTCCGAGATCGGCGGCGAAGACATGAAGACGATCTTTTTCACGCCGTCGGGATCGGGCCGCAACAAGCAAGTCTATATGCAGTCGGCCTGCAGCGGCGGCACCGGCACCTTCATCGAGAAGACCGCGCGGAAACTGCAGATTTCGCCGGAGGCGCTGGCGAAAATGACGTACAGCGGACAATCGCTGCACAAGATCAGCTCCAAATGCGGGATCTTTGCGGAGACCGACGCCAACACGCTGGTCAAGGGCGGCGTGCCGGTCGAGGAGATCATCGCCAGCCTGTTCGAGGCGGTGGTCTACCAGAACCTCGCGACGCTGACCAAGGGCAACACGCCGGCGCCGAAGGTGCTGCTGCTCGGCGGGCCGAACCTGTTCTTCACCGGCCTGCAGCAAGCCTGGCGTCACCACCTCACCAACATCTGGACCGAGCGAAAGGTGGTTTTGCCCGATGGAGATCCCGCGGCGCTCATCGAAATTCCGGCGGAAGCTGTTTACTACGCAAGCCTCGGCTGCATCGAAATCGGCAAGGCGGAGAGCGACGCGAAGGCGTGCTACGGCGGAACGGAACGGCTGCGCTGGTGGATCGATCAAGGACAACACGAGCAGAAAGCGCGCGAAGGCCGCGGCGGCCTGACATCCGGCGAGCAGGATCTCGCACAGTTTCTGCAAGCCTACGGGACTCCGAAGCGCCGGCTTTCCACGCCAGATGAGGTCCGGCCCGTGGGCGAACCGGTTCTGGTCGGGTGCGACTTCGGCAGCACCACGGCCAAGGCAGTGGTGCTATCGACGGATCAGGAGCTGTTGTTCAGCTGCTACGCGCTGTCGATGGGCAACCCGATCGAGGACGCCAAGGATCTGATGCGGCAGATCGGGGCGGCCGGCTTCCGCAATATCGGCGGCCTGGCGCTCACCGGTTACGGCAAGGATTTGCTCAACGATATCGTCGGCGCCGACACGGCCATCGTCGAGACAGTGGCGCACGCGCGTGCGGCTTTGCACTTTTTCCCCGACGCGGATGTGATCTGCGATGTCGGCGGCACCGACGTGAAGGTCATGATCCTGCGCGGCGGGGCGGTCGCCGACTTCCGCCTCAACTCGCAATGCTCCTCCGGCAACGGCGCCTTCCTGCAAGGCGTCGCGGAACGCTACGACGTGCCGCTGCAGGATTACGCCGAGCGTGCCTTCGCCGCCAAATCGCTGCCGGCGCTCGCCATGGGTTGCGGCGTGTTCCTGCAGTCCGACATCGTCAACCAGCAGCGCAAGGGCTGGTCGGCGGAAGAAATCATGGCGTCGCTTGCGGCCGTGCTGCCGCTCAATGTCTGGGTCTACGCCTGTCAATTGACCAACCTGCGCGCGGTGGGACGCAAGTTCGTGCTGCAGGGCGGCACCCACCGCAACCTCGCGGTGGTCAAGGCGCAGGTCGATTTCATCACCAGCAAGGTTCCTGACGCCGAGATCGAGATCCATCCGTATTCCGGAGAAGCGGGCGCAATCGGCGCGGCGCTATGCGCTTACGATGCCTGGCAAGGCGCGAAGCCCAGCCGCTTCCGGGGTTTCGAGACAATCGAGTCCTTGTCCTATTCGAGCACCACCAACGAGCACACCACCTGCCGCTGGTGTAGTGTCGCCTGCAAGCGCACCTTCATCGACGTCGCGTTACCCGACGGCAAAGGCAGGCCATGGAGCAAGGTGCCGGTCGGGGAGGGGTTCGAGCGTGTCATCAGCGGCAACTCGTGCCCCAAGGGCCTCGTCGAAGACGCCGGCGAATTGCGGGTGGTGAAGGCTGGAATCGAGGAGCGCAGGAATGCTTATCCCAACGTGGGAGAAATGGTTCGGAACGAAGCTTTCCGCGCCGCCAAAGTCACGGTCTAGCTTACGCATCGGCATTCCCCGCGTCCTCAATATCTGGTCGACCCACCAGTTCTGGCTCGGCTTTCTGGTCGCGCTCGGCTTCGATCCGCGCCGCATCGTTTTCTCGGAAGCCACCTCCGACGAACAGGGGCGCGAATATGGCCGCGGCCGCGGCACCGTCGATTGCTGCTATCCGGTGAAATGCATGTCCGGGCACTATGGCGAACTGGTGTTCGGCCAGAAACACGGCATCGATATCCTGCTGTCGCCGATGATCCGCTCGCTGCCTTCCTTCCTGAACGGGCATGTGGTCGATTCGCTGGCATGCCCGCGCGTGATGGCGGCGCCGGAAAACATCAAGGCCGGCTTTCTGAAGGAACGCGATGTCTTCGCCGAACGCGGCATCAAATACATCTCGCCGTTCGTCTCGCTCGCCGAACCGCCGATCGTGCCCAAGCAACTGCACCGCGCATTGGAGGACGCGATTCCCGGCCTCACACTGGCGGAGGTTGGGAGCGCGGTGATCGCCGGTTACAAGGCGCTCGCGGCATTCAACAAGCAGATGCAGGACAAGGGGCGTGCGATCCTGCGATGGTGCGCCGAAAACGACCGGCCCTGCATCCTGGTGCTGGCGCGGCCCTATCACATGGATCCCGGCATCGGCCATGAGATCGAGGCCGACCTGCAGGCCTATGGATACCCGATCCTGTGGGCGCAGTATTTGCCCGTCGATCAAGACCTGATGCAGTGGCTGTTCGGCGACGAACTCCGCAATGGCACGATCTCGTCGCCCTTCGACCTGCGCGACGTGTGGCCGTCCTCCTACAGCGGCAACACCAATGAAATCCTGTGGGGCGCCAAGGTCGCCGCCCGCCTGCCGTGGGTGAGCTGCGTGATCCGGCTTGCCAGTTACGAATGCGGCATGGACCAGCCGACCTACACGCCGGTGCAGAAGATCGTCGAGGGTTCGGGAACGCTGTTCTTTTCGTTCCAGGACCTTGACGCCACCAAACCGGCGGGATCGGTCAAGATCAGGGTCGAGACCGTCGCCTATTACCTGGAGCGTTCCTCGGCGGACATCATCGCGAGCAAAAAGCTGCGGACCAAAGGTCCATGTCCGCTGCTGAGCCAGGCTGTATGATAATCAGGTCCGGTCTCAACGGACGCGGGGGAAGAAACCATGAAGAACACTCGTTGTTGGATCGCAACCGCATTTGTCTCTGCGGTCGTGGCGGCCTCGCCTGTCCACGCCCAGGATTACCCATCGCGATTGGTGCATCTTGTTGTGCCGCAAGCCGCGGGCGGCGGCACCGACACCTTCGCACGCGCCATCGGGCAGAAGCTTGCCGAGCGATGGGGACAGCCGGTCGTGATTGAAAACAAGGCCGGCGCGGGAGGCGTTGTCGGAACCGATTTCGTCGCGAAGGCTGCTGCCGACGGATACACGCTGCTCATCACCTATGAAGGCTCGCAGGCGATCAACCAGAGCCTTTATCAAAACCTGCCGTTCGATTCGCTGAAGGATTTTGTCCCCATCGCGACCATCGCGGTGACGCCCTTCATCCTGATCGTCGGTCCGAAAGCGGAGGCGAAAACGCTGAAGGAGTTCATTGCGTTCGCCCGCGCCAATCCCGACAGGCTGACTTATGGTTCCGCCGGAAACGGCTCCGTCAATCATCTGCTCGGAGAAATGCTCAAGACCGAGGCTGACATCCGTGTGGTGCATGTTCCTTACAAGGGAGCCTCCGCCGCAATAGCCGACGTGATCGGAGGACATATCGATGCGGCGTTCGCCAGCGTGCCATCGGTGATTTCCAGCGTTCAAAGCAACGTCGTCCGTGCACTGGCCGTGAGCAGCGCGAAGCGCGTTGCCATAGCGCCGGAACTACCGGCCATAGCGGAAGCGGGTTTTCCGAAATTCGACGTCAATCCCTGGTGGGGGATCCTGGCGCCCGCCGGGTTGAGCCCTGCGATTGCGCAGAAGATAAGCGCCGATATCGCCGCCATACTCAAGACACCGGAGATGGAACAGATACTGGCAAAGCAGGGGGCTACGCCCCTGATCAGTTCTCCGGCTGCATTCCGCGACCTTCTCGCGCAAGACATCGAGAAGTGGAGGAAGGTTGTGAAGGCGTCGGGAGCCACCATCAACTAGGCCGCCGAATTGGTGTGCAACAGCGGCGCGTTGTCCTAGTATCCGGCAATCGCAACGGGAGCAGCCTATGGCCGACCTCAAGAAGAACGCGCGGGGAGCAAAGCGGACAGCCGGCGCCGGCGCCAAGCCTGCCGCCGCGCCGCTGCTCGGCGAGGCGGCGTTGCAGGCGGCGCTCGCAGGCTTCGGGGTTTCGCCATCCGCCAATGGCGGCGCTGCGGCGTCCGGCGAAGGGGCCGGGGCGGCGCCGAAGACGGTGGCGCAGGTGCTCGGCGAAATCACCTGGCTGATGACGCAGAGCCCGCGCCACAAGGCGATCCCGCTCGGCGACCTCGAATGGCTGCTGATGCCCGCGATCCTGCTGCGGCAGTTCCGGATTTTCTATAAGGGCGAACAGCCGGTCGGCGTCGTGCTGTGGGCGCTGGCAGATGACTTGGTGGCCAAGCGCATCGACACCGGCGACCGGCGCCTGGCCGCGGTGGAATGGAAGAGCGGAACCGCCATGCGCATCGTCGAGCTGGTGGCGCCGTTCGGCGGCGAGGCGGAGATGCGCGCCCAGGTCGGCGAGGCCTGATCGGGCGCGCGGATCGCGCTAGGACATGCACCGGCGCGGCGGTGGCTGCGCGTAACAAAGCGGGTACGTTCACGAACAGACCGGGAAAACGAAGGTCGTGTTCCCTGAATGTTCTTTATGAACAGGCACTCGCTCGTTGGTTGTTAAAATCAAAATAAGGGTATTTATATCAATGTGTTGCTCACAAAAAATCCGCTCCGCTGGCTTCGCCGCGGGCCGGTGCGGCGGTTTTCGCGCGAGTTGGGCAGCGGCCTCGACCATGACCGCCAGGCGGGCCGCTGCGAGCATACTTTGCACTCGAACGAACTACACCGAATACGCGCAGAAGCATCCGAACCGGTCCGCCTGTTCTGCAAATGTCCGCGGAATCCGGCAACAATTCTTGGTTGCGTAACCTCAACCAAAGCGCATTGCTATCAATGCGTTGCGCGAGCCTTCGGCGGCGCCAGACGTTCATCATCCACCGCATCCGGACAGCAACCACCATGCGAAGCGCGGGCCGTCGCAGGTTGGCGCCGCGCCGGGGGGCGGTTGCCAGCACTACCTGTATTCAGAACAGCTTCGTGTAACCGGACCAATTCAGAAAACGAGCATCCAAAATCTACGCACAGCTCGTGCATCAGCCGCTCGCGCGTATGTATGTCGTACCGGGACCCCTACGGCGCGCCTCATCGAATTCTTCCGCTTCGCCGACGGCGCCACGCTGGACCTGGCGGCCGCGCTCGGCGCGGATCTGGTCCCGATGGATGCGCGGGTCAAGCCCGCGCATGACTTACAAGGATGACGGCGGAGGTTTTTGCAAGCTCCGACTTCGCGCGGGACGACGCTCGCGATGGAACCTTCGTCCTGATGGAACGTTTCTTTCGCTGGATTCGCGAAAACGTTTTTCGTTGAAGGAGACTAGAATGATTTATCGTACCGCGGCAGCAGTTTTTGCGGGATTGATGGTTGCGGGGGCCGCCGCGGCGCAGACGGCCGCGCCGTCGGCCGCCAAGCCGGAGACGGCTTGCACCACCACCGGCGCCGCCACTTCCGGAAGCGGCGAGGAAAAAACCTCCAATTCCATGGCGGTCGAGAAGAGCGCGGTGCTGCCCGATGCCGGCGGCTCGAATTCGGCGGCACCCACCGTGCAGAGCGGCGGCAAGCCGCTGGAAGTCCGCGCGGATTGCCCGCCGGATTCCAAGCCCAAGGGCGGCTGATCACTCGATGACGATGCGCGGCGCCGGCCGGCTCGCAGCCCCGGTGGTGACCGCCGTCCAGATCTCGCGCGCGATATCGATGTAATGCCGCGCATGCACGCTGTCGGGCTCGGTGGCGACAATCGGGCGGCCGTCGTCCGAGGTCTGGCGAATCTGGATGTCGAGCGGGATTTCGCCGAGATAGGGAATGCCGCGCGTCTCCGCCTCGCGCCGCGCGCCGCCATGGCCGAAGATCGGCGTGACGCGATTGCAGGCCGGGCAACAGAACCCCGACATGTTTTCGATCACGCCCAATAGCGGCACGTTCACCTTCTCAAACATCGCGATGCCGCGCCGCGCGTCGATCAGGGCGATGTCCTGCGGCGTCGAGACGATCACCGCACCTGCGAGCGGCGTCTGCTGCGCCATGGTGAGCTGCGCGTCGCCGGTGCCGGGCGGCAGGTCGACCACGAGAATATCGAGTTCGCCCCACGCCACCTCGCGCAGCATCTGGGTGATGGCGGAGATCACCATCGGCCCGCGCCAGATCATGGCGAGGTCCTCCTCGACCAGAAAGCCGATCGACATCACCTTGACGCCGAAGCGCTCCATCGGCTCGAGCTTGCGCCCAGCCAGCAGCCGCGGCTTTCCGCGCAACCCCAGCAGTTTCGGCTGCGACGGTCCGTAAATGTCGGCGTCGAGAATGCCGGTTTTAAGTCCGATCGCGGCAAAGCCGAGCGCGAGATTGCAGGAGGTGGTGGATTTGCCGACGCCGCCTTTGCCGGAGGCAACGGCGATGACGTGTTTTACGCCGGGAATCCCGGCGGCTCTCGAGGTCGCGCGCGCGTGGGCAACTGGTTGGGTCGGCACGGCGCGCTCCCTATGATCCCAGCGGATCGTTCTTCTTCACATCGCGGGCGCGCAGATAATCCTCCGATGTCATCACCGGCGGGCGCTGCGGCGCTCCATGCGGATCAAAACCCTCGTTCACCACGGCCTCGACCCGGCAATCCGCGCACATCTTGATGACGTCGATACGTTTGGCATTGGCGCCCTGGAACATCCAGTGCTTTTCGCCGAGTTTTGCCAGCACGCGGTCGATCGAGCTCTTGGTGCCGAACGGCTTGCCGCAGGCGATGCAAAGGAACGGCTCTTCTTCCTTCAGCACCCGCAGCGGCGCGTCCCACGCCTTGAAATCGAGCCGCGGCTCCAGCGTAATGACATGCTCGGGACAGGTGTTCTCGCAAAGCCCGCATTGCACGCACAGGCTTTCGGTAAAGCGCAGCATGGCGCGGTCGGGATTGTCCGAAAGCGCCGCCGTGGGGCAGGCGGTGACACAGGCATGGCAGAGCGTGCAGCCTTCGACATTCAGGTTGACGCCGCCGAACGGCGCGCCGGGCGCCAGCGGCACGACATCGACCGGCGCGGGTGCGGCGAGGTGGAGTTCGCGAAACGTGGTTTCCAGCACGCCGCGTTTCGCGCCGCGCGGAATGAAGCCGGCCGGTTTTTGCGTTGCGACTCCGGCCGGCGCCGCATCGAGCATGACGCGCAACTGGTCGGGATCATCGGTCTCCATGATATGCACTAGGCCCTCGCCGAAGCCGAGCGCGGCAACAACGGTGCCGGACAGTTCGACCGCCCGGCGAAGTCCGGCAATGTCATGCCGCGGCTTTGCGCGCGTCAGCACCGCGACGCCGCTGCCGCCATAGGCAAACACCGCCGCGATCGCCTCGGGTCCAAGCTGCGTCACTTCGTTGACGCGAAGCGGCAGCACGTTGGCCGGCAGGCCCGCGCCAAATCGCGCCAACGCATCGATCATTGCATCGCCGTGCTCGCCGTCGTGGAACAACACGACGGCGTCGCTGCCGCCGGCCTTGCGATAAGTCTGCAGCAGCGTGCGCAACCGCCGCATCAGCGCGTCCGCGCTCGGCAGCGAATAGGATGCGGCTCCGGTGGGACAGACCGAAGCGCAGGAGCCGCAGCCTGTGCATATGTTCTCATCGATGACGACCGCATTGCCGTTCGGCGTAATCGCGCCGGTCGGACACAGATCGAGGCAGCGCGTGCATCCGGTGATGCCGGAGCGCGAATGCGCGCACAGCGAGGCTTCGAAATGAACAAAGCGCGGCTTGTCGAAGGTGCCGACCAGATTGCCCGCATCCGCGATCGCGCGTTCGACCGCGGCGCGGTCGCGCGGATCGGCGCGCAGATATCCCGGACGCAATTCATGCGCCGGGAATAATGGTGTGCCGCCGCTGAGATCGAGGATCAGGTCGCAGGTCGATGTCGCGCCGTCGCGCGAAGGCCCGAACACCAGCTTCGCGCGCGAGGAGGGCAGTGGCAGCGCATAATCGTCGATCGCAAGCTCGAACGCGCCGAGATGTCCGCGGGCGTTGCGGATGGTGCCCTTGAGCACCGGAAACTCGTTGCTGCGCCGTGGCGTCACGTCGCCGGGTTTTGTCAGCAGCACGGTGATGTCGAGGCGGTCGGCGAGGCGTTGTGCGGCCTCGATCGCAATCTCGTCGCGGCCATAGACCAGTGCTACGCCGGTGCTCTCCAGCGTCACCAGCGAAATCGGCGGCATGTCTTCGCCTGCCGCGGCAATCAACGCCGCGGCTTTCGGACCGGCGGCTGCTGCATCGTTCGACCAGCCGCCGGTCTCTCGAATGTTGACAAAGGTGAGCTGCGCCTGCGGGAAACTCTCCGCGACTTCCTTGAACAACGGGGCTTCCTGGGTGCAGGCCACCGTGATCGGTGCGCCGTCGGCAAGCGCTTGCTTGAACCGCTCAAGCTCGAGACCGCACAGCTGGTTCGCCTGCGTGATCTCCGCCGCGCAGCCGCGGCCGATCGCCTGCGCATCGAGCGGCATGGTCTTCTCGCAGCTGCAGATCAACAGATGAGACTTTGCCGCACTCATTTAAGATTACCCTGAACCGGCGCGCCGGCCGCGCGGTTGCTTCGTTCCATGGTTCCGCGGTACCTGCTGGGGCGAAAAGCTGCAAGGGCAGATCTCGTGTCGCCAGCTTGCGCGGGATAGCATACAACGCGCAACTGCCAAGCATAAGGATGCGTTATTCGATGTCGCGTCTTAAAGACGTGGAACAGACCCTCGATCTGCCGCCCGGTTATACTTTGGTCGCGCTGCGCGAATTCGGCGACGCGTTCGCGCACGGCTGCGGTATCGCGGCGCAGGCCGGCGCCGGAACGCTGATCTGGGTGCGCCGCTACGACCTGGTCGAGTTCGCCGTGGTGCTCGAACCCGACGAGCCGCTGGCATCGGCGCGCCGCGCGTTTTTTGCCGGCATGAACGCCGTGGGCGACGCGATTGCCGCGCATTGCCCGCCGGAGCGGGAGGTGAATTTCGACTGGCCCGACACGATCCGCTTCGACGGCGGATTACTCGGCGGCGCGCGGCTCGGCTGGCCGAAGGATTGCGCCGAGGATGACACGCCGGCGTGGCTGGTGTTCGGCGTCATCCTGCGCGCGGCCGACATGGCCCATATCGACGAGGTGCAGGCCGCCGCCGGCGTTACCCTGCTGGGCGAAGGTTTCGAGATGATCGACACCGAGGCGATCATCGAAAGTTTCTCCCGCCATCTCATGACCGCGTTCGACCGCTGGAACGAGCGCGGCTTTGAGGCGATCGCACGGGATTATCTGGAGCGGTTGCCCAAACGCACGCCAGAGGAGCGCCGGGGCATCGATCGCAACGGCGATCTGTTGATCAGGGCGGCAACCGGCAGCGCACCGCCCGGCCGGAGCAGTCTTGTGGATGCGCTGGCCGAGGCGGCTTGGTATGATCCGGCAGAGCGCGGTCCGAAATTCGGATGAGGCGGAGATGTTGAAATTGCCGCGGACGATCCGGCTCGACCCGTCGGATACATTCGTTTTCGAGCGGGCGGCGGAACCCGGCGAATGGGCGGTTTCCGGCGCATTCGTGTTCTGGAACCGGGATACGGCTGCCCTTGGCCAGAAGCAGCGCGTGGCGCTGCGTTCGGGCCTTCTCGGCATCGACAGTCTCGGCTGGTCCACGCTTGCTGTTGTCACCGAAGCGACCGAGGCGGACAGGCAAGCCGTGGTCGAGCGTCTCGCCGGCCAGTTGCTGGAGAAATTCGGCGCACCCGATCTTGAGGCCGCGCGCGGCGCCGCCGAAGAAGAGGTCGCGTTTGCGGCCTCGTTGTGCGATCACGCAAGCGGGACTCTGCTTGCCGTGCAGCGCAGCGTCGAGAACGGCGAAATCCGCGAGCGCTTCCGCACCCTGAAACCCCGCGAGGCCGCAGTGGACGCCGATCGGTTGCACGCCCATGCCCGCGCCTTTACCTTTCACGAGGTCGAAGGCGACGAGCCTGCCGAGGAGGTCGATCTACCGGGGCTGATCGGGACTGAACGCACAACGACGGATCGCAGATGAGAGAATTCTGGGTCGCCTCGGGCCATCATCTTACGCGCCGCGCCGATCATGGCGGGCTCGTCGCGACGCCCGAATTGATCATGGCCTATCTGGCGCGGCCTGAATTGATGCCGCCGCTCGATGCCTGCGAGGCCGAACGCAACCTGCATTCAAGCCTGCTGGCCGACCCGCTCCGCCCGGTCTCGAAAGCCGACATCGCGGCTCTCGCCGACGCCGACGCGCGGGAGAACTGGACCTTCATGATGGCGTTCCGCGACCGGCTGGTCGCAGCACCCTCGCTGGAGGCGGTGTATGTCACGCTGGCCCGCAAGGGTGCCAGCGATCTGCCGCCGATCTTTCTGTCGCAGCTCTGCCATCTGATCCTGCGCAACGCGCTTGAAGGGTGCGACGATCCTTACACGCTACGCGCGGCCGAACTTTTTTATCGCAGCCAGTTGGCGACCGTCCACGACGGCGCATTGCTGCTGGCCGATGCCGAAGTCGTCGAGGCGCAGCAGCATGCGCAGCACGACGTGCATTCGTCGCCGCTCACGGCCATGCTGCAGCCAACCGCGTTCGGCGAAATGGACGTGATGGACGATGAAAACGCCTGGACTTACTGGTCGCGTTCGGACGCCCACGCCATGGTCATGAACATCGGCGGCAATCCGAAGGCGCGCGCCGGGTTGTGCAGGGTGATCGAGCGATGGGTCGGCCATCTGCTGGGCGTTACCGTCAACGTGGAGACCGTTGCTTCGATCGAAGACCGCGAC
>CAVPZO010000048.1:0-35841 GCA_963710045.1 uncultured Alphaproteobacteria bacterium | reverse complement strand
ACACCGAGGTGTTCGACCACGATCTTTTTAACCCTGTCGCCAATCTCGCTCATCGTTCAACCTCGTGCTTGTTCCATTAGACCCGATGCCCATCCGAGCCATCCAGGTCGCGTTAACTCGCTAGTCCCTGTCGCGGTCGCGCATTATCTTGATTTGGCCCCGCCGTTGCGGACGGAGGCCCGACGAACGACGGCAGGCTCCGCACCGCCAATATACAGGGTTTCAAAATCCTGCAATGGCGTTCTTTGCCGTGCCGTTCGAGGTCCGGTTATCACACGCCCGCCACCTTGACTACAAGCCCAAACCGGTACGCCGGAAACGGCTTCTCACTGCATCGGCAGGCCGCCAAATGCCTCAAAACATGGCCATTCCGCCATTGACATGAATTGTTTGCCCGGTGACGTAGGCAGCCTCGTTCGAACTCAGATAGACCGCTGCGGCTGCGATATCGTCGGGCGTTCCAAGCCTTGCTGCGGGAACCTTCGACAGGATCATTTCGCGCTGCTTCTCGTTAAGCGCATCCGTCATCGGCGTTGCAATAAAACCTGGTGCAATGCAATTGGCGGTGACGTTGCGCTTGGCGTACTCCGCGCCCAGCGTCTTGATCAAGCCGATCAGCCCGGCCTTCGACGCGGTGTAGTTGGCCTGACCCGGATTGCCGGTGACGCCCACGATCGAGGTGATCGCGATGATGCGGCCGAAGCGCTTGCGCATCATCAATTTGGTCGCGGCGCGGGCGAGACGGAAGGTCGCAGTCAGGTTGACCCGGATCACGTCATCCCAGTCCTCGTCGCGCAATTGCACGAACAGATTGTCCCGGGTGATGCCGGCGTTGGCGACGAGAATATCGACCTGCCCCATCGCGGCCTCGGCCGCGGGTACAAGCGCCTCGACCTCAGCCGCGTCCGAAAGGTTGCAGGGCAGCACATGGGTTCGCTCGCCGAGTTGGCCCGCGAGGGTGTCCAGCACCTCGCGCCGCGTCCCGGAAATCGCCACCGTGGCGCCCTGGGCGTGCAGTGCTTTCGCAATCGCGCCGCCGATGCCGCCGGTCGCGCCGGTGACGAGCGCGGTCCTGCCAGTCAGATCGAACATGTCAGTCTCCCCCTTGCCCGCTCACGCCGCCTGCGCAGCCGCCATCGCATCCTTTGCGGCGGCAATATCGTTAGGACCGCCGACGGAAATTCCGACGGCGCCGTCGGCGATACGCTTGACCAGCCCGCTCAGCACCTTGCCGGCGCCGATCTCGAAAAATCGCGTCACGCCGTGAGCAGCCATATAAGCCACCGACTCGCGCCAGCGCACGGTACCGGTCACCTGCTCGATCAGGCGGCGGCGGATTTCGTCCGGATCGGTGATCGGCGCGGCCAGCACATTGCACACCAGCGGCGACGCCGGAGCGCGGATGGTGACGTCAGCCAGCGCCTTGGCCATCGCGTCGGCCGCCGGCTGCATCAACCGGCAATGGAACGGCGCCGACACCGGCAGCAGCAAAGCGCGTTTTGCCCCCCTGGATTTCGCGATCTCGAGCGCACGTTCGACGGCGGCCTTGTCGCCGGAGACCACCACCTGGCCGCCACCATTGTCGTTGGCGGCCTGGCAGACCTGGCCCTGGGCTGCCTCGTCGGCGACCGCGACCGCCGCCTCGTAATCGAGCCCGAGCAGCGCCGCCATGGCGCCGGCGCCGACCGGCACCGCCTTCTGCATCGCCAGGCCGCGGGTGCGCAGCAATCGTGCGGTGTCGCTGATGGAAAGGCTGCCGGCTGCAGCCAGTGCGGAATATTCCCCGAGCGAGTGCCCGGCAACGAAGGCAGCATCGCGCGCCACCGAAAATCCGGCCTCGGTTTCCAGCACGCGCAGCGTCGCCAGCGACACCGCCATCAGCGCCGGCTGGGCGTTTTCGGTAAGTTGCAGGGTCTCGGCCGGGCCGTCCCAGATGATCGCGGTCAGTTTCTCGCCCAAAGCCGCGTCGACTTCATCGAAAACGGCTTTGGCGGCTGGAAACGCCTCCGAAAGCGCCTTGCCCATGCCGACCGCCTGGGAGCCCTGCCCCGGAAAGGTGAATGCTGCGGTCATAACGCCCCTGAAGTCCCTGATGTCCCTAAAAGTTGCGCCGAAAGACACCGGCTGGGGCTAATATGTCAAGCTAGGGTGCGGAACGCGGTTCCACCGACCTTTCCCGAAATCCCGGATTCTGTCCCCGTTTCCCTTGCCATTGCGGTCAAAATCCGTATAAACCGCGCCATCCGTGGATCCCGGCCGGGAGCTGAACGGACGGTCTCAGCAATTTCACCTTTTCGGCGATCTTGATGCGGCAGGGCCAGTCGGTCCGTCGTCCCGTGCTTCCGCCTTCTGAGCTTACTTTCCGAGTCCTTTCCGAAGGCCTCGAAGGGCTTGCCGCCGGGAACTGCGCCAACTTTAGGAAAGGACAGCCATGCCTCTTTATGAGCATGTTTTTCTCGCGCGTCAGGATGCGAGCACCCAGCAGGTCGAAGAATTGACCACCCAGATGACCGGCATCGTCGAGCAAGGCGGCGGCAAGGTCGTGAAGATGGAAAACTGGGGCGTACGCTCGCTCACCTATCGCATGAACAAGAATCGCAAGGCGCATTTCGTGCTCTTGAACATCGACGCCCCCTCCGCTGTTGTCGCCGAGATTGAGCGGCAGGAGCGCATCAGCGAAGACGTCATCCGCTATCTCACCGTTCGCGTCGAAGAGCACGAGGAAGGCCCCTCGGCCATGTTGCGCAAGGTCGATCGCGACCGCGATCGCGACGACCGTGGCGGCGGCTTCCGTGGCGACCGCGATGGCGGTTTCCGCGGTGATCGCGACGGCGGTGGTTTCCGCGGCGGCGACCGCGATGGCGGCGGCTTCCGCGGCGATCGCGGCCCGCGCCGTCCGCGCGACGACGACGCCCCAACCGCTGCGATTGAGGAGTAAGCATCATGGCTGAAGCTGGTGCACGCCGTCCGTTTTTCCGCCGCCGCAAGACCTGCCCGTTCACGGGCCCCAATGCGCCGAAGATCGACTACAAGGATTCCAAGCTGCTGATGCGCTACGTTTCCGAGCGCGGCAAGATCGTGCCGAGCCGCATCACCGCCGTCTCCGCCAAGAAGCAGCGCGAACTCGCGCGCGCCATCAAGCGCTCGCGTTTCCTCGGTCTGCTTCCCTACGTGATCCGCTAACTGTCATTCCGGGGCGCTCGCAAAGCGAGCGAACCCGGAATCCAGAAGTTGTACACGTGACTGGATTCCGGGTTCGCCGCTTTCGCGGCGCCCCGGAATGACGATTTCATAAGGCTTCCGGGTCGTCCGGTCGCCGATGGTTGGGGTTCACACGCCTCTAACCGCTCGAAAGGAGCGGGACAGCTGATGATCATCACCGTTCTCATTGCGCTTGCAGCCGGCTGCGCGTCGGCGCTGATGTTCGCCTCGATCATCTCGGGCGCGCTGATCTCGCTCATGCTGTTCTATCTGGCGCCGCTGCCGCTGATGGTCGCAGCCCTGGGATGGGGGCCGCTCAGCGCCACCATCGGCGGCATCAGTGCGGCCGTGGGCCTCGGCGCGATCTTCGGCCTGCCCTATTGCATCGCCTTTGTCATAACGGTTGCGCTGCCGGCCTGGTGGCTCGGACATCTCGCATTGCTGGGGCGGCCCGTGCCCATGGCTGCATCGGCCGGCAATGGGGCGGCGCCGGTCGCGCCGGCCATGGAATGGTACCCGGTCGGCCGCATCCTGCTGTGGGCCGCCGGCTTTGCCGCGCTGACCACCGTGGCGGCGCTGTTCACGCTCGGCAGCGATGCCGCGGCCATTTCCGCAGCGCTGCGCCGCGGATTGCTGCGGATCATCGGCGGGCGCAATTCGGCGCCCACCGCCAACCTCGAGCAATTCGTCGATGCGATGGTGACAATCGCACCCGCCGCAGCCGCGGTGGTTGCGATGATGACGCTGACGCTCAATCTCTGGCTGGCCGCGAAAATCACCGCGACCTCGGGCCGGCTGCACCGCCCGTGGCCGGACCTGAAAAGCGCGGCGCTGCCGCCGATGACGCTGGCCGCGCTGGCGCTGGCGCTGGCATTATGTTTCACCGGCGGCCTGTTTGCGATGCTGGGCCAGATCGCGAGCGCGGCGCTGATGATGGCTTACGGGCTGATCGGCTTCGCTGTGCTGCACACTCTGACGCTGGCGATGAAAGGCCGCGCGCTGTGGCTCAGCGGCACCTACGCCATCGTGCTGGTATTCGGCTGGCCGGTTGTTGCGATGGTCGGGATCGGCCTTGCCGACGCCATTTTCGGATTTCGCCAGCGCTATCTGCAACGGGGGGCACCGCCCGCCCCGATGTCCTGACAATCACCTTCAACCCAAACAACACCTGCTCAACACAAGGAGACAACAACATGGAAGTCATTTTGCTGGAACGCGTCGCCAAGCTCGGCCAGATGGGCGAGGTCGTCCGCGTCAAGGACGGGTTTGCCCGCAACTTTCTGCTGAAGCGCGGCAAGGCGCTGCGCGCCACCTCGGACAATCGCGCGCGATTCGAAGGCATGAAGGCCGACCTCGAAGCCCGCAACCTGCAGGCCAAGGGCGAGGCGACCAAGGTCGCAGAAAAGATCGACGGGCGTAACGTGGTTGTCTTGCGTCAGGCGTCGGAATCCGGACAGTTGTTCGGATCGGTGTCGATCCGCGACATCATCGCATCGTTCGAGGCCGACAAGGTCACGATCAGCCGCAGCCAGGTCATGCTGGACGCACCGATCAAGACCATCGGCAAGCACAAGATCGCCATCGCCGTGCATCCGGAAGTCGAAGTCGGCGTCAGCGTGACCGTTGCACGCAGCGCCGATGAGGCCGAGCGCATCAACCGCGGCGAGGACATCTCGACCCGCCAGGAAGATCAGGATGCGGCCGCAGAAGCGCTGGCCGCCGCCGGCGAGTTCTTCGATCCGGAAGCCCGTCACGACGACGTGCAGCCGGCCGAGGGCGACGCGGCTTCCGACAAGTAAGGCCGGTTTGCTCGCTATCGATACGATTAAGCCCGGCCTGATCAGGCCGGGCTTAATGCTTCAACGTATCACTGCGAGATCGGCGGCGCGGGAGGCCCCGCCGGGGCCACCGGCGGCGGCGTCGAGACCGCAACGGATGCCGGCGGCGCAGCCGGCGGTGACACACCGCCCTGCGGCTCGGAGGCGGCATTGGATGCTGCTGTGGGCGCAGGCGCCGGCTCGGCGGGCTTGGCCTCGCCCTCGGACGATTTCGGCGCCGGCGTGACGGCCGGAACAGGGTCCGCCCTCAGCGGCACGTCGGACTTTGTGCCCTCGCCTTTTGGCGAATCGAGCTTGGCCGATTCGGATTTTCCTTCATCAGACTTTGCTTCAGGTTTATCACCCTCGTCCTTGGCTATACTTGGCTTTTCATCCTTGGATACCTCACCCTTTGCGGCCTCGCCCATCGGCGCGTCGGGTTTGGCGGTATCGGTTTTGGGCAGTTCCTCGCCGGGCTTGCCGCGCTTGCTGAGACGCTGCTTGGCGGACAGTCTGCGGCCATCCGGTCCACGCTCCTCGGCGGCTGCGGCCGGCGTCTGTCCCTCTCCGGCGGGTTTGGCGGCGTCGGGGTTGGCCAGCCGGTTGCGGCCTTGCCGGCCTTCCGGCTCGGCCTGGGGCAGACGTCCGTCTCCGTCCGGTCTGGAGGCCTCCTGGGTAGGCGCCCGGCGAATTGGCCGCCCATAACGGTCAAGCTGGCCCGGCTGACCGGACGGCTCCTGTTTGGCGTCCCTGGCCTGCCTGGGCGGGCTGCCGGTCTGCCGTGTATCGGCGGCCCCGTTGGAAACCAGATAGGCGCTGAGCACCGACGCCATCTCGCTGCTGGTAGTATAATGCTGGCGCAGGAAGCCCGGCAAAGATCCGGTCCCGACGGTCTTGAGAAGGCCGCGGGGGCTCTTGTGGCAGGCAGCGCAGGTGCCTCCGAAAATCTGGGAAGGGCTCTTGCCGGCTTCGAGATTTTGCGCCCGCACCGGGGCCGCCGCGAAACCGCCGATCAGAAGCATCACCGTCGCTAAACTGAGCGCTCGGCTCAACATTCTTTATTCTCCAGATGCGGAATTCGCGCTGCGACTCAAAATCCGACGCTGGTTTTCACACGCGTCGCGGCGGTCACCTTTTAGCCGATTATCCCGTGAATGGAAGCGCACAGATAACGCAATGACGTGAACCGGACAATTCGGGATATCCGCTTTGCAACCATCGATACTGGCGCCGGGGTTCCGGCATTATTATGATCTGCCCCAAGAGCCGGGAACAATTTCGGTCCCCTGCGCGTCGAGGGTGTCGACCGCTCCGACTCGCGGGATCGCTCATCGGGTGGTTTCGATGGACCGCTTGTTGCGTTATTTTCTTGGGCAGTTCGTTCGCCGCGGGGCGATGACATTCACCACCTCGAGCGGGGCAAAATTCACCTGCGGCGACGGCACCGGTGAGCCGGTCGCGGTCCGGTTCCTGACCACCGACGCCGAGCGGCGGGTTCTGCTCAATCCCGAGCTGGCGCTCGGCGAAGTCTACATGGAAGGCACGTTCGTGGTCGAGAACGGCTCGATCGCCGACGCACTGGCCATCCTGCTCGGTCAGCCCGACATGCTGCCGCGCTGGGCCAGGCTGCAATGGTGGCTACGCTACCTCGTCCGGCACGCCCAGCAGTTCAATCCGCCGTCGCGATCGAAAGCCAATGTCGCGCGCCATTACGATCTCGATGGCCGGCTCTATTCGCTGTTCCTCGACGCCGACAAGCAATACAGCTGCGCCTATTTCGAAACGCCGGACGCGACGCTGGACGACGCCCAGCTGGCCAAGAAACGGCATCTTGCCGCAAAGCTAAAGATCGAGCGCGGCCACCGCGTGCTCGACATCGGCTCGGGCTGGGGCGGGCTTGGTCTGTATCTTGCGGAAATGACCGGCGCTGACGTCACCGGCGTCACGCTTTCGGAGGAACAATTGCAGGCGTCGAACGCCCGCGCCGCCGAGAAGAACCTGACGGAATCGGCGAAATTCCTGCTGGACGATTATCGCAACATTCCCGGCCCGTTCGATCGCATCGTCTCGGTGGGCATGTTCGAACACGTCGGCGTCGATTTCTACGAAACCTATTTCCGGCGCTGCGCCGAGCTGCTCACCGACGACGGCGTGATGATACTGCATTCGATCGGACGCTCGCAGGGTCCCGACGTCACCAGCCCGTGGATCGCCAAATACATTTTCCCGGGCGGCTACATTCCGGCGCTGTCCGAGGTGACGCCGGCGGTTGAACGCGCCGGGCTTCTGGTGTGCGACATCGAAATCCTGCGCCTGCACTACGCGGAAACGCTGAAGGCCTGGCGCGAGCGCTTCGCGGCGCGGCGCGAGGAAGCGGTGCGGCTCTATGACGAGCGTTTCGCCCGCATGTGGGAATTTTATCTGGCGGCGTCGGAAATGTCGTTCCGTACCCAAGGCCTGATGAACTTCCAGATCCAGTTGGCCAAGCGCCAGGACGTGGTGCCGATGACGCGGGATTATATCGGGCGCGAGGAAGCGCGGCTGCGCGGCGTCGAACGCGGCCAGCGCCCGCGGCTGCAGATCGCGGGCGAATGAGAAACTGACGTGGATGGGTTCCGGAACTTTAGTTTCGAAGGCTGAACTTCGAGCCGTAAAGACCCTGCGGCATCGCCGGACGCGCCAAATGAGCCTCAACCGCCGCCCGTAAGCCGGGGGCGCACCGCGTGGCGCGGAGTTCCGGACGGGAAACCTTTTCCATGGTCCGGACCAGCGCCGACAGCCACGCCATTTCGCCGCTTCCGGAGCGCCATTGCTGTGTTTGCTGGGCCATCGCCTGTGTCTCGCCTTGAAGCCGCCGCCCGCTTTGCGCCGGTACCAACCCGCCCGCAGAAAACCCGTTCCCGGCGTCTGAAAAAAACATCGGACAAATGTGATTTGCTTCACAAACAGTCCGATCGATCCGCCTTAAACCCCCGGCATGACCCAGAAAGCATCCCAACCTTCATTCCAGCCGTCGGACGATATCCGCGTCGATTACGCCCTGATCGCCAGCAGCGTTGCAGCGGGCCTTTTCGCGCTGATCTACCTCGTCCTGGTCTGACCAGGCTTGAAGCTGACGCCCACGGCGCGGCGGCACGGCAAACGCGCCGTCCTCTTTGGTGAGTCCGCGGGCGCGCGATAAGGTTCAGCCCCGCGCGCGGTTTTTCCACACTGACGGAACAGCCTTTCGCAGGCTCGACTCAAAACCCGTCAAGCACCGCGCGTCCCGGGCCTGGGATTCATCCACATCTTAAAGAACGGTGCATAAGCGACGAGCTTTTGCTTTCGCTTTGCGTGGGACAGGCGCTTTATCGCGCCCCGCATCCGACAAAATCCAAAGAACAATTTTAGACCATGGCCTTGACTGATTCGAACGTCCTCAAGCTTGCTCCCGATGCGGCGAGCCCCGCCTATCGGACCGCACCGCACAATATCGAGGCGGAACAGAGCGTTCTCGGCGCCATCCTGGTCAACAACGACGCGTTCTATCGGGTCTCGGATTTTCTGGAGCCGAAACACTTCTTCGAGCCGATCCATCAGACCATTTTCGAAACCGCCTCCAGCCTGATCCGCGCCGGCAAGATCGCCACCCCGGTGACGCTGAAGACTTTTTTGCCCGCCGACACCGATCTCGGCGGCATGACGGTCGGCCAATACCTCGCCCGCCTCGCCGCGGAAGCCACCACCATCATCAACGCCCATGACTACGGGCGCACCATCTACGAACTGGCGCTGCGCCGCGATCTGATCGGCATCGGCACCGACATGGTCAATGTCGCCTTCGACGCGCCGGTGGATTTTGCGCCGCGCGCGCAGATCGAGGATGCCGAGCGCCGGCTCTATGAACTGGCGGAATCCGGACGCTATGACGGCGGGTTCCAGCGGTTTGCGCAGGCCCTTACCGTCGCGGTCGACATGGCGGCGAAAGCGTTTCAGCGCGACGGAAAACTGTCGGGCATCGCCACCGGCCTGCGCGATCTCGATGTCAAGATGGGCGGGCTGCAGCCGTCCGATCTGGTGATCGTCGCCGGGCGTCCGGGCATGGGCAAGACCGCGCTGGCGACCAACATCGCCTACAACGTCGCGAAAGCGCATCGCGCCGAGGTGCAGGCCGACGGCACCATGAAATCCGTCAACGGCGGTATCGTCGGCTTCTTCTCCTGCGAAATGTCCGCCGAACAGCTGGCCACGCGTATTCTCGCCGAGCAGACCGGGATCGCATCCTCCACGATCCGCCGCGGCGGCATTACCGAAACCGATTTCGAAAAGATCCGCGACTACTCGATCGAGCTGCAATCGCTGCCGCTGTATGTCGACGAAACCGGCGGCCTTTCGATCTCGCAATTGACCGCGCGGGCGCGGCGGCTGAAGCGGCAGAAAGGCCTCGACCTTCTGGTGGTCGACTACATTCAGCTGCTGCAGGGCTCGGGCAAGCGCGGCAACGACAACCGCGTGCAGGAAGTAACCGAAATCACCACCAGCCTGAAGGCGCTGGCCAAGGAATTGAACGTTCCCATCATCGCGCTGTCGCAATTGTCGCGTCAGGTCGAAAGCCGCGACGACAAGCGCCCGCAACTGTCCGACTTGCGTGAATCCGGCTCGATCGAGCAGGACGCCGACGTGGTGATGTTCGTGTTCCGCGAGGAATACTACCTCGCCAACAAGGAGCCGCGCGCGGGCACGCCGGAATATGAAAAATGGCAGCTCGACATGTCGCTGGTGCACGGCAAGGCCGAAGTCATCATCGGCAAGCAGCGCCATGGCCCGACCGGCACGGTGGAACTGCAATTCGAGGCCAGCCTGACGCGGTTCGGCAATATCACGCAGGACGATCACCTGCCTGTGCGGACGTATTGACGCCGTTGCAAGGTTGAACCTCTGCGCCGCTGCGCTTAATGTGCGGCATGAGCCCCGTTTCCGATCTGAAATCGATCCCGCCTGGCGGCCTGTTGTCACCCGAGGCGAACGCCGCGGCGGCGCTTGCTGCGGCAACCGCCACCCAGCCGGGCATCCTCACCGTCGACCTCGACGCCATCGTCGCCAACTGGCGCAAGCTGGAGAAAACCGCGGTGCCGGCCGAATGCGCTGCCGTGATCAAGGCCGACGCCTATGGCTGCGGCACAGAACCGGTGGCGCGGGCGCTGGCGGGCGCCGGCTGCAAGACGTTTTTCGTAGCCACCCTGGATGAAGCGCGCGCCGCGCGCGAAGCGCTGCCGTCGGCGGAACTCTATGTGCTTGACGGCTTTTTCCAGAACTGCGGCGACGCCTTCGCCAAGCTCAACTGCCGGCCCGTGATCGGCGATCTCAACGAGCTGGCCGAGTGGGACGTGTTCTGCCGCCGCTCCGGATGGTCGGGGGGCGCCGCCATTCACATCGACACCGGCATGAACCGGCTCGGCCTCACTTTGGTGGAAGCGCAGGGTATCGTGCCGCGGATCAACGCCGGCGATCACGGCATCACGCTGGTCATGAGCCACCTCGCCTGTGCCGAGAGCCTCAATCATCCGCTCAACGCCAAACAGGTCGCGACCTTCCGCGAGATCGCCAGCCACTTTTCCGGCGTGCCGGCCTCGCTGTCCAATTCCTCCGGCTTCTATCTCGGCCCGCAATTCCAGTTCGACATGGTGCGGCCGGGGGCGGCACTTTACGGCATCAATCCGACCCCGGAAGCCGACAATCCGATGCAGGGCGTGGTCGATCTGAAAGCGCGCATCGTGCAGCTGCGCAATGTCGAGCGCGGCGACAGCGTCGGCTATGGCGGAACATGGACCGCGCGGCGGCCGACCAAGCTCGCCATCGTTTCGACCGGATATGCCGACGGCTATTTCCGCGCCGCCAGCGCCAATGACGGCACGCGCGGCGCCGAAGTCGTGGTTGCGGGCAAGCGCTGCCCGGTCGCGGGGCGCATCTCGATGGACCTGATGGCGATCGACATCACCGACCTGCCGGACAAAACCGCGCGGCGCGGCCACATGGTGACGCTGATCGGCGAAGGCATCACCGTCGACGAGCTCGCGCACCACTTCGGCACCATCGGTTACGAGGTGCTGACCAGCCTCGGCAGGCGCTATGCGCGGATCTACAAGGGCGGCGAAGCAAAAAGCGAGAAAGACGGCGCGGAAACCGCGCCCGCTGCTGCGACGCCACCGGCCTAAGATTCTTGAAGGTCGCGACGCTCAATATCAACAACATCAACCGGCGTTTGCCGAACCTGCTGGGCTGGCTGCGGTCGGCCAAGCCCGACGTCGTTGCCTTGCAGGAACTGAAATCGTCCGACGCCGACTTCCCCATCGATGCAATTCGCAAAGCCGGCTACGGCGCGGTCTGGCGCGGCCAGAAGACCTGGAACGGCGTCGCCATCCTCGCGCGGAAAACCGAGCCGGTTCTGATCCGGACCGAGTTGCCCGGCGATCCCAACGATACGCAGGCGCGCTACATCGAAGCCGCGGTCAACGGCATCATCGTCACCAGCATCTATCTGCCCAACGGCAATCCGCAGCCCGGACCGAAATTCGATTACAAGCTGGACTGGTTCAAGCGGCTGCGGCGGCATTCGGCGACATTCATCAAGCAGGACATCCCCGTCGTGCTGGCCGGCGACTACAACGTGGCGCAGACCGACCTCGACATTTATCCGACGCGCTCGTGGGACAAGGACGCGCTGATCCAGCCGAAGAGCCGCGCCGCGTTCGAGGCGTTGCTGGTGCAAGGCTGGACCGACGCGGTCCGCACGCTGTATCCGTCAAAACCGATGTTCACCTTCTGGGACTACAAGCGCCAGCGCTGGTCGCGCGATGCCGGCCTGCGGCTCGATCACCTTCTGCTCAGTCCCGCATTGGCGCCACGCCTGCGCAAGGCCGGCGTCGACCGCGATGTGCGCGGCGAAGAAAGCGCCAGCGACCACGCGCCAGCGTGGATCGTGTTGCGGTAAGGCACGGCTCCATCTCCGAGTCGCCACGCCAAGCCGGGGACGACGAAAAATATTTGCTTAAACCTAAAAATTCCTATTGATATATTCCTATAGGATGATATACATCAAGCCGTCCTGTCCAGTGAGGGGCCGCTTTCTAGAAGCGATCCTTTTTTGGACAGAGCGAAAGCTGGCCGGACCGGGGCGCCCCGGAAACGGTCGACGGCCTGGTGGCCGGTGGAGCGCTGGGAGGCGCTGCGCCTAGCCTTGGGCGCGCGCGGTGCCTTGCCGCGCGAGGTGGGTACGTTAATCCCGCCTCCGGGGGTGCCTCGCAAGCACCCTGGCGCCTCCCAACGCTCCACACCGCCAGCGCGGTTCGCTGGTGGAGGAGTTTCTGGCAAAACTCGGACGCATTGCGCCGCGAGAACGCGGAAGCTTGGCTGTTTGAAATTTGAATGAGGAACGCCATCACGTGTCCCGGACGCGATGCGGCATTCTTCATGCCGCTTCGCAGAACCGGGACCCCGGTTGGCGTTGAGAAAAGCTGGACCCCGGCTCTGCCGCGCACCGCTCCGCAAGGGCTACGCGCTGCGCTGCGTCCCGGGAACGATTGCTAGGCGCTCTGCCGTGACGAATGCTTTCTCTGCAGACGTGCGATGTATCTATAGTCTGCCGAAACACCGGAGCGTCCTTGAGCTTCCTTTTCGTCCTCGCCGTCGGCCTCGTCGCCGGCACCATCAGCGGCATTGTCGGCACCGGCTCATCGATCATGCTGATGCCGGTGCTGGTCTATCAATACGGGCCGAAGCAAGCCGTGCCGATCATGGCGGTGGCGGCCGTGATGGCCAACCTGTCGCGGATTCTGGCGTGGTGGCGCGAGGTCGACTGGCGCGCTTGTGCTGCGTATTCCGTCACCGGCATTCCGGCGGCGGCGCTGGGCGCGCGAACGCTGCTGGTGCTGCCGTCCCACGCGGTCGATATCTCGATCGGCCTATTTCTGATCGCGATGGTGCCGGTGCGGCACTGGCTCGCCAAACATGATTTCAAGCTGTCGCTGTGGCATTTGGCGCTGGGCGGCGCGCTGATCGGCTACCTCACCGGCATCGTGGTCTCGACCGGACCCTTGAGCGTGCCGCTGTTCCTGTTCTATGGCCTGACCAAAGGCGCGTTCCTCGCCACCGAGGCCGCCAGTTCGCTCGGGCTCTACTTGAGCAAATCGGTGACCTTCCAGCGCTTCGGCGCGCTCACGGCGGACGTCGCGCTGAAGGGCCTGATCGCCGGCTCATCGCTGATGTTCGGCGCCTTCATCGCCAAGCGCTTCGTGCTGCGGCTCGATCCGGACGTGTTTCGGCTGGTGATGGACGGTATCATGCTGGCGGCGGGGCTTTCCATGCTATGGAACGCGGCGCAATCAACCTAACCGCCACTTCTCACAGCGCGCCGTCAAATGCTGCCTGTGCAAGTCCGTTGGCAATGATCTGGTGGAAACTTGCGAATGCTTGGCTCACTTGAGCTGCGCCGGGCCGACAGGCGGCTAGCCTGTTGGTGTGGGACGCTGTTCCGATAAAGAGTACTTTTTCTGTTGAACAACCAGCAATTCGCGACCCACCTTGTTGAAGCACCGATATTCCGCGTTGAGGGTGCGGAGACAAGTCGACGCCATCGATGATAAGGTTTGGCGATCAAAGCGTCTAGGTCAGACTATCGATAGAGGCGCGGTGCGTAGCACCATAAAGGGTGACCATGGCCAACACGCCACCGTTCAGTTTTGATCAGGTTGGCATCTGGTCAGAGTTAAAACTTGAGATCGTCGAAAAATACGGCTCCGCTTATACGGGAGCCTTTGCTAACCAGCCAAGGCTGAAAAAATTCTATGTCGACGCCTTTAGCGGTGCTGGCGTCCATATCTCCAGGCGCAGTGGCGGGCAAATAGACGGTAGCCCTGCCCGTGCGTTGAAAACATCCCCACCTTTCGACGGCTTCTTTTTTATCGATATGGACGCGCAAAAAACGGCACATCTTAAAACGCTTTTTGCCGACCGCGATGACGTGCATATCGAAACAGGTGACGCATCAAAGTACCTCACTCGGACGCTGCTGCCCACAATCAAGTACGAGGATTACAAGCGGGCGCTCTGTTTGTTCGATCCTTACGGCCTTCACTTGGAATGGCGCGCGATGGAGATGGCAGGGAAGTCCCGCGCGATTGATATGTTCTTGAATTTTCCGGTGATGGATATGAACAGGAACGCAATTTGGCGCAATCCCAGCGTCGTTCCGCAAGATGGTATTGATAGGATGAACAGCTTTTGGGGTGACGAATCGTGGAGAGAAGCGGCCTATGCGGAACATCCACAAGGCAATTTGTTCGGTGCGCCAGACATCGTAAAACAAGGCAACGATGCGATCGTAAGTGCCTTTCGTGAAAGGCTGCGCAAAGTGGCCGGCTTCCAGTTCGTCCCCGAGCCTCTACCGATGAAGAACAGCACAAATGCTGTTGTGTATTATCTGTTCTTTGCTTCGCAGAAGCCGGTCGCGCAAAAAATCATTGATGCCATTTTTAAAAAATATCGATGAGATCAGAGCCTCAGTTCAGGCATCTCATCGTAGGTCTTGCCGTTTAGCGTGCGCCCGGCAGCCTTCTTGTTTTTTCCACCCCACTGCTTGAAGAAGAAGGCGGTTCCTGAAGACCGACACATAGCCTCTATCTCATCGACCCACTCGCGCTTCATTTCGCGAGCACGCGGCCCACTTTCGCCGCCAACGATCGCCCAATCGATGCCGGTCAGATCGCCTTTGGCTACGGACCCGATCAGCGGCTCAAGCGACACGAACCTGATCGCCGCCGGCACGCTTCGAATCGCATCTAACCGGTCCAAAACACGATTGTCCTCCACACTCGCTCCGAGCCAGACATTCGGCAAAATCTCGAATGATGGTTGAGCTAGAATTTGAGCCATCCGTTCAGGACGCTTCGTGAGGATTTGATACGTGTGCCGAGGTGTCTCCCTCATCACGTCCCAAACCTGCGCAATGAATTCGATCGGTACATTTTCATGAAAAAGGTCCGACATTGAGTTGACGAAAACCTTGCGCGGCTTTGACCAAGTTTTTGGTGCGTTGAGCGATGCATGATCCAAACGGATTTTACCCGTCCAGACCGTCCGGCGACCGCTTTTCCGGGTCAGCCCGCGATATTTGGCGGTGCCCATCGCCTCAAGCCTGGCCGCCATCCGCATCGCATAGCAATTCGTGCAGCCCGCGGTAAGAACGGTGCAACCGGCCACAGGATTCCAAGTCGCGTCCGTCCATTCGATTGATGTTTCGGCCATCGTAACCTCGCTGAACCTGGTTTACGCCGATACGCAAAATAGCGAAAAACTCCTTACCAATGATTCCGCGCAAAATTCCGCCTGCCTTTGACGGCGGCGGTGAGAAGCGTTATATAGAACAAAATAGGAACGAACGAGCCGCTAGAGCTTGCGGTACTGGTCTGAACACCCCCTGCGGCCTGATGAAGCGCAGCGAACTCCCGACCTGAGAAGCAACTCACTCCCCATGGCCAAATCCGCCCTCTCCTTTGTCTGCCAGAACTGCGGCGCGGCCTATAACCGCTGGGCCGGCAAGTGCGAGGCCTGCGGCGAGTGGAATACGCTGGCCGAGGAGGACACCACGGGCGCCACCACGATGCCGGTCAGCATCCGCTCCCGGCGCAAGGGCCGGCTGTTCGCGCTGGAAACCTTGACCGGCAAAAGCCATGAAGCGCCTCGCCTGCCCTCAGGCATGGCCGAGCTCGATCGCGTCATCGGCGGCGGTTTTGTGCGCGGCTCGGTGCTGCTGGTCGGCGGCGATCCCGGCATCGGCAAATCCACGCTGCTGACCCAGGCAACCTCCCTGCTCGCCCGATCAGGCCATCGCGCGGTGTATATCTCCGGCGAAGAGGCGGTGGCGCAGGTGCGGCTGCGCGCCGAACGCCTTGGGCTTGCCGACGCGCCGGTGCAGCTTGCCGCCGAAACCTCGGTCGAGGACATCGTCTCCACGCTGTCGGAAGGCGCGGTGCCGCGCCTGATCGTGATCGATTCGATCCAGACCATGTGGACCGACACCGTGGAATCCGCGCCCGGCACGGTGACGCAGGTGCGCGCCTCGGCGCAGGCGCTGATCCGTTTCGCGAAAAAATCGGGTGCTGCGATCATTCTGGTCGGCCATGTCACCAAGGACGGCCAGATCGCGGGTCCGCGCGTGGTCGAACACATGGTCGACGCGGTGCTGTCATTCGAGGGCGAAGGCTCGCAGCAGTTCCGGATTCTGCGCGCGGTGAAGAACCGCTTCGGGCCGACCGACGAGATCGGCGTGTTCGAGATGACCGGCCTGGGTCTTCGCGAAGTATCCAATCCGTCCGAACTGTTTCTGTCCGAGCGCGATCTCGGCAGTCCGGGCACCGCGGTGTTCGCAGGCATCGAGGGCACAAGGCCGGTGCTGGTGGAATTGCAGGCGCTGGTGGCGCCGACCTCGCTCGGCACCCCGCGGCGCGCCGTGGTGGGCTGGGACCCGAGCCGGCTGTCGATGGTGCTGGCGGTGCTGGAGGCCCATTGCGGCGTAAAACTGTCCGGCCACGACGTCTATCTCAACGTCGCAGGCGGCCTGCGCATTCAGGAGCCTGCGGCCGATCTTGCCGCCGCCGCAGCCCTGGTGTCGTCGCTGGCCAACGCACCATTGCCGGTCGATGCGGTGTATTTCGGCGAGATTTCGCTGTCCGGCGCAGTGCGCCCGGTGGCGCAGACCTCGGCCCGGCTGAAGGAGGCGGCAAAGCTTGGATTCGGCCGCGCGGTGCTGCCGGAATCGGCCCGCGGCGAGGCCGGCGGCGACGCGGGGCTATCCCTCAATACCGTCGGGAGCCTGACCAGCCTGGTCGCGGACATCGCGGCGCGCGGCAGTGCCAAGGGCGCAAACCTTGAGAAAAATGCCACACCGGCGCGATTCCGTCGCGAAAACGGCTAAAGCGGCGTGACCTTGCCCTTGGCCGCCGCTATACAACCCGCGCGGCCGGGATGGCGTGATTTCCGGCCTTGCGGGCCGTGGCAGTTGCCCGTCATTTACGGTGGCACCGACACGCCGATTCGCGATTCCCGGGACTTACGAGCGGACCTGACCAGCCGATGCCGATAACGATACTCGATCTTGTCCTGCTCGGGGTAATGCTGATCTCCGGCCTGCTCGCGATGGTCCGCGGCTTCATGCGGGAAATCCTGTCGATCGCAGCCTGGGGTGCTGCGGCCCTGGTCACGCTCTATGCGTTCTCAAAACTGCTGCCGACCGCCAAGACCTATTTCAACAACGACACCGTCGCCAGCGTCGTGGTGGTCGCCGGCGTGTTCATCGGCACGCTGATCGTGGTCTCGATCGTCACGGTGCGGATCTCCGACATGATCCTGGATTCCCGGATCGGCGCGCTCGACCGCACCCTCGGCTTCCTGTTTGGCCTCGCGCGCGGGCTTCTGATCGTCGTGGTCGCGTTCCTGTTTTTCAGCTGGCTGGTTCCGGACAAGCAGCGGCCGGATTGGGTTAACGGCGCCAAGTCGCGCGTGGTGCTGCAGGGAACCGGCGATTGGCTGATGGCGCTCTTGCCGGACGACCCCGAGAACACCATCTTGAAGAGATTCAAGAAGAACAAGTCCGATGACGAAACTGACACCGAGCCGGCCACGCCAGGCGCCGGTGATGGCTACACCAAACCTGCCCGCGATCAGCTCAAAAAGCTGATCGATGGCAAGCCGGCGGGACGCTGATTCCCGGCCAAAAGAGAGGCGCGATGGACGAGATACAGAGCCCTTGCGATGACGCCGGACAACTGCATCTGGACCTCAACCTCGCCGATCCGCACTTGATGGATTCCGATCTGGACGGCGACACGCTGCGTGAGGAATGCGGGGTGTTCGGCATCTTCGGCCATCCCGACGCCGCCGCCATCACAGCCCTCGGATTGCACGCCTTGCAGCATCGCGGCCAGGAGGCCGCCGGCATCGTCTCCTTCGACGGCTCGCGATTTCATTCCGAGCGCCGGCTCGGCCTCGTCGGCGACACTTTTTCCCGCCGCGAAGTGATCGAGCGGCTGCCGGGCAGCGCCGCCGTCGGCCATGTGCGCTACTCCACCACCGGCGCGACCATCCTGCGCAACGTCCAGCCGCTGTTCGCCGAACTCAACGCCGGCGGCTTTGCAGTCGGCCACAACGGCAACCTCACCAACGGGCTGACGCTGCGCCGCGACCTGGTGCGCAACGGCGCCATGATGCAATCCACCACCGACACCGAAGTGATCCTGCATCTGGTTGCGCAGTCGAAACGCAACCGCTTCATCGACCGCTTCATCGAGGCGCTGCGCGCGATCGAAGGCGCCTGGGCGCTGGTGTCGCTGACCAACAAGAAGCTGATCGGCGCGCGCGACCCGCTCGGCATCCGCCCGCTGGTGCTGGGCGATCTCGACGGCCGCCCGATCCTGACGTCGGAAACCTGCGCGCTGGACATTATCGGCGCGAAATACGTTCGCGACGTCGAGCCCGGCGAGGTCATCGTGTTCGATGAGCGCGGCGTGCAAAGTCACAAGCCGTTTCCGCCGAAACCGCCGCGGCCCTGCATCTTCGAATTCATCTATTTCTCAAGGCCGGATTCCATCGTGGGCGGGCGATCGGTCTATGAAGTGCGCAAGGCGTTCGGCGCGCAGCTTGCGCGCGAAAGCCATGTCGAGGTCGATGTCGTGGTGCCGGTGCCGGATTCCGGCGTGCCCGCCGCGGTCGGCTACAGCCAGCATTCCGGCGTGCCGTTCGAACTCGGCATCATCAGAAATCATTATGTCGGCCGCACCTTCATTCAGCCGACCCAGAGCGTTCGTGAACTCGGCGTGCGCATGAAGCATTCGGCCAACCGCGCCGCGATCGAAGGCAAGCGCATCATCCTGATCGACGATTCGCTGGTGCGCGGCACCACCTCGAAAAAGATCGTGCGCATGATGCGCGACGCCGGCGCCCGCGAAGTGCACTTCCGCCTCGCCTCGCCGCCGATCATCCACCCCGATTATTACGGCATCGACCTGCCCGACCACGGCGGGCTGCTGGCGGCGACACATAGCGTCGAACAGATGCGCGACATCATCGGCGCGGATTCGCTGGCGTTCCTGTCGATCGACGGCATGTACCGCGCCATGGGCGAGCCCGGCCGCGATCCCGCCAATCCGAAATTCGCGGACCACTGCTTCACCGGCGCCTATCCCACGCACCTCACCGATCAGACCCAGGTCGAACCGCAGCCGCGGCAATTGTCGTTGCTGGCGGAAGCGAGCTGACGGTCGTCCCCGCGAAGGCGGGGACCCATAACCCCTGGCGTCTGCTGTTCGAACAAAGTTAGACACAAGCGCCTTCTCCCATCATAACCCTCACGGCGTATGGGTCCCCGCCTTCGCGGGGACGACTACGGAGAGAACTGTTGACGACCCTTCCCCTCGCCTCCCGCATCGCCCTTGTCACCGGCGCGTCGCGCGGCATCGGCTATGCCACCGCGCGGGCGCTGGCGAAGGCCGGCGCGCACATCGTTGCGGTGGCGCGCACCCAGGCAGGCCTCGAAGAACTCGACGATGACATCCGCAACGACGGCGGCAGCGCCACATTGGTGCCGCTCAACCTCACCGACTTCGACGGCATCGCAAGGCTCGGCGCCGCCCTGCACGAGCGCCATGGCAAGCTCGACATCCTCGTCGGCAACGCCGGGGTTGCCGGCCCGTCGTCGCCGCTCGGTCACATCGAACTGAAACCATGGACCGACGTGATGGCCGTCAACGTCACCGCGAACTTTCAGCTGATCCGCTGCATGGAGCCGCTGCTCAAGCAATCCGATGCCGGCCGCGCGGTGTTCATCACCTCGAGCGCGGCAAATGTGGCCCCGGCCTATGTTGGGCCCTACGCGGCCTCCAAGGCTGCGCTGGAAACTTTGGTGCGCGTGTGGGGCAATGAAACCGCATCGACGCCGATCCGGGTCAATCTGTTCAATCCCGGGCCGGTCCGCACCCGGATGCGCGCGACCGTCTTCCCCGGCGAAGACCCGCTGACATTGGATACGCCCGAGCAGGCCGCGGAACTGATCGTGCCGATGTGCGGGCCCGGCTGGACCGAAACCGGCAAGCTTTATGACTACAAGACCCGCAGCGTGCTCGGTTTTCACGCGCCGGCGTAACGCCTCTGCGATTGACTCCCGCACCTCTCCGCTATTCACTCCCTGCCAAGCGGAAAAAATCCGCAGCTAAGATTACGGGAGAAATGCCATGACGCCGATGCCAGGTCGCGGTCGCTCGAACCATTCCGCACGTCGTTCCAGAACCATTTCCGTTCTTGTCGCCGCTGCCGCGCTGATCGGCACGGCGGCGCTTTCGCACCCCGCGCGCGCCGGCGATGTTCCCACCTTCGCGGTCGATGCTTCCTGGCCGAAACCGCTGCCGAACAACTGGATCCTCGGCCAGGTCGGCGGCATCACCGCCGATTCAAAGGGCAACATCTGGGTCGTGCATCGGCCGCGCTCGCTGACCGACGACGAGAAGGGTGCTGCGCTGACGCCGCCGCGCTCGAAATGCTGCATCTCGGCACCGCCGGTGCTGGAATTCAATGCCGAGGGCGATCTGCTGCGCTCCTGGGGCGGTCCCGGCGAAGGTTATGAATGGGTCGGCCGCGAACACGGCATCGAAGTCGATGACAAGGGATTCGTCTGGGTCACCGGCAACGCCGACAACGACAATGTGGTGATGAAATTCAGCCCGGACGGCAAGTTCGTGATGCAGATCGGCAAGATCGCTCCGACCAAGGGCAGCAACGACACCACGCAACTCGGCAAGCCCGCCGAGACCGCCGTCGACAATGCCGCCAACGAAATCTATATCGCCGACGGTTACGGCAACCGCCGCATCATCGTGTTCGACGCCACCACGGGCGCCTACAAGCGGCACTGGGGCGCCTACGGCAAGCCGCCGAATGACGACAAGCAGGCCGCCTACGATCCGAAAGCGCCGGTGTCGCAGCAGTTCGGCAATCCCGTGCATTGCGTGAAGGTCACCAATGACGGTTTCGTCTATGTCTGCGATCGCATCAACAACCGCATGCAGGTGTTCAAGAAGGACGGCACCTTCGTGACCGAGTGGTTCTATGAGAAGAACACGCTTGGCAACGGCGCGGTGTGGGACGTCGCGGTCTGGCCCGATCCGAAGCAAACCTATCTGCTCAGCGCCGACGGCGAGAACAATGAAATCCGGGTCCTGAAGCGCGACGACGGCAGCGTGGTCGGCAGCTTCGGCCGCAGCGGACGCAACGCCGGCCAGTTCCACTGGATCCACGCCATGGCCATCGATGCGAAAGGCAACGTCTACACCGCCGAGGTCGATACCGCCAAGCGCATCCAGAAGTTCAAGCTGACATCGGACGCGCTGAAATAGGCGTGCGAATCCGATCATCGTTTTGCAACGAGTGCAGGGAAAGGCCGGAAGACGGCTAACCTGACGTAAACACACAGAGAGCTCCATGAGGATATCAGTTTGGCGGCGCGCCGTGATTACCGCGCTTGCAAGTCTCGGATTCGCCGCGCCCGCATTCGCCCAGGACAAGAACGTCAAGATCGGCGTGCTCAACGACATGACGAGTTTATACGCCGATATCGGCGGCCCCAATTCGGTAGTCGCCGTCAAGATGGCAGTGCAGGATTCCGGCCTTCTCGATAAGGGCTGGAAGATCGAAGTGCTGAGCGGCGACCATCAGAACAAGCCTGACGTTGGTGTCAACATCGCGCGGCAATGGATCGACGTCGAGAAAGTCGACGCGATCACCGATACCCCGAACTCCGGCGTAGCGCTGGCTGTCAGCCAGGTGGTACGTGAAAAAAACATCGTCTTGCTTAACTCCGGCGCGGCTACCGCCGATCTGACCGGCAAATCCTGTTCCCCGAACACGGTCTCCTTTACTTACGACACCTACATGCTCGCCAACGGTACCGGCAAAGCGCTGACCAAGGCCGGCGGCGACAGCTGGTTCTTTCTCACCTCGGACTACGCGTTCGGCCACGCGCTGGAACGCGACACCGCCGCGGTGGTCACCGCCAATGGCGGCAAGGTGCTCGGCGGCGTGAAGCATCCGATCAATTCATCGGACTTCTCGTCGTTCCTATTGCAGGCGCAAGCCTCGAAAGCCAAGGTCGTCGGCCTTGCCAATGCGGGCGGCGACACCACCAACGCGATCAAGCAGGCCGCCGAATTCGGCATCGTAGCCGGCGGGCAGAAGCTCGCGGCGCTGTTGCTGTTCATTACCGATGTGCATTCGCTGGGCTTGAAGACCGCGCAAGGCTTGTCTTTCACCGAATCCTTCTATTGGGACATGAACGATCAGACGCGCCAATGGTCGAAACGCTTCGCCAAGGAGTTGCCCAAGGGCATGATGCCGTCGATGACGGTTGCCGGCAATTACGCGGCGGTTCGGCATTATCTCAGGGTGTTGGAAATCATGGGCGGCAATCCACACGATGGCAAAAAGGTGGTGTCGGTGATGAAAGCAACCCAAACCGACGATCCGCTGTTCGGCAAGGGCCCACTGCGCGAAGACGGCCGCAGAATTATTCCGGCCTATCTGTTCGAGGTCAAGAAGCCGGAAGAATCCAAATATCCATGGGACTATTACAAGCTGATTGCAACAATTTCGCCAGAGGACGCTGCCAAGCCGATCGCACAGAGTGATTGCGCGCTCGTCAAGAAATAGAATTTTGCCGCTGGCCGGGCGCCGAACGTCCGGCCGGTATTCCTTGCCGCAAAAAAAACGCTGAATGTATTGCGCGCCGCGCTACCCACGGCGGAACTTTCCGCATCCATGAGAGTTTCGGTTAAAACCCGGAGTTCTTCATGCAAGTCGTCGTCAATCGCGTGATGCGCGCGTTTACTTTGAAGCATCCAATTTCCGATGAAGAGGCGGAAGCTGTTCGCAAGGAAGTGACGGAGTTCGCGGCCGGGCTGCTGGAAAAATACAAGGACCAGCTTGCCCGCCGGACGCTGCGCGGCGCGGAACGCTGAACTAGGGCAAATGCCCGGCCTCGGTTTGACGCATCCCCGCCAGCACGTGCGCTGCGATCAACAACGCCAGCACCAATAACACCGATGCCAGCAGGAACGGCGCGCCCGGCATCATCCAAGGCGCACTGCCGCCGATGAAATACGCAAACGTCAGGGTAAACAGAAACGGACCGACCAGCTGCGACAGGCTCTGCACGCTGGTGGTTGCGCCCTGCAGGGCGCCTTGCTGATCCGCCGAAACAAGCCGGCTCATCAGCCCCTGCGTGGCGGCGTTGGCAATGCCCCACAAGGCCAGCACCGGAATGCCGAGCCAGAACAGCGGCCCGGTTGGTGCTGCGCCAAAAACAAGAAATCCGACAGCGCCGCAGGAAAGGCCGAACAGCAACGCCCGGCGTTCGCCAAAACGCTTGACGACCGGTCCGATCGCGGCGCCCTGCACCACCATCGCGCAAACGCCGACCATTGCCAGCGTCAGGCCGACGGTCTTCTCGTCCCAGCCATAGCGATAGGTCGCGTAAAGCACGAACGTGCTCGGCAACACCACATGCGCGACCTGGCCAATGAAAGTCACCACCGAGAGGCCCGCAAGCACCCGGTTGGATCGCAGCAGCTTCAATGCACCGACGGGATTGGCGCTGCGCCAGCGAAACGGCGCGCGCCGCTCCTTCGGCAGCGATTCCGGCAGGATCAGCAGGCCGTACAACGTATTGGCAAAGCTCAAGCCTGCCGCTACCCAGAACGGCAGCCGTGGATCCATGCCGCCGAGCAGCCCGCCGAGCGCCGGTCCAAGAATGAATCCCGCGCCGAACGCAACGCCGACCTTGCCGAACACCGCCGCGCGCCGCTCCGGAGGCGTGACGTCCGCCATATAAGCGAACGCCGTCGAAACGCTCGCCGAGGTGATGCCGGAGATCACTCTGCCCACGAACAGCCAGATCAGCGACGGCGCCAGCGCCATCAAGACATAGTCGAGTGCGAGCCCGAGATTCGACAACAAAATCACCGGACGCCGGCCGAACCGGTCCGACAACCCGCCGAGAACAGGCGAGAAGAAAAACTGCATCAGCGCCCATGCGGTGCCGAACAGGCCGAAGATACGCGCCGCACTGGCGGTGTCGTTCTCGACAAAACTTTCAACGAGCTTCGGCAACACTGGCATGATCAGCCCGAGCGCGAACATGTCGAGCAGGACGGTTATGAAGATGAAGACCACCGCGCCGCCGCGCGGCGGCTTTACGAGCGGCGTTTCCGCACTCACGACGGCCGCTTGCGCTTGTGGGCGAACGGGTTGGCCTTCTCGCGCAAGGTGATCCGCACCGGCGTGCCCGGCAGATCGAAGAAGCCGCGCAGGCTGTTGACGAGATAACGCAAATAGGATTCCGGCACCGCATCGGCGCGCGAGCAGAACACCACAAAGCTCGGCGGCCGCGCCTTAGTTTGCGTAACGTAATTGAGTTTCAGCCGCCGGCCCGAAACCGCCGGCGGCGGATTGGCGTCGACGGCCTGTTCGAACCAGCGATTGAGCGCCGCGGTCGGCACCCGCCGATTCCACACCGCGTAGGCCTCCTCGATCGCGGTCATCAGGCGGTCGATGCCCTCGCCCATCAGGCCGGACACCGCGACGATCGGCATACCCTTGACCTGCGGCAGCAGATGATCGGCGTCAGTGCGTAGCGCGGTAATCAGCTTGGATTGCCGCCCCATCAGATCCCATTTGTTGACCGCGATCACCAGCGCGCGGCCCTCGCGCTCGATCAGATCGGCGATGCGCAGATCCTGTTCCTCGAACTTGTTTTGCGCGTCCATCACCAGCACCACGACTTCGGCGAAGCGCACGGCGCGCAGCGCGTCCGCCACCGAAAGCTTTTCCAGCTTCGCCTCGATCCGCGAACGCCGCCTCAAGCCCGCGGTATCGAACACCCGGAAGTCGCGGCCCTGCCAGGTGATCTCGACGGAAATGGAATCCCGCGTGGTGCCGGCTTCGGCCGACGTCAGCAGCCGCTCCTCGCCGAGCAGATGATTGATCAGCGTGGACTTGCCGGCATTGGGACGGCCGACGATGGCTACGCGAATCGGCCGCTTGGATAGATCCTCGTCGGATATGATGACGTCATCATCATCGAATTCTTCCGGCTCAACTACAGGTTCCGGCATCAGCACCCGCAGCGCGTCGTAGAGATCGCTGAGGCCCTCGCCGTGTTCGGCGGAAATCTGGATCGGCTCGCCGAGGCCCAGCGCCCAGGATTCCATCGCACCGGCTTCGCCGTGCTTGCCTTCGCTCTTGTTCGCCACCAGCACCACCGGCTTGTTGGCGCGGCGCGCAAAATCGGCGAACGAACGATCGTTCGGCGTAAGGCCGGCGCGCGCATCGATCACGAACATCAGCGCGTCGGCGAGACCGATCGCGGCTTCGGTCTGCTCCTGCATCCGCGCGGTCAGCGATCCCTTCGCGCCCTCATCGAGCCCTGCGGTATCGATGATGGTGAATTCGAGATCGCCGAGCCGTGCCTGCCCTTCGCGCCGGTCGCGCGTGACGCCAGGCTCGTTATCGACCAGTGCGAGCTTTTGCCCGACCAGCCGATTGAACAGCGTCGACTTGCCGACATTGGGCCGGCCGATGATGGCGACGGTGAAGGACATTAGCGATCCGTGCGCCCTTTACGAAGCGCATGTCAATGAGATGGAAGCGCGATTTCAGCGCTGGAATGTGCCGCCCGGCAGCGGCGCCGGGAATGGCGAAGCGGATTGTTGCGGCTGAGCCGCGGGTTGCGCGGCTTGCGGCGCTGGCGCATCCGGCGGCGGCGCGGTGGTTCGCCGGCGCACGATCTTCGCGGGTTTGGGGGCCGGCGGCGCCGCGGCGGTAGAGCCCTCTTCCTCAGGTGCTGCCTCCGCATCAGGCGCGGGCGTGGTGCTGGCGGTCTGCTTGCCTTTGCCTTTCGATTTCGCGGCGTTTTTCGACTTCGGCTCTTCGACGGGTTGAGCCGTGGCGGCGGCCGGAACGTCCTGTTGCTGCGCCGCGCCCTTATAAAGGTCCTTCGGCACGCCCTGCTCCAGACCCGGGACGCCCTGCGGGAAGACCGGTTTGCGCTCGCCCGGCAACTTCTTCTTGGTGTCGAGAAAATCGAGCAGGTCCGATGGATCGAAGCTGCTCATGCCGCCGGTGCAGCCCGCCAGCGCGCTTGAAAGCGCGATGGCGACGGCGGCGGCAATGACACGTTGCGAGCGGCGCATGGACGATTTCTCACTCAACTCGTTTCAACTCTCGTTTCAACTCTTGGCAACCGGCGGCAGCAAAGCCTGCAGCGCTTCGGCGCGCGAGCGCAGGCTTGCCGGCGTTGCGCCGTCATTGGCGATCATGTCCAGCCATTGCCGCGTCGCCGCAGCATCGTTGGCGCGCCAGGCCGACAGCGCAAGCAATTCGCGCGCGCTATGGCGATAGGTCGCGCCGGGCGCCGTGGCAGGCTCCAGACGCTGCAACATGTTGTTGTAGCTTGTCGAATCCAGCAGCAGGCCAGCCGCGCGGATTCTGGCGAGATCCTGCTCGGGCGCACCGACGCTGCGATCGGCGGCGATATCGTCGTAGAGTTTTGCCGCGGCTTGCGGATCGCGGGTCGCGACTTCAGCCGCGGCGCGCAGCCGCGACAGTATGCGATAGCCGTACGGCGCGGTGCCAGCGAGTTTGGTGAAGGCGGCTTCAGCCTCGGCGTGCTTGTTCTGCTCGGAAAGCTCAGCCGCCGCATCGAAAGCAGCCCCGGCCTCGGCGGCCTTCTTGGCTTCCAGATACTGGTAGCCGCGCCAGCCGCCCACCGCGGCGATGATCAAAATCGCACCCGCGATGATAAAGATCGAATACTTGTCCCACAGCTTCTTGAGCTGTTCGCGACGTACCTCCTCGTCGACTTCATCAAATAATTCAGACACTTAAAGCTATCCCGTCCCCGATTGGCCGCGCCGGACCACTTAGCCGTGCCGCATGCCCAATCCCGATATGGCGGCGGCGATAGCTTAACGATATGGCGGCGGCAAGGCAAAGCGAGCCGGATCAAAGCGTTAACGATGCCGGGCCGCCGCCGCTCAACCTTTGGTCTTCATGCCGTAGACATGCTCCGGCCCCGGGAACGCGCGCGAGCGCACGTCGGTGGCGTAGCCCTCGATCGCGGCCTCGATCATTGGGCCCAGGTTGCCGTAGCGGCGGACGAATTTCGGCGCGCGCGGCGACAGGCCCAGCATATCCTCCAACACCAGCACCTGGCCATCGCAGGCCGCGCTGGCGCCGATGCCGATGGTGGGAATTGCCACGGTTTCGGTGATCTTGCGCGCCAGCGGCTCGGCCACCGCCTCGATCACCATCGAAAACGCGCCGGCATCCGCGACCGCGCGCGCGTCATTCTCGATCGGCTCCCAGGTGCCCTCGTCGCGGCCCTGCGCGCGAAACGAGCCGAGCGTGTTGATCGACTGCGGCGTCAGCCCGATATGTCCCATCACCGGCACGCCGCGCTCGGACAAGAACGCGATGGTTTCCGCCATCCGCGCGCCGCCTTCAAGCTTTACCGCGCCGCAATGGGTTTCCTTCAGGATCCGCACCGCGGCGTGAAACGCCTGCTCCTTCGACGCCTCATAGGAACCGAACGGCATGTCCACCACGACGAGCGCGTGCTGCGAGCCGCGCATCACCGCGTGGCCCTGCAGGATCATCATGTCGAGCGTCACAGGCACGGTGGTTTCGAAGCCGTGCATCACATTGCCGAGGGAGTCACCGACCAGAATGACGTCGCAATAGCGATCGACCAGCGCCGCGGTATGCGCGTGATATGAGGTCAGCATCACGATCGGCTCGCCGCCCTTGCGCGCGCGAATGTCCGGCGCGGTCTTGCGCTTGATGGTCGACTGGACCGACATCATTAAACTCCGAACACGGGAACGCCGATCACGACGGGATGAAACGCGAAGGCGAGCGCGAGATAGGCGATAACCCCGACCGCGACGGCGATCAGGTCGTTGGCCGGGCCGCCGACCGGGATCGGCGGCGCGCCGGCATCACCGCGATGCTTCAGCGAAATGCGGTCGAACACCGCCCATCCCAGGAACGAGCCGAACAGGATGATCGAGCCGAGATCGCCGTTGGCGAGCAAATGCGCGGCCGCCCACAATTTGACGCCGGTCAGCATCGGATGCTTGAGCGCGGTGTAGATGCGGCCGCGAATGTAGGACGCCACCACCAGGATCACCGCGGGCAGCATCAGCGCCACCGCGATGTGCTTGAGGGCAACAGGCGGATACCAGACGTCGATCCACCCGGTGGCGCGATAATGCGCAAATCCGTAAGTGATCAGCGCAAGGCCGGCGGCCGACAGCAGCGAATAGCCGATCTTGTAACCACCCTCGCCTGCCGACGCGATAACTCTCGCGCGCAACTCACGCTGCGTCGTCAGCGTGTGGACGCCGAGAAACAGCACCAGCCCGAGCATCATCACCAGCAGTCCCATGACGCTTTCCCCGCAGAGCCGGTCTTGTTTTGTCGAACCGAACGTCGTGCGCGCCGTCAGATGGCGCGCTGGACGGTTCCCGGTATCACTTTTGAGCCTCCTCGCGCAATGCGCCAGAATGGACCTTCAGCAATGCCGGATCATATCGCGCCGATATCGGTCAGACATTGCTGGGTCAGCTTCATCCGGTCGGCGATATGACGCGGCTCGCGGATGTCCATATTGAGGGCAAACACCGTCTGTGCGCTGCCCTTCTCGGCCCAGCCCACCAGCCAGCCGAGCGACGGCTTGCCGAGTTCAGCGCCGAGCAGGCCCGACTTGGCGCGGATCGTCGCATCGCCGGCGTTGGTCACCGGCAGGATGTCGCGGACCAGATCCTGGCTGCGCTTTGAGACCGGCAGTACGCCACGGCGCAGCCGGTCAACGAAATCGATTTGCTGGATCGGATCGATGCGCATGTCTCCGGTCAGCCAGAATTGATCGATGCCGCCGCCGATATTGCGGTTGCCGTATTCGAACAGATCGACGTATTTCTGCATGCGCTCGGCGCCGATGCGGCGCGCGATCTCCTGATACACCGGCACCACGGAAGCGGCGATCGCCGAGCGCAGGTTGTGATCCTGATTCCATGCTTCGATGCTGCGCTTCACCCCATCCCACTTGAACACGTCCTTGTCGGGGTCGCCGACCACGCCGGTCTCCAGCGCGATCAGCGAATTCGGGATCTTGAACGTCGACGCCGGCAGGAACGCCTGCCCCGAGCGATCCTTGTCGCTGGCGATGATCAGATAGTCGTCGGTCTTGTAGCCGACGAAGGTGCCAACGGTGCCCGCGTCGGTGAAACGTTTTGCGAGATCATCGCGGATTTCACTGCGCTGCGGCGCGACGTGAGCGAGCGCGCGCGGCGCGATTCCGGCGGCGGCGAGAAGACCGAGAGCGTGACGACGATTGATCAAGGCAGCATCCGATTTATTGTGGAACGCCGCAACGATGTGCCCGACATCGTGTTGAAACAATGACGACAACAAGCGGAAATTCTAGCGGATTCGTCCCGACAGCCGCAGCACGAAAATCAGCACCTCTGCGACGGCCTTGTAGAGTTCGGCCGGGATTTCATCGCCGAGTTCGACATTGGAGAGCGCGCCGGCCAGCACCTCGTTCTCCTCGATCGGGATGTCATGGGCTTTTGCGACCTCGATGATCTTCTCGCCGATGCTGCCCCTGCCCTTGGCAACGACACGCGGCGCGCCTGATTTGTCGTAGTGCAGCGCGACCGCGAGCTGGCTCTTTGTCTCCACGCTCATAGCGCGCGATCCAGAAAATGTCCGGCCGGCGCCGGGCTCGGTTGCAGCGGCGCGCCGTCGCGGATCACGATATCGCCCGGTTGCAGTTCGGCGCGGCTCAAGGCCTGGCTGAGCTGCGATGCGCCGGTGCGCAGCTGGGCGGCGGTCGCAGGCCGCTCCGCCCACATCCGCACCGAGGTCTTGCCTCCCGTCAACGAGATCAGGGCGTGAATTGGGCCGGCAGGCTCGACATCGAGCGAGAACCGCGCCCGCCACACCCGCTTTGCCGCATCGGTTTCGCGCCCCGTCCCATCGCGCGAAATCTCGAATTGCGCAATGGCCGTTCCAGCCGCTGTCGCAAAGGGAATCTCGAAATTCCATCGTGGCGCGGCAGGGTCGGTTCGCAGACTGGCAATGTCGGCACGATCCGGCAAGGATGCCACTTGAAGCAAGGTCTGGCGCGCAATCGCGGCATCGGTGTCGTCGAGCAAATGATGCACGGTTGCCGCCAGCGGCGCATTGGGTGCGAGTGACGGCGGCACAACAGGCTGCGCCGACGGCAGGGCGCCGCGAAACGGCGGCGGCGGTGCGCGCGCCGTACCCACGTCATCGTTGCGCATCGTATTCTGCGATCCATTTGCCGATGGCAGTGGATCGAGCGGAGCGTCTTCATTGAGGCCGAGCTTTGCCGCGTTACCGGCTTTCTGCGGGATGGCCTGCAGCGCCTCCTGCAAGAGGTTCAGTGTCGCGCCAGTCGCTGCGGCGCGCGTTCCGGGGCCCGATTGCGGCGGAGGCACGGAAAAGATGCGGCTGGTCCCGTTCGATTCCGAAAAATCATCCGCGACCGGCAGCCGTGCCTGCGGCAAGAAAACTTCCTCCACGTCGATTTCGGATATCAACGATGGCGCAAGTGTGGGTGACGTTGCGATCCGCGGCTCCGGCGCGGGACCGGCCGCAGAGGCGCCGGGAGACATTTGTGCAGGCCGTTGCGGTTGCTGCGCAGCCGCCGCTGCAAGCGCCGCGCGTTCCGGCGCGGCTGGACTGCCGAGCGACAGCAGCGTCTGGCGAAGCACGATCAGCGCCGCCTTCAGGTCGGGCACGCCGGCCGGTGACGACGGCATTGCATGTCCCAGTGCAAGAGACCACTCCAGAAAGAGTCCGGAGCTTTTGAAAGCGGCCCTAACCTCGTTGCCGGTGAGGTTCTGATCGAGGTTCGGCCTTAACGCCAGCAACGGCGCCACCGCCAGCTGCAGTTTTGCCGGAAGCGCATCGGAAACCGCAACTGCGCCGAGATTTGCAAACAATGGCGCGAGGCTTCCCTGCCGCGTGGCCGCAGTCTGCGCCGCCGCGGATACCGCGATGGCCTGCAGCGGCGTAAGCGGATTTTTCGGCGGCGTTACGTCAGCTATGGGCTTCGCTTCCGCGCTGACGCTTCCCTTCGCGGCAGGGGTGGCCAAGTCCGGGGACACAGTATTGGGCGATACAGCACCCTCACCCGCCGATGCCGGGATGCCTGCGTTGCTGGCGCCCTGCCCGACCACCGCAAGCTTGATGCCTTCGGGCGTCTGCGATACCGCGAGCTGCAGGGTCTGGCCGGCCTGAAGCGGGATTTCCGAAAACACCTCGATCGACAGATTGGCGATCGCGATCCGCACCAGATCGTTGGCAAGAATTTTCAGCACCTGCGCGTCGATCACAGTACCGGGCTGCAGCACGACATCGGGCGCCGGACCCTGGGCGGCAATCACGGGATAGATCGGATTGAGGGAAATCGGCATGCTGCGGCCTCGTTCAGCCGCACGCTACCGAAGCGTCCTAAACCCTTTGTTAACTTCGCCGGGAATCCAGCGCCTTCAGCACATCTGCCGCCGCCCTGAAATCCAGGAACCGCGCCAGGCGCCGCGCCGCGACCTCCTCGTCGACGCCCCATTGCTGGATATTCCAGTCCTCATCGACATGGGCGGCCGCCCAGACCTGGTCCTGATCGAGCGCGCCGCGCATCAGCGCCAGCGCCAGCAGCGCGGAGCCCGTCACCGTCGTCACCACATGGAGTGCGGCGATCGACCATGGATCGTCCGGCAACGCCCCGCGCGCGGCAGCGATCGCTTGATCGGGCTGGCGCACATGCACGATGCCCTCGGTGAGAATGAAATGGGCGCCGAGCGTATCCGCGGCCCAGAACAGCACCGGATCCCAATGCTCGGCTTCCCACGCGATCAAGGCGTCGGGGTGACCGGCGCGATAGAACAGCATGTCGGAGTGAAAATAGTTTGCGATGTCGTCGGCGACGGCCTCGACCCGACTTGCGACCGCATCGATCACACTGTTCGCCAGCCGGGTCAGCGGCATCGTCGTGGGATCGATGATCTCCTTCTGTGCGTTCCATTCGGCGGCGATCGCCTCGGCAATCTCGCGGCTGGGCGTGGCCAGCAACCGCCGCGACGGCGTGCGGACCGGCTTGCCATCGAGCGTAATGCCAAAACCCTTGGGCGTTTCGGCAACGCCGGCATGGGCGTAAAAGCGCTTGCGCCGCGGTACGCGCGTGGTGCGTCGGACCGCTTCCTCCGGATCGAGCGGCGAACGGCCGGCAACTTCATCGAACAATTCGCGCATGGAGCTTCCGGTCTGTTCTCATCTGGATCATGTGATCCGGAGAGTATGATAAGGATCGGCGCAGATAAAGCGTCCCAGATGCGAGCCGCAATGACAAAATTTTCTAGTGATCCTTTTCATTGCTCGTGTCCTAGCTCAGTACCGCGGGAAACTCCAGTCACTGATTGGCGCAACTTCGCGAATAGGCCGCGCGCTCGTTCGGCCCAAGTCCTGATGCGGCGCCTTGATCGAGACAATTGTTGATCCGGTCGCTGAAGGAGCCGCGTCCCGACGGCTGGACGGCCGGCTGCGATGGCGGCGCATCCATCTGCGGCACTATAGGAACTTCGATTTTCGGCGGCGGCAACGGCGCAGGCGGCGGCGGGCTGAACTGCGACGCACCCGGCGGCAGCATTTGCGCCGATGCAGCGTTTGCCGCGACAAGCGGCAAAGCCACGCAGACGCAAAATGGTACGATCGATATCCGGCTCATGAGCCGCATGTCGTGACAGCCTGCGAAAACCGCAAGTAAATTACTCTTCAGGCGCGTTCTCGATCGGATCGAACCGGTCCGCTTCCAGACCGAGCAGGTTCCAGGATTGCAGCATATGCGGCGGCAGCGGCGCGGTGGCATCGATGAAGCCGCCGCGCGGATGCGGAATCACGATGCGCCGCGCCAGCAGATGCAGCCGGTTCTGCAGGCCGCCAGGCAATTGCCAGTTTTCCTTGTTGAAATATTTAGGGTCCCCGACGATGGCGTGGTCGATGTGGGCCATGTGCGCACGGAGCTGATGCGTGCGCCCGGTCACCGGCTTCAGCGACACCCACGCAAGCTTGGTCGCGGAGGTCTCGACGACCGCATAATAGGTCACGGCATGGCTGGCGCCTTCGTCGCCATGGGCGGCCACCCGCATGATCGAATCGTCCTCGCTCTCTTCCTTGGCAAGATAGGTCGAGATGCGACCCTGCTTCGGCTTCGGCACGCCGGCGACCAGCGCCCAGTAGATTTTCCGCGCGGAGCGATGGCGGAACGAGCCCGTCAGCGCCGTCGCGGCAAAGCGGGTCTTCGCCACCAGCAGGCAGCCCGAGGTCTCGCGGTCGAGCCGATGCACCAACCGCGGACGCTGCCCCTTGGCGTCGCGCATCACCTCCAGCATCTGGTCGACATGCCGCGTGATGCCCGAGCCGCCCTGCACCGCAAGACCCGCCGGCTTGTTCAGCACCATCACGTCGTCATCCTCGAACAGGATCATGTCCTTTAGCGCGCCGTGCGTCTTCTTCGCGGCCTCCGAGAAACTTGCCGCTGCCTTCGGCGCGTCGAGTTTTAGCGGCGGAATCCGGACGCTTTGGCCCTCTTCCAGCCGATCCTTGCTGTCGGCGCGCTTGCCGTTGACGCGCAATTCGCCTTTGCGGACGATGCGCTGGATATGGGAAAATGAAAGACCGGGAAACCGCGCTTCCAAAAAACGATCGACGCGCATGTTGGCTTCATCAGCCGTCACGATGACGGTCTGGACTTTTGTCGGCAGCGGCGGCGGCTCAGCGACGACCTTGGCGGGTTCTGGGATGAAAGCTGCGGCTTTTGCCGCGCGCGGCGGGGACGACGACAAACGCGCAGGCGGCTTGCCACCGGGACGGTGACCTTGCGGCCGTTCGGATTGCGAACCCCGATACGGACGCGCGCCCTTCGGTCGGTCGCCCGTTGCACGTTTTGCGAGGGGCCTTTTGACGCGACGGCTCATGGAAGCTCCGATCGGGATTCGAAATCAATCACTCGCATTGCGCCTGCCGGCTCAGAACATTCATGTCCTTAACAACGTTTGCCGACGGCTTGAGTTTGGCTGCTTCCGCCACCGCGGCGCAGGCGGCCCTTCGGTCGCCATTCTGAAAGCGCGCGAAAGCAAGATTCGACCAGGCGTCGGCGAAATCCGGCGCGTCGACCGTGGCCTGCTCCAGAATGCCTTGCGCTTCCTTTGGTCGCTTCGCAATCAATAGCGCGCGCCCATAATCCGCATTGAGCGCCTTCAACGGCCGCGGCCGCGTCCGCGCAATCTTGAATAGTTCATCGGCGTAGTCGGTATCATTGAACCTCGCCTGCGCGATCACTGCGAAACCGTGATAGATCGCGCTTGGCTCCGGTGACAGGAGATAGGCCTGATTGAAGCGCTTGGCGGCGTCCACGAAATTTCCCTTGCCCACGAGTGTCCAGCCGCGCTGCATCGCTACATCGAAGCCTTTCTCCCGCGAACCCGTAGCCTGAACCACTTCGCTGATGAATTTATCGTCAAGCGCGCGCTGTTCGGCGGTTTTTTCCGCGAAACCGAAGAACGGTTGCTCGTTGATCGGAGCTTGATAAGTCTTCTTCGTGACCTGCACTCCCGGCGCGACCTCAACCGTTTGAGCGACCGCGGCGCCAGCCCCAGTCAGTGATGCCAATGCCACGAGCATTCGGGCCATTTTACCCAGGCCGTTCATTCGCTCCGGCCCTTCTGTTCCCTTCTCAGCTTGGCCCAGTAGTCCAGCCGCTTGCGAATCTCGCGTTCGAACCCGCGGTCGGGTGGATCGTAGAAGGTCTGGCGGCCCAGGGCTTCCGGGAAGTAGTCCTGTCCGGAAAAGGCTTCCGGCGCGTCGTGATCGTATTCATAGCCGCTGCCGTAGCCTTCCGACTTCATCAGCTTGGTCGGCGAATTCAGGATGTGTTTTGGCGGTAGCAGCGAGCCGCCCTCCTTCGCCGTCCGCATCGCGGCGCCGAATGCCTTGTAGGCGGCATTGGATTTCGGCGCGGTGGCGAGATAGATCACCGCCTGCGCGATGGCGAGTTCCCCCTGGGCGACCCCAAGAAATCATAGGCGTCCTTGGCGGCATTGCAGATCACCAGCGCCTGCGGATCGGCCAGCCCAATGTCCTCCACCGCCATGCGGATCACGCGCCGCGCCAGAAACAGCGGATCCTCGCCGGCGTCCATCATCCGCGCCAGATAATACAGCGCAGCATCCGGATCGGAGCCGCGCACCGATTTATGCAGCGCTGAGATCAGATTGTAATGACCATCCGCTGACTTGTCGTAGATCGGCGCGCGACGCTGCAGGATGTCCTGCAGCTGCCCGGCGTTAAAGGTTTCGTTCTCACGGGCGGCGCGCCAGACTTCTTCGGCCAGCGTCAGCGCGGCGCGGCCGTCGCCATCGGCCATCCGCACCAGCACGGCGCGCGCCTCATCGTCGAGCGGCAGTTTCTTGCCTTCGATCTTCTCCGCATGCGCGAACAGTTTTTCGATCGCAGCCGCATCAAGCGAGTGAAACACCAGCACCCGCGCCCGCGACAGCAGAGCGGCGTTGAGTTCGAACGACGGATTTTCCGTGGTGGCGCCGACCAGCACCACGGTGCCGTCTTCCATCACCGGCAGAAACGAATCCTGTTGCGCGCGATT
>CAVPZO010000047.1:0-174988 GCA_963710045.1 uncultured Alphaproteobacteria bacterium | reverse complement strand
GAAGCGATGCACCTCGTCGACGAACAGCAAGGTGCCCTTGCCCATCTCGCGGCGCGCGCGCGCAGCGTCGAACACTTTCTTCAGGTCAGCGACGCCGGAAAACACCGCGGAAATCTGCTCGAAATGCAGTTCGGTGGCATCCGCCAGCAGCCGCGCCACGGTGGTCTTTGCCGGTGCCGGGCGGTCCCCAGAAGATCAGCGAGCCCAGCGTGCGCGTCGCCAGCATGCGCGTCAGCGCGCCGTCCGGCCCAAGAATGTGATCCTGGCCGACGACGTCGGACAGCGCGCGCGGACGCAGCCGGTCCGGCAGCGGATGCGGCGCATCGTTCTCCAGTCCGGCGGCCGCGAACAGGTTTGCCGCTTGGCGTGGGCGTTTCGGGCTCATCCGCCTAAGGTGACGTTGATCTGCTGGCCGCCGCGCACCACGACGATGCGCCAGAGCCGGGCGGATTCACGCGTGGCCTTCTCGAGATCGCTGGTTTTTGCGATTTTCTGATTGTTGACGGCGAGGATGATGTCGCCCTTCTGAAATCCAACGCTTGCCGCGGTGGCGTCGGCGGCAAGATCGGTCACCACGACGCCTTCGGTATTCGCGTCGAGGCGCAATTCCTCGGCGACCGCCGGTGAAATGTTGGCGACCTTGGCGCCCTGGAACGGCGAACGCGATTTGATCACGATCTCGTCGCGGCCGGTATCGGGCGCGGTTTCAAGCGGGATGGTCAGTTTCACCGTCTTGCCGCCGCGCTGCACGTCGATCTGCGCCGACCCGCCGATCGGACGCGTCGCGAACCGATAATCGAAGGCGTTGGGATCGTCGACGGTCTGGCCGTCGATCGCCACGATCAGGTCGGACAGTTTCAGGCCCGCGCGCGCGGCGGGACTGCTGGCGGCGACATTGGCAGACCAGCGCGCCGGTCGGCAGGCGCAGACCGAGCGTCTCGGCGATCTCCGGCGTCACCGCCTGCAGCCGCGCGCCGAGCCAGGGCCGCTTCACCGCCTTGCCGCCGCTCTTGGCAGACGCCACGACGACGCGCACCATGTTGGCGGGGATAGCAAAGCCGATGCCCTGCGAGCCGCCCGAGCGCGAGAAGATCGCGGTGTTGACGCCGGCCAGCCGGCCGGTCATGTCGACCAGCGCACCGCCGGAATTGCCCGGATTGATCGCGGCGTCGGTCTGGATGAAGAACTGGTAGTCGGTGATGCCTACCTGCGTGCGCGCCAGCGCCGAGATGATGCCCTGCGTCACCGTCTGGCCTACGCCGAACGGATTGCCGATCGCGAGCACGATATCGCCGACCAGCAGTTCGTCGGAATTGGCAAAATCCAGCGTCGGGAATTTCTCTTTTGCCTCTTTCAGGCGCAGCACCGCGAGATCGGTGCGGCTGTCCTTCAGCACGATCTCGGCCTCGAATTCGCGCTTGTCGGAGAGCGATACCTTGACCTGGTCGGCGCCTTCGATGACGTGGTTGTTGGTCACGACCAGACCGGACGGATCGACCATCACCCCGGAGCCGAGCGAGCGCAGCATCTGCTCCGGCTGCTGGCCGGGCACGCCGAAGAAGCGGCGGAAAATCGGATCGTCGAGCAGCGGATTGCGGTTTTGCACCGTTTTTGCGGCGTAGACGTTGACCACCGCCGGCTGAACGCGCTGCACGATCGGCGCGTAGGACAATTTTACATCGGCAGGCGATGCCGGAACGCGGCGGTCCTGCGCCGGCGCGGCGACCGTCGCGGCCATCATGACGACGATTGCCGTGAAAAGGCGGAGAAAGATCATGGGTGGAATCCCGAAATTTGACCGAGCTGAATATAGGCTTTTCGCCGCGCGAATAGAAGTGATAGTGCCCTCAAAACCTTGCAATTCCGCCGTGAAACAGCACGTAATAGTGTTCGGCGGCGGGTGGCCGCTGCGCAGAAGGAGAAACGCCGGATGAAGGCCGTCGGTTACAAGAAATCCCTCCCCATCGAGGACGCGGAATCGCTGGTCGATTTCGATGCCGCGAAGCCGGAACCGCGAGCGCGCGAACTCCGCGTCGCGGTCAAAGCGGTGTCGGTGAACCCGGTCGATACCAAGGTGCGCAAGCGCGCCGCGCCGCCGGAAGGCGAAACCAAAATTCTCGGCTACGACGCAGCCGGCGTGGTCGACGCCATCGGGCCGGATGTCACTCTGTTCAAACCGGGCGATGAGGTGTTCTACGCCGGCTCGATCCAGCGCCAGGGCACCAATTCGGAATTTCATCTGGTCGACGAGCGCATCGTCGGCCACAAGCCGAAGACGCTGTCGTTCACGCAAGCCGCGGCACTTCCGCTGACCTCGATCACCGCCTGGGAATTGCTGTTCGATCGCCTCGGCGTGATCCCCGGCAAGAGCGTCGATCCGCGCACGCTGCTGATCATCGGCGGCGCCGGTGGCGTCGGATCGATCCTGATCCAGCTCGCGCGGCGGCTGACCGGCCTGACTGTCGTTGCCACGGCATCCCGGCCGGAATCGCAAAAATGGTGCCTCGATCTCGGCGCCCACGCGGTGATCGACCATGCCAGGCCGATGAAGGAGCAGATCGAGAAGCTGAAATTTCCGCCGGTCGCGCTGATCGCTGGCCTTACCGACACCGACCAGCACTACAAGGCGCTGGCGGACCTCATCGCGCCGCAAGGCAAATTCGGACTGATCGACGATCCTCCGGAATTCAACGTCGCCGTGTTCAAGGGCAAGGCGGTCTCGATCCATTGGGAGTCGATGTTCACCCGATCATCCTTCCAGACCGCGGACATGATCGCGCAGCATCATCTGTTGAACGATGTCGCCGACCTGATCGACAAGGGCGTGCTGCGCACCACCCTCGATCAGACCTTTGGCGCGATCAACGCCGCCAACCTCAAGCGCGCGCACGCGCTGATCGAGTCCGGCAAGTCGCGCGGCAAGATCGTGCTGGAGGGCTGGTAGCAGCCGTAGGGTGGGCAAAGGCGCTCTTGCGCCGTGCCCACCATCTAACGAATCGCATCTTGAATGGTGGGCACGCTTCGCTTTGCCCACCCTACGAAATCTCTCTTACGCAATGGTCTGGACGATACCGCCCTCGGCGCGCAGCGCTGCGCCATTGGTCGCCGAGGCTTCCTTCGAGCTGACATAGACCACCATATTGGCGATCTCCTCGACGCTGGCAAAGCGCTGCAGCAGCGAGGTCGGGCGAAACTTCTTGACGAATTGCGAGGCGGCCTCCTCCACCGACTGGCCGTTTTGCTTCGCCAGATCCTTCACGAAGGTCTCGACGCCTTCGGACATCGTCGGTCCCGGCAGCACCGAATTGACGGTCACGGCGGTGCCGCGGGTCATCTCGGCCAGCCCGCGGGACAGCGCAAGCTGCGCGGTCTTGGTGACGCCGTAGTGGATCATCTCCTTCGGGATATTGAGCGCCGATTCCGACGAGATGAAAACGATGCGGCCCCAGTTGCGCTTCAGCATTCCTTTCAGATAAGCGCGCGACAGCCGCACGCCGGACATCACATTGACCTCGAAAAAGCGCGCCCAGTCCGCGTCGGGAATGTCGAAAAATCCCCTGGGCTCGAAGATGCCGGCATTGTTGATGAGGATGTCCACGTCCGGCAGCGCCGCGACCAGCGCCTTGCATCCCGCCGCCGTCGAGACATCCGCGGCGATGCCGCGCACCTTGCTATCGGGCACAGCCTTGGCAAGCGCGGCAACCGCGGCATCGACCTTGGCCTGGGTCCGGCCATTGACGACCACGCTTGCGCCCGCCGATGCCAGCCCCTTGGCGATCGCGTGCCCGATTCCGGACGTGGATCCCGTGACCAGCGCCGTCTTTCCCGAAAGATCGATTTTCATGTGACATCTCCAGCGTTATCTGGAGGATATCGGGTGCGGCTCGCCCAGATCGCAATCGCAGGCCACGCGCGGCAGCTGCCCAATAAAAAAGCGGCGCACCGGGCGCCGCTTTCCAAAACCAAATTCAGATCGATTTACGCCGCTTCCGCAGGCTTCGACTGCTCCGGACCGGAATCCAGGCCCTTGGCATCGACGTCGCGGTCGACGAATTCGATCACCGCCATCGGCGCGTTGTCGCCGTAGCGGAAGCCGGCCTTGATGATGCGGGTGTAGCCGCCCTGGCGGTCCTTGTAGCGGGTCGCCAGCGTGTCGAACAGCTTGCGCACCTGATCGAGATCGCGCATCTCGCTGATGGCCTGGCGGCGCATCGCAAGGCCGCCCTTCTTGCCGAGCGTCACCAGCTTCTCCACGATCGGGCGCAATTCCTTGGCCTTCGGCAGCGTGGTGACGATCTGCTCGTGCTTGATCAGCGCCGCGCACATATTGGCGAACATCGCCTTGCGGTGCTCGGCGGTGCGGTTGAGCTTCCGATGAACCTTGCCGTGACGCATGTCTTATTCCTCAAACCATATTCTGTCGCGACGGCTCGTCGGACACATTGCTCAGGTGGGCTGCCTGCGTTCGCCCTTGGATGGCGAGTAGCGCAAGGGCGAACAGTTATCCATTCGGAATGACTATTCGCGATCAGTAATGATCCTCGAAGCGCTTGGCCAGTTCGTCGATATTCTCCGGCGGCCAGCCCGGCACTTCCATGCCGAGATGCAGACCCATCTGGGCCAGCACTTCCTTGATCTCGTTCAGCGACTTGCGGCCGAAGTTCGGGGTGCGCAGCATTTCGGCTTCCGACTTCTGCACGAGATCGCCGATGTAGACGATGTTGTCGTTCTTCAGGCAGTTCGCCGAACGAACCGACAATTCCAGCTCGTCGACCTTCTTGAGGAACGCCGGGTTGAACGCGAGATCCGGAATGACCTCGGAGACGACTTCCTTGCGCGGCTCTTCGAAGTTCACGAACACGTTGAGCTGATCCTGCAGGATGCGCGCGGCATAGGCCACCGCGTCATCCGGCGAGATCGCGCCGTTGGTCTCGATGGTCATGGTGAGCTTGTCGTAGTCGAGGATCTGGCCCTCGCGGGTGTTCTCGACCTTGTAGGACACCTTGCGCACCGGCGAGAACAGGCTGTCCACCGGGATCAGGCCGATCGGCGCATCCTCGGGACGGTTGCGCTCGGCGGCGACGTAGCCCTTGCCGGCGGCGACGGTGAATTCCATGCGGATCTCGGCGCCCTCGTCGAGGGTGCAAATCTGCAGGTCCGGATTGAGCACCACGACATCGCCGACGGTCTGGATGTCGCCGGCGGTGACCGCGCCCGGTCCCTGCTTCTTCACGACCATGCGCTTAGGGCCTTCGCCCTGCATCTTGATCGAGATGTCCTTGATGTTGAGCACGATGTCGGTGACGTCCTCGCGGACGCCTGCAATCGAGGAGAATTCGTGCAGCACGCCGTCGATATGCACCGACTGCACCGCGGCGCCCTGCAGCGAGGACAGCAGAATGCGGCGCAGCGCGTTGCCCAGCGTCTGGCCGAAGCCGCGCTCGAGCGGCTCGGCGACCAAAGTCGCAAAACGATTGGGGTCGCTGCCCGGGGTTACCTGGAGCTTGTTCGGTCGGATAAGTTCTTGCCAATTTTTCTGGATCGTCACTGTGTCACCCATACCTGCCAGTTGAATTGCCATCAAAACCACTGGCGTTGGAGATCGCGGATCAGCCCGCGTCATAAACATTTAAAGCCATCGCAGGCAGACATCCGCCCACGGTGGAAAACTCAGACCCGACGGCGCTTGCGCGGCCGGCAGCCATTGTGCGGGATCGTGGTCACGTCGCGGATCGAGGTGACGGTGAAGCCCGCAGCCTGCAGCGCGCGAAGCGCCAATTCGCGGCCCGAACCGGGGCCGGCAACTTCAACCTCCAGCGTGCGCATGCCGTGTTCCTGCGCCTTCTTGGAGACGTCTTCGGCCGCGACCTGCGCGGCATAGGGGGTCGACTTGCGCGAGCCCTTGAAACCCATCGTGCCGGCCGACGACCAGGCAATGGTGTTGCCCTGCGCGTCGGTGATGGTGATGGTCGTGTTGTTGAACGACGAATTCACATGCGCGACGCCGGACGCGATGTTCTTGCGCTCGCGGCGGCGTATGCGGGTGGCTTCCTTGCCCATTCCAAAACCTTTCCTAAGATCTCAACGCCGCCGTAATGCCAGCGGCTACACCTGAAATAGCGAGTAGCGAATGGCGAGTAGCGAATAGTAAGGCTCAACCCCTACTCGCCACTCCCTATTGCACTATTCGCCCTGAATTTACTTCTTCTTGCCGGCGATCGACTTGGCCGGCCCCTTGCGCGTGCGCGCATTGGTGTGGGTGCGTTGACCGCGCACCGGCAATCCGCGGCGATGGCGCAGGCCGCGATAGCAGCCGAGGTCCATCAGACGCTTGATGTTCATGCCGGTCTCGCGACGAAGGTCGCCTTCGACCATATAGTCGCGATCGATCACTTCACGAATCTGCAGCACTTCCTGATCGCTCAGTTGCGACACCCGGCGGTCACCGGGAATCTTGACCTTCTCCATGATTTCGGCGGCATTCCTCTGGCCGATGCCATGGATGTATTGAAGCGCAATCAGGACGCGCTTGTTGGTCGGGATATTCACGCCGGCAATACGGGCCACAGACTTCTCTCCTGTCGCCGGCACGTTAAGGACCGGCATTCTTTCGTTATGTCGGGCTTGTATCCGCAAACGCGAACACGACGCCCGTCCCCTGGATTGTCTCGGGGCCCGGCATCGTTGGAAAACTATCCGACTGGATACAGGGTTATTAAAGGATTCCAACTCGTTTCGTCAACCGTCTCTAGGCCTTAGCTCGCTTTTTCGTGACCTTTTTAGCCGATTTTTTGGGCGATTTGCTCGTCCTGGCCTTCGAGGCTGGCCGGGCCTTGGGCGCCAGCTTTCTTGCGCCCCTGCGAGGCCGGTTTCCCGGCCTTTCCGGCGGCTTTGGAGGCCTTTTTGGCAGTCCTGACCGCGCTGCGTGGGGGCTTCGGAGCAGCCTTCCTGGCTGCCTGCGGCTTGGCCGCCGCGGCCTTGCCCGCCGCCTTTTTGGCCTGTTTCGCTTCCACCGCCCCGATCGCGGCGAGGATGCGGTTGATCTGCCGCGTGACGTGTTCGATGGTCATCATGCCATCGACCGTCAGCAGCTTGCGCCGCTCCGAATAATAGTGAATCAGCGGCTCGGTCAGCGCACGGTAGCTAGCCAGCCGCTTCGCCAGAACTTCCGGGGTATCGTCGATACGGACTTCTTCGCCGCGCGCCCGCATCTCCGCGACCCGGGTCTCCACCCGCTGCAGCAGCGCGCTCTCGTTGACGCGCAACTCGACCACGGCATCGAGCTTGATGTGCTTTCTCTTCAACAGATCGTCCAGCGCCTGCGCCTGCGGAACGGTGCGCGGAAAGCCGTCTAGAATAAAGCCCTTGCGCGCATCCGGTTGATCGAGACGATCGGAAATGATCCCGATGACGATGTCGTCAGGCACCAGCGCGCCGCTGGCCATGATGTCCTTGGCCTTGAGGCCAACCGGTGACCCGGCTGCCACCGCGGCGCGTAGCATTTCGCCCGTCGACAGCTGGACGATACCGTAGCGTTGAACCAGCCGTTGCGCCTGCGTTCCCTTGCCCGCCCCCGGCGGCCCGAGAAGAATCAATCTCATGCGTATTCGCCCCCTCGTCTGCCTGCGTTATCGACGGCGGCCCCTCAGTTTCGACTTTCTGATCAACCCTTCATACTGATGGGCGAGCAGATAGCCCTGCACCTGCGCCACTGTATCCATGGTGACGCTGACGACGATCAGCAGCGACGTGCCGCCGAAGTAGAACGGCACCGAGGCGTAGGAAATCAGAATTTCCGGGATCAGACAAACGATCGCAAGATACGCCGCGCCAAGCACCGTAACGCGCGACAGCACATAGTCGATGTATTCCGCGGTCCGCTCACCCGGTCGAATGCCCGGAATGAAGCCGCCATGCTTCTTGAGATTGTCGGCGGTCTCGGTCGGATTGAACACGATCGCGGTATAGAAGAACGCGAAGAACACGATCAGCGCGAGATAGAGAAACAGGAACAGCGGACGGCCGTGGCTCAACTGGGTGTTGAGCCACTGAAACCATTCCGGCCCCTTGCCGGCGTTGAAATTCGCGACCGTGGTCGGCAGCAGCAGCAGCGACGAGGCGAAGATCGGCGGAATCACGCCCGAGGTGTTGAGCTTGAGCGGCAGATGCGAGGACTGGCCCTCGAACATCTTGTTGCCGACCTGGCGCTTCGGATACTGGATCAGAAGCCGGCGCTGCGCCCGCTCCATGAACACGATGAACGCGATCACCGCTACGGCCATCACGATCACCACCAGGATCAGGCCGGTGGACAGCGCACCCTGGCGGCCGAGTTCGAGCATATTGGCCAGCGCCGACGGCAACTCCGCGACGATACCCGCCAGGATGATCAGCGAAATGCCGTTGCCGATGCCGCGCGAGGTGATCTGCTCGCCGAGCCACATCAGGAACATGGTGCCGCCGGTCAAGTGATCGCAGTCGACAGCAGGAAGAACATCCCGGGTTCGCTGACGACGTTGCCGGCGCCCTGCAGGCCGACGGCGATGCCGTAGGACTGGAACGCCGCCAGGATCACCGTGAGATAGCGCGTGTACTGGTTCAGTGTCTTGCGACAAAAAAGCGGCGCTCAAGGCGCCGCTTTTCAAAACCAAATTCAGATCGATTTACGCCGCTTCCGCAGGCTTCGACTGATCCGGACCCGAATCCAGGCCCTTGGCATCGACGTCGCGGTCGACGAATTCGATCACCGCCATCGGCGCGTTGTCGCCGTAGCGGAAGCCGGCCTTGATGATGCGGGTGTAGCCGCCCTGGCGGTCCTTGTAGCGGGTCGCCAGCGTGTCGAACAGCTTGCGCACCTGATCGAGATCGCGCATCTCGCTGATCGCCTGGCGGCGCATCGCAAGGCCGCCCTTCTTGCCGAGCGTCACCAGCTTTTCGACGATCGGGCGCAATTCCTTGGCCTTCGGCAGCGTGGTGACGATCTGCTCGTGCTTGATCAGCGCCGCGCACATATTGGCGAACATCGCCTTGCGGTGCTCGGCGGTGCGGTTGAGCTTCCGATGAACCTTGCCGTGACGCATGTTTTATTCCTCAATCCTTATTCTGTCGCGACGGCTCGTCGGACACGTTGCTCAGGTGGGCTGCCTGCGTTCGCCCTGGATGGCGAGTTCGCGCAAGGGCGAAACGTCGCCATCGCGAATGACAATTCGCGCTCAGTAGTGATCCTCGAAGCGCTTGGCCAGTTCGTCGATATTCTCCGGCGGCCAGCCCGGCACTTCCATGCCGAGGTGCAGACCCATCTGGGCCAGCACTTCCTTGATCTCGTTCAGCGACTTGCGGCCGAAGTTCGGGGTGCGCAGCATTTCCGCTTCCGACTTCTGCACCAGATCGCCGATGTAGACGATGTTGTCGTTCTTCAGGCAGTTCGCCGAACGCACCGACAATTCCAGTTCGTCGACCTTCTTGAGGAACGCCGGGTTGAAGGCGAGATCGGGAATGACCTCCGCGCCGACTTCCTTGCGCGGCTCTTCGAAGTTCACGAACACGTTGAGCTGGTCCTGCAGGATGCGCGCGGCATAGGCCACCGCGTCATCCGGCGAGATCGCGCCGTTGGTCTCGATGGTCATGGTGAGCTTGTCGTAGTCGAGGATCTGGCCCTCGCGGGTGTTCTCGACCTTGTAGGACACCTTGCGCACCGGCGAGAACAGGCTGTCCACCGGGATCAGGCCGATCGGCGCATCCTCGGGACGGTTGCGCTCGGCGGCGACGTAGCCCTTGCCGGCGGCGACGGTGAATTCCATGCGGATCTCGGCGCCCTCGTCGAGGGTGCAGATCTGCAGGTCCGGATTGAGCACCACGACATCGCCGACGGTCTGGATGTCGCCGGCGGTGACGGCGCCCGGTCCCTGCTTCTTCACGACCATGCGCTTGGGGCCTTCGCCCTGCATCTTGATCGAGATGTCCTTGATGTTGAGCACGATGTCGGTGACGTCCTCGCGCACGCCCGCGATCGAGGAGAATTCGTGCAGCACGCCGTCGATATGCACCGACTGCACCGCGGCGCCCTGCAGCGAGGACAGCAGGATGCGGCGCAGCGCGTTGCCCAGCGTCTGGCCGAAGCCGCGCTCGAGCGGCTCGGCGACCAAAGTCGCAAAACGATTGGGGTCGCTGCCCGGGGTTACCTGGAGCTTGTTCGGTCGGATAAGTTCTTGCCAATTTTTCTGGATCGTCACTGTGTCACCCATACCTGCCAGTTAAATTGCCATCAAAACCACTGGCGTTGGAGATCGCGGATCAGCCCGCGTCATAAACATTTAAAGCCATCGCGGGCAGACAGCCGCCCGCGGTGGAAAACTCAGACCCGCCGGCGCTTGCGCGGCCGGCAGCCATTGTGCGGGATCGTGGTCACGTCGCGGATCGAGGTGACGGTGAAGCCCGCAGCCTGCAGCGCGCGAAGCGCCGATTCGCGGCCCGAACCGGGGCCGGCAACTTCAACCTCCAGCGTGCGCATGCCGTGTTCCTGCGCCTTCTTGGAGACGTCTTCGGCCGCGACCTGCGCGGCATAGGGGGTCGACTTGCGCGAGCCCTTGAAACCCATCGTGCCGGCCGACGACCAGGCAATGGTGTTGCCCTGCGCGTCGGTGATGGTGATGGTCGTGTTGTTGAACGACGAATTCACATGCGCGACGCCGGACGCGATGTTCTTGCGCTCGCGGCGGCGTATGCGGGTGGCTTCCTTGCCCATTCCAAAACCTTTCCTAAGATCTCAACGCCGCCGTAATGCCAGCGGCTACACCTGAATAGCGAGTAGTGATTGGCGAATAGCGAATAGTAAGGCTCAACCCCTACTCGCCATTCGCTATTCGCTATTCGCGAATTTACTTCTTCTTGCCGGCGATCGACTTGGCCGGCCCCTTGCGCGTGCGCGCGTTGGTGTGGGTGCGCTGGCCGCGCACCGGCAATCCGCGGCGATGGCGCAGGCCGCGATAGCAGCCGAGGTCCATCAGACGCTTGATGTTCATGCCGGTCTCGCGACGCAGGTCGCCTTCGACCATATAGTCGCGATCGATCACTTCACGGATCTGCAGCACTTCCTGATCGCTCAGTTGCGACACCCGGCGCTCACCGGGAATCTTGACCTTCTCCATGATTTCGGCGGCATTCTTCTGGCCGATGCCATGGATGTATTGAAGCGCAATCAGGACGCGCTTGTTGGTCGGGATATTCACGCCGGCAATACGGGCCACAGACTTCTCTCCTGTCGCCGGCACGTTAAGGACCGGCATTCTTTCGTTATGTCGGGCTTGTATCCGCAAACGCGAACACGACGCCCGTCCCCTGGATTATCTCGGGGCCCGGCATCGTTGGAAAACTATCCGACTGGATACAGGGTTATTAAAGGATTCCAACTCGTTTCGTCAACCGTCTCTAGGCCTTAGCTCGCTTTTTCGTGACCTTTTTAGCCGATTTTTTGGGCGATTTGCTCGTCCTGGCCTTCGAAGCTGGCCGGGCCTTGGGAGCCAGCTTTCTTGCGCCCTTCGAGGCCGGTTTCCCGGCCTTTCCGGCGGCTTTGGCGGCCTTTTTGGCAGTCCTGACCGCCCTGCGTGGGGCTTCGGAGCGGCCTTCCTGGCCGCCTGCGGCTTGGCCGCCGCGGCCTTGCCCGCCGCCTTTTTGGCCTGTTTCGCCTCCACCGCCCCGATCGCGGCGAGGATGCGGTTGATCTGCCGGGTGACGTGTTCGATGGTCATCATGCCATCGACCGTCAGCAGCTTGCGCCGCTCCGAATAATAGTGAATCAGCGGCTCGGTCAGCGCACGATAGCTGGCCAGCCGCTTCGCCAGCACTTCCGGGGTATCGTCGATACGGACTTCCTCGCCGCGCGCCCGCATCTCGGCCACCCGGGTCTCCACCCGCTGCAGCAGCGCGCTCTCGTTGACGCGCAGCTCCACCACGGCATCGAGCTTGATGTGCTTTTTCTTCAACAGATCGTCCAGCGCCTGCGCCTGCGGAACGGTGCGCGGAAAGCCGTCGAGAATAAAGCCCTTGCGCGCATCCGGCTGATCGAGACGATCGGAAATGATGCCGATGACGATGTCGTCAGGCACCAGCGCGCCGCTGGCCATGATGTCCTTGGCCTTGAGGCCAACCGGAGTCCCGGCTGCCACCGCGGCGCGCAGCATCTCGCCCGTCGACAGCTGGACGATACCGTAGCGTTGAACCAGCCGTTGCGCCTGCGTTCCCTTGCCCGCCCCCGGCGGCCCGAGAAGAATCAATCTCATGCGTATTCGCCCCCTCGCCTGCCTGCGTTATCGACGGCGGCCCCTCAGCTTCGACTTCCTGATCAACCCTTCATACTGATGGGCGAGCAGATAGCCCTGCACCTGCGCCACCGTATCCATGGTGACGCTGACGACGATCAGCAGCGACGTGCCGCCGAAGTAGAACGGCACCGAGGCGTAGGAAATCAGAATTTCCGGGATCAGACAGACGATCGCAAGATACGCCGCGCCAACCACCGTGATGCGCGAGAGCACATAGTCGATGTATTCGGCGGTGCGCTCACCCGGGCGAATGCCCGGAATGAAGCCGCCATGCTTCTTGAGATTGTCGGCGGTCTCGGTCGGATTGAACACGATCGCGGTATAGAAGAACGCGAAGAACACGATCAGCGCGAGATAGAGAAACAAGAACAGCGGACGGCCGTGGCTCAGCTGGGTGTTGAGCCACTGAAACCATTCCGGCCCCTTGCCGGCATTGAAATTCGCGACCGTGGTCGGCAGCAGCAGCAGCGACGAGGCGAAGATCGGCGGAATCACGCCCGAGGTGTTGAGCTTGAGCGGCAGATGCGAGGACTGGCCCTCGAACATCTTGTTGCCGACCTGGCGCTTCGGATACTGAATCAGAAGCCGGCGCTGCGCCCGCTCCATGAACACGATGAACGCGATCACCGCGACGGCCATCACGATCACGACCAGGATGAGGCCGGTGGACAGCGCGCCCTGGCGGCCGAGTTCGAGCATATTGGCCAGCGCCGACGGCAACTCCGCGACGATACCGGCCAGGATGATCAGCGAAATGCCGTTGCCGATGCCGCGCGAGGTGACCTGCTCGCCGAGCCACATCAGGAACATGGTGCCGCCGGTCAATGTGATCGCGGTGGACAGCAGGAAGAACATCCCGGGTTCGCTGACGACGTTGCCGGCGCCCTGCAGGCCGACGGCGATGCCGTAGGACTGGAACGCAGCCAGGATCACGGTGAGATAGCGGGTGTACTGGTTCAGCGTCTTGCGACCGGCTTCGCCCTCTTTCTTGAGGGCCTCGAGCTGCGGCGAGACGGTGGTCAGAAGCTGGATGATGATCGACGCCGAGATATACGGCATGATGTTCAGGGCGAAGATCGCCATGCGGTTGATGCCGCCGCCGGCGAACATGTTGAACATGCCGAGAATGCCGCCGGCCTGCGACTTGAACACCTGCTCCCACGCGGCGGGGTCGATACCCGGCAGCGGGATGTAGGTGCCGAGCCGATAGACCAGCAGCGCGCCCAGCGTGAACCAGATGCGCTTCTTCAGTTCTTCGGCCTTGCCGAGCGCCGAGAAATTAAGGTTTGCCGCCAGTTGTTCTGCTGCAGAGACCATCTTTGGCTTTCTCCCGCGCCCCACTGACGCCGGACATCAATTTGGTGCTCGGCTTTCGAAAAATCCACCGTCCCGGCATGCCGGATCGCCGGCGTGAGCCGGCGATGACGCAGATGTTACGCAGCTTCGCCTTCGTCCTTTTTCGCCGGCGCCAGGATTTTCACCGTGCCGCCGGCTTTCTCGACCGCCGCGATGGCGGATTTCGACGCGCCGTGAACCTCGATGGTCAGCTTGGCCTTGATCTCGCCGCGGCCGAGCAGGCGCACGCCGGCCTTGGCGCGCCGGATGGCGCCGGATTTCACCAGCGATTCGGCGTTGATGACGTCCTTGGCGTCGAGCGTCTTGGCGTCGATCGCGCCCTGAATGCGGTCGAGATTGATCTCGGCGAATTCGAGCCGGAAAATATTGGTAAAGCCGCGCTTCGGCAGCCGCCGATGCAGCGGCATCTGGCCGCCTTCAAAGCCCTTGATGCGCACGCCGGAGCGCGCGGTCTGGCCCTTGCCGCCGCGGCCGGCGGTCTTGCCCTTGCCGGAGCCGATGCCGCGGCCGACCCGCATGCGCTTCTTGCGCGAGCCGGCATTGTCGGCGATATCGCTGAGCTTCATCGCGCTGTCTCCTTACTTCTCGTCGACGACGCGGACGAGGTGTTGAACTTTTGCGATCATGCCGCGAATCGCAGGCGTGTCCTGCAGCTCGGTGATCCGGCCGATCTTGTTGAGCTTGAGGCCGATCAGCGTCGCACGCTGCGAGTGATGGCGGCGGATCGCGCTGCCGGTCTGCTCGACCTTGATCATCTTTGCGGCCTTGGCCATCGTCGTAACTCCAGAAGCGCGGAACGCGCGTTGTCTATTCAGCGACCACTTCGGCGTCGCCGCCGACACGGCGCGACTGCAGGGTGGACACCTTGATGTTGCGGCGGGCCGCAACCGAGCGCGGCGAATCCTGATGCTTCAGCGCGTCGAAGGTGGCGCGAACCATGTTGTAGGGGTTCGACGAGCCGATCGATTTCGCCACCACGTCCTGGATGCCGAGCGTTTCGAACACCGCGCGCATCGGGCCGCCGGCGATGATGCCGGTGCCGGCCGGAGCCGCGCGCAGGTAAACGCGGCCGGCGCCATGGCGGCCGGCGATATCGTGATGCAGCGTGCGGCCTTCGCGCAGCGCGACGCGGGTCAGGTTGCGCTTCGCCAATTCGGTCGCCTTGCGGATCGCCTCGGGCACTTCGCGCGCCTTGCCGTGGCCGAATCCGACCCGGCCCTTCTGGTCGCCGATGACGACCAGCGCCGCAAAGCCGAAGCGCTTGCCGCCCTTGACGACCTTCGCCACACGATTGATGTGGACGAGCTTGTCGACGAATTCGCTGTCGCGTTCTTCCCGGCCGCCCCTGTGGCCGCCACCGCGTTCGCGTTCACCTGCCATGGTGTTTTTCCAATCCTTGAGAGACTTGCGCCCCTGTCCGTGTGTCCGTTCAATTCCAAACCTTAGAAACTCAAACCGCTCTCGCGCGCCGCATCCGCAAGCGCCTTGACGCGGCCGTGATAGAGATAGCCGCCGCGGTCGAACACCACTTCCTTGACGCCGTTCTTCACCGCGCGTTCCGCCAGCAGCTTGCCGACCGCCTTGGCCGCATCGATGTTCGCGCCGGTCTTGCCGCCCTCGCGCAGCGTCTTTTCCAGCGAGGACGCCGACGCCAGCGTCTCGCCCTTCAGGTCGTCGATGACCTGCGCATAGATGTGCTTCGACGAGCGGAACACCGACAGACGCGGCCGGCCGCCGGCGGTGCGGCGCAACGACAGCCTCACGCGTTGCTTGCGCCGGGCATTCGTAATCTTGAGTTTCGACATGACCGGCTCCGTTACTTCTTCTTGCCTTCCTTGCGGAAGATAAATTCGTCTGAATATCTCACGCCCTTGCCCTTGTAGGGCTCCGGCGGGCGGTAATTGCGGATCTCCGCGGCGACCTGGCCGACCTTCTGCGAATCATTGCCGACGATGGTGATTTCGGTCGGCTTCGGCACCGTGATCGTGATCCCCTCCGGGATCGCGTAGACCACGTCGTGGCTGTAGCCCAGCGCGAGCTGCAGGTTCTTGCCCTGCAACGTGGCGCGATAGCCGACGCCGGTGATATCGAGCTTCTTCTCGAACCCCTTGGTGACGCCTTCGACCAGGTTTGCGACCTGCGCACGGGCGGTGCCGTACAAGCGCGCGCGCGCGATTGGTCTCGAACCGCGGCGCGACCTTGACCGCGCCGTTTTCGAACTTCACGTCGACGTCGTCATGCACGACGAACTGAAGCTGGCCCTTCGGCCCCTTCATCTTGACGGTCTGTCCCTCGACGGTCGCGGTAACGCCCGACGGGACCGTGACAGGTCGTTTGCCAACGCGTGACATGATCGATCCTTCCTCAGAACACCGTGAAGAGAATTTCGCCGCCCACATTCGCGTCGCGCGCGTCGTGGTCGGCCATGATTCCCTTCGGCGTCGATAACACCGAAATTCCGAGCCCGTTGTTGACGCGCGGCAGGTTCTTGACCGAGGCGTAAACCCGCCGTCCCGGCTTGGAAACCCGCTCGATCTCGCGAATGACAGGCTCGCCGTCGAAATATTTCAGCTCGATCTCGAGCTCGCTGCGGCCGCTGGCATGCTCGACGCTGGCGTAGCCACGGATGTAGCCCTCGCTCTTCAGCACTTCGAGCACGTTGGCGCGCATCTTCGAGCCCGGGGTCGAAACCTTGGGCTTGGCGCGCATCTGCGCGTTGCGGATGCGGGTGATGAGATCGCTGATCGGATCGTGCGTTGACATGTCCGACCCTCCTTACCAGCTCGACTTGACGAGGCCGGGAATAAGGCCCTTCGAGCCGTATTCACGCATCGCGATGCGGCTCATCTTGTTCTTGCGATAGACCGCGCGCGGACGGCCGGTGATTTCGCAGCGGTTGCGAATCCGGGTCGCCGACGAATTGCGCGGCAGCTCGGCGAGCTTCAGCGTCGCCGCGAAGCGCTCTTCCATCGGCTTCTTCTTGTCGGCGATGATGGCCTTGAGCTTCGCCCGCTTGGGCGCAGCGTTCTTGGTCATCTTCTTCCGCCGGTTGTTCTTCTCGATCGAACTCTTCTTTGCCATGCTTGGCTCCTGGGTTTCCGCGTTTGAGAGGCTGTTCAGCGTCTCACTGCCGGAACGGGAAATTGAATGCGGTCAACAGTGCTCGGGCTTCGTCGTCGGTCCGCGCGGTGGTGCAGACCGTGACGTCCATGCCCCATGTTTCCCCCATCTTGTCGAAGTCGATTTCGGGGAAAATGATGTGTTCCTTGATGCCGAGCGAATAGTTGCCGCGGCCGTCGAAGCTCTTCGGGTTGAGGCCGCGGAAATCGCGCACGCGCGGCAGCGCGATGTTGATCAGACGATCGACGAAATCGTACATCTTCGACTTGCGCAGCGTGACCTTGGCGCCGATCGGCTGGTTTTCACGCAGCTTGAAGGTCGCAATCGCAACGCGCGAATAGGTGACGATCGGCTTCTGGCCCGCGATCAGCGCGAGATCGGCGGCGGCCGTTTCCGCCTTCTTGCGGTCGTTGACGGCCTCGCCGATGCCCATGTTGAGCACGACCTTGTCGAGCCGCGGCACCTGCATGACATTGGCATAGCCGAACTGCTCGGTCAGCTTGCCGCGGATTTCCTTGTCGAACTGTTCGCGTAAACGCGGAACGTATGCGGTCTCAGCCATCGATCTCTGCTCCCGAGCTCTTGGCAATACGTACCTTCTTGCCATCGGCCTGAATCTTGAATCCGACGCGCGTCGGCTTGCCGTCCTTGCCGACGATCGCGATGTTGGACAGGTGGATCGGCGACTCCTTGGAGATGATGCCGCCTTCCTGCGCCTGGGTCTGCTTCTGGTGACGCTTCACCAGGTTGACGCCGCGCACCAGCGCCTTGTTGTCGCCGGGGCGCACCTCGAACACTTCGCCGGTGCGGCCCTTGTCGCGGCCGTTCAGCACGATGACCTTGTCGCCCTTCCGGATCTTGGCAGCCATCACAGCACCTCCGGCGCGAGCGAAATGATCTTCATGTGGTTCTTGGCGCGCAGTTCGCGCGGCACCGGCCCGAAGATACGGGTGCCGACCGGCTCGGACTGATTGTTGATCAGCACGGCGGCGTTGCGGTCGAAGCGGATCACCGAGCCGTCGGCGCGGCGGATGTCCTTGCGGACCCGCACCACCACGGCCTTCATGACGTCGCCCTTCTTCACCTTGCCCGCGCGGGATGGCTTCCTTGATCGACACCACAATGACGTCGCCCACGGTGGCATAGCGGCGCTTGGAACCTCCAAGCACCTTGATGCACATGACACGGCGTGCGCCTGAATTATCGGCCACGTCGAGGTTGGTCTGCATCTGAATCATTGATGCACCTCGTCCTCTTTCTGATGCGCGAGCAGCGCAAAGTTGCGCTTACGCAGTTTTCTTCTGTTCGCCCCGGACCACGGTCCAGCGCTTCAACTTCGAGATCGGCTTGCTCTCCTCGATCCACACCATGTCGCCCGGCTTGAACTCGTTGTTCTCGTCGTGCGCGTGATAGTTTTTCGAGCGGCGGATGGTCTTCTTGTAGATCGGATGGGTAAAGCGGCGGTCGACGCGCACCACAACCGTCTTGGCTTGCTTGTCGCTGACGACCACGCCCTGCAGCGTACGTTTTGGCATGTCGGCCCCTTACTTCTTCGCGTCGCGCTTCTGCGCGGCGATGGTCTTGATGCGGGCGATGTCGCGGCGGGCTTCACGCAGCCGCGAGGTGTTCTCCAGCTGCCCGGTGGCGCGCTGGAAACGCAGATTGAAACGCTCCTTCTTCAGATTGAGGACGGCGTCGTCCATCTGATCGGGGCTCATTGCGCGGATATCGGCGGTTTTCATCTCGGCCATGATTGTCACTCCGCGATGCGCGCGACGAAGCGCGTCTTGATCGGCAGTTTGGCGGCGGCGAGCGACAGCGCTTCTTTCGCGGTCTGCACGGTGACGCCGTCGATCTCGAAAATAACGCGGCCGGGTTTTACCCGCGCCACCCATAGTTCCGGCGTACCCTTGCCCGAGCCCATTCGCACTTCGGCCGGCTTCTTCGACACCGGAACGTCCGGGAAGATACGGATCCAGACGCGGCCGGCGCGCTTCATGTGGCGGGTCAGCGCGCGCCTGGCGGCTTCGATCTGGCGCGCGGTGATGCGCTCGGGCGCCATCGCCTTCAGGCCGAACTGGCCGAACGACAACGTCGCGCCCGAAGTCGCGGTGCCGTGAATGCGCCCCTTATGCGCCTTCCGGAACTTCGTTTTCTTTGGTTGCATCATGGCTTACGCCCTCAAACCTTATCTGTCTTTTTGCGCATGATCTGATCCGAAAACCGGTACCCACTTTTCGGGATCATGCTGTAACTCAATCAAGCGGCGTCGCGGCGCGGACGCGAGCTGTCGCCCTCGGCCATCTTCTTGTCCTGGGCCATCGGATCGTGCTCCAGGATTTCGCCCTTGAAGATCCAGACCTTGACGCCGCAGGTGCCGAACGTGGTGAACGCGGTGGCGACGCCATAGTCGACATCGGCGCGCAGCGTGTGCAGCGGCACGCGGCCTTCGCGATACCATTCCATGCGCGCGATTTCGGCGCCGCCGAGACGGCCCGAGCAGTTGATACGAATGCCTTCGGCGCCGAGACGCATCGCCGACTGCACCGCGCGCTTCATGGCGCGGCGGAACGCGACGCGGCGCTCGAGCTGCTGCGCGATCGATTCGGCGACCAGGGTGGCGTCGAGCTCGGGCTTGCGGATTTCGACGATGTTGATGACGACGTCGGAGGCGGTGATGTCGGCGACCTTCTTGCGCAGCTTGTCGATGTCGGCGCCCTTCTTGCCGATCACGACGCCGGGGCGCGCCGAATGGATCGTCACGCGGCACTTCTTGTGCGGACGCTCGATCACGATCCTGGCGACGGCCGCCTGCTTCAATTCCTTGTGCAGCATCTCGCGGATTTTGACGTCCTCGTGCAGCAGCTTGCCGTATTCGTTCTTGCCTGCGTACCAACGGGAATCCCACGTCCGGTTGATGCCGAGACGCAGCCCGATTGGATTGATCTTCTGACCCATCGTTCTCTCCCGCGCTCGTTTTAAGCGCTCGCCTCGACCTGACGAACGACGATCGTCAGCTGCGAGAATGGTTTAAAGATACGGCCCGAGCGGCCACGGCCGCGCGGTGCGAAACGCTTCATCACGATGCCGTTGCCGACATGCGCCTCGGAGACGATCAGATCGTCGACGTCGAGGTCGTGGTTGTTCTCGGCATTGGCGATCGCCGACTCCAGGCACTTCTTGACGTCGACCGCGATCCGCTTGCGCGAGAACTGCAGGTCGGCGAGCGCCGCCGAAGCCTTGCGGCCGCGGATCAGCTGCGCCACCAGATTGAGCTTCTGCGGGCTGACGCGAAGCATGCGGGCGATCGCCTTGGCCTCGTTTTCCGGGAGAGCGCGTTCGCGCTTGGGTTTGCTCATCGTCTTATCCTCAAGCCTTCTTGGCTTTCTTGTCGCCCGAATGGCCGTGGAAGGTCCGGGTCGGCGAAAACTCGCCGAACTTGTGACCGACCATTTCCTCGTTGACCGACACCGGCACATGCTTCTGGCCGTTGTAGACGCCGAAAACCAGGCCGACGAACTGCGGCAGGATCGTCGAGCGACGGCTCCAGATCTTGATCACGTCATGACGGCCGGACGAACGCGCGGCATCTGCCTTCTTGAGCAGGGAGCCTTCAACGAACGGGCCTTTCCAGACTGAACGAACCATGTCCGGCTTTTCCTTACTTCTTCCGCTTGTGGCGGCTGATGAGAATGAATTGGTTGGTCGACTTGTTCGACCGCGTCTTCTTGCCCTTGGTCGGCTTGCCCCACGGGGTCACCGGATGACGGCCGCCGGAGGTGCGGCCTTCGCCGCCGCCGTGCGGATGGTCCACCGGGTTCATGGAGACGCCGCGGTTATGCGGCTTGCGGCCGAGCCAGCGGTTGCGGCCGGCCTTGCCGATCGAGATATTCATGTGATCCGGATTGGACACCGCACCGATGGTCCCGGTGCAGCGGCCGTGAACCAGGCGCTGCTCGCCCGAGTTCAGGCGAATGATGACGTAGTCATGGTCGCGGCCGACCAGCTGGGCGTAGGTGCCGGCGGAGCGCGCGAGCTGACCGCCCTTGCCGATCTTCAGTTCGACGTTGTGGATGATGGTGCCGATCGGCATGTTGCCCAGCGGCATGACATTGCCCGGCTTCACGTCGACATAGTTGCCGGCGATCACGGTGTCGCCGACGGCGAGACGCTGCGGGGCCAGAATGTAAGCTTGGGTGCCGTCGGTATATTTCACGAGCGCGATAAAGGCGGTGCGGTTCGGATCGTATTCGAGGCGCTCGACGGTCGCCGGCATGTCGACCTTGGTGCGCTTGAAATCGACGATGCGATAGGTCTGCTTGTGGCCGCCGCCGCGGAAACGCACGACCATGCGGCCGGTGTTGTTGCGGCCGCCGCTGGAATGCTTGCCCTCGGTCAACGCCTTGACCGGCTTGCCCTTGTAGAGCGCGGACCGGTCGACCATCACCAACTGGCGTTGGCCGGGCGTCGTGGGATTGTATTTTTTCAATGCCATCGTCGTATCGCCTTATAGCCCGGTGGTGACGTCGATGCGGTGGCCCTCTTCGAGGGTCACGATCGCACGCTTCACATCCGACTGGGAACCGAACTGGCCGCGGAAGACCTTGGTCTTGCCCTTGCGCACCAGCGTGTTCACGCTCTTCACCTTGACGTCGAACAGTTTTTCGACGGCTTCCTTGATCTGCGGCTTGGTGGCCTTGCTCGGCGACCTTGAACACAACCTTGTTGTGCTCGGAGGCCACCGTCGCCTTTTCGGTCACGACGGGGGCGACGATGATGTCGTAATGGCGCGGATCGATGTTCTTCATTTGAAGCGCGCCTCCAACGCATCGACCGCCGCCTTGGTCAGCACCAGCTTCTGGCGACGCAGAATGTCATAGACGTTGATGCCCTGGATCGGCAGCACGTCGATGTTCGGAATGTTGCGGGCGGCCGCGGCAAAACCGTTGTGGACCTCGGCGCCGTCGATGATCAGCGCGCTGGTCAGACCCAGGCCCGAGAAGTGACCGACGAGGGACTTGGTCTTGGCGTCCTTCAGGGTGGCGTTGTCGATGACGATCAGGCCGCCATCCTTGGCCTTGGCCGAGAGCGCATGGCGCAGCGCCAGCGCGCGAACCTTCTTCGGCAGCGCGAAGGCGTGGCTGCGGACCACCGGACCGAACGCGCGGCCACCGCCGCGGAACTGCGGCACGCGGGCCGAGCCGTGACGCGCACCGCCGGTGCCCTTCTGCTTGTACATCTTCTTGCCGGTGCGCCAGACATCCGCGCGGCCTTGCGTCTTGTGGGTGCCGGCCTGACGCTTGGCGAGCTGCCAGTTGACGCAGCGCTGGATCAGATCCTTGCGCGGCTCCAGACCGAAAATCGCGTCCGACAGCTCGACCGAGCCGGCGTCCTTGCCTTCAAGCGTGGTGATATTCAATTTCATCTCACACGCCCTCCTGCTCGGCGGCCGGCGCTTCGGCGGGAGCAGCAGCCTCTTCACCGCCGCCGTTGGCGAGCTTGAACTTGCCCGGCTTCGGCGCGTCCTTCGGCAATGCCTTCTTCACCGCATCGCGCACCGCGATCCAGCCGCCCTTGGAGCCGGGAACGGCGCCTTCGACCAGGATCAGGCCGCGCTCAACGTCGGTCTGCACCACGCGCAAGTTGAGCGTGGTGATGCGATCGACACCCATGTGGCCGGGCATCTTCTTGTTCTTGAAGGTCTTGCCGGGATCCTGGCGTCCGCCGGTCGAACCGATCGAACGATGCGATACCGAGACGCCGTGGGTGGCGCGCAAGCCGCCGAAATTCCAGCGCTTGATGCCGCCCGCAAAACCCTTGCCGACCGAGGTGCCGGTGACATCGACGAACTGGCCGACCACGAAATGATCCGCCTGAATTTCGGCGCCGACCGGGATCAGCGCGTCTTCCGAGACGCGGAATTCGGTGACCTTGCGCTTCGGCTCGACCTTGGCGACGGCGAACTGGCCGCGCTCGGCCTTGGGCAGATAGACGGTCTTGCGCGTGCCCGAACCGAGCTGCAGCGCGACGTAACCGTTCTTCTCGCTGGTGCGGTGACCCAACACCTGGCAGTTGCCCAGCTTCAGCACGGTCACAGGGATATGTTCGCCGGTCTCCGTAAAGACCCGCGTCATCCCGACCTTTTGTGCGATCACTCCGGAGCGCATCGGCGTGCTTCCTGTTCTTGTCGTCCGCTATCGGCGGACTGGATTTAAAAAATCAGAGCTTGATTTCGACGTCGACGCCGGCGGCCAGATCGAGCTTCATCAAGGCATCGACGGTCTGCGGTGTCGGATCGACAATGTCGAGAAGGCGCTTGTGGGTGCGCATCTCGAATTGCTCGCGGCTCTTCTTGTCGACATGCGGCGAACGGTTGACGGTGAACTTCTCGATGCGCGTCGGCAGCGGAATCGGTCCGCGAACCTGTGCACCGGTCCGTTTCGCCGTGTTCACGATCTCACGCGTCGACGAATCGAGAATTCGATGGTCGAACGCCTTGAGACGAATGCGAATATTCTGGCCGTTCATTGCCGTTTGTCTTTCTGTTCCGTCATGGCCGGGCTTGTCCCGGCCATCCACGTCTAAAAAGGAAGTCGTGGATGCCCGGCACAAGGCCGGGCATGACGACGGATAGTTTTGTTACTCGATAATGCTCGCGACCACGCCCGCACCGACGGTGCGGCCGCCTTCGCGGATGGCGAAGCGCAGCTTTTCTTCCATCGCGATCGGCACGATCAGGTGCACTTCCATGGCGATGTTGTCGCCCGGCATCACCATCTCGGTACCCTCAGGCAGATGCACCACCCCGGTCACGTCGGTGGTGCGGAAGTAGAACTGCGGACGGTAGTTGGTGAAGAACGGGGTGTGACGACCGCCCTCCTCCTTGGTCAGGATGTAGGCCTCGGCCTTGAACTTGGTGTGCGGCTTCACCGAACCCGGCTTGCACAGCACCTGGCCGCGCTCGACTTCCTCGCGCTTGGTGCCGCGCAGCAGCGCGCCGATGTTGTCGCCGGCCTGGCCCTGGTCCAGCAGCTTGCGGAACATCTCGACACCCGTGACGATGGTCTTCTGCGTATCGCGCAGGCCCACGATCTCGATTTCCTCGCCGACCTTGACCACGCCGCGCTCGACCCGGCCGGTCACAACCGTGCCGCGGCCCGAGATCGAGAACACGTCTTCCACCGGCATCAGGAACGGCTGGTCGATCGGACGCTCCGGCTGCGGAATGTAGCTGTCCACCGCCGCCATCAGCTCCAGCACCGAGTCATGGCCGAGTTTTGGATCCTTGTTCTCCAAGGCCGCCAGCGCCGAGCCCTTGACGATCGGAATGTCGTCGCCGGGGAAATCGTACTTCGACAGCAGTTCGCGGACTTCCATCTCGACCAGTTCGAGCAGTTCCGGATCGTCGACCATGTCGCACTTGTTCAGGTACACCACCAGCGCGGGCACGCCGACCTGGCGCGCCAAGCAGGATGTGCTCGCGGGTCTGCGGCATCGGGCCGTCGGCGGCCGACACCACCAGGATCGCGCCGTCCATCTGCGCCGCACCGGTGATCATGTTCTTCACATAGTCGGCATGGCCCGGGCAATCGACGTGGGCGTAGTGGCGATTCTTGGTCTCGTATTCGACATGCGCGGTCGAGATGGTGATGCCGCGCGCCTTCTCTTCCGGCGCCTTGTCGATCTGGTCATAGGCCGTGTACGTCGCACCGCCGGTTTCCGCCAGCACCTTGGTGATCGCCGCCGTCAGCGACGTCTTGCCATGGTCGACGTGACCGATCGTCCCGATGTTGCAATGCGGCTTGGTACGTTCAAACTTTGCTTTGGCCATTTGACTCTCCGTTCAGTCGTTAACTGTCGCCAACGACAATCAGGCAAACTTTTTCTGGACTTCCGCCGACACGTTTGCCGGCGCTTCCGCGTAGTGATCGAACTGCATGGTAAAGGTCGCGCGGCCCTGGCTCATCGAGCGCAGGTTATTCACGTAACCGAACATGTTCATGAGCGGCACCATCGCATTGATGACGTTGGCATTGCCGCGCATGTCCTGACCCTGGATCTGGCCGCGCCGCGAATTCAGGTCGCCGATGACCGAGCCGGTGTAGTCTTCAGGGCTCACCACTTCGACCTTCATGATCGGCTCGAGCAGAACGGACTTGCCCTTCTGTCAGCGCCTCGCGGAAACAGGCACGCGTCGCGATTTCGAAGGCCAGCGCCGAGGAGTCGACGTCATGATACTTGCCGTCGATGAGCTGGACCTTGACGTCCACCACCGGGAAGCCGGCGACCACGCCCGCACCCAGCACCGACTCGATGCCCTTCTCGACGCCCGGGATGTATTCCTTCGGCACCGCGCCGCCGACGACCTTGGACTCGAACTCGTAACCCTTTCCAGGCTCGTTCGGTTCGACGATCAGCGTAACGGCCGCGAACTGACCGGTACCGCCGGTCTGCTTCTTGTGGACGTAGCTTTGCTCCACGCGCTTGGTGACGCGCTCGCGGAACGCCACCTGCGGCGCGCCGATATTGGCGTCGACCTTGTAGGTGCGGCGCAGGATGTCGACCTTGATGTCGAGATGGAGTTCGCCCATGCCCTTGAGGATGGTCTGGCCCGACTCCTGATCGGTCGAAACCCGGAATGACGGATCTTCCGCGGCGAGCTTGGCAAGCGCCACGCCGAGCTTTTCCTGGTCGGCCTTCGACTTCGGCTCGATCGCGATTTCGATGACGGGCTCCGGAAATTCCATCTTTTCCAGGATCACCGGCTTGTCGGAATCGCACAGCGTATCGCCGGTGCGGGCTTCCTTCAGGCCCGCCAAGGCGACGATGTCGCCGGCAAAGGCTTCCTTGATGTCCTCGCGGTTGTTGGCGTGCATCAACAGCATGCGTCCGATGCGCTCCTTGCGGTCGCGCGTCGAATTGATGACGCCGGTGCCCGAGCGAAGCGTGCCGGAATAGATGCGGCAAAAGGTGATGGTGCCGACGAACGGATCGTCCATGATCTTGAACGCCAGCAGAGCCAGCGGCTCTTCGTCCTTGGGCAGGCGAACGACTTCGTTGCCGTCCTCATCGACGCCCTTGATGGCGGGAACATCGACCGGCGACGGCAGGTAGTCCACGACCGCGTCGAGCAAAGGCTGCACACCCTTGTTCTTGAACGCCGAGCCGCACAGCACCGGGAAAAACGCGCCGGTCAGCACGGCCTTGCGGATCATGCGCTTCAGCGTCGCTTCATCGGGTTCATTGCCGTCGAGGTAAGCTGCGAGCACTTCATCGTCGAGTTCGACGGCGGACTCAAGCAGCTTCTCGCGATATTCCTTGGCCTTTTCGACCATATCTTCGGGAATATCGATATCCTTGAAAGGAGCGTCGAGCTTCTCGTCTTCCCAAACCACGCCCTTCATGCGGACGAGATCGACCAGGCCCTTGAAGTTATTTTCGGAACCGATCGGAAGCTGGATTGCGATCGGCTTGGCGCCGAGGCGGTCGATGATGTCCTGCAGGCATTTGTAGAAATCGGCGCCGGTCTTGTCCATCTTGTTGGCGAAGACGATACGCGGAACTTTATACTTGTCGCCTTGACGCCAGACGGTCTCGGTCTGCGGCTCAACGCCCTGGTTGGAATCGAGCACGCATACCGCGCCGTCGAGCACGCGCAGCGAACGCTCGACTTCGATGGTGAAATCGACGTGGCCGGGGGTATCGATGATGTTGAGGCGCTTGCCGCTCCAGAACGCGGTGGTCGCGGCCGACGTGATGGTGATGCCGCGCTCCTGCTCCTGCTCCATCCAGTCCATCGTCGCGGCACCTTCGTGCACTTCGCCGATCTTGTGGCTCTTGCCGGTGTAATACAGGATGCGCTCGGTGGTCGTGGTCTTACCGGCATCGATATGCGCCATGATACCGAAGTTGCGGTAGTCCTCTATGGCATGAACGCGGGGCATGGGATGATCCTTAAATTCCGTTGTTTCGCCGTTACCAGCGATAGTGCGAGAAGGCGCGGTTGGCTTCCGCCATCCGGTGCACGTCTTCACGCTTCTTAACGGCGTTTCCCCTGCCATTCGATGCGTCGAGCAGTTCGGCCGAGAGCCGCTCCGTCATCGTCTTTTCGTTGCGGTCGCGCGCCGCGGTAATGATCCAGCGAATTCCCAGCGCCTGGCGCCGGACGCTGCGGACTTCGACCGGGACCTGATAGGTGGCGCCGCCGACGCGGCGCGAACGCACTTCGATGGTCGGCATCACGTTCTCAAGCGCCTGCTCGAAGATCGGCAGCGGGCTCTGCTTGGTCTTGGTTTCGATCATGCCGAGCGCGCCGTAGACGATGCCTTCGGCGACCGACTTCTTCCCGGCGTACATCACCGAGTTCATGAACTTCGTAATGATAATGTTTCCGAACTTCGGATCCGGAAGCACTTCGCGCTTTTCAGCAGAATGGCGGCGAGACATCTTGTCGTTTCCCGATTATTTCGGACGCTTCGCGCCGTATTTGGAACGGCGCTGCTTGCGGTTCTTGACGCCCTGCGTATCGAGGACGCCGCGGAGAATGTGATAGCGCACGCCCGGCAGATCCTTGACGCGGCCGCCGCGGATCATGACCACGGAGTGTTCCTGAAGGTTGTGGCCTTCGCCGGGGATGTAACCGATGACCTCGAAGCCATTGGTCAGGCGCACCTTGGCGACTTTACGAAGCGCCGAGTTCGGCTTCTTCGGGGTCGTGGTGTAGACGCGCGTGCAGACGCCGCGCTTCTGCGGCGACTGCTGCAGCGCCGGCACCTTCTTGCGCGACTTCTGTACTACGCGCGGACTTGCGATCAGCTGGTTGATCGTCGGCATGTCAGCCTTCACCCTTTAGTTCGCGCGAAACCTGATCGGCTTCGCAAATTCGTTCGGGACCACCTGTCCCATCGGCCGCATCGCGCGAATTCAACCCGCGCAAAGCGAAATCGCGCCAACCGCTCGTTACCGAGCGGAAAGCGCTTCGACGCCACAGAGGACCGCGATCGTCGCCGGTCAGCGGTTGCTGCCCAGCCTGTACCGAGGTCATGCATCCGAAATCAATCTCGAGAGAACCTGCTCAAGAGAACGAAAATCGTCCTGGCATTGCCTAGCTTTGATCGACAGCGTTTGAGCGGCATTCGTCGAGGTTGGTGCCCGTCTTAATCCCGAAAGACTGACGAGGGTGATCCGTTCCGACTCTGGCGACGCTCACCGCCTGTCGTTAAGTGCGCGGGTTTTATCCACCATGGTTAGCCAAGTCAAGGCTAAACCCGTAGCGGCAGAAGCACTTCTTACATCAATGAAAACAACGTTGGAGCGCTGTATATGGCGGCTGGCTGCCGCCGCCGCAACCCGGCTCGCCGGGCACTATTTTGGAGCTTCGCCGATGCTGGATTCGGCGTGAGAATCGGACGGCAAAGGAGCCCTGCGAAAACCACTTCGGGGCAGCCCCTGAGGCCGGCTCGCGCTAATAATACCCGGGTATTATTGGCAGAAAAGGACATTGAGCTCCAAGTGCGCGCTCGTGACCGGTTCCCGCGTGCCCCCATTCAAAGCCGAGCCATCGAACTAAGGGTTTGTTTGCCTTTTCCGGCGCAATGATAGCGCTGCAAAGCAAAGACTGAGCCCATGCGGTATACGGACATTGCGATCGTCGGCGGCGGTCTTGCCGGCTCGACCGCCGCGGCCATGCTCGGACGCGCCGGCATTCCCGTCGTCCTGATCGATCCGCATCCGGTGTATCGGCCCGATTTTCGCGTCGAAAAACTCAGCGGCCATCAGCAGATCGAGCGCTTTCGCAAGACCGGCCTCGCCGAGGCGATACTCCGCTCCGCCACGCACGACGGCGAGAACTGGATCGCGCGCTTCGGCTATCTGCTCGACAAGAAGCCCAGCCAGCAGTTCGGCATCATGTACGACGCCCTGGTCAACGCGATCAGGGCTGAAATGCCGCCCGATGCCGAAATCATTGCACGCCAAGGCCACCGCGATCAAGACCAGCGAGGAGCGGCAGAAGCTCACCCTGTCCAACGGCGATCGAGATTTCCGCGCGCCTTGTCGTGCTGGCCAACGGATTGAACGTCGGACTGCGCCACACGCTCGGCATCGAACGCCAGATCGTCAGCGCGTGCCATTCCATCTCGCTGGGATTTGACATGGCGCCGGTCGGCCGCCCGGCCTTCGACTTTCCCGCGCTCACCTATTTTTCCGAGCGGTCGAGCGATCGGATTCCCTATCTGACGCTGTTCCCGGTCGGCAATACGATGCGGGCCAACCTGTTCACCTATCGTGAGATGGACGATCCCTGGCTTCGGCAAATGCGCCGGGCGCCTGAAGAGACCTTGAACGCTTCGCTGCCAAGGCTTCGCAAGCTCACCGGCAATTTCAAAGTCGCCGGCGAGATCAAGATCCGGCCGGCCGACCTGTATGTCAGCACGGGCTATCGTCAGCCCGGAATCGTTCTGGTCGGCGACGCCTTCGCGACCTCCTGCCCTGTCACCGGAACCGGCACCGACAAGGTATTCACCGACGTCGAGCGGCTCTGCAACGTTCACATCCCGGATTGGCTTACGACGCGAAGGCATGGACGAGGGCAAGATCGCGGCGTTTTACGACGATCCGGTCAAGACGGAATGCGACGCGTGGTCGGCCGCGAAGGCCTACAGCTTCCGCTCGGTGACGTTAGACAACGGCCTTTCCTGGCGGGCCCAGCGCTGGGCCCGTTTTGTTGCAGGCTTGAGCGAAGGCACGTTGCGGCGGGTGCGCAACCGGCTCAAGACCGGGTCAGCCGCGCCACAGCATCGGTCGGCCGGACCATCGCATGGAAGGCTCGCATAGGTTTTTGGAGCGGACGGAGGGAATCGAACCCACACCTCCAGTTTGGAAACTGTCGCTCGGCCATCGAGCTGCATCCGCGGGACGAAATCTATCATCGCGGCGAAAGCTGGCAGCTAATTTCCGCCGGCGGCGCTCAAATCGTTAAAGTTGGCGTTAATTTTCTCTCACCAAACGCAGCACGGCATCGGGCTGTGAGCGCCAAATTCGATCTCAATCGTCGTCATCGTCGTCGTCGTCATCGCCGTCCGCGGCGGCGGGCGCATGCGGCTGATGGCCCTGATCGTCCCACAGCTTGCGATAGGCACCGTTCTTCGCCAGCAACTGGGCGTGCGAACCGCGCTCGATCGCCTTGCCGTTGCTGATGACGATGATTTCATCCATATCGACCACCGAGGTGAGGCGGTGGGTCGAAAAGATCATGGTGCGGCCCTCGGCGAGCTTCATCAGCGTCTTGTTGATCGCAGCTTCCGTGGTCTGATCCAGCGCCGAGGTCGCTTCATCGAGCAGCAGCACCGACGGATTGCGAACGATCGCGCGCGCGATCGCGATGCGCTGGCGCTGCCCGCCCGACAGCGTATCGCCGCGCTCGCCCACCGCCGTATCGTATTTCTGCGGCAGGCTCATGATGTAGCGATGGATCTCGGCCTTGCGCGCCGCCTGCTCGACCTCTTCGTCGGTGGCGCCCTCCTTGCCGAGCCGGATATTTTCCCGGATCGACATGTTGAACAGCATGTTTTCCTGGAACACCACCGCCATGCTCCTGCGCAGGGATTCGCGGGTCACGCGGCGGATATCGACGCCATCGATCGTGAGCCGCCCCTCGTCCGGCGAGTAGAGCCGCAAAATGAGATTGAGCAGCGTGCTCTTGCCGGAGCCGCTGGGGCCGACGATGGCGATGGTTTTTCCGACCTTGAGCTTGAGGCTGAGGTTGTCGAGCACCGGCGTCTCGCTGTTTTCGTACTGGAAGGTGACGCGGTCGAAGGTGATGTCGTTGGTGATCCGCGGCAGGTCGGGCGCGCCCGCACGGTCGTCGGCGCCGCGGGTCGGCTCGTCGAGCAATTCCTGCATGTGACGGACCGCGGCGGCCGACTGGATCGACACCGGGATGAAATGCATCAGGTGCGCGATGTTATACGACACCTCCCAGAACGCGCTCTCGAAGGTCACGAAGGTGCCGATGGTGATCTGGCCCTTGGTCGCCAGATAAGCGCCGATCGCGAGCACCACGAGATGCAGCAGCAGCACGGAAATCGTCACCGTGCGCTCGACCATGGTCGATAGGAACACCGCCGAAGCGGTTTTTTCCCGCACATCGCGGTTACGCATCGTGAACCAGCCGAACGCCCGGCGCTGCAGGCTGAACGCCTTGACCACGGCCTGCGCCGCGACGTTTTCCTGCACCATGCCGAGCACCCCGGCTTCATTGAGTTTTTGTTCGTAATTCGCCTGCACCGCCTTGGGCGTCAGGATCCGCGGGCCGATCAGCGTGATCGGGAATATCAGCAGCGCCACCGCGGCGAGCTGCCAGTTCAGGAACAGCATCAGGATGATGCCCGCGATCAATTCCAGGAAAGGCAAGGCGGCGCCGTTCGCAAAGGTCTTGACCGATCCCTCGAAGGCCGCCAGATCGATGGAAAATCGCGAGAGAATTTCGCCGCGTTTGGTGCGGGCAAAATAGGACGCCGGCAAGTTCTGAACGTGCTCGAACAGTCGCGACCGCACATCCGCAATAAGAGCAGGCCGCGAGCCTCGCGTCCCAGCGCTCATACCAGACCGCGACAATCGAGGTGATGATGCCCGCTACCGCCAGCACGCCCAGGATCATGTAGAGCGCCTGAAAATCTTCCTCGCCGAGCGCGTCGTCGATCAGGAATTTCAGGCTCAACGGCATGATGACGTTGAACAGCGTCTCGACAATCACGCCGATGCTGACGAAGGCCAGCATTTTCTTGTAGTTCTTCAGATAGGGCTTGACGAACGCATAGGTGGTCGCGAGCGCGCCGGCGGCCTCTTTAGCGGTAAAGACGACGAGATCCTCATCGTCCTCGTCGTCGTCGATATCAAGCTTGTCTTTGTCATCGTCCGCATCGGACGGAGCCGGCTGGGTTGCCTTGCCATCGGGGATTTGAGCCGGGCTCGCTGCGGCGCCCGCCGCGAGCTTCTTCTCGAGTTCCGGCGCGGCGGGATCTTCCGCGGAAGCGGGACCCGGATTATCCGATGACGGAGGCTTGGATGGAGGCTTGGGCGCCATGAAACGAACCGTTGCTCACGGCCTGCATGACCGCAAATTGACTGCAGTGGTTAGTCGTCGGCTGCGACCTTGTCAAAGAACGAATAGCGCAGGCTGTCGGAGTCCGCATACCACTGGCCCGGCCCCTTGTTGGCGGCCAGGGTCGCCGCCCAGACCGCGTCGGTGCAGTCGCGCCGGTGCATCGACAGGTCGAACCCGTTGCCGAAAAACAGCTCCGACCACTCCCACCAGGTGCCGAGCTTCTTCACGCCGCGCAACAGGTCGTAACGGTCGATCAGCGCCGGCGCCATGTCCGATGTGACCGACCCGAACACCAGGCCGGTCTTGACGACGCGGTTGAGCTCGCGAATGGCGCGCGGCACCTGCTTTTCCGCGACGTGGCAGAGGCTGGTTTCGAACACGAAATCGAACTCGCCGTCCTTGAACGGCAGATCGGCGATCGATCCGAGCTTGTTGTATTTCTTCAGCGCTTTCGGCGTTTTCGCATGAATCGCCCGGTTGTTCTCGATGCCCCATGCATCGATCCCGCGCTCGCGCAACGCGCCGACCAGTTCGCCGCTGGCAGAACCGGCCACCAGCAGCTTGTACCCTTTGGCCCTGTTCCAGACGATCCTGATCAGGTCGCATCAGATAGTCGGGATCGGTAAACCGGCTCCAGACCTCGCTGTAGGGGCCGAGCCCGCGATAATTCTCGAAATAGTCGCGGTCGATCTTGTCCGAGGCCGCGTTGCCGTCCTGGCGGCGCGCATGGCGCAGCTTGATCATCTCGGTGAGAATGATGTCGGTGGCGGCGTCGGAGGAATTGAGCAAGCCGTTGAGGGTGGAGTCGAACAAATAGTCGCCGACCACCACGAGGCCCGGATGCTGCTTCGGCTCGGGCCGGTGATTGGTCATCACGTCGCGCGCCGGCAGGCCGCCGGGGATCGCATTCACCGACGACAGCCAGCGGTGCGTCTTGCCCTCCATGAAATGCGCGCGCGCGTCGCCAAGCGACGCCGGCAGCGATTTTAGCGCGGCATCGATCAGCTGTTCGTCGCTCAAATTGGCAAACGCCAGCGCGTCGGAACCGGCGATCAGCCAGTTCAGCACGCCGTGCCGGCCGACATCGTGACGCGCGCCCTCGTTGTAGACGCAGCAGCCGCCGAACGCTTCCGACATGAACCATGCGCCGGGGATCTTCTCGCCCCAGAACGGCGTATCGAACAGGATCGATACCCGCAGGTAATGCGCCGGACGATCGAAGTAAGCGACGTGCTTGACCATCGACTTGCGCAATTGTTCGCCGTCCCATCGCATCGTCGCCAGCCAGGAGTGCGGCAGGCACATCACGACCAGATCGAAATCCCGCGTCTCCGGGCCCTTGCCGTTCATCATGTTGAGCTGGTAGCGGCCGGCCGGGGTCTTGCCGACCTTGAGCACGCGGTGATTGAGCTGGATATCCGCGTCGACTTCGGACTGCAGGCAGCTGATCAGTTGCTCGTTGCCGTTCTGGATCGAATACAGGCCGATATAGCCGTCGACGTCCATCACGAAGTTTTTCAGCGCATTCAGGCCATTGGTGTTGTGGCTTTCGGTGGCGATATCGGAGCGCGCCATTACTTTCAGAAAACGCTTGGCGGTGGGATCGTCGACTTCCTTGTCGAGCAGTTCCTCGCAGGTCATCCAGGCCCAGGGATGCTCGTTGTCGTGGGCGCCGACGCCTTCGTAATACTCGACCGGCGACATGATGTCGGCGCAGCGCTTGCGGAACGCCTCGATGGCGTCGGCGGTTTTCGCGCCGTATTTGCGGCGCATGCCCGGCACGTCGTTGAGCAATTCGCCGTCGAGCATCACCTGCTCGGCATCCATCGGAATGGTCTGCAGGCCGAAATGCTGGACCAGTTCGCGCAAGCGGATCGGGGCCGGTCATCGAGTAATCGTAGATTTCGGCGACGCCGGCTTCGTACATCGCAGGCGCGGAATCGAATTTGCGCGTCAGGATCTTGCCGCCGACGCGGTCGGACGCTTCATAAATGGTGACACGGCAGAGATCGCCGAGCTTCTTCTTGAGATACCAGGCGCTCATCAGACCGCCGGGACCCCCGCCAACTACTGCAAGATCGAGCATTGTATTTTCCGTCGCCTTCCGCCGCCCCTGTTTCCGAGGCGTGCGGTTTAAGTCACCCTAGCAAAAGCGCTTTTCACCCTGAAGGGAAGATGAACAAAGCAGGTTCGTGCGCTGCAGCATGAAAGAAAACAGCAAAAAGGCCGGCTTGAAGCCGGCCTTTTTCATATCATCGTGAATCCGCGAAGCGTCATTCCGCCGGCGGCAGCGCCAGCGGTTCGACTTCCGGAGCCGCAGGCACGATCGTTGCCTGCTTTTCGCGTTCGTCGAGGATCAGCTTGTCGCGCTTGACGGCGACTTCGCGGATCTTGGCCATCGATGCGCCGGTGCCTGCCGGGATCAGCCGGCCGACAATGACGTTTTCCTTGAGGCCTTCCAGCGGGTCCACCTTGCCGTTGACGGCGGCTTCGGTGAGCACGCGGGTGGTCTCCTGGAACGAGGCCGCCGAGAAGAACGAGCGGGTCTGCAGGCTCGCCTTGGTGATGCCGAGCAGCACCGGCGTTCCCGTCGCGATCTTCTTGCCCTCCTCCTTGGCCTTGGCGTTGATCTGGTCGAACTCGATCTTGTCGATCTGTTCGCCCGAAATCATGTCGGTCTCGCCCTGGTCGGTGATCTCCACCTTCTGCAGCATCTGACGGACAATCACTTCGATGTGCTTGTCGTTGATCAGCACGCCCTGCAACCGGTAGACCTCCTGGATTTCGTTGACCAGATAGGCCGCGAGTTCCTCGATGCCCTTGATCGCCAGAATGTCGTGCGGCGCCGGATTGCCTTCGACGATGAAGTCGCCCTTCTCGACGATGTCGCCATCCTGCAGATGGATGTGCTTGCCCTTCGGAATGAGGTACTCGCGGGTCTCCTCATTCTTGTCGACCGGCTCGATCGAGATGCGGCGCTTGTTCTTGTAGTCGCGGCCGAAGCGGATGGTGCCGGCGATCTCCGCGATGATCGCGGCGTCCTTCGGCTTGCGGGCCTCGAACAATTCCGCCACCCGCGGCAGACCGCCGGTGATGTCGCGGGTCTTTGCGCTTTCCGTGGAAATACGCGCGACCACGTCGCCGGTCTTGACCTTGGCGCCGACGTCGACCGACAGAATCGCGTCGACCGACAGCATGTAGCGGGCCTCGCCGCCACGCGCGAGCTTGAGGATCTTTCCATCCTTGCCCTTGATGACGATGGCCGGACGCAGGTCCGCGCCGCCGCGCGACGAACGCCAGTCGATGACGATGCGCTTGGCGATACCGGTGGATTCGTCGAGCGTCTCCGAGATCGACTGCCCCTCGACCAGATCCTCGAACCCGATGGTGCCCTCGACTTCGGTCAGAACGGGCCGCGTGTACGGATCCCATTCCGCGATGCGCTGGCCGCGCTTGACCATATCGCCCTCATCGACGTGCATGCGCGCGCCGTACTGAATGCGATGGGTCGCACGCTCGGTGCCGTCGGCGTCGGTGATGGCAACCACCATGTTGCGCACCATCGCGACCAGATGACCCTCGCCGTTCTTGGCGATGGCCTTGTTCTTGATCGTGATCTTGCCGTCGAAATTCGACTCGATGACCGACTGCTCGTTGATCTGCGCCGCGCCGCCGATGTGGAACGTCCGCATCGTCAGCTGGGTGCCCGGTTCGCCGATCGATTGCGCCGCGATGACGCCGACCGCTTCACCATGGTTGACCGGCGTGCCGCGGGCGAGATCGCGGCCGTAGCACTTGCCGCAGATGCCGTTGACGAGTTCGCAGGTCAGCGCGGAGCGGATCTTCACTTCCTGGATGCCGGCCTGCTGCGATGGCGTCGACGTGAGTCTCCTCCATCAGCGTGCCGCGCTTGACCACGACCTTGTTGGTCGCGGGATCGCGCAGATCCTCGCCCGCGGTGCGGCCGAGAATACGCGAGGCCAGCGACGCGACGACGGTGCCGGAGTCGATGATGGCGCGCATCTTGATGCCGAGCTTGGTGCCGCAATCGTCCTGCGTGATGATGCAGTCCTGCGCCACGTCGACCAGACGGCGCGTCAGGTAACCGGAGTTCGCGGTCTTCAACGCGGTGTCCGCGAGACCCTTGCGGGCGCCGTGGGTCGAGTTGAAGTATTCGAGCACCGACAGGCCTTCCTTGAAGTTGGAAATGATCGGCGTCTCGATGATCTCGCCCGACGGCTTGGCCATCAGGCCGCGCATGCCGGCGAGCTGGCGCATCTGCGCCGGCGAACCGCGCGCGCCCGAATGCGCCATCATGTAGATCGAGTTGATCTGGGCCTCGCCGCCCTTCGGGTTCTTTTTGACGGCGGAGATTTCCTTCATCATCTCCTTGGCGATTTCTTCCGTCGCCTTGGACCAGGCGTCGACCACCTTGTTGTACTTCTCGCCGTGGGTGATCAGGCCGTCATTGTACTGCTGCTCGAAATCCTTCGCCAGCGTACGGGTGCCATCGACGATCTTCCACTTCGAAGCCGGCACCACCATGTCGTCCTTGCCGAACGAAATGCCGGCCTTGAACGCGTTGTAGAAGCCGAGCGCCATGATGCGGTCGCAGAAGATCACGGTCTCCTTCTGGCCGCAGTGGCGATAGACCTGGTCGATCACGCCGGAGATTTCCTTCTTGGTCATCAGCTTGTTGATGACGTCGAACGGCATCTTCGGCGACTTCGGAAGCACCTGACCGAGCATGGCGCGGCCCGCCGTGGTTTCATACCAGCGGGTGACCGGCTTGTTGTTCTCGTCCACGCCCTCCCAGCGATATTTGATCTTGGTGTGAAGGTGGATCACCTTGGAATGCAGGGCGTGCTCGATCTCGGCCATCTCGCCGTAGAGCTTGCCTTCGCCGGGCAGACCTTCGCGCAGGATCGACAGGTAATACAGGCCGAGCACGATATCCTGGCTCGGCACGATGATCGGCTGACCGTTGGCGGGATGCAGGATGTTGTTGGTCGACATCATCAGCACGCGCGCTTCCAGCTGCGCTTCCAGCGACAGCGGAACGTGCACGGCCATCTGGTCGCCGTCGAAGTCGGCGTTGAAAGCCGCGCACACCAGCGGATGCAGCTGGATCGCCTTGCCTTCGATCAGCACCGGCTCGAACGCCTGAATGCCGAGGCGATGCAGCGTCGGCGCGCGGTTCAGCAGCACGGGATGCTCGCGGATCACCTCGTCGAGAATGTCCCAGACCTCGGGACGCTCTTTTTCGACCAGCTTCTTCGCCTGCTTCACCGTGGTGGACAGACCCTTGGCGTCGAGCCGCGAATAGATGAACGGCTTGAACAGTTCGAGCGCCATCTTCTTCGGCAGGCCGCATTGATGCAGCCGCAGTTCGGGACCGACCACGATCACGGAACGGCCGGAATAGTCGACGCGCTTGCCGAGCAGGTTCTGCCGGAAGCGGCCCTGCTTGCCCTTCAGCATGTCGGCGAGCGACTTCAGCGGACGCTTGTTGGCGCCGGTGATGACGCGGCCGCGGCGGCCGTTGTCGAACAACGCGTCGACGGCCTCCTGCAGCATGCGCTTTTCGTTGCGGATGATGATGTCGGGCGCGCGCAATTCCATCAGCCGCTTCAAGCGGTTGTTGCGGTTGATGACGCGGCGGTAGAGATCGTTGAGATCGGACGTGGCGAAGCGGCCGCCATCGAGCGGCACCAGCGGACGCAGGTCCGGCGGAATCACCGGCACCACGGTGAGGATCATCCACTCCGGCTTGTTGCCGGAGAAGCGGAACGCCTCGACGATCTTCAGGCGCTTGGCGAGCTTCTTGTGCTTGATGTCGGATTCGGTCTCGTGCATTTCGGCACGCAGCTGCGTCTCCAGCTTTTCAAGCTCGAGCCCCTTCAGCAATTCGCGGATCGCTTCCGCGCCGATCATGGCGGTGAAGGAATCCTGGCCGTATTCGTCCTGGGCGCGGAGATATTCCTCCTCGGACAGCAGCTGACGGTCCTTCAGCGCGGTGAGACCCGGCTCGAGGACGACGTAATATTCGAAATACAGAATCCGCTCGAGATCCTTCAGCGTCATGTCGAGCAGCAGGCCGATGCGCGACGGCAGCGACTTCAGGAACCAGATGTGCGCGACGGGAGCTGCCAGTTCGATATGGCCCATGCGCTCGCGCCGGACCCGCGATCAGCGTCACTTCGACCGAGCACTTCTCGCAGATGATGCCCTTGTACTTCATGCGCTTGTACTTGCCGCACAGGCACTCGTAGTCCTTGATCGGCCCGAAGATGCGCGCGCAGAACAGGCCGTCGCGCTCCGGCTTGAAGGTGCGGTAGTTGATGGTCTCCGGCTTCTTGATTTCGCCGTAGGACCACGACAGAATCTTCTCCGGTGACGCGATCGAAATCCGGATCTGGTCGAAGACCTGAGCCGGCGTCGTCGGATTGAAGAGATTCATAATTTCTTGGTTCATGGTCTTCTCCTCGCGTGCCGATCGTCACCGGCAGCAAATTCGAAATTCTTTTTTAGCCACGCGCTTTGCCCAACGTCCGAGCAAGGCGCGGATGCCCGGCACATCTGCGCGACAGACGCGCTTCGCGCTTATGGCCGGGCATGACGCATCGGTTTACTCGGCCGCCTCGGAGGTCGCGCCGCCCTGCTTGGAATTGTGCAGGTCGACGTTGAGGCCGAGCGAACGCATTTCCTTGACCAGCACGTTGAACGATTCCGGAATACCGGCCTCGAAGGTGTCGTCGCCGCGCACGATGGCCTCGTACACCTTGGTACGGCCGGCCACGTCGTCCGACTTCACGGTCAGCATTTCCTGCAAGGTGTACGCCGCGCCGTAAGCCTCGAGCGCCCACACTTCCATTTCGCCGAAACGCTGTCCGCCGAACTGCGCCTTGCCGCCCAGCGGCTGCTGGGTGACGAGCGAGTACGGACCGATCGAACGCGCGTGGATCTTGTCGTCCACCAGATGGTGCAGCTTGAGCATGTAGATATACCCAACCGTCACCTTGCGGTCGAAGGCGTCGCCGGTGCGGCCGTCATAGACGGTCGACTGGCCCGACTTGTCCATGCCGGCGAGTTCGAGCATCTGCTCGATGTCGGCTTCCTTGGCGCCGTCGAACACCGGCGTTGCGATCGGCACGCCATGGCGCAGATTGCCGCCGAGTTCCATCAACTCCGCGTCGTTGAGCGACTTGATGGTTTCGTCGTCGCCGTAGATCTTCTTCAAGGTCTCCTTGAGCGGCCTGGTGTCCTGCTTGGCATTCGCCAGATAGGCATCGACCGCCTGCCCGATCCGCTTGCCGAGGCCGGCGCAGGCCCAGCCAAGATGCGTTTCGAGGATCTGGCCGACGTTCATCCGGCTCGGCACGCCCAGCGGATTGAGCACGATGTCGGCGTGCGTTCCGTCCTCGAGGAACGGCATGTCCTCGACCGGAACGATCTTCGACACCACGCCCTTGTTGCCGTGACGGCCCGCCATCTTGTCGCCGGGCTGGATCTTGCGCTTCACCGCGACGAAGACTTTTACCATCTTCATCACGCCGGGCGGCAATTCGTCGCCACGCTGCAGCTTTTCGACCTTGTCGAGGAAGCGCTGTTCAAGGCCCTTCTTCGATTCGTCGTACTGCTTCCGCATGGCTTCGATTTCGGCCATCAGCTTGTCGTTGGGGGAAGCAAACATCCACCACTGCGACCGCGGATGCTCGTCGAGCACCGCGCGCGTGATCTTGGTGTCCTTCTTGAAGCCCTTCGGACCGGCGATGCCCTGGCGGTTTTCCAGCAGCTCCGCGAGGCGGCCGTAGACGTTACGGTCGAGAATCGCCTGCTCGTCGTCGCGGTCCTTGGCAAGACGCTCGATCTCTTCCCGTTCGATCGCCAGAGCGCGCTCGTCCTTGTCGACGCCGTGCCGGTTGAACACCCGCACTTCGACGATGGTGCCCTGCACGCCCGGAGGCACGCGGAGCGAGGTGTCGCGCACGTCGGAGGCCTTTTCGCCGAAGATGGCGCGCAGCAGCTTTTCTTCCGGCGTCATCGGGCTTTCGCCCTTCGGCGTGATCTTGCCGACCAGGATGTCTCCGGCGCGAACTTCGGCGCCGATATAGACGATGCCGGCTTCGTCGAGGTTCTTCAGCGCTTCTTCCGAGACGTTCGGAATGTCGCGGGTGATTTCCTCAGGACCGAGCTTGGTGTCGCGGGCCATCACCTCGAATTCCTCGATGTGGATCGAGGTGAAGACGTCGTCCTTCACAATCCGCTCCGAGAGCAGGATCGAATCTTCGAAGTTGTAGCCGTTCCACGGCATGAACGCGACCAGCACGTTGCGGCCGAGCGCGAGCTCGCCGAGATCGGTCGAGGGACCGTCGGCAATGATGTCGCCCTTGCGCACGAGGTCGCCGACCTTCACCAGCGGACGCTGGTTGATGCAGGTCGACTGGTTGGAGCGCTGGTACTTCATCAGGCGGTAGATATCGACGCCCGACTTGGTCGGATCGAGATCTTCGGTGGCGCGGATAACGATACGGGTGGCGTCGATCTGGTCGATCACGCCGGTCCGGCGCGCGGCGATCGCCGCACCCGAATCGCGTGCAACCACGCCTTCCATGCCGGTGCCGACAAACGGCGCCTCGGCGCGCACCAAAGGCACGGCCTGACGCTGCATGTTCGAGCCCATCAGCGCGCGGTTGGCGTCGTCGTTCTCGAGGAACGGAATCAGCGCCGCCGCCACCGAAACCAGCTGCTTCGGCGACACGTCCATGTAGTCGACCTTGTCCGGCGTGATCATCAGCACGTCGCCGGCATGGCGGCAGACCACGAGGTCGTCGGTGAAGCGGCCCTTGTTGTCGAGCGCCACATTCGCTTGCGCGACGTGATAGCGGCCTTCTTCCATGGCCGAGAGGTAGATCACCTCGTCGGTGACGCGGCCGTCCTTGACCTTGCGATACGGCGTCTCGACGAAGCCGTATTTGTTCACCCGCGCAAAGGTCGCGAGCGAATTGATCAGGCCGATGTTCGGGCCTTCCGGCGTCTCGATCGGGCAGATGCGGCCGTAATGGGTCGGATGCACGTCGCGGACTTCGAAGCCCGCGCGCTCGCGGGTGAGACCGCCCGGGCCAAGCGCCGAGAGCCGGCGCTTGTGGGTGATCTCCGAGAGCGGGTTGGTCTGGTCCATGAACTGCGACAGCTGCGAGGAGCCGAAGAATTCGCGCACGGCGGCAGCGGCAGGTTTGGCGTTGATCAGGTCCTGCGGCATCACGGTGTCGATATCGACGCTGGACATGCGCTCCTTGATGGCGCGCTCCATGCGCAACAGGCCGATGCGGTACTGGTTCTCCATCAACTCGCCGACCGAGCGTACGCGCCGGTTGCCGAGATGATCGATGTCGTCGATCTCGCCCTTGCCGTCGCGCAGATCGACCAGCGTCTTGATCACCGCGAGGATGTCTTCCTTGCGCAGCGTGCGGTGGGTGTCGGGCGCGTCGAGTTCGAGGCGCATGTTCATCTTGACGCGGCCGACCGCGGACAGGTCGTAGCGCTCGCTGTCGAAGAACAGCGACTGGAACATGTTCTGCGCCGAATTGATGGTCGGCGGCTCGCCGGGACGCATCACGCGATAGATGTCGAACAGCGCGTCTTCCCGCGTCATGTTCTTGTCGGCATTCAGCGTGTTGCGGATATAGGCGCCGACATTGACGTGGTCGATGTCGAGCAGCGGCAATTCCTTGTAGCCGTGCTCGTTCAGGCCCTTCAGCGACTTCTCGGTGATTTCCTCGCCGGCTTCGGCGTAGATTTCGCCGGTCTTCGGATTGACGAGGTCCTCGGCGAGATAGTTGCCGACCAATTCCTCATCCGACAGCCGCAGCGCCTTCAGGCCCTTTTCCTGGAGCTGACGGGCGGAGCGCACGGTGAGCTTCTTGCCGGCTTCGAGCACGACCTTGCCGCTAGTCGGCGTCGATCAGGTCGTTGATCGTCGAGTAGCCGCGGAACCGGTTGGCGTCGAACGGCACGCGCCAGCCATCCTTGGCGCGCTTGTACATGATCTTCTTGTAGAACGTGGAGAGGATCTCCTCGCCATCGAGGCCGAGCGCGAACATCAGCGACGTCACCGGAATCTTGCGGCGGCGGTCGATACGCGCAAACACGATGTCCTTGGCGTCGAATTCGATATCGAGCCAGGAGCCGCGATAGGGAATTACGCGCGCGGCGAACAAGAGCTTGCCGGACGAATGGGTCTTGCCCTTGTCGTGGTCGAAGAACACGCCGGGCGAACGGTGCATCTGCGAGACGATGACGCGCTCGGTGCCGTTGACGACGAAGGTGCCGTTCATGGTCATGAGCGGAATGTCGCCCATGTAGACGTCCTGCTCCTTGATGTCCTTGACGGACTTCGCGGCGGTTTCTTCATCGATATCGAACACGACCAGACGCAGCTTCACCTTCAGCGGCGCTGCGTAGGTCATGCCGCGCTGGCGGCATTCATCGACGTCATATTTCGGCTGCTCGAATTCGTAACTGACAAAATGCAGTTCCGACGTGTTCGAAAAATCCTTGATCGGAAACACCGACTGGAATACGGCCTGCAGGCCCTCGTTCAGCCGTCCGCCGACCGGCTCGTCGACCATCAGGAACTGGTCGTAGGACGCCTTTTGAACCTCGATAAGGTTCGGCATCTCCGCCACTTCCTTGATATGTCCGAAGAACTTGCGAACGCGTTTGCGACCCGTGAACGTCTGCTGCGCCATAGTGGCCTCTCATTTCGTCGCCCGTCAGAGGCGAACCTTCCGAAGCGCGATTGGCATCGCCCCCGGGTTGAATCCCGACACATCCCCGAATTCCAAAAGCCGATGTCAGGTTTTTATTCGTAGACCCGACTCTGCGAACTTCAGAACGCAAAACGACGCGCGAAGCAGGTCTCCCGCTTCGCCCGTCTCAACCATCCGTCTTACGGACCGAAAAAGCCCGAAATTTGCCTATCTCCCAACGGCTTACGCAGAAACGTCGCCGTTCCCGCCCCTAAACCGTGCTTTCGTGCTGCCGTCCCGATATGGGATGGCAATCGTGGAGATTCGAGGGGTGTTCCCGCAAATCCCCACACAATCTTGTGTACAACTTACCGAAGCCATCTCCGTCATGGCCGGGCTTGTCCCGGCCATCCACGTCTTTTCCTCGGCGATCCCGGGTCTCGCTGCGCTCGCCCGGGATTTCGCTCAAGTAACCTGCGGTTACTTGAGCTCAACTTTGGCGCCGGCCTTCTCGAGCTGCGCCTTGATCTTCTCGGACTCGTCCTTGTTGACGCCTTCCTTGACAGCCTTCGGCGCGCCCTCGACGAGGTCCTTGGCTTCCTTGAGGCCGAGGCCGGTGATGGCACGGACTTCCTTGATGACTTCGATCTTCTTTTCGCCGGCGGCCACCAGCATGACCGTGAACTCGGTCTTTTCTTCCGCGGGTGCTGCGGCAGCAGCGGCGGGGCCGGCAACCGCGACGGCGGCAGCGGCGGACACGCCCCACTTCTCTTCGAGCAGCTTTGCCAGTTCGGCGGCTTCGAGCACGGTCAGGCTCGAGAGGTCGTCGACGATTTTCTGTAGGTCAGCCATTGATCTGTTTCCTTAAACGGTTTGGTTCGAACCAGGTTTGAATTGATGAAGCGCTTACGCCGCTTCGCTCTTTGAGGCATAGGCCTGAACAACGCGGGCGAGTTTCGCCGCGGGCGCAGTGGTGAGCTGGGCGATCTTGGTCGCCGGCGCCACCAGCAGGCCGACAATCTTTCCGCGCAGTTCATCGAGCGACGGCAGCGCGGCAAGGGCCTTGACGCTGTCGACATTCAGGACGGTTTTGCCCATCGAGCCGCCGAGAATGACGAACTTGTCGTTCGTCTTGGCGAATTCGACGGCAACCTTCGGCGCCGCCACCGGATCGTTTGAAGTCGCGATCACGGTCGGCCCCTTGAGCAGGGAACCGATGGCAACGACGTCCGTGCCTTCAAGAGCAATTTTGGCGAGACGGTTCTTCGAGACCTTCACCGAGGCGCCCGCCTGCTTCATCTGCGAACGCAGCTTCTGCATCTGGACCACGGTGAGGCCGGAATAATGAGCCACGACCGCAACGCCGGTGGTCTTGAACAGACCGTTCAGCGCTTCGACCGCCTCTTTTTTTGCCGCTCTTTCCACAGCAAGCTCTTTCTTCCTTGGCGGCCTTTGCCGAGAGGCAGGACCGCCGGGTTACACCCAATCGCCCTACCCAGAACCTGACCTCAAGACTCACGGTCTGTCGGACACGCCGGGCAAGACGACATTGAAAGCCTGCCCTCCCGCACCAACCAAAGGCGCGGGGTGTCGAGGTTCGAACCCAATCCACTGCCCGCCGATACGTGCGGCGAACAGCAAAATCCGGTCTTCACCCGTCTGTGCAGGCTATGCGATTAAGCCGTTGATGAGACTCGCGTCTCACCGCGGGCGCCTGCAGTCTTGGACAGGATCGGGACATCCGGCTTGGCCGGCGGCCCCTGCCCGTATTCCTCCAAAGCGACGGGTTTCCTTCCTTTCGAGCAATCCATGCGGATGTCCTGAAAGGAATAGTCTCCTAGAGCAATGGGTTTTCGGAATGCGAGCACAGACGTGCCAGCAACGGCCAGCACGCCCGGAAGCCGGTGTTTAGCGAGTCTTGGCGGGCTTGCCAAGCGCTTTTTTGCGGGGAGGCAGCCCACTAGTATAGCGTCCCGGTGGTATGCAGTAGAGCCCCTGACAGAGCGAGCTAGGGGATGCTAAATAAAGGTAGGCCCATAGACCCGGAAACCTCTCCGCCCGCGTCCCCTGGTAAGTTCTGCGAGTGGCTGTTGTCCGATGTACGGGTCTCGGCGCAGGGTGAGGACCCGCACCGGGGCCTTCAACCGTGGCTTACGCCTCGGTCGATTGGGTTGTCTGTTGCTCCTGTTCTGATGAGGAAACTGCCGCTGTTGGATCAGCCGGAATGGACGGCACAGCCGTGGGTGCCGACACCACGACAGGCGCAGGAACCGGCGGAAGCGGCCCCACCGCTGGAGTGGGTGGAGCAGCCGGTGCCGGAGGTGCGAAGGTCTTATCGCCGATCTCTAATGCACGCGCGACAAGCGCGTTGTATTTGTCCTCGCGCAAACCCACGGTCTTCTGCTCATGATGATATTTGATTACGAGGTACGGATTCCAGATTAGCGCGTAACTAGCGGGCCCCGAGGGACCGCTTTTCAAATTGATGAAGTGCAGACCTGCCAGAATATCCAGCTTTTGTTTCCAAGTGCGTTCTGCACGCTGCGCTGAGAAACCAGCATGGAAGGCCATCTCCTTAGCCCTATTCAGGGTAACAAAGCCCTCATCATAAGCCCGCGTCCAAATGTCGAGGTAGGTCGATGAAACCGGACCGCCCCCCGACATGTCGTCCATGATCGACATAATGAGCGGCATAGCGCTCGGAATGGTGCTGAATCCATCGTGCGTGAGCCGGTTCCAAAGCTCAGCTGTATTTAGTGTTGGCCACAAACGAGCCCGCAGATCGAGCTGCCTTTGCTGGATCTTCTTAGGCGGCCTGGGAAACCCAAAAGGTAACCGCGCCATGTTTTCTCCTTACCAATCGGATGGCCTGACTGCGACTATGGACTTGCATTTGAGCAAAATCAAATTGTCGCCTCAACATAGGATATTATCTTTATATTTCAATGGCTTATATGTATCATCTCGTTCGCTTCGGTTAGCGCCGTTACGCCTGAAATAACGCGGAGTGGTAACTTACCCCAGACTGCTCCCTGCTCTAGTTCGCGCAAGGGGAATTTGAAAATAAAGATTTATCAACATCATAGCCCGAAATTGCGATGCTCGCGATGATGCATGCTATGTGCTTGATGATGCTTGCGGTGCTCGTCAAAGCGGAACTTTAGGCGACCACTCAAGGTACCGCAAACGGCAGCGGCTTTCCGGCAAAGAACGCATCGAGATTGGCCATCACGCAGTCCTGCATCGCCAGGTGCGATTCGACCGTATGGCCGCCGATATGCGGCGTCAGCACGACATTCGGGAATGCGGTCAACGCATCCGGCGCATGCGGCTCCTTCTCGTACACATCGAGGCCGGCGCCTGCGATGGTCTTGTCGGTCAGCGCCGCAATTAGCGCCTGCTGATCGATCACGGAGCCGCGCGAAATGTTGACGAGATAGCCGTCGGGGCCGAGCTTCCGCAGCATGTCAGCGTCGATCATGTGATGGGTGTCGGCGCCGGCGCGCACCGCGATCATCAGCACGCTGCACCATTCCACCAGTGCTTCAAGGCTCGCAACATATCGATAAGGCACGTCGTGCTTGCTGCGGCTGTAATACGCCACGTCCATTTCGAACGCCGCCACCCTCGCCGCGATTCTGCGGCCGATCTCCCCCATGCCGTAGATGCCGATGCGGCGGCCCAAATTGCCCGGCTGCGGCTTCATCAGCGGCGATGGTCTTGCCGCCGACCAGCTTCCGCTGCGCACGTAATCGTCGGCGGGCAGCAGCCGCCGCGTCACCGCCAGCATCAGCGTCACCGCGATATCCGCGACCGAGGAAGCATTCGCCGCGGGACTGTTGCCGACGGCAATCTTGCGCTCGGCGGCCGCGGCGAGATCGACGCCGTCATAGCCGGTGCCGTAACAGACGATCGCCTGCAGCGCCGGCATCGAGTCCATCGCGTCAGCGCCCAGCGCCGTTCCGCCGGCTGTGATCATGGCGCGGACGCCTTTGAGCTGATCCGCCGTAAACACGGCACCCGGCGGCTTTCCGGCAGCGTCCATCAGATCGTAGCGCTGCCCGATGCGCACCATCATCGCCTTGGGGAAGCGCGAATAGATCAGGACCTTGTCGGGCATCATCAACCTCGTCATGGCCGGGCTCGTCCCGGGCATCCACGTCTTATCTTATTTTACTGCCAAGGAAGCCGTGGATGCCCGGGACGAGCCCGGCCATGACGAAGGGCGGAACCGGTTGTCCCGATTCCGCCCCTGGTTTTTTCAAGCATGCCGAACGCGCACGGCGCGCGTTCAAGTCCCGCCGGCGTTGCCGACGAGAGTCTCGCCCTTGACGGTGATGAGGCTTGCCGGCTCGACCTTCACGCCAGGACCCATGGTCGATGAGACCGCGACGCGCTGGATGTAAGTGCCCTTGGCGCCGGCGGGCTTCGCCTTGGCCACCGCGTCGGCGAGCGCCTTGATGTTCTGCACCAGCTTCTCTTCCGAGAACGACGCCTTGCCGACGCCGGCCTGCACGATTCCCGCTTTTTCGACGCGGAATTCGACCGAGCCGCCCTTGGCGCCCTTGACGGCCGACGTCACGTCCATGGTCACCGTGCCGATCTTCGGGTTCGGCATCATGCCGCGCGGGCCGAGCACCTTACCCAACCGGCCGACCAGCGGCATCATGTCCGGGGTTGCGATACATCGATCGAAATCGATGGTGCCGCCCTGCACCTTCTCCACCAGGTCTTCCGCGCCGACCACGTCGGCGCCGGCGGCCCTGGCTTCATCGGCCTTGGCGCCGCGCGCGAACACGCCGACGCGCAACGTGCGGCCGGTGCCGTTCGGCAGCGTCACCACGCCGCGCACCATCTGGTCGGCGTGACGCGGATCGACGCCGAGGTTGATAGCGATCTCGATGGTCTCGTCGAACTTCGACTTTGCCCGTTCCTTCACCATCTTGATGGCGTCGGCGAGCGGATAGAGTTTTTCGCGATTGACGCCCTCGCGGGCCTTCTTCAGACGTTTTCCGATTGCCATGACCGTCACCCCGCCACTTCAAGACCCATCGAGCGGGCAGAGCCCTCGACCATCTTCATGGCCGCCTCGACGGAATCGCAATTGAGATCCTTCATCTTCTTCTCGGCGATCTCGCGCACCTGCGCTTTGGTCACCTTGCCGGCCTTGTCGCGGCCCGGCGCTTTGGAGCCGGACTGGATTTTCGCGGCCTGCTTGAGAAAGAAGGACATCGGCGGCGTCTTCATCTCGAAGGTGAAGGAACGATCGGCGTAGATCGTGATCACCACCGGGATCGGCGTGTTCTTTTCTTCCTTCTGCGTCTGGGCGTTGAACGACTTGCAGAATTCCATGATGTTGAGGCCACGCTGACCAAGCGCGGGTCCGATCGGGGGCGACGGATTCGCAGCACCCGCCGGCACCTGCAATTTCAGGTATCCGGTCACTTTCTTTGCCATGCGTTACTCCTGTGTTGCCGATACGTATCGGCGGTTGCAGGTGTCGTGGTTCGGATCAAAAGCGGCTGGCGACCGCCCTCTCCTCCCACGTCCTTAGTTACGCGAAGACGCGCTTCGCGCTTCTCGATCAGACCTTTTCGACCTGAGCGAATTCCAGTTCGACCGGCGTTGCGCGGCCGAAGATCGACACCGCGACCTTGACGCGCGAGCGGCCTTCGTCGATTTCTTCCACCACGCCGGAGAACGACGCGAACGGACCGTCGGCCACGCGCACGTTCTCGCCGATCTCGAACGACACCGACGCCTTCGGCCGCTCCACGCCTTCCTGCACCTGGTGCAGGATGCGCATCGCCTCGGCCTCGGAAATCGGCATCGGCTTGTTTTCGGCGCCGAGAAAACCCGTCACTTTCGGGGTGTTCTTGATCAGATGAAACGCCTCGTCGGTGAGGTTCATCTTCACCAGCACGTAGCCCGGGAAAAACTTGCGTTCGGCATCGACCTTGCGGCCGCGGCGGATTTCCGTGACCTTTTCGGTCGGCACCAGCACCTGCTCGAACAATTCCTCAAGCCCGCGCTGCTTCGACTGCTCGCGGATCGATTCGGCGACCTTCTTTTCGAAGTTCGAATAGGCGTGAACGATATACCAGCGCATGCTCATATGATTAGGGTCCGTGCGCTCTGATTAGCGGATACCGAGAATGAAAGTAACAAGGAGGCGGATCACCTGATCCGCGGCGAAGAAGAACACCGACGCAAGTGCCACCATCACGAACACCATGATGGTGGTAATCGTGGTTTCGCGGCGCGTCGGCCACGTGACCTTGGCGGTCTCGCTGCGCACTTCCTGCAGGAATTTGAACGGGCTGAAAGCCATCGTCTGTGTCCGCGTCCGTCGTTGCTCGAGCTTTAAGGATTTCAAGAATCCGAACAGCCCTCTTGCGCCCAACCCTCTTCAGAAGGATGAGCGCCAAGCGGGCTCGATTGTCCGGGGATGTCAAAGCCGCGCCGGATATCCGTTAAAACGGGCCGGCAGCAGGTACCGGCTATGTACTGCGGTCGCAACGTAAGGTCAAGGAGCGGAAACGGACCGAAAACCTGGAATCGAATGCAGAAGAAAACCGGTATCAGTCGAACGGCTTAAGACCCATGCCCCGCTGACTGCCCGGCGCCGGCGAAGTCTTGCGGCGAACTTCAGACACGTTGCGGCAAACTGAAGGCAGTTTGCAGCCGAACGACGCGCCGGCCAGACGAAACGTTACGCCGGTTGAAGCACTTAGGCCGCATGACGGGATGCGCAGCGCGATGAGACGCGAAATTCGTTGTCCGTTGAAACACTTGCGGGCCATGAGCAATGTGCCCGGCGCGATTTACCGAACTCCCTAGCTGCGAAAATCCGACGCCGGGCAAAGCACTTATGCTCCATCGCCGATTTTCACCTGCGCCGAACATTAACTCGATGTGCAGGTCTTGCGGCAAACCGAAGGCAGATGCGTGACCGCAATTTTTCTTGCGGCAAGACGAGGTTTTTCCGAGGCGATGATATGGCGGCATCATCTAAGGAAAATATTCCTTAATTTGGCGCTCGCGATAGATTGATTTGATACTCAATTCTTTCCGTTAGTCTGTTGCAATGATATGAACAAATCTTCGCTGTTCACAACTGCGGTCGGTCCAAGAGTCAGACCTCACCGCCGCTCATCCCCCTATCGCCAGCGAACGAATCTTTCCGCCGGCCAGCACGAAGTTGAAGTTCACCGTGATCGGACTTCCCGGAAAGCTGCCGGCGAGCCTCGCCTTGAGGATGCTTTGACCGCCGCGCTCAGCAAGTTCGAGCGGCGTAACGGTATGGCCGTATTTTTTCTTCGTGGCGGCCATCCAATTCCTTATCGCCGCCACGCCTTCGTAGGTCTGGCCCTCGTCGCGCACGATCGCATTAGCCGCGAAACACTCCGGCACCGCTTCGGATGTGCCGGAATTTGCGATCTGAATGTATCGCTCAATAGAGACTGGGAGCTGAAGAGACATTGGTGGTGTTCCTTTTCGCTCAGGCCGCGCTTCGTAGCACGTAGGCTATCCAACGGGTCGCGCGCGCCTTGCACCTTTGCATGTGGCGCTACCGCGGACGGGTTTGACTAACCCGTCCTCCGATCTTGCTCCCTCACCCCACCCTGACCAGATTCTGGTTCGGCAGCGGTCCCCCTGGAAACTGCGCGAGCTTGCCGCCGACGGCGAGCGATCCGAGATCGATGCCGACAAAACCAATCCGCTCGATCAGCGCCGCTACTTCGGCCTTTGCCGCGGTGTCGTTGCCGGAATAGAACAGCACGCGGCGCCCGCCGTCGGCCTTCGGATCGCTGGCCAGGACGCCAGCGCGAAGGTGGTTGAAGGCCTTGACGACGCGCGCGCCCGGCACGAGATCGGCAAAGACTTCGCTCGACACGCGGCCGTTGAGATCGACCGGCTTGAGCAGTGGCGCCTCGATCGGATTGTTGGCGTCGATGACGATGCGGCCACCCCACGCCGGAAGGCCCAAAAGCGCGGCCGGCAGTTTTGTCCAGTTCACCGCGACGAAGACGATGTCGGCCCGCGCGGCTTCCTCGCGCCGTCCGGCTTTGATCGTGGGGCCGAGTTCGCGAACGAGTTCTTGAAGCGAATCCGGGCCGCGGCTGTTGGAAATGATCGCTTCGATGCCGGCGCGAGCCAGTGTCGTTGCGAAGGCGGCGCCGATCGCACCCGATCCGATGATGCCGATGGTCATGTGATATTCCTTGTCAGTTGCTGCATGAGAGAGAACAGGTTGGCGACGCCCCAGTGCTCAGTGATCCGGCCGCCCCGCACGCGCATGACGTCGACGGTCTCGAACTGAACCCGGCGGCCGGTCGGCGCCACGCCCAAAAATTCTCCGCGGTGCGTGCCGCGATAGGTCTTGTAGGTCGTCACGCGATCGCCATCGGCAGACTGCCAATGGATCTCGGCGTGAAAGTCGGGGAATGCGGTGCGGAGGATCTTGTACAATTGGCGGGCGCCGTCCTTGTCGGGCGTGCGCCCCGGCTGCGGGGTGTGGTCGAGGAAATCATCGGCGAACAGTTCCTCGAAGACCTCGAAATTGCCCCCGCTTTGCCCTTCGTCGGTGTTGCGGCGCACGACCGCCTTCGCGGCCTCGCTCAGGTTGCTCATCGTCATGACTTCTCTCCAGTTTTCGTTGTCCGCGCCTCTGGATATCGCCCGTTAATTGCTCCATTATTAGCCGGTAATTATCGGAAAAATTTACAAGCATCACTTGAGGGTTGGCCATGGAGACGCTCGCGAACCTCGAATCCTTCGTGCGAAGCGCGGAAACGGGCAGCTTCTCGACAACGGCGCGGCTGATGTCGCTTACGCCTGCCGCGGTGAGCCGCAACGTTGCGATGCTGGAGCGCAATCTCGGTGTCCGGCTGTTTCACCGCAGCACGCGCAAGCTGCCTGCACGCGATCCGGGGCAATCTGGAGGGGTTGCAGGCCTCGATCGCCGATGTCGCGACCGACCGCGGCGAGCCGGCAGGCCAGCTCAAGGTCAGCATGGGGCTGAGTTTCGGCGTCGATTATATCGTGCCGCTGCTTCCGGAGTTTTTGAAACGATACCCGAAGATCCATCCCGACTGGCGCTTCGAGAGCCGGCAGGTGGATCTCATCGCGGAAGGGCTTGATGCTGCGATCGGCGGAGGCATTGAGCTAGCGCCCGGCGTCGTCTCGCGCACGCTCGCGCCGTTGCACATCATTGCCGTGGCCTCCCCGGACTATCTGAAAGGCCGGACGCTGCCGTCCGATCCGTCCGGGCTTGGCGCGCTTGACGGGATCGTCATGCGCTCGCTGCGCAGCGGCAGGGTCACGGCGCGTATCATGCGCAATGCCGCGGGCGGCGAGATGGAGGTGGCGCAACAAGCAACCCTTGCATTCGACGATCCGGAAGCGATGTGCCGCGCGGCCCTGCTCGGTCTCGGCGTGACGCTGATCGCGGTGCCTCACGCGCTGCCGCATCTGGAAGCCGGCGCGCTGGTGCGGCTGATCCCGAATTGGTATTCCGACGCCGGACCGATCTCGATCTATTACGCAACGCGCAATCTGCTGCCCGCCAAGACCCGCGTCTTCGTCGATTTCGTTGTCGAGGCATTCCGGCGCAACCGGCTGGCGGAACGCTTCGCCGGAAGTTCTGGGTAGTGCGGGATTCCGCGTGTAGTGAGACCTCACCATATCGTAACGGTTGCATAAAATTATCAGAGGTGTCAGTTTCATGATGGAAGGCGAGGTCCCTCAGGCGCCGTCCAACCAGGCCGACCGATCGTCACCACAAAATCCCGCACAGCGCGGCTGGCGGCCAAACGACCGGTGTCCCATCGCACTTTGGAAAGGGAAATTCTCATGGCTACATTGGTAATCAGTATCGACCTGCCGCCTGTCGGCGAGCTTGAGACTTCCGGCAAGGGTACGTCGCCGACCAAGGCCCAGATGGACGAGGAGAGGCAGGCGCGTCAGAACTTCCTCGACCTCATCACGCCGTTCTTCGAATTGTTGCCGAACAGACCCTTGCGCAGGGCCGACAACATCTCCCGCGTCGAATTGCTCGGCGGGGACATTGTGTCGCAGCTCAACCACTACTTGCTGCTGGTCAGCGTCGACATCATTGCACAACTCCGGATCGATCAGGAACTTTCGACAATGTTGCCCAAGGGATCCAAGGTGTCGGTGGTGGGCGATTTCGATTCCTTGCGGACATGGGAGGCTCGCTCGGCATAACCACGGCTCAACCCGAGCCGCGGCGTGCGGCCGCAACACCACGGGCTTTGCCGACGCCATGAAGCAAGCGTAGCCCGCTGAATTATTCGTACGGTGGTTAGCGCCGAAGGCGCGTAGCCCACCGACCGAATTCATGGCAAGTCCAATGCTGGGTTACGGCGCTTCCACCTTCGCCCTACGGGCTTCGGCGGACAAGTCGCGCCTAACCCACCCTACCAACTCAGATCGCGGCAATGGTCTGCACTTCGACCAGGAACGCTTCCTTGACCAGCCGGTCGACCATCAGCAGCGTGTTCGGCGGATACTTGCCGTCGGGAAACATCTTCGGGAATTCGCGTAACCGGAACGCCATGAAGTTCGGGATGTCCTGCGAATGCACGAGGTACGTCGTGAACTGAACGACGTTGGCCCAGGATGCTCCGGCCGATTTCAGCGCCGTCTCGATATTGCGAAAGACCTGTGCGGTCTGAACCTCGAAGTCGCCCTCGCCGATCACATTGCCCGCGGCGTCGCCCGACAGCATGCCTGCGATAAACAGGAATTCGCTGGCCTTCACGCGCGTCACATGGGTGTATTGCCCCATCGGAGGGCCAAGCGCCTCGGGATTGTAGATGTTGATTTCTGCCGGCATCGCGTTTCCTAATCCTCCTTGGGTACTAGCCATGGCGCGTAGGGTGGGTTAGCGCCGAAGGCGTGTAACCTACCGGCCGATTTCGTCGCGAGTTCAATGGTGGGTTACGGCGCTTCGCGCCTAACCCACCCTACGCGCTCGGTGACCAGCGATAGGCCTTGGCGCAGGCACCGCCCATCAGCATTGCCCGCTCGGTGTCGTTCAGGCGCTCGGTCTTGAGGAAGGGCTCGACGGCCTGCGCGTAGCTGACGACGGCGAACGCGCGCGTCCAGTCGGTGCCCCACAGGCAGCGTTCGAAACCCCAGGCATCGAAGATGCGCTGCAGCGGATCCCAGATGTCCGGGAAGGGATACGGCGCTTTCGATAGCGTGCAGGCGCCGCTGACCTTGATCACAGCGTTCGGGCGCCTGGCGAGCTCCAGCACCTTCGGGAGGTCGGCCCAAAGGTCGGTCGAAGGCTGCGGCGGGGCCGGCGGCACGCGCAGCTGCAGGATGCCGAGGTGGTCGATGATGAAGCGCGTGTCGGGGTGGCGATCGATCAGCGCCAAGCCGTTGTCGAGATTGTCCCAGCACAGCAGATTGACCGGAAAGTCGTAGCGAACGGCGGCGCGTGCGATGCGGTCGAGACCGGGGTCGTTCGGGTCGCGCTTGTTCTCCCTGGTCAGCATGATGCGGATGCCGACCGCGCCCGGTGTCTTCTTCCAGTCGGCGACGACATCGGCCACATCGGGATCGTCCGGGTCCACCGGCTTGACGATGGCGAGCCGGCCGGGATGGGCGCGTTGCACTTCCACGGCGTAGCTGGCGTCGTAGCGGTACAGGGAAAAGGCCGAGATGAAGATCGCGCCGTCGACGCCGACCTTGTCCATCGCCGCCACCATCTCCTCACCGGTGACGTGATCGGGCCAGTTCGGCACGCTGTGCCAGGGCCGCTTCGGTGTATTCGCCTCATAGGCGTGGACCTGGGAATCGATAATCATCATCGAAGCGGTTCCCTGTGGGAGGAAGCGTAGCAAGCGTAGCCCGCATGAGCGCAGCGATATGCGGGGATGCAGACCCGCATATCGCGGAGTTTATCATCGGGCGCGCATTCGCGCGACCCGTTGGCTCATGCGGGCTACGATACTACGATACTTCCTCGATCGCCTTACCGTTGACGCGGGTCTCGCCCTGCAAATTGTCGACCGTCACATGCGTGTCGTACCAGGTGAGGCGCGGCCGGACTCCAAAGCGCTTGGTCAATTCGGCCACGCGCGCTTCCGTAAACCAGGCTTGCGCCGATTCACGGCTGTCCCAGAGATAGACGCCGCCGGTGCCATCTTCACCATTCAGGTAGTCCTTTCGGATCAACCCTTTCCTGGCGAGGTCGCGATAGGTCGGCGCGGTCGACGTGCCTCCCTTCACCGCCAGCTCCTCGGTGCGCTTCGGCAAATCGAACTGAACGACAACGATGCAATTGGGCATGGATGGCTCCTCACGTCAGGTCGGCAATGATACGTCGAATTCGGCGCCGCGGTCAAAGACCGGCCTCGCCGCGATGGCCGCGTCTCGCCGCGAAGCGACTTCGCGGGTTTGGTCTGGTATGAAGGAGGCCGCCAACTCATGGCGCGCGCGCAATAACGGATGAGCAGCAACGTGAATGACACGAAGAGAGCGTAGCCCGCATCAGCGCAGCGACATGCGGGCTACGATGCTTTGACTGAAAGAAGCCACCAACCCGGGGGCAGCCGCTCGCTCAATGCTTCGGCGCGGCCGAATAGACCATTGACTGATCCTCGAAGTCTTCGGTCGGGAGATTTTTTGCGCCGGCCGCGGCGTGCATTTCCTGCACCGACATCATGCCTGCGGTGCCGGCAGAAAACGCGGTCGCGGACGAATGCGATCGCAACACGGTGGTCGCGGCGACGAGCAAGGCAACGACCGCAAACGCGGAAATCATCAGTCGCTTCATGGGAAACCTCCGTTAGATTCAATACCCCTTGGAAATTGATTAGATCGAACCGCGCGGCACCAACGTGAACTGCTTCACATCTCACGCTGACGTGTTCTGCCCGGACCAACATCCCGGGCCACTCGCGAAGTCGTGAAGAACCAGCAAGCGTAGCCGCATAAGCCAACGGGTCGCGCGAATGCGCGCCCGATGAAATCGGATAACTCACGCCCCAGCTGAACTTGCGGCCACCTCGCGGATAAGGCAAATTTTATGTTTCAATGGTTTTGATAAGGGCAGCTTTGCATGCGCAGCCTCAATCTCGATCAGCTGCGGGCCATCCTCGAGGTGGTCGAGTGCCGAAGCTTCTCCGCCGCGGCGCACCGCCTCAACCTGACGCAGCCGGCAGTCAGCCTGCAGATCCGCGAACTCGAACGGCGTTTTGGCGTGCGGCTGATCGAGCGTCTGGGCAAGCAGGCGCACGCCACCGTGCCGGGCCGCGCGCTGGTCGAGGCCGCGCAGCGCATTTTCCGAGAGTGCAATCTCGCCGATGCGGAAATGCGCCGCTTTTGCGAGGGCTGGATCGGCCGGGTAAATGTCGGCACCACGCTGTCGGCAATGATTTACAGGTTGCCGTCGATCCTGAGCAGCGTACGCCTCGATCACCCCGGCATCGACCTCGTCGTGACCAATACGCCGACGCCGGCCAGCATCGAAAACATCATCCAGAACCGGATCGACCTCGCGCTGGTGAATCTGCCGGTCGAGGACAAGCGGCTGAAGATTACGCCGCTGTGCCCGGAGCGGCTGGTGGCGATATTTCCTGCCGGGACGCGACACGTTCCCGACGAGATCACTCCGGCCTATGTTGCGCGGCAGACGCTGCTGGTGGAGCAACCGAGCAGTGCTGCCCATCCGCTGGTGCTGGGGTGGCTGTCCGCGGCGCGGGAATCACCGCCGCGAGAGCCGATGCCGTTGGGCACGATCGAGGCGTTGAAGAGCGCCGTGGCGTCAAAACTCGGCACGGCGATCGTGCCGGAGGTGGCCGTCGCCATGCACATGTCCGATTTCATTGTGCGGCCGCTGCAGCCACCGCTCACGCGCACGCTCGCGCTCATCGAGCACCGTAACAAGCCGAATGAGCCCGCACTCGAGATCGTGCGCAACGCATTGCTCACCTCGCGCACGGACGGACCGATCGAGCCCAAGAACGACAAGCGCCGGCGCGGCAAGCCGGGTAGCGTAGCGCGTAGTGCGTAGGGCGGATTAGCCGAAGGCGTAATCCGCGCTCCGGTGTTGCCGAGTTGGCGGATTACGCTTTCGCTAATCCGCCCTGCGACCCGGCGCTATGGACCGGGAAACTGAACCACGATCTTGCCGAAGTGACCGCCTTTTTGCATAAGCTTCAGCGCCTCCGGCACAGCATCGAAAGCGACGGTTCGGTCGACCACGGGCTTGATGTGATTGCGCTCGATAGCCGAGGCCATGCTCTCGAACATTTTCCGGCTCCCCACCGACAGCCCGATCACGCGCAGGTTCTTCCCGAAGATGCTGGGGATCAGGATCTTCTGCGAGAATCCCGACAGCACTCCGATAACAAGGATGGTACCTCCGACTTGCGCGGCTTCGATGGACTGCTGCAATGTATCCGTGCCGCCAACTTCGACGATGTGGCCGACCCCGCCGCCCGCCCAATCCGCGGCGGCCTTTCCCCATTCCGGAACGGAGCGATAGTTTATCGTATGATCTGCTCCGAGAGCTTTCGCGCGTTCCAGCTTGTCGTCGCTCGAGGAGGTCACGATGACGGCTGCTCCCGCAAGCTTTGCGAATTGCAGGGCGAAGATGGACACGCCGCCGGTGCCCTGCACCAGCACGGTGTCGCCGGGGCGAAGCTGAGCTTCTTCGAAAAGCGCGCGCCACGCCGTGAGTGCCGCGCACGGCAGCGTTGCGGCTTGCTCGAACGTCAAATGGGAAGGAAAGCGGCTTACGCCTTCCGCATCCAGCACCATCAATTCCTGCAGCACTCCCGGACGCGTTCCACCCAGGGCGAGACGGCGATTGCCGGCCGACGGTCTTCCGTCGAACCACGACTGGAAAAACATCGGACAAACGCGGTCACCGACCGCGACGCGGCTCACGCCTTCTCCGAGCGCGGCGACCTCACCGGCGCCGTCGGAAAAAGGAATGAACGGCAGTTTGTATGACCCGCCCTTGCCTTCCACGGTGAGCAGGTCGCGATAGTTCAGCGAAGCTGCGCGCATTCGTACAACGATTTGGCCGGGACCAGGGCTCGGCTCCGGTTGTTCGACCAATTCCATGGCGTCGATGGACCATTCGCGCGCGACTTGCCATGTTTTCACGTCGGTTCTCCTCGCTTGCGATGACGATGCTTTTAAAGCTCGTAGGGCGCAATAGCGAAGCATATTGCGCCGCCTTGGCGGTTCGCTGGCGGATTACGCTGCGCTAATTGTGAAGCTGCAAGACGTTGTTCCTGGTCAAACCGAGTTTGCTGACGGGGGTTTGCTTACCGAGGCTAGCATGGGGTCTGTGCCAGTTGTAGCGGTGCAGCCATAGGTCCAGGTCGCGGTGTCGCTCATCGGAGGTGTTGTAGGCTCTTGCGTAGGCCCACTCTCGCAGCGCGGTTTGGATGAAGCGCTCAGCCTTTCCATTGGTCTGCGGCGTATAGGGACGGGTCCTGATCTGCTTGATGTTGAGCCGTGCACAGGCCCGGAGGAATGCTTTCGAGCGATAACATGAGCCATTGTCGGTCATGATACGGCTGACGGTGATGCCCAGGCTTCGATAGTAGGCGACGGCGGCTTGCAGGAAGGCGACCGCGCTCTCCTTCCTCTCGTCGGGCAAGACCTGGGCCGTGGCAAGGCGGGAATGGTCGTCGATCGCCACATGGACGAACTCCCATCCGGGACGTCCGGTAGCGCTGTGGCCGACGACATCGCGGGTAATGCGATGGCCGGTTCGATTGAAACGGCCGAGTTTTTTGATGTCGATGTGGATGATCTCGCCGGGCGAGGCACGCTCATAGCGAGGACGGGGCGGCTGCGGCTCCAGCGCCGAGAGCAGGCTGAGACCTCGTCGATTGAGAATACGCGAAACGCTGGCTTTGGAAATTGCGAGCTGAAGCGCGATTTGTTCCTGGGTGCAGCGCTGACGGCGCAAGCTCTCAACCGCATCGGCCGTGGATAGAGGGATTTGGCTTGGCGATGAAAGAGGTTTTGAGGATCGATCACGCAAACCATCCACGCCGTCCGCGCGGAAGCGCTCGACCCATTTGGCAACGGTCTTGGCAGTGCTGTTGTACTTCCGCGCAGCTGCGGCTCCGTTAAGCCCGCCGTCCACAACCGCACGTACCATCTCCTCTCGACCTTTTGGGGTCAGGCGGGCATTCTTATGGGTGTCCATTCGGTCCTCCGCGAATTGCTGGGGTTTGGCAACGTCAGCGTTCCCGGTTCAGGCCGAATGGACAACCTCCTGGAAGTTCACAGCTAATCCGCCCTACGTTCTCAGCGCGTAGGGTGGCAAAGTGGCCGGGCGCGAACGCGTCCGGTGGCGTGCCCACCATATCCGGAATAACGATGGTGGGCACGGCGCAAGAGCGCCTTTTGCCCACCCTACGCTCAGTTCAGCCGCAACTCCGTAATCAGCCGCGGGTCCGCCTTCAGCTCATTGCGCTCGACGCGCTTGACGAGGTCGGTCAGCACGGCATTGGCGCTGCATGGCAGGCCGAGCTTCTCGCCCTCGCGCACCACAAAGCCGTTGAGGAATTCGATCTCCGTGCGCCGGCCCTTCTGCATGTCCTGGCCCATCGAGGGACGCTGCCCGGAGGCCGTGCGCTTGCTGTCCGCAAAACGCTGCTCGTCGCAGGCGCGCATCGCCGCCTCGTCGCCCTCGCCCGCGCGCGCAATCGTCTCGGGCGGCAGATGCAAGATATCCTCCAGTTGATAGCCGAGCGCCTGGCCGACGCGGATCGCTTCGCTGCCGAGGCGCGTGGAGAAGCGGCGGATCGGCTCGCTTTGCAACATCTCCCCACCGGGCAGACCGGTGCAGGCGGACAAACCGTTGCCCATGGCGTTGGCGACCAGCTTCGACCAGCGCTCGCCCCACAGATTGCCGGTTACCTTGGCGCTGTCGGTGTAGCCGACCAGCCGGCACACTTCTTCCGCGCGCTGCGTGATGCGGCCGTGCACTTCGCCGGCGCGAAACACGGTGTGCGCCGCCCCATGCTTGCCGGCGCCGCGGTGGATGTGGCCGGGCTCCGGCAGGTTGACCGTGATGCTGCTGGCAATACAGCCGAGCGTCTTGCCCCAGCCGACGATGCCGGCGATGGTCTCTTCATTCATGCAGTTCTGCAGCGACACCACAAAACCGTCCGGCGCCAGATACTGCCGGATCAGCATGGTCGCCCACGCCGTGTCATAGGACTTCATGCAGACGAAGGCGATGTCGACCGGCTTCTCCCTGGCGAGCTGCTGCGCGTCCGTGAGGTGCAGCGCGCGCACCGGGACCGAAAACTCCTCGACGTCCATGGCGTGGGTGACGCGCAGGCCGTGGCGCCGCATGTGCTCGACATGCTCGGGCCATGGGTCGATGAACGTCACGTCCTCGCCGGCCTGCACCATATGCGCGCCGGCATAGCCGCCGACCGCACCCGCTCCGACAATCGCGATTTTCCGGCCCATGCTTTGCTCTCCGTTGCTTGCAGCGCAAGGCTAGCGTGCCGGCCGGGCCGATCATAGGGCGCAGGGTGGTAGCGCCCATACGGGCGTTCACGCCCGTCTTCGGTCCAGCCCCACGGGCTGGCATGCGGCAAACCGTCTCGGGTGCAGCACTTCAAGAATCGGCCAGCCAAGGCGTGTATTCTGATCAACGCGATCGGGAACCGAACGATTGCGCCGTGAACAAACCTCACGCGATCCCCCACAAGCCAAACCGTTGAATATCCGGATGATCCGACCCGCCATAGCAAGTGCCGCCGCCGTTCTCGTTGCCGGAGCGGCGATCCTGCTGATCTACGATCTCGGCGATTTCTCCGGACATATGATGCTGCATATCGCTTCAATGAATGTGGTTGCGCCGCTGCTGGCTGCATGGGCGATTGCCTCGCGGCGGACCGCGGCCACGCGCGCCTCGTGGCTGTGGATCGCCGCTCTGCTCCAGATCGTGCTGCTCTGGACGTCGCATTCCCCCGCCGTCCATCACCTCGCTGTCCAGTCTCCGGCGCTTTGGGTGGCGCTGCATGGCGCTCTGTTCCTCAGTTCCTTCCTGTTCTGGTTCGCGCTGCTGACGATTTCGGCGGCGGCGCGCTGGCATACCATTCCCGCGCTGCTGCTCACGGGGAAACTGGCTTGCCTGCTTGCGGCGTTGCTGATCTTTTCACCGCGAGCGCTGTATGGTGCGGCGGATCACCTCGTTCACGCGGCGGGACATTTGCCGGGATTGCGCGCGCTCGACGATCAGCACCTGGCCGGCCTTCTGATGATCACGGCCTGTCCGTTGAGCTATCTGGTGGCGGCCGTCATCATTACCGTGCAGCTGATCGGCCGTCCGCAGGCTCCGGCTGCGGATTTGACGCATCGCAGCCCTGTCCTCGGCCGCTGACCGTGCGCATCGGTTCGCCCCGCTCGCTACGCACCATCGGTTTCATTCTGGCGGGCTTCGCCGCGATCGCTTTCGGCGGCTTTCTGTTTGCATGGTCCGGGCTTTACAGCGTTGCCGCAAGCCGCGGCCACTGGGCTGTGACCGACGCGATGCTGACCTTCGGCATGCGGAATTCCGTGAAGACCCACGCGCTCGGCATCGAGGTCCCGTCACTCGACGGCGACGACCTGTCGGCGCTCGGCGCCGCGCATTTTCACAGCGGATGCGCGTTCTGCCACGGCGCACCCGGCGTGCCGATCAGCCCGATCGCACTGAGCACGCTGCCGTCGCCGCCGGATCTCGCGCGGTCGATGCGGCAGTGGCGCGACCGCGAACTGTTCTGGATCGTCAAGAACGGCATCAAGTACACCGGCATGCCGGCCTGGGTGGCACAGCAGCGCGACGATGAAGTCTGGGCCGTCGTCGCCTTTCTCAGGCGTCTTCCCAGGCTGGATGCATCCGCCTATCGCGAGCTGGCGCTGGGCGGGCTGTCGGTGCCTGCGCAAAGCGGAAAGGAAATCGCGACCACCGAGGGAACGTCCGGCGCGGTAAGCGCATGCGCGCGCTGCCACGGCGAAAACCGGCGCGGGCCGGCCAGCCGCCTGGTGCCGGTCCTGCACGGCCAGCCCGCCGGCTTTCTGATGGCGGCGCTTGAGGACTATGCCAATGCCCGCCGTCCGAGCGGAATCATGCAGCCGCTGGCAAGCGACCTCACGCCTGAAGAGCGCGAGCAGGTCGCGCGCTATTACGCCGGGCTGGCGCCCCCGGCGGCGCCGCAATCGCCGCTGGACGCCGAAGCTGTCGAACGCGGGCGCATGCTTGCGACGCGCGGCGATCCCGCCGCCAGAATTCCGGCATGCGTGGACTGCCACAACGCGTCGGCGCTCGACGCCTATCCGCGGCTTTCCGGGCAGCATGCAGCCTATATGGTCAACCGGCTGCGGCTCTGGAAAAACGGGCTGATTTCGAAATCCCCGACCGACGCGATCATGGCGCCTATCGGCCGGGCTCTCAATCAGCAGCAGATCGAAGACGTCTCGGCATATTTCTCGTCGATCAATACTTCGGCTTCCGGGAAGCAAAACCGATGACGCGTGCGCAGGGCGGCATCCTCGCGGGCGCCTTGCTTCTCGGCGGCTGCGGCCGCGACGTGCAATCGGTGCTGGCGCCGAAGGGCGTCCAGGCCGGGCAGATCGCCGAACTGGCCTGGCTGCTGTTCGGATTTGCAGCGGTGGTGCTCGCCATCGTCATCGCGGCGGCGTGGCTCGCGATCCGGGGATCGGTGCGGACGCGCCGGATACTGGCGCAGGAGAACGCCGTCATCGCGCTTGGCATCGCGTTTCCGGCGGTGACGCTGACGCTGCTGCTGGGCTACGGCGTCTGGCTGATGCGATCCCATCTCGATTTGGCCCGCGATCCCAATGCCATCGGCATCGAGGTGGTCGGCGAACAATGGTGGTGGCGCGTCATTTATTCGGGTCCCGGCGGCGTGCCGATTGCAAGCGCCAACGAGATCCGCATTCCAGTGGGCGTGCCGGTCGCATTCACGCTCAAGGCCGCCGATGTCATTCACAGCTTCTGGATTCCATCCCTGGGTGGAAAGGTCGACATGATCCCCGGCCGCGCCACGCATTTGCGCCTGACCGCCGAACGGCCGGGAATCTATCGCGGGCAATGCGCGGAATATTGCGGCGGTCCCCATGCGCTGATGGCGATGGAGGTGGTGGCGATGCCGGCGCCCGACTATGCGGCGTGGCTGGCGCGCGCGGCCAGGCCTGCCGCAGCGCCCACGTCCGACATCGAGCGGCTGGGACAATCGGTGTTCCTCGCGGCCGGCTGCGGCGCCTGCCACACGGTGCGCGGCACCGAAGCTGCCGGTACGCTCGGTCCGGACCTGACCCATATCGGCGCGCGGCGCTCGGTCGGAATCGATACCATGGCGTTGACCCACGACAATCTGCTGCGCTTCATTACCGATGGCCAGCACGTCAAACCCGGCAATCTGATGCCCGAGTTTCGCGTGCTGCAGCCGCAGGAGCGCGACGCGCTCGCCACTTATCTCCTCAGCCTCAAGGGTACGGAACGGGATGGCTGATACCGCCCCCCACTACCCGAACAAGCTGCCCCGGCCAAAGGGTGAAGAGGCGCAGCTCGAGGCCGTGTGGGCCAGCCCCAAATCCTGGCGCATCGTCACCGACGTCAACAATACGGTGATCGGCTATTTTTATGTCGGCACCGCGGTGCTGTTCTTCCTGCTGGCGGGCATCCTTGCGCTGCTGATGCGGCTGCAGCTCGCGGTACCGGGCAATACATTTCTCTCTCAGGAGACCTACAACCAGATCTTCACGATGCACGGCACGGTGATGATGTTTCTGTTCGCCGTTCCCGTCGTCGAGGCAATGGGTATCCTTCTGCTTCCCCAGATGCTCGGCGCGCGTGACCAGCCGTTTCCGCGGCTGGGTGCGTTTGCGTTCTGGGCCTACTTCGTCGGCGGACTGATTTTTTTCAGCACGCTGTTCTTCGACCTGGCACCCTCCGGTGGCTGGTTCATGTATCCGCCGCTGACCAGTTCGCAATTCTCGCCCGGCCTGGGCGCGGACTTCTGGCTGCTCGGCATCGGCTTCATCGAGATTTCGGCGATCGCCGGCGCGATCGAGATCATCGTTGGCGTATTGCGCACCCGCGCGCCGGGAATGACCCTCGACAGGATGCCGATGTTCGCCTGGACCATGCTGATCTTCGCCGGAATGATCGTATTTGCGTTTCCGGCCGTCATCCTAGCCACACTGCTGCTCGAACTTGAGCGCGCGTTCGGCTGGCCGTTCTTTATCGCTGCCAGAGGCGGCGATGCGCTGCTGTGGCAGCATCTGTTCTGGTTCTTCGGCCATCCCGAAGTCTACATCATTTTCCTCCCCGCGGCGGGCATGGTGTCGATGATCGTACCCGCCATGTCCCGTACGCCGCTGGTCGGCTACCGGTTGGTCGTGGTGGCGTTGATCGCCACCGGGTTCTTCAGCTTCGGCCTCTGGGTGCATCACATGTTCACGACCGGCATCCCGGCGCTGTCGCTCAGCTTCTTTTCAGCCGCCAGCATGGCGGTGGCGCTGCCGAGCGGAATCCAGATATTTGCATGGATCGCAACGATTGCGTCGGGCCGCCTGCGCTGGACAACGCCATCGTTGTTCGTGTTGGGCTTCCTTTTCATCTTTACCCTCGGCGGCCTCACCGGCGTGATGGTCGCGATGGTGCCATTCGACTGGCAGGCGCACGATACCTATTTCGTGGTCGCGCATTTCCATTACGTATTGGTTGGCGGAATGGTGTTTCCATTGTTCGCCGCGTTTTATTACTGGGCGCCGGCGTTCAGCCGCAAAGCCTTGTCCGAGCGGCTCGGACGATGGACGTTCTGGCTGATGTTCGCCGGCTTCAATATCGCATTCTTTCCGATGCACCTGACCGGGCTTATGGGCATGCCGCGACGCGTTTACACCTATCCGGCCGTGATGGAATGGGGCCTGTTGAACATGATCTCCACGATGGGGGCCTTGCTGTTTGCATCAGGCGTGGCGCTGTTCCTGATTGATCTGGTCCGCAACCTGCGTCCCAGCCTCTCGCAACCGGCGGGCAATATATGGAGCGGCGCCACGCTGGAGTGGCTGCCCAACAATGTCTATGGTCCGCGCAGCATCCCAATCGTTACCAGCGCCGATCCGCTGTGGGATCAGCCGCGCCTCGCCGACGACGTCGACGCCGGACGGTATTACCTGCCCGGCTCGATCACCGGCCGGCGCGAAACCATCGTCACCTCGCCGATCGAGGCTGCGCCGCAATACCTGCTCCGCCTGCCCGGTCCCGGATGGACACCGTTGCTGGCGGCGATCTTCACGGCCGCTTTTTTCATGCTGCTCACCGTCAAGGCCGTCACCGCAGCGCTGGTCTGCGGGCTGCTCGCAGTTGCGATGGTCATCGTCTGGATGTGGGACAGCGACCCGAAACCGCTCGCAACGGTCGATATCGGAGGCGGACTCAAGCTGCCCACCTATGCATCCGGTTCACGCTCGCATTCATGGTGGGCGATGATCGTGCTGCTGCTGGTCGCAGGCTCGCTCTACCTCGCTTATGTGTTTTCTTATCTCTATCTCTGGACGGTTTCGCCGCAATTCTGGCCAAGGTCCGCGGCTTTGGCTCATTTCGCCTGGCCCGCTCTGTCGGCCGGTCAGCTTGTGTTCGGCAGCGTTATTCTCGTCGTGGCCGGACGGGCCCTGCGCGCCAAATCGAAAAGGAGCCGCGCCGTCGAAATATTGATCGGACTTGCCGCTGGCGCGCTTGTCACAGGACTGATCACCGATGTTCGCGCGCAATGGCAAACCGGCCTGCAGCCGGATTCCGACGTGCATGGTGCCATGGTCTTCATGGCGGCCTTCCTGCAAGCGCAGCTGACGCTGCCGGTCCTGGTGATGGCGGGATTTGCTATCGCGCGGAGTTTTGCCGGCCACCTCGATCGCAGGCGGCGCGTGGTGTTCGATAATTTCGCGCTGCTTTATCACTACACGGTCGGGCAGAGCCTGCTGGGGCTGCTCGTCATCCACGGATTTCCGAGGCTTGCAGGATGAGCGCCACGTTCAAGCCGGTCCGGCCGCTCGGCGATTTTCTGCGCGTGCTGATCGCTCCCGCGATCTGGTTCGCGCATCTTGTCATTCTCTACAGTGCCGAAGCGCTGATCTGCATCGTGCCGGCAGCCGCCCAAAGCACCGCGATGGCGTGGACGGTTTTGCTTGCCGCTGCCGCAGCTCTGACCGGTCTCATCATCCTTGCAGCCGGGATCCTGCGAGCCCGATATCGTCCCCTGCCCTCGTCGGATCAGCGCAATACGTGGCTCCCCCGCGTTTCGCTGCTGCTTGCGCTTCTATCGGTTCTGGGGGTGATCTGGACAACCATGCCGACGGCATTGTTGCCCGTTTGCACGGTATGAATTGCGCTTTGTCGGCCGGCGTCGTCCGTCCCCGGACATCATCAACAGGTTGCCGCCACACGCCCGCAAGGCTAGCCTTGATCAGCATTACGTGAGGAAGATCATGCCCGTCACCGTCGACTACTATATGACACTCAACTCGCCATGGACTTATCTCGGCAGCGCGCTGCTCGCCGAGATCGCCGAGCGAAATGACGCGAGCGTCAACATAAAACCCTGCAAGTTCGGACCGATCTTCGAGCAGACCGGCGGGTTGCCGCTGCCGAAGCGCTCGCCGCAGCGGCGCGCCTACCGGCTGATGGACTTGAAGCGCTGGCGCGAGGTGCGGGGCATTCCGCTGACGCTTGAGCCGAAGCACTTCCCCTGCGACGACAGCGCGGCGGCGCGCCTGCTGATCGCCGCCAAGCTGCAAGGCAAGGATGCCCACAGACTGTCGCTGGAGCTGGGGCGCGCGCTGTGGGAACGCGAGGAAACCCTCGCCGATCCGGCGGCGGTCGCATCGGCCGCCCAGCGCGCCGGTCTTGACGCCGCGGAGTTGCGCGCGGGCGCTGCTTCGGACGCCGAAATCGACGCGCTGCATGAGCAGTTCACCAGGGAGGCTCTGAGCGCGGGCGTGTTCGGCGCACCGAGCTTCGTGCTGCCTTCGGGCGAGATTTTTTGGGGCCAAGACCGGCTGGAGCTGCTGGAGCGCGCTTTGCGGAAGCCGGCTTAGCGGGTCTATTCCTTGCGGGGATTTCGGCCTGCTGCGCGGGCGGCCTGGATGGCGCTCCAGACCAGAAACGGCGTCGCCGGCATATCCAGTTCGTCGATACCGAGCGGCGACAACGCATCAAGCACTGCATTCATGATGGTTTGCGGCGCGGCGATGCTGCCGGCCTGCCCGGTTCCCTTCACGCCCAGCCGGTTCGATTTGGTCGGCTCCGAGTCATTCAGGCCGCCGGCGAAATTCGGCAGATCTAAAGCGCGGGGCAGCGCGTAGTCCATGAATGAACCGCTGAGCAACTGGCCCGACCCTGAGTCGAACACGACGTGCTCCAGCAGCGACTGTCCGATGCCCTGCACCACTCCGCCATGCACCTGCCCGAGCGCCACGCGCGGATTGATGAGGCTGCCGAAATCATCCACGATCGTGTAGCGGTCCAGCCGCACGACGCCGGTATCCGGATCGATCTCGACTTCCGCGACATGGCAACCATTCGGAAACGTGTAGGGGTCGCAATCGTTGGTCGCACTGCCATCAAGCCCCGGCGCCAATCCCTCGGGGAGATTGGCAGCATCGCGGGCCGCATCGGCCAGCTTTCCGATCTCGATGGCGCGCTCGGTGCCTTGCACGGCAAAGCGGCCAGCCTCGAAAGACACCTGATCGACCGGCGCCTGAAGCAGGTGCGCGGCGATCAACCGGCCTTTCTCGATCAGCTGTTCAACGGCCAGCACAAGCGCGGTGCCGCCCATATGCATCGAACGCGCGCCGCCATGGCCGTGACCATCAGGCAGAAGGTCGGTGTCGCCCTGGCGGAAGCGGAATGCGCCAATGGGCATTCCCAGCAGGTCGGCCGCTACTTGCGGATAGGCGGTTTCATGGCCCTGGCCGTTGGACTGCGTACCGACAGAAAGCGACACCGTGCCGTCCAATTCGAACGCTGCGCGGGCGAACTCGGTCGGCACGCCGCGGGCGGTTTCGAGGAAGCAGGCGAGCCCGATGCCGCGCAGCAAGCCGGCTTTCTTCGATTGTCTGCGACGCTTGCGAAAGCCTTCGAAATCGGCAAGCGCGATCGCGTCGTCGAGATTGGCGGCGAAGCGGCCGCCGTCGATCTTCATGCCCATCGCCGTGCGGTGTGGAAACGTGCCGATGATGTTACGGCGGCGCAGCTTGACGGCATCGATCCCGGTTCTAAGCGATGCAAGGTTCACAAGCCGCTCGATCAGATAATTGGCTTCGGGCTTGCCGGCGCCGCGATAGGCGTCGACTGGCTGTGTGTTGGTAAAGATGCCGCGCACCTCGACAAAGATCGACGGGATATCATAGACGCCGCCCATCGCACTGCCGGCGGCATTGGTGGAGCTGATCGGACCGTTGGTGGAAAGGTAAGCGCCCATGTTGGCGACGGCGCGCACGTCCAGACCGAGAAACCGGCCATCCTTGTCGAGTGCGAGCCTTGAGCGAGCAAAAAAATCGCGGCCATGCGCGGAGCTGACGAAATCCTCGGCGCGTTCGGATACCCAGCGCACCGGACGGCCGAGCTTTCGTGCCGCCCACAGCACCAGCACATATTCGGGATAAACGTAGTTCTTCATCCCAAAGCCGCCGCCGACATCGGGCACCACCACGCGCATGCGCTCGAGCGACACCTTGAAGACGGAGCCCGCCAGCACCCGGCGCGTGTCATGAACGGCCTGGCCGGTCAGGGTAAGCAGAAACCGGTCGGTCTTGCGATCATGGAAGCCGATCGCGGCGCGGGTCTCCAGCGGCGCTGCAACAACGCGGTTGTTGATGAGATCGCACTCGACAATGTGCGCAGCCGACACCAACGCTGCGGCAACGGCGGCTGCGTCGCCTTTCTGGAACAGGAACGCGGAATTGCCGGGCGCCTCCGGCCATAGTAGCGGAGCGTCCGGCTTTAGCGCCATGACCGGCGCGGTGACGCATGGCAGCGGCTCATAGGAAATGTCCACCGCTTCGCCGGCCGCAATCGCCACCTCCAGCGACTCCGCGACAATGCAGACGACGGGATCGCCGACATGCCGCACCACGCCGCGGGCCAGCGCCGGGCGCGGCGGAACGACGATCGGCTCAATGGCGTCGATCACGGTGACGCATGGCAATTCGCCGATCCCGTCGGCGGCGAGGTCGGCTTCGGTAAAGACCGCCGTTACTCCAGGAAGCGCGCGCGCGGCTTCCAGTTCAATCCGGGCGATACGCGCGAATGCGTGGGGAGAGCGCAGCACATAGGCGTGCAGCACTCCGGGCACGGAATCGTTGGCGACATACCTGCCGCGGCCGGTGAGGAAGCGAAGGTCCTCCAGCCGATTCAGGGACTGTCCTTGATACCGCTCGGCCAACCACTCAACCTTCGTTCCGAAATGCCTTAGGGGCTCCGATTCGGATACTGGCGCAGGCGGGAGCGGCTTTGCAAGCAAGGGTAACCCGCATCAGCGCAGCGATATGGTTTGTGCCGGAAAGCAACCTGACAGTCATCAAAACCTTCCCGCCAGCGTCAGGCGAACCGCGAGCGGTTCGGCGGGATGAACATGACGATCGGCGACGCCGCCGATCGGCTCACCCGGCAATCGCGACAGGTAGTAATATTCGATCTGGTTGGTCTGCGCGTTGAACAAATTGAGCACGTCGAGCTGCAGTTTCAGGCCGTTGTCGAACCGGTAGCCGGCGCGGGCGTTGAAGATCAAAGATTGCAGCGAACGCACGCTGTCGTCCTCGATCAGCGGACGCGGGCCGAAATAGCGCCCGCGGAACGCGCCGAACCAGCCGCTGTCGGCCCCGAACGTCACGCCGCCGCTCGCGATAAAGGCCGGCGCGCCGGGGATGCGGTCGCCTGCGGCATCGAAATCGGTGAAGCGGGCGCGGGTATAGGCGAGATCCAGATTGAGCGTCATCCACGGCACCGGCCTGTACCTGTTGGTCCATTCGACGCCGATCCGGCGGCTGGGACGGCTCGGCTCGGTGGTGCCGGCGTCGCCGACGAACAGCAGTTCGGAATCGAAATCCAGCACGAACAGCGCCAGCGAACTGGTAAGATCGGGGATCGCTTTGGTGCGGATGCCGGTCTCCGCGCCCCTGGAGCGAACCAGCAGCGGCACGCGATCCAGCGGCGTCACCCTGTCGTTGGGATCGACCGTGATGGTGGCGCCCCGGATGTCGTTGGAGTGAAGGCCGTAGCCGGCATTGCCGTAGAATTCGGTCTTGTACCAGGGACCGAGCACGATGCCGGCCTTCGGGCTGGCGATGGCGGCCGAAGCATTGCCGGAATTTTGCGGCGTGTCGCTTGAAACACGGCCGGCGAAAGTATCCTGTCGCAACCCGACCGTGGTGCGCAGCCAGTCGGTCCAGCGCGCCGTGCTATCCGCCCACAAGCCGAAATTGCCTTCCCGGACGTTGTCCTCGCGAACGGTCGAAAGTGTAGCGCGTTGCAGGGTCCGGAACAGTCCGGCATGGATATCGTCGGCGCGGGTTTGCAGGCCGACGCGGGTCTGGGTGTCGATGCCGGCAAACCGCGCATCGAAGCTGTGGCTGGCGTTGAACCCGACCAGCGTGCGGCGGTCGAGCTGGCTGAAGTGGTCGCCATTGACGGGGTCAATGAGCTGATAGGTGAAATTATTGAAGAGCTGCAGTGAGGAGCGCACCACATAGGCGCTGACCTTGCTCTGGCCGAACTCGCTCGAATGCGCCCAGTTGCTAGAGAGGCTGAAGCGGCTCGAGGTTCCGCCGTCGGTCGCATCGAGCGTGCCGAACCGGCCGATGATGTTCTGGTCGATGGCGCGCTGCGCGACCTGATCGGTCGAATTCCAGCCGTTGGAATAGGCCATCGCCGACAGCGTAAAGCCGTCGGTGGCGGTGCCCTGGCTGTAGCGCAGCAGGCCGTTCAGCTTGCGGACGTTGTCGGGCACGTCCCAGGGCCCGTTGTATTTGACGCCCTCGATTGCGGCGAGCAGCGTGCCGTCGCCGACTGCTGTCGAACCGGCGGCGAGCCCGCGCCGATAGCCAAAACTGCCGACGGTGATCTCCGCAAAATTCTTCGGCAGCCTGCTGAGATAATCGATGTCAACGGAGCCTGCTGAAGCAAAGTCCCCCTTGTCGGCGAAGTAGGGACCCTTGCGGACATTGACCGCCTGCACCAGTTCCGGAATCAGGAAATTGATGTCGGCATAGCCCTGGCCGTGGCCATGGCTCGGCATGTTGACCGGCATGCCGTCGACGGTGATGGCGAGGTCGGTGCCGTGGTCGAGATTGAAGCCGCGCAGAAAATACTGGTTGGCTTTGCCCTCGCCGGAATGCTGGGTCACGATCAATCCCGGCACCGCCTCGAGCAATTCGCCGACCCGGGCCGCCGGGCGCGCGTTGAATTCCTCGCCGCCGATGCGGGTCTCGCTGGCGGCGCTGGGCTGAAGATCCGGTGGCCCAGACGTTGCGGAGCCGGAGGTGACCCCGCTCGCGGCTACGACCGGCCGGCTCGGCTCGACCACCGCCGGATTTCGCGCGCTTTGCGCGCGGCGCGATGGCTGCGACGGCCTTATCCGCCGTTGCCGCGCCGTTTCCGGCGACGTCACCGTAACCGGCGGAAGCGGAGCTGCCCCGGATTCCGTTCCGGCCGTCTGTGCATGCGCCGGAGCGGCCGCGCCAAGGACGGATGCACTGGCCAGCAACAGGTAGCAGGAAATCCTGCGCAACGCCGATGCCCCCGCATAATAGCTGCTACAATCGTTCAGCGACCGCAGCGGCACGACCCGGTCCGGCCGCCAACGCTATCACCCCAAGTAAGACGTTATATTAAAAACGTCATACTGCAAGCATCGGGACGCTCAATGCAACGGATCACCATCACCATCGAGGACGATCTGCTGGCGGAGATCGACGCCGCCGCGAAGGATCGCGGCTACCAGAACCGGTCCGAGATCATTCGCGACCTGACCCGCGCCGGCCTGCAGCAGAGCGCGCAAGGTGCGGCACCGTCAGGGCAATGCGTCGCGGCGCTGGTCTATGTCTACGATCACGCCGCGCGCGATCTGTCGAAACGCCTGGTGCAGAATTTTCACGGCCACCACGACCTGTCGCTGGCGACGCTCCACGTCCATCTCGACGACGACAGCTGCATGGAGGTGACGGCGCTGAAGGGAGCCTCCGGCGAAGTGCAGCGTTTCGCCGACCACATCATCGCCGAGCGCGGCGTGCGCTACGGCCGCGTCGTCATGATCCCGACACCGGCAGGCAAGCGGCGCCGTTCCGCGCCCAAACGCAGCCATCGGCACGCGTAGCCCGCATGAGCGCAGCGATATGCGGGTCCGTCGTGATCGGCGCCGCATACGCTAATCCCGCATATCGCTGCGCTCATGCGGGCTACGACGCTACGATGTCAGGCCGGTGGCAGGCCGAGCGCCTGCCCGGTCTCCAGCCACACCGGCAATTCGCGCTGATACAAGGCATTGCTTTCCTTGAAGCCGAGCGTCGGTTCCAGCACGAAGGTAGCGAGAACTTCCTTCACCTTCGGATCGCTGTTGGCCGCCACGAAAAGTTGCGCCAGCCGGTCGACGGTCGGCTGCGGCACAGCCTTCGGCAGCGCCCAGCCGGTGAAGCCGCTGATGGTGAAGAACTTCGATGTCGCGCCTTGCTCGGGCAGCGTCTTGACGTCCGGGATCGCGTCGACCTTCTTGGAATGCACCGCGAACACCACGCCTTTATTGCTTTGCAGGACGGGTTGGGCTGCCGTGTAGCTGCCCATCGCGACATCGAGCGTGCCTTCCAGCAGCCCGGTCCACATCGGCGCTTCGCCGCGGTAGTGGATCGGCTCGATGGTGAGTCCGTACTGCTTGTTGAGTTCGTTGATGGTCATGTGCGGCGATGAGCCCGCGCTATAGGTGCCGAAGTTCACCTTGCCGCTCTTGCGCGCGAAAGCGACGAAGTCGTCCAGCGTCTTGACGCCGGACTTCGGGCTCGCGATCAGCAGCAGCCCGGCGCCCGGGATGACGCTGACCAGCGTCAGGTCCTTGTCCATGTCGTAGCCGGGGTTCTTCATCATCACCCTGTTCATCACATAGGTGGTCGAGATCGAGCACAGGATGGTATGGCCGTCCGGCTCCGCGCGCGCGACTTCCGCGGCGCCTATCGAGCCGGCGGCGCCCGCCTTGTTTTCGATGACGACGGTCTGCCCCACCTGCCTTCCGATGAATTCGCCGAAGGCGCGCGCCAGCAGGTCGGTCTGCCCGCCGGCCGGGTAGCTGCAGATCATGCGGATATTCCGCGACGGCCACGCGGCCTGCGCCGAAGCCCTGCGCACAAGCAACGGCATCGCGGCGGCGGCCGACCCGGCGGCGATGAAGCGGCGGCGATTGAATTTGGCTGACATGGTTCCTCCCTGGATTTCTGCGAGGGTATCGCATCGCCGGGCTCCTGCCACGCGCGAAAGACGGGACAGATTGGCGCATCGCTCCGTCATACGCGGGCTTGACCCGCGTATCCATCATTCTTCGGAAGACCGTAGGGCGCAATAGCGCAGCGTATTGCGCCGTCCTGGCGGTCGCCGGCGGATTACGCTGCGCTAATCCGCCCTACGGGCTGGCCGACAGGGCCAACGGCAGCTAGCATGCGCGCGTCGGTCCCTATTCGCGAGTCAAAGCATGGCAAACATCCAGCGCATCATCGTTCCCGGCCTGCCGCGGCCGGTCAGCCACTTTTGCCACGTCACCCGCGCCGGCCCCCACGTCTGGGTCTCCGGCGTCGTCGGCCATGCGCCGGACGGCAGCATCCCGCCCGACGTCGTCGCGCAATTCGACATCGCCATCGCCGTGATGGACAAGTGCCTGAAGGCGGCCGGCGCCGGCCCTGAGCATGTCGTCAAGGTGCAGGTGTTCATGACCGACATCACCGAACGGCCGAAAATCAACCCGCGCCGCATCGCCTATTTCGGCGAACATCTGCCGGCCTCGACGCTGGTCGAGGTGAAGGGACTGGTCGATCCGAGACTGAAGGTCGAGATCGAGTGCCAGGCTTACGTCGAGTAGTGTAGCCCGCATGAGCGCAGCGATATGCGGGATTGGCCAACCCCGCATATCGCTGCGCTCATGCGGGCTACGAAGATAACAAAAGGGGGACACACCATCATGCGCACGATTATCGCCGGACTGTTCGCGTGCCTCGCCGGCATGGCGCCGCTGCAGGCCGGGCCGTATCCGGATCGGCCGGTCACCATCATCGTGCCGTTCGGCAAGGGCACCACGGCCGATCTGATCGCCGCCGTGGTGTCGGAAGCGGTGGCGAAAAACATCGGCCAGAAGCTGATCGTCGAACTCAAGCCCGGCGCCGGCGGCGGCATCGCCATGGCGCAGGTCGAGCAGGCCGCGCCCGACGGCTATACGCTGGCGATGATCACGCAGGGCACGCATGTCTTCAATCTCAGCCTCTACAAGACGCTGCGCTACGACCCGCAAAAGATCGTTCCGATCACGCCGATCGCCGCGGTCTCCAACGTGATGACCGTGCATCCGTCCAATCCGGCGAATGCGCCGCTGCAGGTCGCCGCCGCCGCGAAAGCGGCACCCGGCCAACTGACCTATGCCTCCGGCGGCGTCGGCACCTCGCATCATCTCGGCGGCGTGCTGTTCGCCTCGCTGACCGGCGCCGAACTCAGGCATGTGCCGCACCTGGTTTCGGTCGATGGCGTCAGGAAGATCGTCAACGGCGAAATCACCATGGGGTTTTTCAACCTGCCGACCGTGGTCGAGGACATCAAGGCCGGCAAGCTCAAGGCGCTGGCGGTAACCAGCATGACGCGCTCGCCGCATCTGCCGGATGTGCCGACGCTCGATGCCTCGGGGCTGAAGGGTTATGACCTGGTGACGTGGTTCGGCTTCGGCGCGCCGTCCGGCACGCCGCCCGAACTGGTGCAGCGGCTGCGCGACGAATTCGCCAGGGCCGCCGCCGACCCCGCGGTGAAAGCAAAACTCAGGGAAGCCGGGCTCGATCCGATCGATCAGATGCAGCCGGCGGAGTTTTCGAAGCTGATCGCGGCGGACCTCGTCAAATGGACACCGATCATCAAGGCTGCCGGCGCCAGCGCCGAGTGAGCAGGCGTAGCAAGCGTAGCCCGCATGAGCGCAGCGATATGCGGGACCGCGGCACCCGCATGTCGCTGCGCTCATGCGGGCTACGATGCTAGCTTCGCTCGACGACGCGCTCGAGCTTCTTGCTCAGCATCCAGGAGAGGCCGAGGAAGGCGACCAGCAACACGAAGCCGAGGCCCGAGGACGCATCGCTCATGACCTTCTCGGAGACATGGCCGAAACCATAGCCGGCCGAGACGATCGCGCCGGACCAGAGGCCCGCCGCGACGAAATTCAGCGCCAGGAAGGTGGACCAGGGCAACCGCGACATCCCGTAGGCAAAGCCCGCGACGCCGCGAATGCCGTGCGGGAAGCGATGGATCAGGATCATCCAGAGATAGTGACGGTCGGCCAGCCGGGCCGCAGTCTGGACGGCGCGCGCAATCCTGGAGCTGGATCCGAGCAAGCGGTTGCCGAAACGCCGCCCGATCCAGAAGCGGATGACATCGCCGGCGAAGCTGCCCAACCAGCAGACGATGATGACAGTTCCGAAACTTAGCGCGCCTGCATGCGCAGCGTAGCCCGCGAACAGCGCGAGCAGCAGGCTGTGCGAAGCGGCATATGCGAACATGAAGCTATAGGCCGCATCGCCGTGCTGGCGGATGAGATCGAGAAACGAGGTGAGGTCGGTCGGAAACAGCAAGCAAGCTCCAGGTCGGCGGCGTTGATCTGATCGGGAATTTCAAACGGGGCCGACGCGAACAGGTGACTGCCCCGGGGCGGGTATTCAAAGCCCCTCCACGTTGCACACCCGTTGCCATCGGGAAAGCCTTATTCGACCGCCTTGTCCGCGCGCAAAGCGGATCGGCGCCCTGGCGGGACCAAATGCCGCGCCAGTTTATTCCTCGACGGGCGCCGGCGAGGCGCGCCGGAACCCAACGCCCCTCACCTCGCCCCGGCCTTTTCCAGGATCGCAACCATCTCCCGATAGCCGCGGTTTCTGGCGAGCGTGAGCGGCGTCGATCCACGGCCATCGGGAATATTGACGTTGGCGCCGGCGTCGACCAGAGCACGCAGGGTCTCGGTGTGGTTCCTGCCGCCATCGCCGAGCACGATGGATTCGATCAGCGCGGTCCATTGCAGATTGTTGACGTGATCCAGCGGGGCCGTGGCGGCAATCAGGGTTCGCACCACTTCGACGTGACCGAGATGGGCTGCCGCAATCAGCGCGGTACCGTCATAACGGCTGGTGATGGCCTTCGGATTGCCGCCGCCTTCAAGCGCGATTTTGAGCATCGGCACGTCGCCCGCGACCGCAGCGATAGTGATGATGTCGTAGCGGTCGATTTCAAGTTTGTTCGGATCGGCGCCGAGCCGGATCAAAGCGCGGGCGGCGGCGTGCTGCTTGCCGTAGACCGCGACATGCAGCGGCGTGCGATGGCGGCCGTCGATCGCTTCCTTGTTTTCACCCGAGGCGATGCGCTTTTCGATCTCGGCGACGTCGCCGCGGGCGGCGGCGGCATGCAGGCCATTATAGGCGCGCAATTCGGCCTCGCTCGGGGCGATCTGGGCGGACGCGGGCAGCACGGCCAGCAGCGCGAGGAAAAACGTAGCGAGGATATGCATGGGCAGAAAGCTCGGGCCAACCGCCGGGAAACATAGCATCGATGGTTCGGCATACAAATCACGAGCGCGTGGCGCGTACTAGCGCAGTGTGTTGCGCCGGCCTATCAGGTCGCCATCCGGGGCGGCTTACTCCGCGCTTTCAATCGCATCCGCCTGCACGATGTATTCGGCGGCCAGCTTGCGAAGCTGCTGTTGCGTTTCAACGTCGCTAAGGTCGTTGGCGTGCCGCAGACATTTGGCGGCCTGATCCCGCAAATAGATGGAGCGTTCGGACATGCGCCAGCGTAGCACATCGATCCGGCAAGCCATGTTCGATATCGCTCACTCCGGCGGTTTAATTCACCCGCAGCCATCCCCATCATGCGCGTCTCGCCGCGTGAGCAGCACGGGCGCTCAACTGCCGGGCAAGTCCCTGCGGCGGACCACGCAGCGAAACCCGAGATGGCTGGTCGAGGTATCGACCGCCTCGGCGTGGCGCGCGGCGGGACGATAGCGCCGGCAATAGTTCGGCGCGCAGAGATGCGAGCCGCCCTTGATCACCTTGCGCGGGATTTTGATGTCGGGTTGGCAGGGGTCGTAGCTTAAAACCTCGGCGCCGCCGCGCGGATTTTCCGGGATGCAGCACGCCTTCGGCGCGTCGGCTTGGTGCTTTTGGGTGTACCAGTCGGTGGTCCATTCCCAGGTATTGCCGATCATGTCGTGAACGCCGTAGCCGTTGGGAGGAAACGCGGTGACCGGCGAGGTGCGCTCAAAACCATCCGCGTTCAGATTCTGCCGCGGGAATTCGCCCTGCCAGGTGTTGGCCTGATGCTTGCCGCCCGGTGTAAATTCATCGCCCCAGGCGTATTCGGCGCCGTCGAGCCCGCCGCGGGCGGCGAATTCCCATTCGGCTTCGGTCGGCAGCTCCTTGCCGGCCCAGCGCGCATAAGCCAGCGCATCCGCGAATGAGACGTGCACCACCGGGTGATTGTCGAGATTGTTGATGTTGCTCTTCGGTCCATAAGGATGCCGCCAGTCGGCGCCCTTGAGAAACGTCCACCACTCTCCCCAATTGCGCAGATCGACCGGGCGCGCGGGCGGCGAGAACACCAGCGAGCCGGCATAGAGCATGTGCGGCAGCGCGCCGGGATAGTCCTTCGGGTCGGGAGCAACCTGCGCAAAGGTGACGTGACCCGTCGCCTTCACGAAGTCCTTGAATTGCCGGTTGGTGACCGGGGTTCGGTCGATCAAGAATGAATTGACCGTGACGCGGTGAACCGGCGCCTCCTCGGGATAATGCTTGTCCGATCCCATGCGGAAGGTGCCGCCGGGAATCCGGATCATTCCGGCGTGCCCGGGATGCTCCCCTGCCCCGGCGTCAAGCGCGCCACTATCGAAGCGACCGGCGTTCACTGAAACTCCTGCGTTGCCTTTAGTCTATTCCGTTGCCGTTCCGTGCCTCAATTCTTTTCGAACGAGAAAATACGTTTCCAGTCGTTCTTTGGAGCGATGGGCCTGTCTTGTGTTCGGCAGGCCGGACATCGTGCCTAGCTCGCACGCACGATTGCCGGCGGCTTCCAGGTGCCATCGCCCGGGGGAAGGATCGACGGCGCTCCGGTCTTCGGCCAATACAGCCGCATGACGAGGTAGATGTCGCCGTCCGGCGCGGGCAGCCAATTCGATTCCTTGTCCGCGCCCGGGGACTTGTTCTGGATATAGAGCGTCAGCGATCCATTCGCGTTGGTCTTCATGCCGGGAAGCATGGGCGAATTGATCAAATAGCGGTTGATCGGATTCTCGATCAGCAACTGCGTCTTGCCGTCATACATGGTCAGCGACCAGAAGGCATTGACCGGCGGCTGCTGGCCGGGCGGGAATGTCAGCGTGTAATTGTGTTTGCTCCCGTCGAGCGTCTTGCCTTCGCCATCGAGGCGTGTGAGCGGATATGTGGCTTCCTCCGGGTCGTTGCCGTAAATGCCGGCCTTTGCGGCCGCCGCGCGCTTCAGCCAGTCAGCGTTGTAATGCGCGCTGTCGCCCGGCAGCCCGCTGACCCGCCAGCCATTGATCGCCTTGCCGGCATTGGCGACGGCCTCGTCGATCTTGCGGTCGCCCTCCTTCATGCCCAGGCCGATCTCCACCTTTTGCTCCAGCGGGAGGTCCTTGAAGTTCATGCTCTTGCCAGCGCCGACACCGATACGCGCAATCTGGGCGCGGATGTCCTTCTCGTTCTCCTGGGCGGGCGCGAATTGCAACGCGAAGTCGAGGTAGTCAAAGAAGTTGGTCTTCACGAGCTCCTTGTCGATTTTCGGAAAATCGATGGCTGGCGCGGGTGGCGGCGCGGGCTGCTTCAGGTAGGCGGACAGCGTCTGCGCCTTGTAGCCGGTCTGAACCTTCTTCACGCCGTCGAGGTCGTCCGGGTTGAAAAGCTGGGTGCGATATCCCGCCACCGAGAACTGCGTGCTCGACCGGAACACCTTTTTGATCCCGGGCGGGGTCGCGCCCTTCCAGTCCGGCCCGACCACCATGTAATCGCCGGCCTCACTTGGCAACGTTCCCCCTTTTTGTCCTGGCAGATCGATCGCGACCACGAGCGGACATCCAGTCTCGCGGTCAACGTCTGATCAGGCGTGCAAAATGTGGAGCGTCGTCCCCCGCTTTGGCTGTACAGCTCCACAGTTCCATTTGTCGGCGCAGCGGCCAAAGGGTTCAACCAGAGCCCCGTACCGGGAGCGCAGCGTCGCGCTTAAAATTGCATCACCGCGTGACAGGCTTGTGTCATAGTCCGGTCGTGAACCAGCACGGGGGACTGCGGCATGACGATCATCACGGTAACCGCACCGGAACAGCGGCTCAGCGTTGGGCAGCGCCGGCAGCTTGCAAAAACCTTGACCGACGCCGTGCTCGAGCCGGAGGTCGGGCAACCGGCGCCCGCGGCCAAGGTCGGCTTTCAGGTGCATTTTCGTGAACTGCCGGCGGATTGCATGGCGATCGGCGGCGAACTGCTCAGCGATCAGCCGCGCGATATCATGACCGTGAACATCGCGGTGATGGATGCCGCCTGGCCGGCGGAGGTACGCGAACGCGTCATCCGCGGCGTGCTCGCCCGGCTGGCGGAAGCCTGCGAGATGCCGAAGCCATCGGCAAATTGGTGGGTGACCTTTCAGGTCATCGATGAGGGAAGCTGGGGATCGCGCGGCGGCGTGGTTTCGATCCTGCAGCTGCTCGACAGCGGTGCCTTCACGGCTGAGCGGGTCAAGGAGATCCGCGACGCCATTCCCGCAGCAAGATCCAATTAGAGCGTTTTGGCGCGAAGTGGATACCAGCTGCGCGTGAAGAAGACGCGTCCGCCCGAACGCCCGGCCAGCCTGCGAAGTCAGCCGCAAAAAAAGTTCAGCCAGAAATTGGATATCGCGAGCGTAGCCTGCTGCCCAAAATTGCATCACGATATCTGCTCTTTTGCAGGAACGAATAGGGACACCGAGCCTTACCTATTCCAAAGGCTCGAAACTCTGCTGAGACAATCCGATGAACAGTCTACCCGTCGATCGCGCGCTGAGCATATACGGCGCACTTGCAGACCGTCCCGAAAGGAAGGGCGCCCGTGAACGGCTGTCCAGGCATTTGATGAAAATGGTCATCGCGGGCGAAACAGACGAACACCGCCTGACGGTGCACGGGCTGTCGTATCTTCGCGATCTCGATCGCGAAATCGACTGGCGAAACTAGGCGATTTGCCTGTTGAAGGTCGTGCGGTATCCGCGAACCTAGCCCTTCTGGGCCTGCCGCTGCTTGCGCAGCGAATTGCGCCGCATGATTTGCGCTTTTGCGATCCGGACGGCTTCGGTCCGGGGTGATTGTTTTTCCGGCAGCGGTGTATTCGTTTCCGCTTCGGCCGCTGGCATCATGAGCGATTGCGTAGGCGCTATCGAGGTGTGCTCAACAGGCTGCACGCTCATTGGGCCGGCAGATGTCGGGTTGCTTTTTGGCATCAATGGATAACTCGCATCTGCCGGGTTTGTTCGATACTGAACGGCGGGGCTTAGCCGCCTTGTTCGGGCAATCCCAGCCGCCGCCGCCTTGCAGCTCGCATATCCACACCGTTTCAGACATGGCCCACGCCGGAACTCATTGCTATGTTCGCGGAGAGCGGCGCTGCGGCTGACCGGCCTGATCGAATGCGGGGCACTATGCGATTGCGCGACTGTCACAGCTTTCATGATTTCCGCCGGCTGGCCAAACGGCGTTTGCCGGGTCCGATTTTCGATTACATCGACGGCGCGGCGGACGACGAGGTTACGCTTCGCCGCAATACGGCAAGCTTCGAGCGCTGCGACCTGGTGCCCAACGTGCTGCGCGGCGTGCAAAATGTCGACCTCTCGGTGACCGTCATGGGCCAGAAGCTCGCCATGCCGTTCTATTGCTCTCCAACCGCGCTGCAACGCCTGTTCCATCACCGCGGCGAACGTGCCGTGGCGGCAGCGGCGGCGAAATACGGCACCATGTTCGGCGTGTCCTCGCTTGGCACGGTCAGCCTGGAGGAATTGCGCAAGGCGCATGACACGCCGCAAATCTATCAATTCTATTATCACAGGGATCGCGGTCTCAATCGCGCGATGATGCAGCGCGCGAAAGACGCCGGCGTCGAGGTGATGATGCTGACGGTAGACAGCATCACCGGGGGAAATCGCGAACGCGACCTGCGCACCGGATTTTCCATTCCGTTCAGGCTGTCACTTGCCGGGATGTTGCAATTCGCAATCAAGCCGGGCTGGGCCATCGATTACGTCACGCATGAGGGATTCAAACTGCCTCAGCTCGACCAGCACGTCGACATGAGCGGCGGGGCGGTGTCGATCGGGAAATATTTTACCGAGATGCTGGACCCTTCCATGACCTGGGACGATGTCGCCGAAATGGTTCAACTATGGAACGGCCAATTCGGCCTGAAGGGCATCATGTCGGTGGCGGATGCCAAACGCGCGGTGCAGATCGGTTGCACCGGCATCGTGCTGTCCAACCATGGCGGCCGGCAGCTCGACGGCTCGCGCGCGGCATTCGACCAGCTGGCTGAAATCGTGGATGCCGTGGGGGACCGGATCGACGTGATCATGGACGGAGGGATCCAGCGCGGCACCCATGTGCTGAAGGCGCTTTCGCTGGGGGCCAAAGCCGTCGGAGTCGGACGCTTCTATCTCTATCCGCTCGCAGCGGCCGGCCAGGCCGGCGTCGAGCGGGCGCTTGGCCTGATGCAGGCGGAGATCGAGCGGGGAATGAAGCTGATGGGGTGCACGGCAATCGATCAGCTCACTCGTGAGAATCTGCGGTTCAGATAATCGTTGCTGCGCGCGCAAGCAATCTGCTGGTGCTCCCGCCAGGGATCGCTGTTCGTCCAGCGGGAGAGGACCGTCGGTGGTCAACCCATCGTTTAGCGGGAGAACCCCTCATAGACGAACGCGCTTCGGATGGTTGCTGCGTCTTTCGCGGTGACGCCCTGTGCGCGGATAATGTCGTACCAGGTTGCCTGGACCTGTTTGGTCATCTCGGAAACGATGGCCTTGGCTTCACCCGCTTCGAGCAGGAAACGCGTATGCTGTGACAGCAGATTGGCCGTATTTGCGACGTTACCCTGATCGCCGATATCCATCGCCAGGAAGCGCTGATCCCGAGCGACAGAGGGCGTCGGAGTGAGGTCATAAGCGGGTGACAATTTCCACGCTTGGTCTTTTGCAAGTAGGGCATGGTTACGCGGGTGATCGTCGCCGTTGGAGATCAATGCATTGAAGACCATGCGCCGGTACAGTTCGGGTGCGTCTCTTTTCGGTTCACCTGCAATGCGACGTAGTTCTTCTGCTAACGACACATAAGACCAGCGGTTACCGGCCTGAGGTAATTCGTCGGCGCGAAGCAGCGTTAGGCCGCTTATCATTCGGGCGCGAGTGTAACCCTTCCGGGTCTTCTCGCGATCGAACCGCTTGACTAACAGGACATCTTTTCCGCCAACTTGTTCGACGCGGCTGCTGGCCGCGCTAATTCCGCAAGTTCTGGCGAGCTCCAGCATCGCGTGCTCGACACGTGTGTTGTTCCATCGATCGTCCGGCCGATTGAATTTTGCGATCCACAAACCCTCGCTATCCTCAATGACGGCTTTAGGGCGTGCGCCGCCCATCAAAGTGCCGATGAGCAATAAGTTCTGTACTTGAACTACTTCATCACCGGGTTCGAGCTTTTCCTCAGCCATAAGGGCTTCAGCAATTTTCTGAAGCTTTTCCAGCTCCAGCGTTTTGCTGAAATTCCGCCTTGGGCCGGGCGGTTCCGGACCGAGGCCGAAGCCGAGCGCCCCCGCGCGGTCGTCAGCAGAGAAAAGCAAATAATCAATCTCGCCAGGACTACTCTGCCCCGCGTTCTTTTCGATTATGCGGCGGCCCCAATAGTCAGGCCCGGAATCGCGAAGCGCCCCGAAGACGCCTTTCAGGCGGACGGTCTCATAAGTCTCGCCGGAGAGTTTTAGTTCGACTGGATCAATTGCGACCGCCTCGGGGCGGGCGAGGTATTTTTTGCCGTACACGAAACGGCCCAGCGCATTGCCACGCCGGTCCGCCGTTATTTCAAAGCGTCCCGCCGCGACTGGCTCTGTCTGCCCCGGCAGGGTGATATAGACAAAGCATTCAGCGCTGGACTTAGAAGTCATTATCTAAGCCTCCACTCTTCCGGGCTCGCAACGGTGCGTTGGCGGACTCCAGTGAGAGGCCTTCCTTATCTTTGAGGGGATCGGCAAGCTCCTCGAAGGGCTGCAGCAGATCGTAAAGCCACAGCAGGCCCGCATAGACAACAATACCGGTCGACGGCTTGCCCTTTTCCGCATCCATGACCGCGCGCGGTCCGGTTCCTATCCGTTCCGCAGCGTCGTTAATGGTCATGCGCCGCCGAAGCCGCGCCTTCCGCAGGTTTTCACCCAAGCGTTTCAAAGAGCGCTCGACCGGAAACGGGGGCGCCTTTTGCAATTTGTTCAATGCTGCCATCTGCTCTCAAGAGCTCCTTAAAGCTTTTAATATGCTCTCAAGAGCATATCATATTTTATGGAAAGTTTAACAATCTGCTCTCAAGAGCATTTTATCGAGCTTAAATAGCTCTTAAGAGCATGAAATATATGTGTTCGCGCCCGGCCTACAAAATCGAGGGGCAAGGTTAGCAGGCCAGCGGTTTGGCTTTAAGTTATTGAAATGCTGGCAGGAGTGGCAGGGCTCGAACCTGCGACCCCCGGTTTTGGAGACCGGTGCTCTACCAATTGAGCTACACTCCTGTGAGACCTGCGTCGCCGCCGATCCGGGCCGTTTCAAGCATAGGGCGGGCCTGAAAAGCAAGGGCGAAGCATGGTGAATTCGGTCGCAATCCTGCGGCGCCTCGCGCCTATGCTCTGCGCAGCAGCCATTCGCGATAGCTTCTGCCATACTCATCAACAATGCGGCCGAGCGTGGTCTGTCCGCCGTCCGTCAGCGCCGCCTCGACCGCGGTTCCCAGAATTCCCTGCCCCGCATACAAGAACGCCGTTAGCCGGGGATAGGCGATAATGACAGCCCCGGTTCTCGCATCGACCAGGTTGGCGTCCCCGACCATGCCATGACCGCCGCCGATCACAATTCGCTGCACCGCCGATGAGATGGTAAAGCTCTGGACAACGATGTCGAGCCGCACTGGCCGTGTGCCGTTGAGGTGTCCGGCCATCTGCCGTTCCACCCCGCTCTTGACGCGCGACGCCAGCATGTTCTGGACGTAGGCCTTGCCTTCCGGCGTATTGGCCGCGGAGGCCACGTCATCGACGACCCCCTTCGACGCGGCGTAGGCGCGGATGCCGTCGTCCCACTGGATCGAGGCGTCCGGGGCATAGCTGACCGTTACGCCGGTCAGCTTCATAGCCCCAATATCGTTTTTCGACAGCGAATTTTCCGTAGTTGTTACGCAGCCCGTCAGCGCGAGCGCGCCCGCCAGCACGGCAAGCCGTGCCATCCCCAGGATTGTCTTCACGAGAGTTCCCCAGCCCCTTGTTCGTCGTTGCCCGGGGCGGGTCAATAAGCATAGTGCCGGCGATTGTCTATCTTTAATTGTCCGGCGCCGCGACAGTTCCTTGTGATGGAACCACGGTACACGCATCGCGATTACGGCAACTAGTCAGGAGTCTTTTTTGAGCTGCGGGGCTTCGCCAAAGCGCATTCGCGATTTGCGCCGGTGCCTGGGGCGTTTTCAAAAATGCAGCGGGTCGGCGGATTACCGCAGACCTTGTCGAGTTCGGCGAACCCGACGCAATGGCCATCAGGGGCTCGGTAACCGGGGCCGCCCTTGCAGCCGCACCCTTTGCAGGCAGGGCGATCCGGACATGCTGCGTGGCCGACCGCAATCGGCCACGCAGATGATAGTGCGACGGTCGCGAGCACCACGAACAGTGCTCGCGCAGTCATCACTCGATAATGCTCGCGACCACGCCCGCACCGACGGTGCGGCCGCCCTCGCGGATGGCGAAGCGCAGCTTTTCTTCCATCGCGATCGGCACGATCAGGTGCACTTCCATGGCGATGTTGTCGCCCGGCATCACCATCTCGGTACCCTCAGGCAGATGCACCACCCCGGTCACGTCGGTGGTGCGGAAGTAGAACTGCGGACGGTAGTTGGTGAAGAACGGGGTGTGACGGCCGCCCTCCTCCTTGGTCAGGATGTAGGCCTCGGCCTTGAACTTGGTATGCGGCTTCACCGAACCCGGCTTGCACAAGACTTGGCCGCGCTCGACTTCCTCGCGCTTGGTGCCGCGCAGCAGCGCGCCGATGTTGTCGCCGGCCTGGCCCTGGTCCAGCAGCTTGCGGAACATCTCCACCCCGGTGACGATGGTTTTCTGCGTATCGCGCAGGCCCACGATCTCGATTTCCTCGCCGACCTTGACCACGCCGCGCTCGACCCGGCCGGTCACAACCGTGCCGCGGCCCGAGATCGAGAACACGTCTTCCACCGGCATCAGGAACGGCTGGTCGATCGGACGCTCCGGCTGCGGAATGTAGCTGTCCACCGCCGCCATCAGTTCCAGCACCGAGTCATGGCCGAGTTTTGGATCCTTGTTCTCAAGTGCGGCCAGCGCCGAGCCCTTGACGATCGGAATGTCGTCGCCGGGGAAATCGTATTTCGACAGCAGTTCGCGGACTTCCATCTCGACCAGTTCGAGCAGTTCCGGATCGTCGACCATGTCGCACTTGTTCAGGTAAACCACCAGCGCGGGCACGCCGACCTGGCGCGCCAAGAGGATGTGCTCGCGGGTCTGCGGCATCGGGCCGTCGGCAGCGCTCACCACCAGGATGGCGCCGTCCATTTGCGCCGCACCCGTGATCATGTTCTTCACATAGTCGGCGTGGCCCGGGCAATCGACGTGGGCGTAGTGGCGATTCTTGGTCTCGTATTCGACATGCGCGGTCGAGATGGTGATGCCGCGCGCCTTCTCTTCCGGCGCCTTGTCGATCTGGTCATAGGCCGTGTAGGTCGCACCGCCCGTTTCCGCCAGCACCTTGGTGATCGCCGCCGTCAGCGACGTCTTGCCATGGTCGACGTGACCGATCGTCCCGATGTTGCAATGCGGCTTGGTACGTTCAAACTTTGCTTTGGCCATTCATCCACCTCTATCGCCAGCGCCTTTGGCGCGGCATTTCGAAAACGCGGCTGGTTTACTCTCGAAAAACGCCCCTGTTCAAGCCCGAAGTTCTGGGCCAATCTCGCGCTCACCATGCCGGCTGAACGCCTTATCTAGGCATGGAAATAAAAAGAGCAATCGGGAGACGTTCATGAACGCCCAAGCTGCTGCGAAACAGGCCACCGCTCCGCAAACGCCGCCGTTGCCGCAAGCAAAACCCGAATCGCTGGGGCTCTCGCCAACCCGGCTGGCGCGGATGTCGGATGCGTTCAAGCGCGAGATCGACAAGGGCACCATCCCCGGCGTCACCGTGATGGTGGCGCGGCGCGGCCAGATCGGCTGGTTCGAGGCGCTGGGCAGGCAAAATCCGGCGCAGAGTGCGCCGATGACCCGGGAGAGCATTTTTCGCATTTTCTCGATGACCAAGCCGATCGTCTCCATCGGCATCATGCAGCTGGTCGAAGACGGTTTGCTGCTGCTGGGCGAGCCGCTGGAAAAATACATTCCGGAATTTTCCGCTCAGAAGGTCGCCGTCGAGACTAACGGCAAGCTGGACCTCGTTCCCCTGGTACGGCCGATCACCATCCAGGATTTGCTGCGGCATACCTCCGGGCTGATCAACGACACCACCGGCTATGGCCCGGTGCAGCAGATGTACAAGCAATCCCGGATTCGCGACCGCAGCATCAACAATGCCGAACATGCCGCCGTGGTCGCCGCGATGCCGCTGATATGCCAGCCCGGCACGGAGTGGAATTACAGCCGCTCTACCGACATTCTGGGCCGCATCATCGAAATCGTGTCCGGCAAACGCTTAAGCGCGTATCTGACCGAGCGCATCCTGGCGCCGCTGCAGATGGCCGAAACCACGTTCTACACGGGCGCCGAAAATGCCGGCCGGCTCGCCGAGCCGTTTGCGAATGACCCGTGGACCAATGAGCCGACAAAACTGTTCGACATGCTGGAGCGGCCGGTGATGGAATCCGGCGGCGGCGGCCTGGTCTCGACCGCGATGGATTATGCACGGTTCTGCCAGATGCTGCTGAGCGGTGGCGCGCTCGACGGCGTCAGCATCATCGGCCGCAAGACGCTGCAGCTGATGGCGTCCGATCATCTCGACCCCAGCGTTAGCATCAAGGGCCCGCTACTCGCACCCGGCCACGGTTTTGGCCTTGGCTTTGCGGTCCGCACCCATGACGGCATGGCGCCGTTCGCAGGGACCGCGGGGCAGTTCTTCTGGAGCGGCGTGGCCGGAACGTTCTTCTGGATCGACCCCAGGGAAGATCTGTTCGCGGTGTTCATGGCGCAGGCGCCGGGGCAACGCGATTATCTGCGCAATCTGGTGCGGAATTTGGCGTACGCCGCGGTGGAGTGAGGCGCTGGATTGCGTCGTCCCCGCGAAGGCGGGGACCCATAACCCCTGGCTTTTCAGTTGCGACGTGTCGTCCGCAACAATCTAACGGCGGCGACACAGAGTATGGGTCCCCGCCTTCGCGGGGACGACATTTGAGAGGGTGGCGGCAACGCATGTCAAAAATTTCAACCGCGTCACACCTCAAACGCCTCTCCCTGCTGGCTTGCCTCGCAACGGTCGCGTGGACCTCCCCCGCCCTCGCGGACGGATCATCGCTTCCCTATGGCGGCGGCGGCCGGATGGCGAAATTCGATGCGATCATCGGACAGTACAATGCGTCGGGTGAACTGTTCCGCATCGAGGGTCATTGCCAATCATCCTGCACCATGTTCCTCGCGATCAGAAACGTTTGTGTCGATCCGAGCGCCAACCTGTTGTTTCATGCCGCGCTGTCGGCCCACGAGCGGGATCATGCGCCATATCCGGAAAGGAACCGGCATATGGCGAGCCATTACAATTCGAGTCTTCGCGCCTTTGTGCTGGCAAACCATTACATGGATTCGTTCACCTTCCATGCCATCTCCGGCCGCGACATCATTCGTAAATTCGGTTATCGGCAATGTCCTAAAAAGTGAAACGCGAACGCTCGGGTGATTGTCGATGAGCATCGATCTTGCAACTGCGGTCGAGGATTTCTGGACCGCGCGAGGCCGCGGTGAGTTCTTCCCGCAGGCTTATGTCGACCGGCTAACGCTGGACGAGGCATATCGAATCCAGCTTGCGCTGATCGACCGCCGGGTCGCCGCCGGCGAGCGCCAGATCGGCTGGAAGGTCGGCCTGACCGCGAAACCGATCCAGCAGCAGTTCGGATTTCATGAGCCGGTATTCGCCTGCATCCTGGAAACCCAACCGAGCGGCCATGTGTTCGGCGCCACCGAGCTGATCAATCCGGGTTTCGAGACCGAGCTGTGCGTGCGGCTCGGCCGCGGGCTCGAAGGGTCAGTCAGTCCGGAGCAAGTCCGCGCCGCAGTCGACGTCATCCACCCCGCATTCGAGATCATCGAAACACGCGGCGACTTTGTGAAACAGATCGCGCTGGCGCTGGCCGACAACGGCCAGCAGCGCTCGGTCGTGGTCGGGGCGCCCGTGCGGCTCGCGCCAACGACGGAGCTGGATAAGGTCGAAGCGCGTGTTCAGCTCAACGGCAATGAAGTGGCAACCGGGTTGGGCTCTGCAGTACTTGGCAATCCGCTGAATTCGGTTCGGTGGCTCGCCGAAAAACTCGGCCAGCACGGGCGACGGCTGCGCGCGGGCGACATCGTCATGACCGGCTCGTTCGTGCGCCAGTTCCCGCTGCAGGCGGGGGATATTGCGGTCGCAGAGTTCTCCGGCATCGGCCGGGTAGAGGCGAGGATTGCCAAGGCGTGAGCTGCGTCTGCACACTGGTGCGGCGTTGAGCTACGCGGTGGAGTGAGGGTTTTGCGCAGGCAAAATAAACTGCGTCGTCCCGGCGAAGGCCGGGACCCATAACCCCTGGCCTCGCTGTAGCGACGTATCGGCCGCAACGATTTAACTGCGACGACACGGCGTATGGGTCCCGGCCTTCGCCGGGACGACGTGGTGTTTTGTTGCGACCTCAACTGATCGTCGCGCCGCCGTCGATCACGATGCTCTGCCCGGTCATGAAATTCCCCGCCGCGGAGCCCAGGAACACCGCCGCACCCGCGATCTCGTCCGGGGTGCCGATCCGCAGCAGCGGCGAGCGCGAGGTCGAGGCTTTGAGGTTTTCCGGGTTGTCCCACAGCGCCTTGGCAAAATCGGTCTTGATCAGGCCGGGCGCGATGCAATTGACGCGGATGTTGTGCTTGCCGTATTCGCAGGCGAGATTGCGCGCCAGCTGCATGTCGGCGGCTTTCGAGATCGCGTAGGCGCCGAGCACCGTCGATCCCTTCAACCCGCCGATCGAGGAGACGATGATGATCGAGCCGTCCCGGCGCTCAATCATCTGCGGCACCACCAGATTGGTCAGCCAGTTGTTGGCGACGATGTTGTTGTCCAAAATCTTGCGGAACTGGTCGTCGGAAATGCCGCCGAGCGGGCCGTAATACGGATTCGACGCGGCGTTGCAGACCAGCACATCGATCTTGCCGAAGGCGCGGTTGCTCTCGGTGACGAGGTTTTGCAAATTCTCCTTGCTGGAAATATTGGCGGCGATGGCGATCGCGGTGCCCTTGCCGAACTTGTCGTTGATCTCTTTCGTCACCTGGTCGCAGACGTCCTGCTTGCGCGAGGACACCACCACCCTGGCGCCGTGCTCGGCCATCCGCTCGGCGATGGCGCGGCCGATGCCGCGCGTCGAGCCGGTGATGACGGCGACTTTTCCTTTCATGTCGAACAAGGTCATGCGTTTCTCCCTGATGTTATTCTGTTTTCGATTTCAGCTAAGCAGGCTTTGCGGGCTTCGACAATAAAGCTCACGCCAGCTTGGTCGCCGGCACCACTTCCGGCCCCGCCGGCTGATGCATGGCGGCGTGCGAGGGGTCGGCGATCCACGGCTGCTGGTTGACGAAGGGAATACGCCAGCCGCTGTGGACGGAGCTGCCATGATGATCGAGCCGCGTGATCGAGCAATTGTCGATGGTGAACGCAAGGCCCTTTTCCGGCTGGTCGCCGAGCGCCACGCCGAGCGCGGCCTTGATGGTGCCGCCATGCGCCACCGCGATGATGTCCTTACCGGCGTGCTCGGTGTTGATCCTCTCGATCGCGCGGCGCACGCGGTTGTACAGATCCATAAAACTTTCGCCGTTCGGCGATGGCTGATCGATCGGCGCAAACCAGTGGCTGCCATGCGGCAGGCTGGCGATAAAGGCTGCGCGGTTCATGCCCTGCCAGTCGCCGAGGTGCTGCTCGTTCAGATCGGCCTCGTAAGGCATCGCGTCGGGCTTCGGAAAACCGGCTGCCCAGATCGCTTGCGCGGTCTGGTGGGTGCGCTGCAGCTTGCTTGCGACCCACACCGCATCGCGCGGCAGAATCCTGCCGACCGCATCGAACACCACGCTGTCGCTGCAATCGCAGGGCATGTCTTTCTGTCCGTAAATGTTGCCGCCGTCGTCGCGTACCGGCGCGTGGCGTACCCACCACCATCGCGTCGCGACCACGCCTTTCGGAACGACATGTTGCAGGACCGATGATTTGTCGGGATTGGACATGTTGAAAACCCTTCAATACTGTTCATGCCGCTGTACGTGAGAGTGGAGTTCGCCTCAAGTCACTTCGATGTACGGCACGTCTTTGAATTCCGCATGGCGGCAAGCGCCGAAAAAACTGGCAATAGGGAGAAATCTATGGGCCGCCTCGAAGGCAAATCCATCGTTATCACAGGCGCCGGCAGCGGCATCGGCCGCGCGGCATCGCTGCTGTTCGCCAGGGAAGGCGCCAGGCTGATTATCGTCGATCGCAGCGACAGCGTGAACGAAACCGCAAAACTGGTCGGCAATGCCGGCGGCACCATCGAGGCTGTGATGGCAGATGCCGGCTCGGAAAACGACGTCAAGGCCTTCATCGACAAGGCGGTGTCCAAATACGGCAGGCTCGATGCGATCTGGGCCAATGCCGGCATCAGCGGCGGGCTGGTGCCGCTTGCCGAGCAGACCGTGGAACACTGGCAGGAAATCCTGCGCATCAACCTGATCGGGCCGTTTCTCGCGATCAAATATTCGATTCCGCACATGACCAAACAGAAGTCCGGCTCGATCGTCTGCACCGCCTCGGTGGCGGGCCTGAAATCCGGCGCGTCGGGACATCCCTACGGCGCCAGCAAGGCCGGCGTCATCAGCCTGGTGCAAACCACCGCCTATTCGCTGTCGGGCACCGGTGTGCGGATCAATGCGGTGTGTCCCGGTCTGATCGAAACCGGAATGACAAAACCGATCTTCGACAATGCCAAGCAGCGCGGCACCGACGGCAAGATCGGCCAGCTCAATCCGCTCAAGCGCGCCGGCCAGCCGCACGAGCTGGCGGCGATGGGACTGTTTTTGGCCAGCGACGATGCGTCTTACGTCAACGGCCAGGCGATCCCGGTCGATGGCGGTCTGACGGCGTCGATGCCGTATGCGGGCAAGCCGATCTGATCTCGTTCCCCGGACGCAGCGCAGCGCGCCGCTCTTCGCGGCGTGGTGCGCTGCAGAGCCGGGGCCGTAACAAGGGGCGGTGTTCGTAACGGCCCCGGTTCTGCGAAGCAGCACTTCGTGCTGCATCGCGCCCGGGGCACAAGCCGCTTCACACCCCCTCAGGCGGCAGCCCGGATGCGCCGGCCGCTACCGGGCGGTCGCGCATGCGCTCGCGATAGAAGGCGTAGAGGCCGGACAGAACGATGATCGAAGCGCCTGATACCATCAGGCCGTCGGGCACATCGCCGAACACCAGATAGCCAAGCAGCATCGCCCACAGCAGCGCGGAATAGCGGAACGGCGCCACCGCCGAGATATCGCCGATCCGAAGCGCCATGATGACGCATTGATAACCGATCAGGAGCAGAACCGCAGCCAACGCCAGCAGACCAAGCGCGCCGCCGGACGGCGGCGTCCAGCCGCCGAGCGGAACAAGGATGGCGGCGCCGGTTGCCGTCACCGTAACGGTGGTCAGCAAGGTGATGAACAGCGATGGAATGTGCGCGGGGATTCGCTTGGTCGCAAGATCGCGCGCGGCGCAGAACACGACCGAGACCAGCGCCAGCAGCGAAAACCGGTCAAAACCCTCGAGCCCCGGCCGCACGATAATGAGAACGCCGATAAAGCCGGCCGCAATGGCCAGCCAGCGGCGCCAGCCGACCGGCTCACCGAATATCAGCGCCGCGCCAAGCGTGATCGCCAAGGGCAGCGCCTGAAAGATCGCCGCGGTATTGGCCAGCGGCAAGTGCACGATCGCTGCCAGGAACGACACCGTTCCGCCGACTTCGCCGGCCACCCGAAGTGCTACCGGCTTCATCATCAGCGTGCGCAGCGGACGCAGCGCGCGCTGATGCCATGCAAGCGCTGCGATCAGCGCGATTGCGAACAAGCCCCGCACCAGCATCACCTGGCCGAAGTTCATCTCGGCCGACACCGCCTTGGTGATCGTGTCGTTCATCGTGAAGCCCGCCATGGCAACGGCCATCAACAGGCTTCCGCGGATGTTGGGGGAAAGGGGCAAGGAGGATTCCTAGTTTAGTGGGATGGCGCGAAGCGCATACGTTCCCCGGACGCAGCGCAGCGCGTAGCTCTTGCGGAGCGGTGCGCTGCAGAGCCGGGGTCCCGGTTGCTTGCGTTTCGAAGAAACCGGGGTCCCGGTTCTGCGAAGCAGCGCTTCGCAAGAGCTACGCGCTGCATCGCGCCCGGGACACGTGCTACTTCGCCCCCGCCTTCTGCGCGTAATCCCATGACGCCTGCGACAGCGGCACGGTGCGCTTGGCCGACTCCATCGCCTTGGCGCTGGCCGCGGTGCCGTCGCGGATGCGGCCGGCGATTCCTTGCGTAATGCCGGCGAGGCGGAACAGGTTGTAGGAAAAATACCAGTTGAGGTCGGGCACCGTCTCCCCGGTAACGCCGCAGTAGATCGCCGCGGCCTCGTCCATCGTAGGAATGTTCAGCGCCTTAAGATCGGCGTTGGCAAGGCCCGGCATGGTCCACTGCATCAACAGATAGGTGAAATCCGCCATCGGATCGCCCAGCGTCGACAATTCCCAGTCCAGTACCGCCTGCACGCGCGGCTCGGTAGAGTGGAAGATCATGTTGTCGAGGCGGTAGTCGCCGTGCACGATCGAGACGCGCTTCTGCTCCGGCACGGTGCGCGGCAGCCACTCGATCAGTTTTTCGACTTCGGGAATGTATTGGGTTTCGGAAGCGCGATACTGCTTGGTCCAGCGGTCGACCTGGCGCGCGAAATAATTGCCGGGCTTGCCGAAATCGCCCAAGCCGATTTTTTCCGGATCGAACTGGTGCAGTTTCGCCAGCGTCTCCACCTTGCTGGTGAAGATCGCGCGGCGGGCTTCGCGGGGCTGGCTCGGCAGCGTCGGATCCCAGAACACCCGGCCCTCTTCCATTGACATGATGTAGAAGGCGGCGCCGATTACCGCGTCGTCGGTGCACAGCGCATAGGCCCTGGCGACCGGAAAGTCCTGCTTGCCCAGCGCTGCGATCACCTTGAATTCGCGGTCGACCGCATGCGCCGACGGCAGCAATTTGCCGAACGGTTTTCGCCGCATCACATAGGAGCGGCCGGGGGTGTCGAGCCGGTAGGTCGGATTGGACTGGCCGCCCTTGAACTGCAGCACGGTCAAGGGACCGGCATAGCCCTCGACGTTCTCGCGCATCCAGCCGTCGAGGCGCACCTCATCGATGCGATGACGCTCCTCGACCGGCCTGGTGCCGGAGAATTCCTCGTCTTTCCTGACGCCGTCAGCCACCTGGCGCTCCCTTGTTTTCTTGCGGGAGCGCCATTTGTGGGGCTCCCGTTAGTGCGATGTCGGAGCGTTTGCATACTTCCGAAGTTCAAGTCTGGCAATGGCGCGATTGTGCACCTCGTCCGGACCGTCGGCCAGCCGCATGGTGCGCATCGAGGCGTAATCCCGCGCCAGGCCCGCATCGTCGGAGACGCCGGCGGCGCCGTAGGCCTGAATCGCGTTGTCGATGATCCGCAGCGCCATGTTCGGACCCGAGACCTTGATCATGGCGATCTCGAGCTGGGCGGTCTTGTTGCCGACCTTGTCCATCATGTCGGCGGCTTTCAGGCACAGCAGGCGGTTCATCTCGATGTCGGTGCGGGCTTCCGCAATGCGCTGTTCCCAGATCGAGTATTCGATGATCTTCCTGCCGAACGCGGTGCGCGACGACAGCCGCCGCACCATCTTCTCCAGCGCTTCTTCGGCCTTGCCGATGGTGCGCATGCAGTGATGGATGCGGCCGGGACCGAGACGTCCTTGCGCGATCTCGAACCCCCTGCCCTCGCCGAGCAGGATGTTGCTGACGGGAACGCGGACGTTCTCCAGCAGCACCTGGGCATGGCCATGCGGCGCATCGTCAAAGCCGAACACCGGCAGCATCTTCTCCACCTTGACGCCCTTGGCGTCGGCGGGCACCACGACCTGCGACTGCGCCTGATGTTTCGGCGCGCTCGGATCGGTCTTGCCCATCACGATCATCACCTTGCAGCGCGGATCGCCCATGCCGGACGACCACCATTTGCGGCCGTTGATGACGTATTCGTCGCCATCGCGCACGATCGAGGTTTCGATGTTGGTGGCATCGGACGATGCGACGGCGGGCTCGGTCATCAGGAAGGCGGAGCGGATCTCGCCATCCATCAGCGGGCGCAGGTATTTCCGCTTCAGATCCCTGGAAGCGTAGCGCATGAACACTTCCATGTTGCCGGTATCGGGTGCGGAGCAGTTGAACACCTCGGAAGCCCAGCCGATGTGGCCCATCGCTTCGGCCAGCGGCGCATATTCCAGATTGCTCAATCCCGCGCCGCGGAATTCATCGTCCTCATGCGACGACGGCGGCATGAACATGTTCCAGAGGCCTTCGGCGCGCGCCTTCTTCTTCAATTCCTCGACGATCGGGATCACCTTCCAGCGCTCGCCCTCCTCATCCTGCTGCCGGTAGACCGGCACCGCGGGGCGGACATGCTTGGTCATGAAGGATTCGACGCGGCCGAGCCATTCCTTCTGGCGATCCGACATATTGAAATCCATGGGGTGTTTCCTCACTCGTTGTTGAAAATCTTTGGGCGGCACTGTCTCCCCGCCGTGCTTCCTCCGCAAGACACTTTATCGCGCAGGTGCGCGGCTTGCGATGGCGGCCGGCGGGGCGTTCGCTGGGGTCGACGCGTCAAACGCATTGACATTCCAGCCTTCAAACCATAGTTTCATACAACTGTTTGAAATGCAAGCGCGCTGGCTCGAGCCCGTTGCATGGGAGGCATGAGATGCCGTCGGATCACACAAGGAGCGCGATCCTGACCGCCGCCGAGCGGCTCTATGCCGATCGCGGCTTTGCCGACGTGACGCTGCGCGACATCGTCGCTGCCGCCGATGTCAACCTCGCGGCGGTGAATTATCATTTCGGCTCCAAGGACGAGTTGATCGCCGAACTGTTCGTGACCCGCAGCCTCGCGTTGAACCGCGAACGCTTGAGCGAACTGCGCGCCGCCGAAGAGCGCGGCGGCGGCCGCGCCGAAATCACTGAGGTGCTGCGCGCGCTGGTCGGACCGAGCTTGCGCGGCTGCCTCGGCCCCGACCGACAGCGCTCGGCCGCGGCGCGCTTCATGATCCGCGCCTCGATCGAATTGGTGCCCCCGATCCGCAAGATCAAGAACCGCGAGATCGATCACTTAAGGCGGTTTGCAGCCGCGATGAAACGCTCCCTGCCCGGCCGCGACGACGTCGACCTCTATTGGGGGCTGCACTTTGCGCTCGCCATGGCGCACCAGACCATCCGCGACAGCGAGCGGCTAACGAAGCTATCAGAGGGGAAGTGCGATCTGGACGATGTGGAGGGGATCGTCGAGCGGGTGGTGGCCGTGGCGGTGATGGGGGTGATGGGGCGTAATCCGGAGCGGAACGCAGCCGAGGTCGTCGGGGCACGGCGAGCGCGCTAGTCACAGACCGCTAACGGCAAGGCTGTATTGCGGCCCGCCAACACTTCTCTATGCTGATCGTCGAATGCCGCGCCACCGATCAAGGATAACGTACTTGAAACGCATACTTGTTGCCACGCTCGCCGCATTTTTACTACCGCTCGGCGGTGCCGCCGCCGAGACGTTCACGGAGCGGTTGCTTCGCAGCGATATGCAGACACACCCGGATTGGAGCGTCCTGTTCATGGACGTGAAAGTACTTGAAGAAGGCAAGGAACGTACCTGCTCCGAAATTACGGTGAATGCCGTATCGGATCAGGGGCAACAAAAGTTCTTTTGGACCCCAGTCACATTTCTGCCTCCGGGCACCTACACCATCGTCAGCGTACACTGCAAATCCACGGCGCGGCTTAACGGCAAGTTTGCAAGGTTTCGTGTGGGCCGGAACGAAATCATCAACGCAGGTCGTCTGGTAATCGACTTCACGAAAGGTCCCATTACCCTTTTCGCCCCACGCACGTCTAGCGGACGAACAGGTGTCGAGGACCTGAGCGCCAGAGCTGTTCAATCGCTGACCGAGCGCGTGCCGAGCGTTTTTCCCAAGGCGACAAAGCGTTACCTGACCCCGAACCCGGCGACGTCCGGGAAACGGCCGGCCTGATCAGGTAACGGGTGCCGCTACCGGCAGCGCAGCCTTTCCCGGCGACGAGCGCAACCTTGCGTTCAGGAACCGGGTCACGGGTTTTTCGATCGCAGAATGAATTGCGCATCCGACGAGCACCGACACGATCACCCCAAGCACGAAGAACAAAAACGGCGGCCACGCGCCGTCGGTCACGCGCATCCACACATCCCGCAACGGGCGTAGCGCCAGCGTGTGGCTGAGATAAAGACTGTAGGACGCATTGCCGAGACCGGTCAGCCACCCCGTCGCCCATGAATCCTTCAGCGGCGGGCACAGCACAAACCCGCCGACGATCATCACCGCGGGAACCCCTGCGGAAAACACCGCGGGCCAGGCAAATTCCGGCATCGCCAGCGCTGTGCCGGCGACCACCATGCAGGCCGCTACCCACCCACGGACCCGCCAGCCGGTTTCGTATAGCAGGCCGAGGTAGAGGCCGAGCACGAATTCCAGGATGATGCCGTCCGTCCAGGTGAACAGTTTTGGCGTGGAGACGTCGAGGTCGCGCCCGAGCCACGCGAGGGCGATGAAAACAGCGGTCAGAATGCCGACGCCGATGCGGCGCGTGCACAGCGTGGCCAGCGCCAGCGCGAGATAGAAATACATTTCGTAATTAAGCGTCCAGCCCTGCCCGAGGATCGGACGCAGGTCGCCGGGCGTGCGCAGTACCGGGATGAAGAAATAGGAATTGAGGATGTACCAGAACTTGTCGCCCGATATCGCGATCGAGCGCGGCGCGAGCAACACGCCCGCGACCATCACCGTGGTCAGGATCCAGTACAGCGGCACGATGCGCAAAGTTCGGCGGACGAGAAAACGCTTCCATGCGCCGGGCTCGCCGAAATTTTTGGTGCTCAGGATCATGATGAAGCCGGAGATCACGAAGAAGATGTGAATTCCGAACGACCACGGGATGCCGGACAGCGGCGATGGCGCGCCGCCCGCCTGTTCGCGCAACCAGTCGGTATGGAAATTGATGTGATGGATCACCACCATCATCGCGGCGATCGCCCGCAGCCATTGGATCGAAGGCAGCACATTGGTTGACGGAACGCCGAAGCGGTCCGCACGTTCGGCGTTCACGAGTCCTGCTCCGAATGATGAAGGTACGATTGTGGTGGCCGGCAACGTAGCGGCGCGGCGGCAATTGACAACGCAATCGAGGCTTTAACCCTAATGCGGTCGGGGCTGCCCGCCGTGGCGGACTTCACACCCGCGCCCGCCCGGACGATCGATCAATTCGCCGCCTCGAATGCGTCGTAAACCAGTTTCTTGAAAGCCGGCGTAATGCGGCCGCGCTCATTCTGGGTCTGCTCCATCAGGATGTAGAGCATGTCCAGTTTTGGATCGACGCCGAAATAGGTCCCGCTTCCGCTATCCCATTTGAGTTCGCCGATCGAACCCGGCGGTGGCGGCTTGGCATTGCCCGGCTCGACGCGCACCGCAAATCCATAACCATAGCCGAAGCCATCGCCCGGAAAGTAGTAATAGTCCCGCCCGACACCGGAGCCAGGCCCGATCTGGTCGGTCGTCATGTCCTTGAATGCCTGCGCGCTAAGGTAGCGTTTGCCGCCGAACTCGCCGCCGTTGAGAATCATCTGTGCAAAGCGGGCATAGTCCGATGGCGTCGAGACCAATCCGCCGCCGCCGGATTGCCATTCCGGATGTGCGCGGCGCTCCATCTCCGCAAGTTTCAGGATCGGATCGCCGGGCAGCGGCTCCGCCATCCGCGCATGTTCGCCGGCGCCCTCGAGAACGTATTTGGTGTTGGTCATGCCAAGCGGATCGAAGATGTGCTGCTTTTCGAATTGATACAGGGTCTGCCCGGATACGATCTCGATGATGCGGCCGACGACGTCGGTCGAATGACCGTAGCGCCAAAGCGTGCCCGGTTGCCGCGCCAACGGCAATTTGGCGATGCGCTCGGCAAATACCGCGTTGTCATACTTTCCGTCGAACAGGCCCGAGTCCATATAGGCCTTATCGATCAGCTTGCCGCCGATATAGTCGTAGGTGATCCCCGAGGTATGCCGCAGCAGGTCCGCAATGGTTACCGGCCGGTCCGCCGGCACGAGCTTCAGAACGGGCGTTCCGTCCGCAGCGACGGAGCTGACGCCGACCTTCACATCGGCAAAATCAGGAATGAATTTGGCAACCGGATCGGCGAGCGCGAGCTTGCCCGCATCGACCAGCATCATCGCCGCGACGCTGGTAATGGGTTTCGTCATGGAGTGGAGCGCAAAAATCGTATCGGCGCTCATCGGAAGGTTCGTCGCCACGTCACGGACGCCGAAATACTTCAAATAGACCGGCTTGCCGTGCTGCTGGATCAATACGACGGCGCCCGGCAATTTCCCGGTGGCAATCTCATTATTGAAAAATTCGGTGATGCGCTCGAGCCGGTCCGGCGAAGGAGCCTGAGCGGCGGCGGTCCGGCCCTGCCCTGCCGCTTCGGTCCAGATCACAATCGAAGCGATTGCCAGCATGGTTCGGGCGGGCCCCGAAATTGTGGCAAAGCCGGATTTCTGATGAGCAAACGTCGCCATGATTGTCGCTCGCGGGGTGCCTGGGGCGCAAGCTCGGCTTGTTGAAATTGCCTGGAGCGGGTGAAAGGGAATCGAACCCTCGCATTCAGCCTAGAAGGCCGACGAAACTGGCGCATTTAGCTAATTGAATCAAGGGCAGCCGATTTTCATGTGCCTGGGGTGCCCCGGTGAGACCACCCAACCGTTGTTGTGTTACGCTATTGAAGATTATTGCTTACGGCATAGGAACGACCTGCGGCAGTCAGGCGAGCACAATCGAGTGGTCGATTATTGCCGGAAAAAAGATCCTTGGGATCCGTTGCCTCTATAAGCCCCTCATTTAGGAGGCCCTCAAACAGCGTTTGTACAGTCCCGTGGGGCATTCGATACAGCCTAACGATGCTACTCACGCAACTTGATCCGGCTCGGTAAAAAATTCTGACAACTTCCGCCTTGTCAATGGTTGGCGGCGGAGGCGTGTTTCCCCGTCTTAGAGTTGCGTTTTCTTGTTTCAGAATTGCGTTTTCTTTGGCTAGTCGATCTGCTTCGCTATTCTTATTGATCGAAGACAGCTCTAACTTCTTCAATGCAGTATCGCGCTCTGTCGTCAAACCGTCTCTTTCCTGCGAAAGACGAGCATTCTCACCGCGCGCGGTGTCTCTATCCAGTACGGCAATTGCAAGTTGCTTGTTCAAATCGTCGAATTGGCGCCGGAGTCCGCCGATCTGCCCTTGCAAGGCCTCCGGCAGTTTAACCGCTTGATCCCGCGATGCCGTCATCTTCATCAAGGCGTCTTTATTGGCTTCACTATCGGCTTTCCAATAGCCGGTATGCGCCTGCCCGAGACCGTAACCTGCTCCACCTGCGGCTACAGCAACGACAATAACAACCGACGTGTACTCAACAACCAGTTCTTTCACGGTCTTATGTGCTGCCATTCCGGATCCCCTAATGGAAAATATAAGGGACACGCTTAGCGTGTTACAATAGGAAATAAGCGGTCTGTAACAATCTTCACGTGAAAAGCCCCTTCGCGATGGCATCCGCCGCTTTGGAGTGGTCCTCGCTCGGGAACATATGCCTGTAGGTGTCCATGGTCATTTGTAACGTGGCATGGCTGACGAACGTTTGCACCGTTTAGGCGCGAGCCCGGTGCGCCGGAAACGCTGTTCGACTGCCAATATTTTTTGCAATCGACGCAACTAACGCCTGGTCCCTTCCAGCGAACACCTCGCTCTGTTTGGCAATTGCGTGATTGACGTACCTAACCTTTTCGGCCGGTAGCGACATCATGCCAGCTTTGGATTCGTCGCCAGCCAGGACGATCGCGACATTTGGATGAATCGCAAGCCACAATTCAACATCTGGCATGCTCAGCTCTGAGCGTCCAGGTGGCGTCGACTTCACAACGGGCACACTACCAATCAGGAAGCTCCGACTTGCCGCCGTCCTGACAAAATACAAACCCTTCTTTTCCATCACTGCCAATGCAGTGCTAGAAGGCTTAGAAAGGGAAAGGACGCGAGCGCGCTGTCTCTCAGCCTTAAGATATCCAGTATCTGCGAACTTGCTCCGCAGCTCTGCGGTCACAGGCCGATTTGGGTACTTCTTCTCGTATTCCGCAACCGTGGCTTTGTGCATCGTGGCGAAAGCTTCGTCAGAGATCAATTTATCATAAAGCTCAGGAACTCGTCGCCACTGCTCGTAAATGTATTGGTACAACAGTTCTCGCTCCGAATGAGCAAGGTCCGGATACTCACCTCGCATTACCGCAGGCACGACTTTGTTGATCAGTACATGCATCTCGCCTTCTAGTTCGGAATATCGAGTTTCCAAACTCCAGTCGCGCGAGCCGTCACTTTCTTTCAAGGTGTATTGACGGTTTCGAACAAAGAGCGAGCTGGCCGAAGTGTCGCGAACACCTAGCTCTGGCCGGTCCTTATCGAAAAACCAAAGCATGCCGCGCCTATCAGCGAACCGCTTTTGAAGCATCTCGGGAACGGAATGATGGCGCTTCGGCTCATTCATGAGAATCGCTGTTATACGCTTCGGGCCAATGGTGCGGAACAATCCATTGAACATCGGTACCGTTTCATGTGCCAACCATGTCACATGGAGCAATTGGAAACGGTTGGCAACGAAATTCAAGAAATCGTTGGTATTGGCTGTAGCAAACAAACGCGCTTCTGCCGATTGCGGCACACGAAATACTTGGAAAATGCCACGTAAGTCGTTGATCTAGTTTGGAGCGGGTGAAGGGAATCGAACCCTCGTATTCAGCTTGGAAGGCTGCTGCTCTACCATTGAGCTACACCCGCGCCTCACGCGATCACCTAACACGCCCGCCTGCCCGTCTCAACTGCGATGAATTGCCTGCTTCTGCCGTATCGCCCCGTCGTGGCCGGGCTTGTCCCGGCCATCCACGTCCTACTGAGCAGCAAGAAAGAAAGACGTGGATGCCCGGGACAAGCCCGGGCATGACGAGTTCCTGGGATCCCGCCGCCCCCTCTTAACAGAACCCGGTTCCGTGCCTATACTCAGCTTTCCATCAACAACGAAAGGAGGTGATCCAGTGTCTTATTCCAAGCGCTGTCACCTCGCTGGGATCGCCCGCTAAGCTTTTTGCGGCTTGGCAACGGGCGTCTCAGCGCCTGGACCAGCGAGATAAAGAAACGGGCGCGGCGGGAGCAATCCCGCCGCGCCTTTTTTGCTTTGAGCTGTAAAACGTGACGCGTTACTGTTGACCGAGCGCAGGAGCAGCAGCGCCGGCGGGCGACGGCGCCATTCCGGCGCCGGCGTTGCCGAAGATGCGGTTATTTCCGAACGACGTCGTGGCGCCGGTGATCCCGGTGGTGTTGAACGCAACATTGGTGTTGGCAAGCGCGACCGGACCGCCACTGGCCGCGATGCCAGTTCCATTGTTGCTGACAATGCTGCTGTCCAGCATCAACTGCGCGCCGGAGTCCGCTTCAACCCCCGCCGTGGTGTTGTTGGAGAACACCGAACGCATGATGGTGGCGGTATTGTTCTTTGCCAGCGCAATGCCATAGGAATTCTTGATCGATTGCACGTTGTCGAGCACCAGCGTGTTCATCTGGGCGCCCGCGGCAATGCCCGGGCCGCCATTGTTGGCGACGACGGTGTTCTTCATGGTGAGCATCGAGCTGCCGTCGCTGCGCTTGTCGGAGATGCCATCCTTGACGTTCCCAGAGACCTCGATGTCCTCCAGGATGACGGCCGCGGCCGACAGGATGGAGATGCCGACATTGCCGCTGCCGGCGCCGGAAATGTCGATGTTGCGCAGCCGCACGGTCCGCAACGGATCCTTGGGATCGACGCCGACATTGATGATCACGCCGGTGGTAATGCCGGGTTGGTCCGGCGGCGAGGCGTTCAGGATCGATGCGAACACGTCGTGACAGTCGATGGTGATGGATTTCGTGATGGTCACGGTGCCATAAGCGCCGCTGTCGATGCAATTGATGATGCCGGCGATGGCGGTCTTGGAGATCGCGCCTGCGAAGGTCTTGCAGGGTGCGGTGCGGCTGCACGGATCGGCATCGTTGCCGACGCCCGACACCCAGGTGCGGGTGGCCTGGGCGTGAGCGGGAGCCGAGAGTGCGAACAGGGCGGATGCGACCGTGATGGCGGCGCCGAATGACTTGAGCTTTTGCATGTATCACCTTTTTCCAAATACAGACGGTTGAAAATAAAACCGTGCCCCCGGCGGGGACGCGGCAGCGAACGCAAGACAAAGTAGCGACTTCAAAAATGCCGATGCGAGATCATCGATAGTGCGTTTTATCTCGACTAAAATTTGCAGAGCTTGACCGCTTGAAAAACGCGGCCCACTGGTCTCAACAATCGGACATCAGTCGCTGCGCTCGCCCAAAGCGTTCAATCTTAAAACCTGCAATCGTGTTTCCGGAGTGTTTCAGCCGCGAAACACAACAGCGCAAGCGGCGGCCGCGCCGATTGCGATTGCGGTTTCGATGGCCGGGATCGCCGGCGTGCATCGCCGCGCGTTACCAGGGTTTCGTTGGCCCGCCGTTTTTAATCCCGCACGCAGTCCGGCGGCGTCACGCTAATCGTCCTGACGCCGAACTGACGGTTCAATTCAAGGATGATTTCGGGATCGGTGATGCCGGTGTCGAAGCGGACTGGAGGCGGCGCCGCGAACGCCGTGGATGACGCGACGAGCAGCGTTGCAAGGCTGATTGCGCTGATTTTTTTCACCGACAGCCCCCTGCTTCACATGTTCCGGCAACCTGCTGCACGGCCGCCGCGCGCACGGCAATTCTGCCGGCCCTGCATCGCGTTACTTCAGAGGAATGACGGCTATTTGCGGCGCTCCGTCGGGCAAATCGTCGAACAAAACCACCGCGCGGATCTTGTCCGCGTCCATGTCGAGCACGGTGATGCCCTCCGCCTTTCCAAGCACCTTCTCGTTTTCGACCGTTTGCGTGACGCCTGGAAGGGTGCCGAGCTCAGTCGTTGAGCGATCCGTCGGATTGAAAATGAAGATTCGAAACGGTACCTCCGGCCCTTCGGTGGCGCCGGCCAGTATAAGCAGGCGATTGTTGGGAAGCACGGCGAGGTCGCGAATGCCCAGCTTGTCCAGCGCGACCGGGATCGGGGCGATTGGCGCTGCCTTGCTCGGATCGTGCCCTGCCTCGAACAGATCCTTGACGCTAGCCTCGACAAGAAACGCACGGGAGTCCTTGTCGAACGGGGCGCGCAGGCCGAACCAGATGCGGTCGCCATCGACCGCAATACCCTCGATGTTGAGGCCGGCCTTGGTCTTTAGATCCTGGGCGAAAAATTTCGCTGCTTCGCCCGCGTTCTGAAGGACGTCCGAGACCCGATAGGTGTTTTGAACCGCGTCGTTGGCCGCCGGTTGTCCGGCGTCATCGACGCGGACGCGCGAGAGAATGAACGAGGACAACCTGAACTCATTTTTCTTCCGCGCGCAGCCGTGAGAACCGACGACATAGAAGTACGGCGCCGAAAACGCCACGCCTTCGCCGTCGAGCTCGCCAAAATCGCCCTGCCCGGCCGAGCAACCGAATTTGGCTGGCGGCGAGCCCAGAGTACGTTTGTCATCGGCAGCATCGCCGATCAGCGTAACGGGCGGCCCGACGATCATCTGGTCTCCCTTGATGGTGACAAACTGCGCATTCTTGTTCTCGTCGTTGACCGCAAGGCACGTCCGGCTCGCTCCGCTCGCGGGCAGGCACGCCATACCGCTGAGGTCGGTTGCGGTCTTCTTCTTTTTGCCCAGGAATTCCCCTGTCATCTGCATCGGCGTCAGTGTGATCGCAGATGCCGCCTCGGCATTGACGGCGAACAGAATGGGGAACGCGTAAACTCCGGCGATGGCGGCGCCCAACAGGCCGATGCGTGAAACTTGAAAACGCATATGATCTCTCCCTTAAAATCGAAATATCGAAATTTGATCGAACCCCGGGACCAGCACGAAGCCGAACAATCGCAATAAAGCAATCGGCCGATAATGCAGACGCGCCGGCCCGATCAGAATAAAGGTTGCAGTGAGGTTACGCCTCTCGACGTGGTTGAGGCAAGGTAGTCGCACCCTCTGCGCAGCCGATTCTCTCCGCGGTAAAACCCCACCGCTCGGGGAACTAACGGACCGCGGCAGGATTGGTGAACGAGACTGCCGATCTGTAAAACCGAAAGCGCGGTGTGTGATGAATTTTGGATATGCCCAGCCGTTCTCATTCAAGCTTGGCGTGCAGCCGGCGCTGAAGGTTGCCGGCGTTCGCCATGGCGTGACGGAAATTACATTGAGCGACGGACGGCTGGTTCGCGCAACACTGCATGTCAGGGCCGTAAAGCTGAATCCCAAGCAGCCTGGCGCGCTGGATATTTCCTATAATTTGATCACCGAAGTGATGCCGATGCCGGAAGCGCCTATTCTCGACGTGCACGAAACGATTCAATAGGCGGCGTCGGCACCCTGTCCGCCTTCGCTACGCTCAGCCACGCCGGACACGCTTCGCATAGAGCGGGACCTAATCCGCACCAAGATAGGCGGCCTTGACCTTCGGGTCGGACAGCAACACCGATGCTTCGCCGGTCGATACGATCCGGCCAGTCTCCATCACGTAAGCCCGATCGGCGATTTCAAGCGCTGCACTGGCGTTTTGTTCAACCAGCAACACGGTGATGCCATTGGCTTTTAGCGAAACTATCGCGGCCAATATCTGGTCGACGAGAATCGGGGACAGGCCCAGCGAGGGTTCGTCGAGCAGCAGCAGGCTGGGCTTGCCCATCAGTGCGCGCCCTATCGCAAGCATCTGCTGCTGACCGCCGGATAGCCTGTCGGCCGCCTGAAATCGCTTTTCACGAAGGACGGGAAACATCTCAAAGATTCGATCGCGGTCGTTTTCGATGTCCTTGTCACGCCGCATATAGGCGCCAAGCCTGAGATTGTCCGCGACGCTCAGCGGGCCGAATACCTGCCGTCCTTCCGGAGATTGCGTCATGCCGCGTTCGACCCGCCGGTGCGGCGGCAACCGGTCGACGCGTTCTCCGCGGAAGCGGATTTCACCTTTCGTGACAGGCTGCACACCCGACAGCGCGCGCAGAAGCGTGGTTTTTCCGGCTCCGTTTGAACCAATCAGGGCAACAATCTCGCCTGCCCGCACCTCCAGGCTGACGCCCCTGAGCACCTCAATGCGGCCGTAAGCACTATGAAGGTTTGAGACTTCAAGCACGCGCTGCCTCCCGCGCACCGCGCTTGCCAAGGTAGGCTTCGAGAACCGCCGTGTTGTTTCGGACCTCGCCCGGCGTGCCCTCGACCAGGGTCCTGCCTCGATCAAGAACGAGAATCCGGTCGGATATCTTCATCACAAGCTTCATGTCGTGTTCGACCAGCACGACCGCGATGCCTTTACCGGCGACCTCGCGTATGAGCCGGTCGATTTCCTCGGTCTCGACGGCATTGCAACCGGCCGCCGGCTCATCGAGAAGAAGGATACGCGGCTCGGCCGCCAGCGCACGAGCAATTTCCAGGCGCTTGCACGCGCCGTAGGAGAGCGAGCCCGCGAGCTCATCGGCGCTGTGGCGCAAGCCGACATCGTCGAGCAAGACGAGGGCCGCCTCGCGCGTCGCCCGGTTCTGTAGCGTCACCGACCTGAGCCTGAAAAGGTCGGCAAACAGGTTGCAGCTTTCGCGCAGATGGCGTCCGACCATGACGTTCTCTATCGACGTCATGCGTTGAAAGATCTGCAAATTCTGGAACGTGCGGGAGAGGCCGAGCGCCGCGAGCCGCTCCGGGGCATATCCGGTAACGTCCTCCCCGGAGAGGTGGACCCGACCGTGCTGGGCTTCGTAGACACCGGAGACGATGTTAAAGAGCGTGGTTTTTCCGGCACCGTTCGGCCCGATGATCGACAGAATCTGCCCCGGACTGACGGAGAAGCTTACGTCGTCGACGGCCTTTACGCCCCCGAACGAAATTCCAATGCCCGCGGCCTTTAGCGTCGTCATGCGCGCGCCCGCCGCGCCAGCAGCTTCGACACCGTCGGAACGATGCCATCGCGCATGAAGATCATCGACAGGATGATGATGAGACCCAACAGAAGGTGCTCGTATTCCTGAAAGACCGTGAGAAGTTGCGGCAGCGTCACCAGAACGGCCGCTCCGACTATGCTGCCGACGACAGATCCGAGACCCCCCAGCACCACCATCGTGACCAGTTCGACCGAGTGGAGAAACCCGGCCTGGTCGGGATTGATGAAGCCGTTCATCAGGGCAAGCACGGAGCCCGCGATCGATGCATAGACCGAGGCAATCACGAAGGCCTGCAGCTTGAAGCGGCTGACGTCGATACCGACGACACGGGCGGCAACCTCGCTGTCGTGAAGGGCGCGAAAAGCCCGCCCGGTCGGGGTCTCACCTAGATTGAGGGCGATCCATGTTCCAAGAACGAGAAGCACACCAGATATCCAATACCATGTGTCGGATCCAGTGGCGCGCCATCCGAACAACGTCAACCGGGCAACGGACATGCCATCGGGACCGCCGGTCCAGCGACTTTCAGTGGTGATCACAAGAGCCATGAGTACGCCGAGCCCGAGCGTTGCGATGGCGAGGTAATGGCCCTTCAACCGGAGAATCGGACGGCCGACCAGATACGCAAGCCCGGCGGAGATCACGGCTCCGGCCGGGAGAGCCGCCCATACGGGCATGCCGAGGTGAGTCGGGCCAATGGCGACGGCATACGCACCCACCCCGAAAAAGCCCGCATGGCCGAGACTGACCTGCCCGGCCTGCCCCATCAGGATATTGAGGCCGATAGCGGCAAATGCGGAAACCCAGACCAACGACGCGACGCGAAAGTAATAGGTCGACGGAAAGAACAATGGCAACAAGCCGATGATTACTGCGAGCAAAGCCAGGGTCGCGTAGCGATGAGCGAACCACGGCGGCATCACCTAGACCCTTTCCACGGCACGGCGGCCGAACAGGCCTTGCGGAAGTGCAAACAGAACCACCAGAATGACAATGAATGCGAAGGCGTCCTTGTAGGTCGAGCTGATGTAGCCCGCACCGAAGGACTCCAGCAGCCCTATGAGAATTCCGCCCGCGACCGCGCCGAGGGGATTTCCCATGCCGCCAAGCATCGCCGCCGCGAAACCTTTCAGCGCGAGCAATGTACCCACATCATAGCTTGTCAGCGTAATGGGTGTGATCAGGATACCCGCGACCGCGCCGATGGCCGCCGATCCTCCGAACGCCAGCGCCATCACGGTCCGCGTGTTGATTCCGACAAGATGTGCAGCCAGCCTGTTCGCCGCGGTCGCAAGCACGGCTTTCCCAAGCAAGGTCAGTTCGAGAAAGGCGTATAACAGGATCACTATAGCTGCCGCTCCGCCCAGCACCCAGAAACTCTGCGGCTGGATTGCGGCTCCGAACATATCCACCGGTGTGTCGCCGGTGAAAGCGGGTAGCTTGTGGAACTGCTTGTCAAAGACAATTTGTGCAATTCCGCGTAACAGGATCGATGCTCCGATCGTGATGATGATCAAGGTGACGGCGGACGCACCTCGCGCGGGTTCGATTGCAAGCCAGTACAGCAGCAGGCCCACCATGACCGCGATGCAGATCGCAATCAACGCAGCAAGCGGAAGGGGGACGCCGGCAGCGGACGCAAACACGGTCACCATCCCGCCGAGCATCACGAATTCGCCCTGGGCGAAATTCACCACGTCCGACGCGTTATAGATCAGCGTGAAGCCGAGCGCGACGAGAGCATAGACGGAACCTACCGTCAGGCCGGAAATGAGGAACTGAAAGAAATCAGACATATGGTCGCTCGGCACGGTCGCGAATGGTGACGGCCACGCCGATCTTCCCACTAGACCGACGCAACAGGCAACGCCCCCAGCTCAGGCCGGCCGTCCGGTTGAGGGCGTTGTGGGGAAAGCTATCAGCTTCCGGGCGGTATAAGGCTCCAGTCGCCGCCCTTGATCTCGAGCATGCGGAATGCCGAGAGGTCCAACCCGAGATGGTCGGTCGTCGACATCGTCACGATCCCGCCGGTACCGATGAAGCCCTTCGTCTTTTCGATTTCGTCGCGGATCTTCTTGGAATCCGTGCCATTCGCCCGCTTCATGGCATCGACCAGAATATAGAGGCCATCGTAGGCGTGACCGCCGAACGTCGAGACGGGCTGCTTCGCGGTGTTTTCGTAAGTGGTTTTATACTCAACGACGACCTTCTTCTGCGGATCACTGTCGGGCAGCTTGTCGCCGACAAGCAGCGCCGCAGCGGGCAGACGAACGCCCTCGGCTGCAGCGCCCGCAAGCTCGATGAAGCTCTTCGATGCGACGCCGTGGCTTTGATAGAGCGGCATCGCCGTCATGCCGAGCTGGGCATAATTGCGGGTGACGATCGCCGGCCCTTGGCCGAATCCAGGATTGACGACGGCTTGAATTCCAGCCGCACCCTTCAGTTTCGTCAACTGGGCGGTCATGTCGCTGTCGCGCGGCCCGTAGGTCTCCTCGGCGACGATCTCGATCCCGTAAGCCGGCGCCACCTTGGCGCATTGCGCCCGCATCGATGCGCCAAAACCATCGGTCCCGCAGATCATTCCGATCTTGGTCAGCTTGCGCTGCTTCAGATTCTCGAAGATCTTTTCGCAAGCCATTTTGTCGGTGTGAGGCGTCTTGAAAACGTATTTGCGGACGGGATCAACAATTTCTATCGCGCCGCCGAGCGAAATAAACGGCACTTGCGCTTCCTCGAATACCGGGATCATGGCCATCGTCGTTCCCGTGGTCGAACCACCTACCATGGCGACGACCTTGTCGTCTTCGATGAGACGGGTGGCGAACGTACGGGCTTTGTTGGCGTCGCCGCCGTCGTCATAGACAACCAACTCGATCTTCTTGCCTGCAACGCCCCCTGCAGCGTTGATCTTGTCGACATACATTCGCAGGGTCTTGTCTTCGGGCTCGCCAAGAAACGACGCGGGGCCGGTGATTGAGAGAACCGAACCGACTTTTACGGTTTGCTGCGCCAGTACGGGTTGACAAAACAACAGGCCGACCGCGGCGGCAGCGACGTGAACGTTGATTGCTAAGGACAGCTTCATCATTCCCTCCAAGATTTCGGATTGCTCGTTTTCGAAGGAGCTTGTGCCCTCAATATCGTTGACCGACTGGTCGGTCAATAGTAATGTTGTCGCATGGGGCAGTTTAAACAAGCCGAAACGGGAGGATGCGTTGGAGAATGATCCAGCCTTGAACGAGCTGATCCTGGCGGACGTCCGGGAGGGCTATCGCGTCATAATTCTCAATCGCCCCGACCGGCTTAACTCGTTCAGCGATGGCATGCATGCGGCTCTCATGACTGCGCTGCTGGAAGCGGAGGCCGACAAGACATGCCGCGCCCTGATCCTGACGGGCGCAGGCCGCGGATTTTGCGCCGGGCAGGATCTTTCTGACGGGATCTACACTCCCGGGACAACTCCGGATCTCTCCGTCACGGTCGAACGGCGCTACAATCCGCTCGTCCGCAAGCTGCGAGATCTGCCGATGCCGGTGATCTGCGCGGTTAATGGCGTGGCAGCCGGCGCCGGCGCCAACATCGCATTCGCCTGCGACATCGTATTGGCCGCCCGCTCCGCCAAATTCATTCAGACCTTCGCCAGGCTCGGTCTTGTACCTGACTCCGGCGGCACCTGGTTTCTGCCGCGGCTGGCCGGCAATGCCCGCGCGCGGGGCTTGACGCTGCTGGCGGAACCCGTGACGGCAGAGCAAGCCGAGGCTTGGGGCATGATCTGGAAGGCAGTCGATGATGACGGACTGATGACCGAAGCGCATCGTATTGCGGCGCATTTCACGGTGCAGCCTACCGCCGGTCTTGCGCTGATCAGGCGCGCGCTGGATGCGTCGCAGACCAACACCCTCGACCAGCAGCTCGACCTCGAACGTGATCTCCAGGGGCAAGCAGGCCGCATTCCGGATTTCACGGAGGGTGTGACGGCTTTCTTCGAAAAGCGAGCGCCTCGCTTCACCGGCAGACCGTGATGATCGGACACCGGACAGCGCGTCCGGAGCGCATCGAGCGCTCGCAGGCAAGGCCAGGCGCATCGTCGATCACAGACCCAGGGAATGACAGGAGCAAAATCGAGATGGCCCGTACGCGCGCCAGCGACTATGACGACAAACGGCGGACGATTCTCAATCGATCGGCTGAACTTTTCTCCGAACATGGCTACAGCCGAGCCTCGATGAACAAGATCGCAGCAGCGTGCGGCGTATCGAAACCCAACCTCTACCATTACTACAAGGACAAGGAGGAGCTACTGTTCGATGTAATACGCTTCCACCTTGAGGAGTTACTTGAAGTCGTCGAAGCCGCCGACCATTCGCATCTTCCCCCGGATGCGCGCTTACGCCAGTTGATCGCTGCACTGCTCGATGCGTATCGCGACGCCGACGCTCAACACAACGTGCAGATCAGCAGCTTGCGCTTCCTGTCCGCCAGCCGGCAGGCGGAGCTGACGGCCATGGAACGCGAGTTAGTCAGGATCTTTTCCGATGCGGTCCGCGGCATCGCTCCTCACCTCGAAGGAACGAAGATGCTCAAACCTGTCACGATGTCACTGTTCGGAATGCTCAACTGGCACTACCTCTGGTTCAAGAGCTCCGGCCCGGTCAGCCGCGCCGACTATGCCGACCTGGTCACGACGCTTTTCACCGATGGCACCCGGAATCTGCTCGAGCAACGAGCCCATAAACCTGTACGGCGCACAGCAGCAAAATAGTCTGCCGTACGCGGCGGCACCGGTCTGCGCTTTCGCTGCGCTCAAGCTAACGCCGGACACGCTTCGTGATGGCTTGCCGAGCCGCAGCCCGCCGTCGCCCGATTGGGCTTCGGCGTGGCAGCTTCACTCGCTTCGCGAGCGAAGGCTGGTGGGGGAAGAAGGACTCGAACCTTCGAAGTCATAAGACGGCTGATTTACAGATATCCCGGATCAACTTTTATCAGAACCCGCTAACGCTGTAGCTTGGTGTGGATAACTTCTTCAAATCTTTGACAGTCAAGTTGGCTCCACGTACATTTACAACCAAAGGTACTCCGCTTGGATTTGATTAAGCCGCACTTTTCGTCGTTCAAAATTCGCTACAAGATTTGAGATTAAATCACCGCGTCGCCCAGATGGCCTCGCGTATGAAAGCCTTGTTCTCCATCAACATGGAGCGGCACCATGCTTCAATTGAGATATCCAGGCGTCTACACTCAAGAACTATCGAGCGGCGTGCGGACGATCAGTGGCGCTCCTACTTCGGTGGCGCTGTTTGTCGGGCCGACCAAGGCGGGGATCGATGGACGCCGCACCCGGGTGCTCAACTTCGGCGATTTCGAACGCAGTTTCGGCGGGCTGAGCCCGACCAGCAACCTGTCCTATTCAGTCCTGCACTTTTTCGCGAACGGCGGCGGCGAGGCTTTTGTCATCCGCGTACCGGCGAATGGCGCGGTGGCGGCCGAGACCCTGTTCAAGATCGACGGCAGCGCCAATGAATCGCTCAGAGCAACTGCGCTCGGAGCAGGTCTCGCCGGCAACGATATCTTCCTGGAGTTCGACCCGTTCGGGATCAATGCCCACCCGTACAGCACAGCGCCGGCGCCTGCGCCTGCGCACGATAAAAAACTATTCAACCTGACCATCACTGACCGACTGACCGGCCGGAGCGAACGGTTCGGTAACCTCACCACCTCCTCGAGCGACGGACGCTTCGCCTCGACCGTGGTCAACGACGAGGCAACGGGGTCAAAACTCGTCAAGCTGACGGTCAACGCCACCACCGGCATCGGCGCGGCGAGCCCGCAGGCGAACGGCACGGTCTACAAGCTCGGCGCGCTTCCGGCCGGGCCCCTGTTCACGAATACCATCAACCTGCTGCTGACAGTCTCCGTGCTCGCAGCCGACGGCAGCGCCGCCGCCGCGCTGTTTGCCGCACCGCTGCCGGTCACGGTATTCGCCACCGGCACGCCGGTGCCGGTGTCCGTCCTCGAAATGTCGACCAAGCTTGTCGCCGCAATCAATGCCGCGATCCGCGCCGATGCGGCAGCCGCCGCGCTGATGGAGGGCGTGGAAATCGAGGGAGCCTTGTTCGAAGGCGGCACCCTGCTGCGGTTGCGCACAGCACCGCCCGGAGCGGGAACGCCCGTCAGGCGGCTGAGCGACGCGACGGTGACGATCGCGGATCCCGCCGCGCCGCTTCCCGCTGGAACGGCCGGATTTCTCGCGACTTTCTTCTCATCAGCCGCGCCAGCAGTCAGCAATCCGTCGCGCTATCGGCTAGGTGCGCCTTATCTCGCGGCGGGCCAGGTCATCGTCGTGACGGCACCTGTCGCGCCCGCCACAGCCACGCCTGTCGCAGGCCTCGATGGGGATCCGAATGGCCAGCCCAACAGCAACGTATTCAAGCAGGCGGTGATGGATCTTGAGAAGCCCGACCCGTTCTTCAACCTCCTGTGCCTGTCCGATCTGGTGCGGCCCTCGGCCACCGACCCGAACGTCCTGCAACACGCCAACGCGATGGCGGTCTATGCGGAGGCGGCGCGCATCTGCAAGAAGAAGTTCGCGTTCCTGCTGATCGATCCGCTTCCCAGCATCACCAGCCTGGGCGCTGCCGAAAGCTGGAAGACGGTCGGGTTCACGTTCCAGTCGAACCATTCGGCCGCCTATTTCCCGAACATCCGCGTCGATGATCCGTTGATGCCCGGCTCGATCAAGTCGCATCCACCCTCGGGCGCGGTAGCCGGCGTGTTTGCGCGCACCGATGGGCAGGTCGGGGTGTGGCAGGCCCCGGCGGGAACGACCGCATCGCTGTCGGGCGTCTATGGGCCCTCGGTGCTGCTCTCCGACGACGAGCATGGCTTGCTCAATCCGATCGGCGTCAACTGCATCCGCCAATTTCCGATCTTCGGTACCGTCGTTTTCGGCTCGCGCACCGTCGACGGTTCGAACGCGATGGCGAGCGAGTACAAATACGTGCCGGTCAGCCGGACGCGCAATTATATCCTGAGAACCCTGAGCGAGGCGCTGCGCTGGGCGGTGCACCAGCCGAATGGCGAGCAGCTCTGGTCGCAACTGCGCATGAACGTCAATGCGTTCATGCAGGGCCTGTTCCGCGCGGGTGCGTTCAAGGGCGTCATGGCGCGCGAAGCCTATTTCGTCGCCTGCGATGCCACTACCACGACGCCAGACGACATCAATCAGGGCATCGTCAATATCGTCATTGGCTTCGCACCGCTGAAACCCGCCGAATTCGTGGTGATCAGCCTGCGCCAGATCGTCCAGCCGGCGGTTTGAGGAGAGTTCAAATGGGACAGTTCTCGGTCAACGCACAGCGGCTCGATCCTTACAAGAACTTCAAATTCCGGGTGAAGTGGGACGGCCGGTATGTCGCCGGCATTTCCAAGGTGTCGACGCTCAAGCGCACCAGCGAGGTGGTCAAGCACCGCTCGGGCGGCGATCCTTCGACGAGTTACAAGGGGCCTGGACGCACCGAATACGACGCTATCACGCTCGAACGCGGCGTCACTCACGACACAGATTTCGAAACCTGGGCCAACAAGGTCTGGAATTTCGGATCGATCGCCGGCGCCGAAGTCTCGCTCGCCGATTTCCGCAAGGACATCATCATTGAGCTGTTGAACGAGGCCGGGCAGACCGTCATCAGTTATAATGTCTATCGGTGCTGGGTGTCGGAATTCCAGTCGCTGCCCGACCTCGACGCCAATGCCAATGCGGTCGCGATCGCCAAGCTCAAGATCGAAAACGAGGGTTGGGAGCGCGACTATGCGGTAGTCGAGCCGAAAGAGCCCAGCTTCACCGAACCATGACGCCGGCCATGGCCGCGCGTTCAGCCGCTGCCTTGATCGAGGTATGGGAGCCGGCATCACGCGCGCCCCCGCACCGGCGGCTGGCGAAGTTGCTGGCGGCAATCGAAGGTGCGGCCGCGATCAGCGGCGACACTTTGGGCGGCCGCAACCGGCGGCTGCTCATGCTTCATTCCACACTGGTTGGAGGCTCGCTGGAAGCGCGCGTGACTTGCACGCATTGCGCGGCGGAAAGCGAATTCGCGCTTCCCGCGGAGGCGATCCTTGCCGCGCCGGCTCCCGGTCCCGACGTTCGCGGTCGCGTACGTTCAGGCCGCCGCACGCTCAGCTTTCGCCTGCCGCGCATGGCCGATATCGAGGCCGTTACTACCGCGCAGGCCGATGGCGATGTTTGGCGCGTGGTGCTCGAACGTTGCCGCGTCGGCGGCGATGGCGCGATCACCGAAGCAGCGGCTGCGCGACTCGCGCGCGAATTCGAGGCGCTCGACCCGGCCGCAAACATCGTCGTCAACGTCGCCTGCTCGGGTTGCGCGCGGCCGATCGCTGCTTCGGTCGATCTCGCGGGCTTCATCGCGCGTGACCTCGATCGGCTGGCCGACAGTCTGTTCCGTGACATCGATATGATCGCTTCGGCCTATGGCTGGAGCGAGCAACAGATTCTCGCGCTCGCGCCCGAACGCCGCCGCCGTTACGTCGCCCTGATCGCCGCAGCTCGCACTCCGGCACGGCCGAACCTTGCCGGGAGGCGCGCATGAGCGACTATTGGGACGCAGTCAGCCGGGCCGCGCTCGGGTTGCCAGGATCGGCCAAGCCGCGCCTGCGATCGATCTACGAACCGGATGAGCCGCTTGCGGCACCCGCCGGCTTCGAGGCGGTCGAGCAGGAGGTCGAGGCCGTGCCGGTCGGTCCAACGTCGGCGTCCGCAATACAGGCAACTCCATTGCCGCAGCCGGCCACCGGGCAACCCGCGCACGCGCCGCGGGAGGCTCAGGCGCCGGACCCTCAGCCAACACAGATTGCCTCCGCAACCCGCGAGCGATTGGAAACACGCATCGAGGTGCCGGTATCCTCAATCGATTCATCGGTACCGGTCGACGATCGCGGAGCACGAGTTTCGCCTCCGCCGCCGCAGACCATCGCTCGTCTAGATGTTCACCGGATCGAAACCACGCGGACCATCATCGAACATGTCGAGGCGCGTGAGCCGCGCCGCACCGAAGCTGCGGCCCTGGAACCGCTCGCACAGGAAATTGCGGCGCCGCGCGAAACGCGCGCCGAACCCGCCGCTGCAGCCGCAGCCGCGATCCAGCCACCCTCGGTCATCGCCGCGGAGCCGATCGCTTCTGCACCTGAACGCCAGGAGCCCGGGCACGAGCCGCCGCCGCTGGTGATCGAGATCGGCCGTATCGACATCCGCATCGCGTCCGAGACCACCGCACCACCCGCTCCGGCGCCGGTGCGCCGCGACAGCGGCGCCGTGCCCTCGCTCAGCGATTATCTTGCCCTTCGCAGCGAGGCAAAACGATGAGCGTGCATTTCGCCATACCGGCGACAAGCTTCGTCCTCAGGGCGATCATACAGGCGCGCCTCAAGGCCTCTTACGGCACATTCCTGCCGCCCACGGTCTCGGTCGAGCCGCCGCCGCGCCCGCCGGCGCCGACGCCCGGCAGCGGCGTCGCCGAACCCGCGGGACTGATCCTCTACATGCATCATGCCGGCGCAAATCCGGCCTGGCGCAATATGTACGATCCGCATATCGACGGGACGGGCAAGCGCTTCGCCAAGGCGCCGCTGGTGCTTGATTTGCATTACATGCTGGCGGCCCAGGGCCTCGATCTCGAGCGCGAGGCGGTCCTCGGCATCGGCATGAGCGCGCTGCATCGCAACGCCATCGTGCCGCGGCCGATGATCCAGCAGATCCTCAGCGCGATTGCGATCCCACCGGTGCCGACCAAGCTGATGGATAGCCTGACCGGCGAACCGCTCGCCGATCCCAACAACCAGCCGGAATCGATCACCATCAGCCAGCAGGCGGTCGATATCGACATGTCGACCAAGCTGTGGTCGGCGATGCAGTCTCCGATCCGGCCTTGTGCCTATTATCTGGTGACGACGGTGTTCCTCGACACCGGCGAGACTTTCCCCGCCGGTGCGGATGTCGAAAATATCGTCGTCGCCAGGCGCCCCATGACCGATCCGGCAACCCCGATCGATGATGACAAGATCGTCTGGCCGGAGCCGGGCCCATGAGCGCACCCCGCCTCGATGCGCCGCACGGCGCGCTGCTCGCCGCCGCCGAGGCGATGGCGATGGCAGGCTTCGATGCATTGGCCAAGGGCGCGGAAGGCGCGGCGTTCGACCCCCTGCCGGGCTGGCTCGAGCAAGCTGACCCCGCGCTGCCGCTCAGCCGGATCGCCGATAGCTTCGTGCTCGAGCCGCCGGCGGTCGCCCTGCTCGCGCTGCTGTTTGCCGCCGCGCTATCCGAACCGGTCGCACGCCAGGTCGCAGCGGCCGCCGCGGGCGGTGGGCGCGGTGTTCCGCTGTGGCTCGCGCAGCGGTTGATCCCCGATCTGTCCGCCGGCGCGATTTCCGCCGCCGAACCGCTGCGGCAGTTCGGGCTCATCGGCATCGAGAACGACGCGCTGCGCATCGAGGCGAGGGTCTGGTTACGCGAGGCGGTGCTCGACCGCTTCTGCGGCGCGGATGTGCGTGAGCCGGAAGTCGCCGCGCGGATCGCGCCATTGTCGCCCGCCGAAGCGCTCGCGAGTGACAGTCTTGCGGGATGGTTGAAGTCGGCGCTGGCCGAGCGCGGTGCGGACCACCTCTCGCCGGTCGTTCTTGCGGGCTCCGCCGAGCCCGCGATGGTGGCGGCAAGCCTCGCAGCGCTCGGCCTTGCGCCGCATGTGCTCAGCGCCGCGAACATTCCCGACGATCCTGACGCGCGCGACCGCTTGGCGCGGCACTGGAGCCGCGACGCCGCGCTCGACGCCGCCGTGCTGCTCATCATCGCCGACGAACGCACCGGGCCGACCATTACCGACTTCGCCGATCGCGTGGCCGGTCATGTGGTGATCACCGGACAGCTTGCCGCAGCCGGTTTCCGTCGCGCGATCCGTGTCCTCGGCGAAGCCGCCGCGACCCCGGCGAACACCGCCGATCGCTGGGCGCGCGCGCTCGGACCCGCGCGCGCCAAAAAGATCGGCCGCGGCGTGGCGCGCGTGGCGTCGCAGTTCCGGCTCGACCCGGCCGAGATCGACGCCGTCTGCGCGCGCGTCGCCGCCGACATCGACGACGCGCCGACCGCGCAAGAGGCCGCGGGAATCCTGTGGCACGCCGCCGGACGAATCTCGCTGGCCGTTCCGGTGCCCGGCGTGTCGGTGGTCGAGCCGGTCTATCAATGGCGCGACATCATCCTGGCTCCGCCGATCGAAGCCGCGCTCCGCCGCGTCGAGACCCATGTGCGCCACGCCGCGACCGTGATGGACGATTGGGGCTTCGCCGAGCGCATGGGCGGACGCGGGCGCGGGGTCGCGGCGCTGTTCGCAGGGCCCAGCGGCACTGGCAAGACGATGGCGGCCGAAGTCCTCGCCACATCGCTCGACCTGCGGATGATGCTGATCGATCTCAGCCAGATCATCAGCAAATATATCGGGGAGACCTCCAAGAACATCGCCGCCGCCTTCGACCAGGCCGAACGCTCCGGCGCCGTGATGGTGTGGAACGAGGGTGACGCGATCTGGGGCTCGCGCGGCTCCGTTGGCAACGCCACCGACCGCCACGTCAATGCCGAGGTCGGCGATCTGCTCCAGCGCATCGAAGCGTTTCGCGGCTTTACCATCGTCACCACCAACATGCGCCACGCGATCGATCCCGCCTTCCTGCGGCGCTTCCGCTTCGCGATCGATTTTCCCATGCCGTCGGAGGGCGAACGGCTCAAGCTGTGGCAGCAGGTCTTCCCCGAAAGCGCGCCGGTGGATTCAATCTATTGGGCTGCGCTCGCGGCGCTGCCTTTAAGCGGGGGCAGCATCCGCAACGTCGCGCTCGGTTCGGCCTTCCTCGCAGCCGAAGGCGGCGGGCGAATCGACAAGGGCCTGATCTCGGCCGAGCTGGCCGAGGAATTGCGCAAGCACAATCTGCCCGTCCCGGCGATCGACTGGGGGACGAAGCAATGAGCGCACCCGTGTTCGACGGGCGGCCCGTCCGCGTCGCGATCGGCGAAATCGCAATCGCGGCGGTTTCGCCGCTGCAAGCGCGGCGGCTCGCCGATGCCTTGCCGGCCGCGCTCGACCGTGCCTTTGCGCGATTGGCGGCGCACGCGCCGCCGGCCGTGCCGCTGCGGCAGCGTCCGGCCGACCGGGTCGCGACACAGATCGCCAGGGCAGTCTCCGAACGGCTGGAGGTCAAGCGATGAAATCGCTCACCCTCAAGCAGGCGCCCGACATGGCGCGGCCAACCAGGAGCGACAGTCCGTCCGCGATCCTCGCGCAACGTCGCTCGACGCTCGGCTCCGGCGGCAGCGTCACCGCCCCGTCGATCCACGACGCCGGACGCCCGCTCGACACCACGACGCGGGGCGCGATGGAAAGCGGCTTCGGCCGCGAGTTCTCAAACATCCGCGTGCATGACGACGCGCGCGCCCACGACAATGCGCGCGATCTGGGCGCGCGCGCCTACGCGGCGGGCGACCACATCGTGTTCGGCGAGGGCAGCTACCGGCCGGAGACGCCGAGCGGCCGCGCGCTGATCGCGCACGAACTCGCCCACAGCGTCCAGCAGGGCGGCGTGCAGATGAAGGCCGACGGCCCGCTTCCCGCCAGCGCCGACGGCGAGCTCGAACGCCAGGCCGATCGCGCCGCGCTCGATGTCACGGCGGGGCGGCGCGCGTCGGGATTGTCGAGCATCAACCGCCCGGCGGTGTTTCGTAATTCGACCGATGGCGTGCTCCCCGATGCGACGGAAGCGAAGGAAGTAAAGACCACTGCCGCGGCGGGAAGCGCACCCGATGTCACGAGCGACCCGGCCCTCAAGAACGACCTTCCGGAGATCAAGTTGGAATCTCCGGTCGGTCCCGGCGCAACATTCGTTGCCGTAGAGGTTCCCGTGCTGAAACTCCCGGCGCCGAAAGGCAAGGGCGATTGGGTGGAGCAGACTTACAAAGCGGCCGCCAAGGGCGGATCGCTGATCGCAAACTTGCGGTTCAGCGGCGCCACGGTGACGACGACCAAGGAGAAGACGAAAACCGAGGAATACAAGAACGCATGGCTCAACAATTACGGCTTCACGTCCCTCGCCGACATGGCAGCGGCCATTGACACAGCCGCGGCGAGCGATCCGGCGCTCAAAACCAAGGCCGAAGGGGACACCGTCGCGTCAATTCTCACCGGTTTCAAAGCCGAAAGCTTGGAGAAATCGAAATGTGACATCGATCACATTGTCGAAAAGCAGCTTACCGGCGGGAGCATCGCCGGAAACCTGCAGCTGTTGCTGGCGAGCAAGAATCGCCCGGCCGGCGGGGCCACCTACGACCAGATCAAGGCTCTGGCGCACAATCTCCGCAAGAACCGTACCAAGCTCACGGACATGCAGATCAAGTATATGGACGTGCAAGCCTTTCCGGATTCCCCCGACGGAAGCTTCGAAATCGAAACGATGTTGCGAGCGAAGCCGAGCAAGATTCTGGGCAATGCTGCGGTAGCTGCGAAGGCCGGAGGGACACCGGTCGGGCTGCTCGCCGGCGGCAAACATGAGGTCACACGGGTCCGCGACAGCGGCAGCACGCCAGTCGATGCAAGCGCGCGCAGGATCATCGCGGGCCTGAAGCTGACCAACTACAGACGCGCCGCCGCCACCAAGGGAAAGAACAAGGGAAAGGATACAGTCGAGGCGGAGATCGACAGCAAGCCGCTTATTCCATCCAAGCAAAATATTATCCTGACGGCCGAGCCGGCAGAGGCGCCTGCGACGGCGGACGGCGCCGCAGGTTTAGTAGCCGCTGACCGTGCGGCGGCGGCCGAACATCGCGAATTAAAGATGGACAAGACGCAGAACAAGGATATTGCGTTCATATTTCCGTATCTTAGCCCCGGCCGCTTCACCTCGCTCGGATTTGATGAGCAGGGCAAAATCAAGGGCGAGGCCGAAATCACGCCATCGATCTCCTTCCTTGGCAAGTTCAAGGTTAGTATTGGTCCCGACATTCTCACCATCGACAAGGACTTCGACATAGAGGCCATCAATTCAAGCGCCGTCATGTCGAAGATGAAGTCGATATTTCGCTTCACGAGCGGCAAAATTACGGTTGATCTCGTACAGTTCAAGCCGGAAGGAAAATTGACGTTTACGCTCGGGCCTGAGCGCAAGCCCGTTATTCTCGGCGAGCTCAAGGCGGGCGAGGAAGGCGGGGCGTTCGTCGCGACCGGCACATTGACGCCTGGACAGGAGATTCCCGGCATAAAGGAAGCCGGCGGCAACGTCCGTTATGATTCACGGTCTGGCTGGTCTGGCCTGCTGAGCGCCAAGTCCCAGGAAGGCAAGATTCCGAATTCCGTTGTTGAGGCCGAGCTCGGTTTCTCTGGTGAGAGCGGCGCACTGAAACCCTGGGCCAGTGGCAAGCTCACCACCACTGTCAACAACAAGACGTTCACGCTTGGCATGCACTGGAGCGGCCGCAATGTTGCCTATTCGGGACGCTTCAATTGGGCAAAGCCGTTCCCAATCGTCGAGAGCGCAGCGGTCGAAGGCTACTACAATGGCGAAGAGCTGATCATCAAAGGAGACAACATCACCTTCAATTTCCGCAACCAATGGAAGGGCACGCTTTCGCTCCACTACCTCAAGCGCGAGGGCGCGGTTGCGGAATTTTCCGGTAAGGGCACGGTAGATGTCGAGACGAAAAACAAGAAGGGCAAAGGCAGCCTCTCGGTGGATGTCGACCGCAAGGGCGAACTGACGGGCAAAGGAACGGTTCGCTACCAGGTTACGGACAAAGTCACGCCGTCGCTGAGCGTGATCCTCGCGAAGGGTAATCATCTGACGATCGAAGGCGAAGTCGCCGTCGGCACGATCGATCTGTTCTCGAAATGGCCGCAGCCGCCGAACGACCGCAAGACACTGATGACGTTCGGTCCGACCTTCAAGATCCCGACACCCATCCCCTCGGTGCAAGCCCGCGTAAGGGTATTCGCCAGCGTGGGCTATTCCTATTTCGTCGGCCCCGGACAATTGCAGGACACGAAATTCTCCGGCCAGTTCGATCCGCTCGAAGAAGATCCCAATATCGTCGCGACTTTCAAGTCGTCATTCGTCCTGCCGACAGGCTTCACGGTGTTTGGCAGCTTCGGCGCCTCGCTCGGCGCGGAGGCCGGTTGGGGCGCGGTGGCGGTTGACGGCGACCTCACCGTCACGCCCGAAATCGGGCCGCGGGCGACGTTGCGAATTCCTGTTGCGGCAACATACGAAAAGAGCGAATTCAGCTTTTTGGCGGAGCCGAAAATAGAAGCCGAACTGCTTGCCAAACTCGGAATCTCCCTGGGCGCGACGATATCCGCGGGATGGGGGTTATGGTCTCACAACTGGACCTATCCGGTCGCCAGCGTACAGAAGAGACTCGGTCCCAAACTCGTCATCTCGATGGGGAAACTGGGATACTCGACAAAGAGCGGGCCGACATGGCCCAGCCTGTCCAGCATATCGGTCGAGCCGAAAGACATCGATCCGCTCCAAATCGTCAAGGATCTGCTCAACGATTCGAAGGAATCGAAGAGCCGCAATCCAAATTACGATCCCAACCTCCGGCCTCCCGACGGTGCCGCTTGAACATCAGCAACACATTCGAGGTCGCCGCCCGATGACCACTTTCCCTCGCTCTCCCAAGACCCTCCGGGGCGGCTTCATCCTGATGGATTCCGAGGGCAAGACCGTGCTGCGAACCGTCGAGTTTCAATACAATCCGGACACGCTGACCCGCACGCTCACCCCGCGCGGCGCCAAGATCGACTCCGGCGACAGGGTCGAAGGCCTCCGCCTGATCGGCCCGCCCACCGAGACGCTCAAGATCGAGATCGAGCTGGACGCGACCGACCGGCTCGAACACCCCGGCAGCAATTCCGAGACGGTCAAGAACGGCATCGCGCCCGAACTCGCCGACCTTGAAACCATCATCGCGCCAGCGACCGATGACGTGATCGCGGCAAACAAGCTGGCGCTCACGGGCACTTTGGAGGTGTTGCCGCTGCCTTCACCGCTGGTGCTGCTGGTGCTCGGTACCAACCGCACGCTTCCGGTCCGCATCACCGAATTCTCCGTCGTCGAGGAAGCGTTCGATACGCAGCTCAATCCGATCCGCGCGCGCATCAGCCTCGGCCTGCGTGCGCTCTCGATCGACGATCTCGCCTTCGGCAGCAAGGGCGCGGAACTGTTCATGGTCGCCGCCAAGCGCCGCGAGAAGCTCTCGAAACGCAAACCGCCGAGCGTCCAGGCGCTCGGCCTGCCGGGCGCGCCATGAGCGAATTTTTTCCGCCCAACAGCCGCTATTACACCGTGCCGCTACGCACGCGCGTGAGGGCCGACGGTACGGTCGAGACATTCGTCGGGCGTCGCATCATACCGGCGACGGAGCGCTACCGCGCGCTCGACCGCCACCGCACGATGGGCGACGACCGCATCGACAACGTCGCGGCGGATTCATTCGGCGATCCGGAATTGTACTGGCGCATCTGCGACGCGAACGGCGACGCCGAGCCCGCGGAGGCGACCAGGCCGGTGGGCCGCCTGCTCGTCATCCCCCTGCCACTGGAGATCGCGGACGATGGCAACGCTTAGGGGCGTCACGCTCACGCTTCTGATGGGTCCGGTCGCGGTCGCGCCGGCGCCGGTCGCCGTGATCGAGGCGTTGGAAAGCGCGCAGGTGACGACCGCGGTCGGTCAGCGCTCGGGCTTCCAGATCGTGTTCACCTATTCGAAGAGGTCGCCGATCGCCACGACGTTGCTCCCCGCCGGCTATTTCGATCCGTTGATCCGCGTGATCCTGATCGCGACGCTGAATGGCGTGCCCAAGGTGCTCGCCGACGGACCGATCAAGCGGCACGACATCGTCGCCGCGTCCAATCCCGGCGAGAACAAGCTGACCATCACCGGCGAGGACGTTTCGGGCTACATGGACCTGATCCAGCTCAACGGGATGCCCTACCCGGCGATGCCGCCTTTCGCGCGAGTCGCGCTGATGATGGCAAAGTATGCGATGTTCGGCGTCATCCCGGTGCCGATACCGCCGCTGTTTCAGTCGCTCGATTCTCCGACCGAAAAAATCCCGCAGCAGCAGGGAACCGATTATCAATATGCCGACAAGCTCGCCAAGGATGTGGGCTACGAATTCTATATAACCCCCGGCCCCGCCCCCGGCATCAACACCGCCTATTGGGGCCCGCAGATACCGCGTCGGCATCCCGCAGCCCGCGCTCACCGTCAACATGGATCACGCAAGCAATGTCGACAGCCTTTCCTTCAGCGCTGACGGCAACGCCGCCGTGCTGCCGATCGGCTTCGTCAAGATCGCGGGATTTTCGGTACCCATTCCGGTTCCCAACATCTCGTTCCTCAAACCTCCGCTCAACGCGCGCCCGCTGGTCCCGACCAAGATCGAGCTGATCGAAATCGGCGGGAAGAAAATGCCGGACGCGTTGTCGTACCTGCTTGCCGCACGGGCCAGCGCCGACCCCGTCACCGCCAGCGGCAACATCGACGTCACTCGCTATGGCAAGCCGATCGACGCGCGCCGACTGATTGGCGTGCGCGGCGCCGGGCTCGCGCATGACGGGCTTTATTATGTTCGTTCCGTCACCAGTACGCTCGGCCGCGGGAGCTGGAAGCAATCCTTCCAGCTCGCGCGCGACGGGCTCATCTCCAACCTGCCGGCGGTGCCGATATGACCACTGGACCTCGCTATTACGGCAAGTACCGCGCGGCGGTACTCAACAATGTCGACCCGCAGCTCCAGGGACGTATCCAGGTCCAGCTCGGCGACCGTTACGGGCTGTTTCCCTCGACCTGGGCGATGCCGTGCTTCCCATTTGCGGGGAAAGCCAGCGGGATGGTCGCACTGCCGCAGCTGGCATCGAGCGTGTGGATCGAGTTCGAGGCTGGCGATCCGGATTATCCGATCTGGACCGGAGGCTTCTGGCCGGACCCGGCCGGCTTTCCGCCGCTCGCGCTGGCCGGCGCGACCCCGGCAACGCCCAACATCCATTTGCAGACCACGACGGGAACCAGCGTCACGCTGTCGGACAATCCCGCCCAGCAGGTGTTCATCAAGACCGTGACCGGCGCGATGATCATGGTCGGCGCCGCGGGAATCACGATCACCAACGGACAGGGCGCGTCGATCGCGATGGTCGGCCCGTCGGTCATCATCAACAACGGCGCGCTGACGATAACCTGAAAGGCCTGCCATGCCGGGACCGGTGTTGCATACTGGAACGATCGCCACATGCCCCCATGGCGGCATGCTCAACATCGTTGTCGCCAGCCCGCGCGTCATGGTGAGCGGAATGCCCGCTGCCGTGCTTACCGATCAGGGGCTGGTCGCGGGCTGCGTTTTTACGCTTCCGAACGGCAAGCCGCAGCCATGCGTGACGACGCGCTGGATCGCGGCGGCAACGCGCGTGCTCGCCAACGGCGTACCGATGCTGACGAATCCTTGTACCGCGCTCTGTCTCTCGGTCGAGCAGATACCGGGCGGCCCGCCAATCATCTCGGGCTCGCAAACGCGGGTGATCGCCACATGACCCGCCTCGCCTTTCCATTCGGCCCCGCGGCCTCCGGACGCAGCGCGACTGTCACCTATGGCAGCGACGCGCATGTGCGCCAGTCGCTCGAACTGCTGATCTTCACCATGGCCGGCGAACGCGTGATGCGTCCCGATCTCGGCAGCCCGGTCAAGCAAATGGTGTTCGGCCCCGGCAATGGCCCGGTTGCGATCGCCTTGCAGGCGACGCTGCGGGCGACCATCGCACAATGGCTCGGACATATTCTCGAACTCGATGATCTCTCGGTCACGTTCGACGAAAATGAGGCGGCATTGGAAATCATCGTCACCTACGAGACGCTGGCGTCAAAGACCGCCGGGCGCCTCAGCGTCAGGAAGGGTCTGACATGAGCGGCGCCCGCTATGTCTGCTGCGATGAGCGCCGCCGCGCGCTGCTCGCCCGGCCGCCGCCGGATGCGCCGGCAAACGTCAGCGGCATTGATTACATCGTGGTCCTGGTGGCGGGGGCGACGACCACCATCGAGATCGTGCTGGTCAAGCCGCTGTCGCTCGCCGCGGTTCCCGGCGCGGCAATTTCCGGCGCCAACATCCGGCTCACCGGCGGCGTTCGCTTTCCGGCACCCAAGGTCGATCCCACTGTCGCCCGATCGCCGGCCGCCGGCAGCGTCGCGCGCTACACCGTCACCATTTCCGGCGACCAGCCGACCGATTTCTCGACCTACCGGCTCGCGATTGTTACGGGACCGGACAATCCCGCGCCGCCGGCCTTCATCGACGCGCGCCTGTCGGAAGTCGATTTCTCGTTCAAGATCGCGTGCCCGAGCGATTTCGATTGCGCGCCCGACTGCAATGCGCCACCCGAGCCGCTGCCGCCCGATCCCGGCTTCGACTATCGCGTGCGCGACTATCAGGGCTTCCGCCGCCAGATACTCGACCGGCTTTCGGAGCTGGTTCCCGGTTTCCGCGAGGACGATGCGGTCGATTTCACCACCACGCTGGTCGAAGCCCTCGCCTATCGCGCCGACCAGCAGAGTTACCGCCTCGACTGGGTTGGCACCGAGGCGTTCCTGTCGACTGCGCGCAGCCGCACGTCGGTCGCCCGCCATGCGCGGCTCGTCGATTATCCGGTGCACGAAGGCGTCAGCGCGCGGGTTTTCGCCCGGTTCATTTTCAAGCCCGGCGGCGGCGTCGCGGATGGCATGCTGCTTGCGGCCTCGACCCCGCTGCTTGTGCGCAGCGAAGGCCTTCCTCCGGTCGTGCCGGCCGCGGACTATCGTCGCGTGCTCGCGCACAAGCCGACGGTATTCGAGACGGTGGCCGGCCTCAAGCTTTGGCAGTGGCGCAACACTATCGCGTTCCATACCTGGAGCGACGACGAATGCCGGCTCGCCAGCGGCGCGACCGCCGCGACTCTCGTCGACAGGAGTGGCGGGGCGGGTACGCTTGCACCCGGAGACCTCGTGCTTCTCGCCGAGACCGCTTCGCCCGAAACCGGCAATCCCAGCGATGCCCGTGCCGACCACCGTCACATCGTGCGCCTCACCCGCGTTACGCCGGCGACCGACGTCCTCAATCCGCTGGATCTTACAGACCCCGCCAACCCCGCACCGAATCCTCCAAATTCGCTCAAACTCGTGACGGTCGAATGGGCGCAGGCCGACGCGCTGCCGTTCGACCTCATCATCCAGACGCGTCTCAAAGACTCGCTCGGCGGTTCGGCGACCAAGCGTTGCGCGGAGGCGGCAGCCAACCTCATGCTGGCAGATCACGGCGCAGGGGCCCCGCCGGCACCGATGCTTGGCCTGCCGCCGTCCGATGTCGAAGCGCTGCGCCCGACGCTGACGCCTCCCGCGCCGATCGATGGTGAAAGCTGGCGTCCCGTCCTCGATCGCGCCGACATCGCGCGCGTCGCTTCGGTCGATCTCGAGACGACGGCATCCGCCACCGCGCTGGCGGCGATCGATCTCGCACGCTGCCTCCCCGCGCTCGCGCTCGAAGACGACTTCGCGACCTGGACCGCGCGGCGCGACCTGCTTGAAAGTAGCCACTTCACCCGCGATTTCGTGATCGAGACCGGCATCGACGGCCGCGCCACGTTCCGCTTCGGCGATGGCGTCAACGGCCTCGCTCCGGCGCCCGGCACCGTGCTGGTCCCGAGCGGCCGTTTCGGCTCGGGGCCGGGCGGAAATATCGGCATCGCGGCGCTGGCGCATGCCGTGCTGCCGCTGTCGCAACAGGGCGCCAACCTCACCGTCACCAATCCGCTGCCCGGGCGCGGCGGCTCCTCGCCGGAATCAATTTCGGCGATCCGGATCGGCGCGCCACAAGCCTTCCGCCGTCAGGAGCGCGCCGTCACGGCGGCCGACTATGCCGAGGTGGCGATGCGCCATGACGAAGTCGCCAATGCCATCGCGATTCCACGCTGGACCGGCGCGTGGCAGACAATTCTCGTATTCGTAGACCGCAAGGGCGGCCTGCCGGTCGACAAGCGGTTCCAGCGCGCGCTGCTCGAACATCTCGAATTCTATCGGCTGATGGGTTTCGACGTGGCGCTACGCGGCGCGGTCGCCGCCCCGCTCGAGATCGAGCTGTTGGTCTGCGCGAAGCCCGGCGAACTCAGAAGCACGATCTCAGCGCGCGTACGCGACGCGCTGCGGCCGTCCGGCGGCGAAAGCGGCGAGCGCGGGTTCTTCCACGCCGACAGGTTCACCTTCGGATCCCCGCTGTATCTCTCCCGGCTCGTCGCTGCCGTGATGGCGGTCGAAGGCGTGCAGAGCGTCACGCCGCGCAAATTCCAGCGCCTCGGGCGTCTGCCGCAGAGCGAGATCACCTTCGGCGTCATCCGCCCCGGCGACCTGGAGGTGCTGCAGCTCGAAGACGATCCGAGTTTTCCCGAAAAGGGCAAGCTCACGCTCGCAATGGGAGGCGGGAGATGACCGAAGCGATGCCGAGGGGCTGTTACTGCGGCACCTGCGCGGCCCGCGCCGGCGCCGTGGCGCGCCCCGCAGTTGCCGACCCCTTGGTGTTCCGCCATGGCGCCATCAAGCACCGCATGCTCACGCGCATCGGTTCGACCAAGGTCGGCGGCAGCCGCCCGCTCGACAGGCTCGGCACGCGCGGCGACGACGATCCGGCGATCGCGCTGATCGACGCGTTCGCCGGCAGCATGCACATTCTGGCGTGGAACGCCGCGCGGCTCGCCGACGACGCCACGATCGGCCGCACCGAAGATCGCGACGCGCTGGTCGACCTCACCCGCCTGCTCGGCTACGAGCCGCGCCCCGCGCTCGCCGCGACGACGACGCTCTCCTTCACGCTGCTCGATCTCGAAGGCACGCCCAAGGTCGCGAAGATCCCCAAGGGCACAAAGGTCGCCTCCGTCCCAGGCCAGGACGAGAAGCCGCAGACGTTCGAAACCGACGCCGAACTCGACGCGCGCGCCGAGTGGAACGGGCTCAAGCCCGTGTTGAGCAAGAAAGTGCCGCCGGTGACCGCGGCGACGACGTCCATCACCATCGCCGGCACCGCGAACACCGTGAAGACCGGCGATCTGGTGCTGGTTTATCTCGAACCGCAGCCGCAGCCGCCGGCGTCGACAGGCAGTTGGCTGCGCGCGCGCGTGGTGAAGGTCGTCCGCGAACCTAATCTGGAGAAGCAGCCGCCGCAGACGCGGATCGATCTGACATCGCCCCTCGTACTGACGGCAGCGCAACACGGCAACCAATTCAGGAACTGCGTGATCATTCTCGGCCAGCGTGCCGCCGCGTTCGGCGCAACTGCGCCCGACCTTCAACTGATGAGCGACGACATTCGCCGGACACAGCTTCCGGCCGGCTCGACCGCACCACTCCCGACTGAATGGCGCAACCTGCGCATGCCATCCGGCACAGCTAATGGCGGGGTGGTCGATCTCGACGCGATCTATGCCGACGCGATGGAGGACCACTTCGTTTTCTTTAGCCGCGGAACGGCCGCGGCAGCCAATCAGATCGGGCGGATCACGAGCGTCACCGAACACAGCCGCAAGGGCTACGGGCTGTCGGCGAAGGTGTCGCAGATCCGCGTCGAGGGTATCGATTTGTCCGCGGCGGCGACGAGCTTTCGTAACAAGGTGCGCGAGACTGCGATTTATGTCGAGACCGCGCGCGAGACGCTTCTCGTCCTCGATGACGATGTCGAGATGCCCGCCGTCGGTGCCCCCCCCGACCGCATCATTGTCCAGGGCGAGGTCAACCTCCCGGTCGGCCGCCGCATTGTGCTGTCGGGCGAGCAATGGACAACGCCGCACGCGGCGGGGCCGAAGATCGGCGAAGTGGCGATCCTGCGTGCCTCGTCGCATTCCGGCGGCAATACCCATCTGATGTTCGAACGCACCATCGTCAACCGCTTTCATTCCACAACGCTCGGCTTGCTCGCCAACAGTGTCAGCGCTTCGCACGGCGAAACGCCGACCAACGGCGCGGAGCTGATCGGATCGGGCAACGCCGCCAGCCCCTCGCCGCGCTTCCAGCTCAAGGGGTCGCCGCTCGCCTACGTCCCGGCACCCAATCCGCGCGGCTATGCGCCGGCGATCGAGGTGCGTGTCGGCGAGCGGCTCTACGCCGAGAACCCGACCATCTTCGGGCTGGGCAGCGAGGACCGCGCTTTCACGGTGAAAACAGTGCGCGAGGGCAAATCCGAGGTGCAGTTTGCCGGCCGGCTGCCGAGCGGAACGCATAATGTCACCGCGCTCTACCGCGTCGGCGGCGGCAAAGCCGGCAATCTCGAGGCTGGGCGCCTCACCACCGCGATGTCGCCGGTCATCGGCGTGGCCAGCGTCAGCAATCCGGTTCCGGCCGACGGCGCAAGCAATGCCGAGACGCTCGACGACATGCGCAGCGCCGCTCCGCAGTCGATCCGCACGCTCGACCGCGTCGTCTCGCTCGCCGATTTCGAGGCTTTCGCCAAAAGCTATCGCGGCATCGGCAAGGCGATCGCAACCGAACTCCATGTCGGCATGCGCTCGGTCGTGTGCCTCACCATCGCCACCACCAGCCTTACCTCGCCCGGCGCCGGTTCCGATGTAATCGAATCTCTCCGCAAGGCGCTGGCGGCGGTGACGCCGCCAGGGCGCAGCGTACGCATCGAGGGCTTCACCGATCTGACCGCGCAGGTGACCATCGCGCTGGCGATCGATCCGGCGTTCCGGCGCGGCGATCTCGAGGCAGCGGTGCGCGCGGCGCTCGGCAAAACGTTCGGCCGCGCGGCGCGCAATTTCGGCGAAGCGCTGCATCGCAGCGCGATCCTCGCCACGGTGCATAAGGTCGAAGGCGTCATCGCGGCGAGACTGCCGGTCTTCGCCCGGACCGACGCGGGCAGCCCGCCCGAAAGCGAAGGCCGGCTGCTGTGCCCAGGGCCGACGCCGGCCGACAAGGCGGGGCTGTTGTCGATCGATCCGGCCCAGATCCAGTTCACGGAGATGCAGCCATGACGCCGCTTTCGCCCGCGCGCGTCGAGGCCGCGACCGAGCGGCTCTACGCGCTGTTGCCTGCGCACATCCGCGGCGTCGATGCGACGAACGGCTGGGCGCTAAAAGCACTGTGCCAGGTGCTCGCTGCCGGCAGCATCGAGATCGATCGCGAAATCGACACGCTCTACGATGCGATGTTCGTCGAAACCGCGCCCGAGGCAGCGCTCGGCGATCTCGCGGCGCTGGTGGCTTCGGAGCCGCTGCGTCCGCTTCCGCCGGGGTCGGGGCACAATGCGCGCGCCTTCATCGCCAATACGGTGCGCTACCGGCGCGGTAAGGGTACGGCGCGCGTGCTCGAAGCGCTGGCGGCCGATGTCGGCGGCTTTGGCTCGGTCGCAGTCGAATATTTCATGCGGCTCGCGCGCACCCAGAATTTGATCGACGTGCGCGCCGAGCGTCCCGGCACGGCCTATCTGGTTCCCGGCACCACGGCGGCACGCACCGCAACCGGTTTCGACCTGCTGCCGCGCCTTGTCGATGTGCGCTCGATCGCACGCGCCGCGGGGCGGCATCATGTGCCGCATGTCGGCGTCCACCTGCTACGCCCGGTCGTGCCGTTCTTCGCACCCCCGGCTGGAGTGGCGCTGACGGCCGATCTGCTCGCGGGCGTGCCGCTGGCGCGCCCCTGGCCTGACGGCGTGACGCAGCATCCCGGCTATTTCCAGCTTTCCGCCCAGCCCGGCCGTCCCCTTCGGCTGTTCAATCCGGACCGGCGATCGCAGGACGATACCGGACGCGTGATCGACACCGATCTTCCCGACCGGCTGCGGCGTCTGCCGCTGCATCTTGAAACCGAGGAGTTGCGACACGCCACGCTCGAAACGCGCCCGCCGCTATTGGGCGAGACGCCGTGGTTCGATGCGAGCGGCCAACCCTTCACGATCTTTCTCAGCTCCGACAACGGCGTGAACTACACGAGGGTCGCACCGCGCGAGATTCTGATCGCCAATCTCGAAGCATTTCCCGCAACTGCCGGCGCGCGGCCCGCCGCGACCAGCGAGCCGCCGCACACCTGGTTCACCGGCGGCACGGCAGCCGCAACATCGCATGTCGGCGCGCTTCCGATCCGCTGCGGCTTCGACCCGGTGACCGGCCGCCTCATCGTGGCGTCGCTCGCCACCGCGTCCGCCGCCGACGTCACGCATGTGCGCATCGCTTACGGCACCGGCATCGGGCGCGAGATCGGCGCGGGGCCGCAGGACCGCAATACCGACGACGTCCCCTTCGACATCACCGATGACGACAATCTCGTCCACTTCGTCCGTATCGTCGATGCGACCCAGGCGGAGACCGGAGCACCCGCCCAGAAAATCCGGACCGTGCACACACTCAACACCGCGCTGACTGAATGGAAGGATGATAAAGCGAACAAGCGCGGGCTGATTGTCCTGGTCCGCTGTGATCGCGAACCCATTCCGGGAAGCGCCGTACCCATTGAGGTCGAGGTCCATCCCGGTTCCGAGCTGCATGTTGTCAGCGCGCAATGGCGGCCCAACGTGGGCAAGCCGGGCGTCCCCGGCAATCCCAAGCGGCACGGCTATATCGTGCGGCGCGACCGGCGCTTCACCATCGACGCGCCATTAAGCGTCATCGCAAGCGCGGCGCCCGGCGTGCGTGCGGGCATGCTGGTGCTCGACGGGCTCGAACTGACCGGCGGCATATCGCTTGCGAAGCGCTCGGTCTCACGCCTGCTGATCCGCCATTCGACCGTGCGCGCGCCGGGCGGCGCCGCAATCACCACCACCGCCGCGCTTGAAGGCGCGGAGGTCGCGATCGATCGCTCAATCGTCGGGCGCATCAACCTCGATTACGGCTCTGGCCCCGCGACCGGCTCCATCACGGTGACCGGCTCGATCGTTTCTGTCGATGACGCGGCGGGCGCGGCGCTCGCCGCCACCAACCTCGACGCATGTCTCAACGATGTCACTATTTTTGGCACTAGCAGTTTCAAATCGCTCGAAGCCACAAATGTCATCTTTGCCGGCGACGCAACAGTTGCGCGCACCCAGGCGGGTTGCGTCCGCTACAGCTCGATCGCCGCCGGTTCGGTGATGCCGCGGCGCTTCCGCTGCCAGCCCGATCTCGCGCTCGCCGCCGCGGCCGAACGCAAAGGCGGCATGCTGAGCCCGTCCGAACACAGCATGGTCGCGCTCAGCGTCACGCCGCTGTTCCTCGACACCTCGCTCGACGAACCGACGGTGGCGATGCTGCATCCGCTCACGCGCGACGCCATCCGTCTGGGTGGCGAAAATGAAACCGAAATGGGCGCGTTCTCGGCCGCTGCCGAGGGGCTGCGCATGGCCAACGTCACCGGCCTGTTCGAAGACTATGTCCCGTTCGGCCTCGAGGCGGGCCTCATCGACGACACGCGTTCAAGCGCAGTTGCGAAACGAAGGAACGTACCATGACGATGCGTAACGATGCCACACGGGAGCGGATTGTCACCAACGACAAGAGGCGGCTGCGCGCTGTGGTCGCGCGCCAGGGTCAGGTGCTGCTCGACACCGATTTCAATCAGGAGTTGCGGCACCAGCTCGAGCGAATCGAAATCGAAACGGCGGACTCGCTTGGCTCACCCGGTAGGCTCGTGGTGCCGGCAGGCAATACCGGCTTCAAGGTGACGCCCGACGGAGCGCCGCTGGCAAACTTCAACATCGGCGCCGGGCGCGGCTATCTCGGCGGCTGGCTGCTGGAAAACCCCGCGGCCTGCAAGCTCGGCACGCAACCGCACCCGCGCGCCGGCGACAGCGTGGCCGTTCCGGCGATCATCGGGTTGAAGGCGCTGATCCGCCACATCGACCCGGTCGAGGATAAAATTCTCGCCGATGTCGCGCTCGGCGACGCCCAGGCCTCGGGCCGCGCGCTGATCGACTGGCAGGTGTTCCCGTTCGCGCCCCGCTCCGCGGTGAGCTGCGCCGACGTCGCCGGAAACGGCGAATGGCGAGACCTGATTGCCCCCTCGACCGGCACGCTCGCGGTGATCAAGTCGGCGGCGGGAGCTGCGAACGATCCCTGTTCGCTTACTCCCGGCGGAGGCTACACGCGGCTGGAAAACCTGCTCTATCGTTTCGAGGTGCATGGAGGCATCCCCAGAGCGGATAGATCGACCATCGACGGACCGCGCTTCGGTCTGCACAACCTCAAGATCAAATTCTCGCGCCGCAATGCCAGCACGCTGGTCTGCATCACCAGAATTTCCGGCGCCGAGTTCACCGTGGCGCCTCCCGCGCTCGATCCGCGCAACTGGTTCGCCCCCGGCCTCTATGCGGAGATCGTCTCGATCCACGACGATGTCGATCCGCGCGCGGCCCTGCTCCATGAGAGGCTGTTCCCTGTCGCGTTTGCGGCCGACGACCGCGTCATCCTTCCGGCAGCAAACCTCGCGGATATTGTGGCGACCGGGGTGAACACCGGCGGCACCTGGTTCCTGCGGCTGTGGGATGCATTCCCGGGCGGCGCCGGAATCGCGACCGTTTCGGCCCCCGCGAGCGCCACGCTATCGGATGAGATCGATCTGGGCGACGGCCTCAAGTTGCAACTCGGAGGGGGCGCTGCCGCCACTTTCCGTCGTGGCGACTACTGGACCGGCGCCGCGCGCGCCGACGGCTCATTCGATTGGCCGATAACCGGCGGAAGTCCGGACCTGATGACCCCGCACGGCCCGGAAACACGCTACGCGCCGATCGCCACGCTGCACACCACGCCGCCTGCCGGACCGGAGTTCGAGGATTGCCGCATTCCGTTCGCGACGCTCACCGACCGCGCGCTGCTCTATCGCGGCGGCGATGGCCAGAGCGTGTTCGCGCCCGCCGGCTCGGGCATGGTCCCGCTTCCAGGCAAGCTCCGCGTCGCGGTGATGCGCGGCGAAACACCGGTGCTGGGCGCCACGGTGCGCTGGTCAGCTGTCACCGGCGCTCCGGCCGGCCTGATCAAGAGCACCTCCGGCAGCGCTACGGCGCCGCCGATCGAGGTGACGACCGACATCAATGGCCTCGCTGAGGTCGAATGGTCGATCGACAGCGCCCGCGCGCTTGACGTCCACAGGGTGCAGGCGGCGATTCTCACCGGTGGGGCGACCAGCCAGCCGCCCGTTATCTTTACTGCGACGTTCGACACCGCAGCACATACGGCGTACTTCCCTGGCCATTGCAAACACCTTCCGGACACCAACAACGTCCAGGACGCGCTCGACATCCTGTGCGCGAAGATTGACGACAAGCATCGCTCGCTCACCCTGACTTCTATTCTGCTCATGGATTCCGCTGGAACGGGTATCGAGCTGATCCGCGAGAAAATGATCCTGAACGCGTTCGAGGTCCCTTATACCAGCTTCACCAAAGGCATCGCTTTCAGCTTCGACGGCGGCCCGCCCGACATCGCAATCGCCGACTATGACCCCGTCGTCGAGATCGAACTCGATATTCCCTATCCTGCGACAGACCCGGACAGGCTCTACTGGGCAAAAGCCTCACGTCCGGCACCGCCTGGCATAACGGGGCCATTCGGCTTCCAGCGCATGCGGCTCGATGGCAAGATTGAGCGGACCGACAAGGGACCGAAGGGTGAGCCGGGCGGCCTGACCTGGATCCCATCAGCTCACGCAGTGCGTTTCATCCAAACCGCTCCGCAACACGTTTGGGGCCAGCACATCAATAACGACGAATATGAGGGAAAGCTCAAGGAACTAGGCTGGGACATGCAGCCGCGCGTCGAGCGAATACTGTGTCGTATCCACCTGCGGTCGGCGATGATCTGGGTGGACGACAAGGTGACTGATGAACGCATCTACTTGAATGCGGAACATCTTGGCGTGAGGGGTCCGATAACGCGTCGCGAGCTTCTCGTTGCTGAACGCGATCCGCAGCGCGCCGGCGATCTCGATATCTTCGTCTATCTGTTATTCAAGGGTGGTCCAAAGATCTAGAAACCTGTCCGAAAGTCGCGCGCCCGGCCAAACCTGAAGCGCTGTCCTCCAGTTCAGCACGGCTGCGTAACCTCAAGTAACCGGAGAACCACGAAAAGATAGCGATTACAATAGATTAGTTGAATCGGATGAGTTTCTACTGCAGGCGGAACGGAATCATTAGCTTGGAATCTTTCTCGCCAGTCTGAAGCTTGGGAGAACGACGCCGAGCGTCGTCGCTCTATCCGTAGAGGTCCGGCTTGGTCCGAGACGCTGCACAGGGGCTTTTCACAGGCGGCTGTGACGCAGCGTGACCGCCGCGAAATCACCACCGCAGGTGAAAATATGACCCAGAACAGTCCTAACGGACGGCGAAACCCCTGCGGCACAACGGTTTAACGCTTTCGGATGACGGCTGGTGGGGGAAGAAGGACTCGAACCTTCGAAGTCATAAGACGGCTGATTTACAGTCAGCTCCCTTTGCCACTCGGGACACTCCCCCGCTCAACAGCATCAAAGCCACTCCACCGAAAACGGCGGCGACACGGCTTTGCATGACGTTAAAACCGATTGCCGATGGCGGGCGCCCGGTTGGGCGCGTTTATGAGGGAATCGCCCCGGCAAAGTCAACCTGAAGGAGGCACGAAACCGCAGCTCTGCTTCGAAGGAATTCTGGGCCCGAAATTGCCATTATCCGGAGCCCGTGAGACAAGCGCGGCATGAGCGACCGCGATCAAAAGCCGCGTTTTCAGCGCGCGCCCGACAAAGGGCGCGACGCCGGGCGCCGGCGGGCCTGGCGCGACCGCGAGGCGCAACCGGACGGTCCGGTCATTCTCTATGGCTGGCACACGGTGGCGGCGGCGCTCGGCAATCCGCAACGCAAAATCCGAAAGCTGTTGCTCACCGAAAACGCCGCGCGGCGCCTCGCGGACGAGAACATCGACACCCGCGTGGCGCCGGAAATCGTCCGGCCCAATTTGATCGACCAACGGCTCGGGCCCGACGCCGTGCATCAGGGCCTGCTCGCGGAAGCCGATCCGCTGCAGTCGCCGGAACTCGATACGCTGCCGCTTGAAGGCATCGTGCTGGTGCTCGATCAGATCACCGATCCGCACAATGTCGGCGCGATCCTGCGCTCGGCGGCGGCGTTCGCGGTCAAGGCCATCGTCACCACCGCGCGTCACAGTCCGGAGGCCACCGGCGTGCTGGCGAAGTCTGCGTCGGGCGCGCTGGAGATGGTGCCGCTGGTGACGGTGCAGAATCTGGCCCGCGCGCTGACCGAATTGAACGACGCCGGTTTCCTGACCGTCGGCCTTGACAGTGAAGGCAGCGAAGATCTCGGCGCGGTCGCGCTGCGGCAGCCTTTGGCGCTGGTGCTCGGCGCCGAAGGCAAGGGCTTGCGGCACTTGACGCGCGAGACCTGCAGCGTAGTGGCGCGGCTCGACATGCCCGGCGAAATCAAGAGCCTCAACGTCTCCAACGCCGCGGTGCTGGCGCTCTATATCGGCGCCAGCCGGCTCGGCCTGATGGGCTGACACGACAACGCCCGCTCGCAAACAATCGCGAACGGGCGCCGGATTTTTCAGACGATCTGCAGATCAGAAGCGGCGCATTCCGTGACCGTAGCCGCGGCCAACGCCGACGCCCCGCGCCACGCCATAGCGGTGACCGCCATAGCCTATGCCGGTGCGGACGCCGTAGCCGCGTCCAATGCCAACGCCATAACCGCGTCCGATGCCAACGCCGTAACCGCGTCCAATGCCGTAACCGCGTCCGACGCCGTATCCGCCGTAACGATAGCCGGATCGCACGCCGTAGCCGTAGCCGACGCGCGCGCGCCAGGGGCGATAATACGGACGCGGCGCGTAGCTGACGGCAGCGCCGCCGTAGTAGCCGCCACCGCCGTAGCCATAGCCGCCGCCATAACCCCAACCGTATTGGGCGTTTTCCCGATAGGTCGGAACAGGCGCGAAGTTGCCGGGGCCGGTATAGGTCGGGCCCTGATTGACATGGTAGTATTGCGGGGAAAGTTCAGGCAGCTGCTCAACCGAACCGCAACCGCCGCATCCGCCGCGGTAGCCGTAGCCGGCGACATTGGCGGTGTACGCGGTACTGTAGCCGCCGTAGCCATAGCCGCCACCATAGCCGCCGCCATAACCGCCGCATGAGCTGGTGAAGAGACTGCCGCCGCACGGCGAGCACGAGCTGAACAGACCGAGACCGCCACACGCCGATGCCGGCGCGGCGCTCACCGTCATCACGGCGGCTGCCGCGATCAATCCTGAAACCATCTGACGCATTACTCTCTCCTGTCGACCTGTTTTCTTGGTTGGGTGTAGATTTAGTATCGATATTTCCTGTGACTTCGATGCTGGAAATCCTGCGGCGAATCCGGCGCGACGATCACCGCGGGCGGATTGTAGGGGACGTCGCTCTGCGCCGGCTGCGGCGCGGACTGCACGGACCATGACTGATGAAAACTTTCCGCGCGCGGCGGCAACTTGCGATTGGCCGGCGGCTGGACTTCGAGGCGTCCGTAACCCGGCATATGGCCGGCGCTCGGATAATAGCGACCGACCGGAGGTCCGGGATCGACGGGGCGGCCGCCATAGACCGTCGGCTGGATGTGGACGTTTTTGGCGAGCCCCCAGTCGCTTTCCACCACGGCCCAGGATGCATCGACGCCGTTGATGATGATAGGCACGCCGGCGCGGCCGGGAACGACGATGGAAAATCCGTCATTGGCCCAGGCCGGACTTGAAGCCGGACTGAAAGCCGGCAGCGTCGTCCCGATCAGAAGAAGCAGTGCTCGTGCCGCACGCATGATTGAGGTCCCGATTTAATTTCGGCACCCTAATCGAACCCGTGGGACCAAGGGTTAAAGCCGCGGCGCAAACTGCCGGTAAGCCTAACGCGTAAGGATTGACCGGCGCTCAATTGCGCCGAGCGCGCTATGAAAATGTTAACGCGGTTGGGCACTGGGCATTGAAAGATGGACTGCGATCGCGGCGCTGGTTGCCGGTGGAATCAACGACTGCCCGAGACGCGGGCCTGGGTCGCCAAGAGCAAGCGCCGAAGCGTCGGTTACCGGACAAAAGGGGCTTCACCGCAGTCCGGCGAGTTAACCCGTAAATCGACCAAAATCCATTAATTATCAGATACTTATGCTGCAATCTGCTGACTGTCATCGCCCTACCAGAACACCGCATTTCGCGCATTCGATTGCTGGCGAGTGTGACTTCCGGGAGACAGCGTTTTTCGGCTTTTCCTGTATGGTTGGGACATCGCGCCAAAGATGCGCTGGGAATTTCGTTAAAAAACTTGGGGTCTCACATGAACAAATTTCTGACTGGTACGATCGCAGCGGCCGCCATGACCTTGGCCGTGCCCGCTCTCGCTGCCGATATGGCGCCGCGCTACTCCAAGGCGCCGATGGCTCCTCCCGTCGTCGTCTACAACTGGACCGGCTGCTACATCGGCGGCAACGTCGGCGGCGGCTGGGCCAAGACCGAGCAGACCCAGATCGCCAAGGTCGGCGGTCCGGCGATCATCCCGAACAACGACTTCGGTACCAGCGAGCGATCCGACTTCATCGGCGGCGGCCAGATCGGCTGCGACATGCAGTTCGGCGGCAACTGGGTGGCCGGCGTGCAGGGCATGGCTAATTTCGGCAACCTCCGCAGCTCGCATGTGGTCCCGACCGCGTTCCCGGGCTTCCCGGTCGGCGCATTCATTTCGAATAACCGCGTCAACTATACCGTCACCGCCACCGGCCGCATCGGCTACCTGTTCGCTCCGCAAGTGCTCGGCTACGTCAAGGGCGGCGCCGCCTGGGCCAATCAGGACCATAACTTCATCGGCACCATCCCGGCCACCTTCCTGTCCGAGAGCGCCGACAACGTCGACCGCTTCGGCTGGACCGTCGGCGGCGGCCTCGAATGGATGTTTGCTCCCGGCTGGTCGGTGTTCGGCGAATACAACTACCTCGACTTCGGGCGCAAGGACGTTGGCTTCATCGCTGGCCCCGGCACTGTCGGCGCTCCGGATATCGTCTCGACCCGTTTGACCATCCAGCAGGCGCTGGTTGGCGTGAACTACAAGTTCAACTGGGGTGGACCGGTTGTTGCGAAGTACTGATCTGAGCTGACTTCTCTCCCTAAACTGGGCCGGCACTTGTGCCGGCCCTTTTGCTTTTGAAAGTGCCGTCATTCCGGGGCGCGCATCTTCGCGCGAACCCGGAATCCAGAGAAGCTCCCGCCGCGTCTGGATTCCGGGTTCGCACGCGCAAGTGCGCGCACGCCCCGGAATGACAGTGGCACGACAGGCCTCGCGGCGAACCAGCCGGTTCCTGTACAATCCTTGGAAACGAACGCGCCGCGCTGACGAAGGAACCCATGATTGCCTACCGGCCGGAAATCGATGGACTCCGCGCCATCGCCGTTCTCGGTGTCCTGCTGTTTCATGCGGGCTTTCCGGCATTTTCAGGCGGCTATGCCGGGGTCGATGTCTTCTTTGTCATCAGCGGTTATCTGATCACCCGGACCATCCTCACCGGAATCGATGCCGGCCAGTTCTCCTACGTCGGATTTTTCGTCAATCGGGTGCGGCGCCTGTTTCCGGCGCTGCTGACAACAATCGGCGTCTCCTTCCTGGTCGGCGCGTTGCTGTTCACCCCGCCCCATATGAAAAAACTGGCGGAGGCCGCGATCGTCTCCGTGCTGGGTATTTCCAATATCTATTTCTGGAGTGAGGCGAGTTACTGGGACATCGAGTCCGCTTTCAAGCCGCTGCTGCACACCTGGTCATTGGCGGTCGAGGAGCAATTCTATCTGGTCTGGCCACCATTGTTGCTGCTCGCGTCGCGCGCCAGCGACAAGCGCATCGCACGGATTGCGCTGCTGACAACGCTTGGGCTGACAAGTCTGCTGTTCGCGGCGTACCTCAGCCTGCATCATCCCCGGGCGACTTTCTACTGGATGCCGTGGCGCGCATTCGAATTCATGACCGGGGCCGCCGTGATCTGGCTGGAAATCATCGCGCGGCCGCGCGGCCGGCTTTGGCCGGAGATCATGGCGGCTGGCGGCCTCGCCATGATCATTGTGCCCTTCCTGGCCTATACCGATCATACGCCGTTCCCCTTCCCCGGCGCGCTGTCCCCGTGCATCGGCACCGCGCTGCTGATCTGGGCGGGCGGATCCTGCCGCACGTCCAGGCTGTGGACCAACCGGCCGATGATCTGGACCGGCCGTATCTCCTATTCGCTTTACCTCGTGCATTGGCCGCTGGTGATCTATTACAACTACTGGCGGTTCGCCCCACCGACCGAGCTCGAGCAAATCGGACTCGTTGTCGGCTCCTTTGCGCTCGCAATTCCGCTCAACGCCTTTGTGGAAAAGCGTTTCAGACGATCGCGAACGTCGAAGCGTTCCTCCGACCCCATCTTCATGGGGGTCAGTACCGCGCTGGCGGTTGGCGTTGTTGCAATCGCGCTGAGCGCCAAGCTCGACGATGGATGGCCATGGCGATTGCAGCCGGGGCGGCTGAACCCCAGCATCCTTGCAAAGCTGTCACCCTGGTGCCGCGAAGGGACCGGGCTGTGTGGCGCACCGGGCGCCGCGGTCTTGATCGGTGACAGTCACGCCGACCAATTTACCGGAGCTGTCGCCGAATCGCTGAAGCAGGCCGGACTGCGCGGGACCTTGTACAAAACCGTAAACGCCTGCGCGCTGATGCAAGACAGCTACGCGGTCGATGCGCTCGACCAACGCGGTACCAGCAGATGCCGGATCGGGCAGCGCGAATGGCGTGAGAGGATCGAGGCGGAAAATCCCGCCCTGGTCATCCTGTCCAGTTTCTGGCTGTACGGCGTTTCAAGCCGATTTCCGGCCCGCTACGTCGACGATCAATCCACAGCGATGCCCGACATTGCGCAGAGCCGTGCGCGTTTCGAGCGCAAGATCACCGAGACCGTCGAGTGGCTGACCGCTGATCATCGCAAGGTCGTCATTATCGGGACCACCGTTCTGGTCGATCGGCCACCCTCGGCGTGTTACGGCCGGCCCGATATTTTCAGTGCTCCGGACTGTCAAAAGCTCAACGCCGTGTCCGATCCCGAGGCCCAAGCATACCTTACGGATTTTTTCCGCAGGCTGGTCGCCGGCCGGAGCGATGTCCTGTATGTCGATGTCGAAGGCGCGCTGTGCAAAGGCGCAGAATGCCTCCATGCCGAAGATGGCACGTCGCTTTATCTCGATCGTCATCATCTGACGCCCTATGGCGCGATGTGGGTGCACGACCGGGCGTTCAAGCCGTTGACCGATTTCGCGACGGGGGCGAGGAACTAACTGCCCCGACGAACTGGAGACGTCATTGCGAGCGAAGCGAAGCATCCAGTGCCGCAAGCAAGAACTGGATTGCTTCGTCGCTACGCTCCTCGCAATGACGGAAAGCACCGCAACCAGTGTTGACGGCGCCCGCCAAGCCGCAATAAACAGCACATTCGAGGCGTCGCTATCTCAGCCGGTTTAGCTCAGCGGTAGAGCAGCGGTTTTGTAAACCGAAGGTCGGGAGTTCAATCCTCTCAACCGGCACCATTAACGTCCGGCGGCCGAGAGGCTGCGTTTCGCGCCCGGTCAACGGGAAAGGTGTTCGATCTCCTGATTCGTGCGGGACTCCACGACCAAATTGTCCGCGTCACGCATTGCTCCGAACACGATGCCTGATTGACCGATCTCAACCGAAGGTCCGCAGCTTGTCTCTAACGGCAGAACAAGATTGATGACTTTCGTGTTTAGGCTTCCTCGAACCACTTCATTCACCAAGGCTACCGCCGTGACACCTTCTTTTTCCAGGATGGTGACATGGGCTGCCAGCTGCGCTTCGGCCGGCAGTTTCTGAAAAAATATGCTCTTCTCCGTTGACCGGCTGCGGCACGCCTCCACAGGTACGGCCGATAGAATTAACAAGATAACAGCGAGCCTCATTAAGGCAGGACGCCCCTGTTTTGTGTCTTTTGATTGGCCGCGGCCGCGCAGCATGACAACACCGGGGGCGCGGCCTAACGCTTTTTCTTTTTCCCGAAAATGTCGTTCCAGTTATCCTTGTACGCTTTGGAGACTGGTTTCTGGCCCTCACCCATGCCTTGCTTCTTTGCTGCAGCGTCCGGTTTGCTTTCGGTGGTCGCAGGGGTTTCCGCCTTCGCTTCGGCAGCCTTCGCTTCCGTGGCTGTCTTTTTAGGTGCGGCTTCTTTTGATTTCTCAACGGTCATTATTTTTCCTAGCTTGCGACGGGAGCGTCTGGGTCTCTCTCCAGCTTTTGCTTTAACCCAAAATCACGCTCATGCATCTCACGGAGGCTGCCCGGGGCGGTTTTTACTGCGTTGTCGTGCCCCAACGCGCCACCCCCCTTCAATCCTCTCAACCGTCACCAGCTATCATCCGCGCAATCAGCGCCGGGACAACTTGCGCACCATGTCCGCGGCGTCAAATCCGATCGCCTTGCCAAGCTCGATCAGCTCAATCACGTCGATCCGGCGCTGGCCGGATTCCATGTGCGTGACCCAGGACTGGTAGACACCCATCTTCTTCGCCAAATCGACCTGCCGCAGCCCCGCTTCCTTGCGCTGCTCGACCAGCATGGCCGCAAGTTTCTTTTGTAGCGGCGATGTGACTGTTTTGGGCATCTGGCCTCCACGCGGGGCCAGAGCCATAAAACGACTTTCCAGATACCGATAAATTAGGTATTAAGCATCATGGTGAGGGCAATATCCTCCTGCGACAGATCAAGCGCCTTTCAGGCCTATTTACGAAGCGTAAATGTGCCGATGAGTTTGTGGACGATCAGACGATAATCTACAGACTGAGAATCGAGCCGGTGGACGTCGATGAAAGCAAGCGCACTGGTTGCACGAAACATACGGAGATTGCGGGTCGCACAGGCGCTCTCGCAGGAGATGCTTGCCGTCGATGCGGGCATCGATCGGACTTATGTCAGCCGCCTGGAACGCGGGCTGGAGAATCCCACCGTGACGGTGCTCGAAAAGCTTGCACGCGCCTTCTCTTCAAATATCGAAGAACTGTTTAGGGCGCCGCGCGCGGGAGAGACATCACAGCGATCCTTGCAAGGCGGACGACGAGCAAAACAGAAGGAGAAGCCAGTTGTCTAGCCGCCGCGCCAAGAGGCTCTACCCCTTCCAACTGGGGCTTAGCCACCTCGCAGTCTGACGGTCGTCACATCACCGCACGTAAAACACAACGCTGGCGATGACGAGCATGGCCGTCACCGCCAGAATTTGCGCGAGCGCCCCCGAGGCTGCCTTTCTGGTGGCATCCTTCATCGTTGTCTCCCTGGACCTGGGCATCCAAGCTGTGGGCATGAGTCATCGTTGCCCGCGAAGGCATGACGGCTCACTGATTTTTTACGCGGAACACCCCACGACGAGTATTCGCTTAGATTTGAGTCCCCACTCAGCGAATATCGACGGTTCAAGGATCGAATAGTAATGCGGCGAGAATTGGAAAGCATCGTGGCGACCTGAAATTCTTGGCGCGCAGCCGCGCCCACACCGGCGGCGAATTGACCGAGCAAGCCGTGCGCAGCGCGACGCTTAAAACCGGGAGCGCCTTTTCCGCTAAATATTGAGAGGAAATCGCTTTCGCATCATTGACGAGATTGCGACGGGACTCTTGACGGCGAATCGCGAAGCAGATTCTATTGGCCTCCTCACCACGGAGGGCTGCCGTGTCTCACCTACTCCATGAATTCATGACCGGGCAGACGCCCGAGCCGCTGGCCAGGTACGACCGGATGATCTGGCGGCTGCTGACGACGGCGGTGCCGATCTGCCTCATCTGCGGGATTGCGGGCTGGTTTATCTAGCCACGCCCGCTACAGCCGCGCGCACAGCAGCAGCAGATTCACCGAACATGCCACCAGCAAAATAACAGCGAGCGCGAGGTGCACTCTGCTGCCGCTGGCGGTGGTGAGGGTCGTTCTCATGGCCCCGAAAACATCGGGCGATTCTAGCGGAAGAGTCTCGCGCGATATTTTTCTTAGCATTCACGACTCGTTTACGACTCAGGCTCCGGCGGAACCGCCCGTGCCCCACCCCGCCCTGCAACCCAAACCGCCCCAGCGCGTTAGGCTCTTTTGGCGGAGCGATCCGATGCCCTATGCGCTGTTCTGCAATGAGGCCAAGCTGAGCAAGGCCTATCCGACCGAGGCCGACGTCTGGAAACTGGCCCAGCATAGCGGGCTGGTGGTCGACGTGGTGTCCGACGAGGACAAGCCTCATCCGAAGCCGGTGCTGGACTATGACTACGAGATCAGGCCGTGCCGGGCGGATCCGCAGGAAAACCCGGAACAGAACCGGGCCGAGGCCGAGCGGGACCGGCAGCTGGAATTTGAGCTGGATTCATGACCGTCCGTCATCCCGGCGACCGCCGGGATCCAAACGCGTGCCGGCGCGTTTCGACACTGGGGCCAAGGCTTTTTTCACAATAGATGCCAGGGGTTATGGGTCCCGGCGTTCGCCGGGACGACCCCGTGGGCTTAGGGCGTCGCGGACGACAGCGTCGCCTGCTCCAGCCCGATGGTCACGCACACCTTCTTGCGGTGCAGGCCCCGGATCGCACCGGTGACCTTGAGCACCTGTCCGGCCGGACAGGCCGCGTGCTGGACGAAAGCGATTTCGTACGGCGCGAGAATGAAGGGTTCGGATTTCAGCACGGTTTGAGCGGCGCACGGCAGGGCAGCCGTGGATAAGATCAACCCCAACGCAAATGCACGCATGTTCTTGTTCCAGCCAGTAACGCCTTTAATAGCGACGGTCGGGCTTTTGTTCCATCGGCAATGAATATTTTTTTGCCGCCGCCGTTCTATCGGTCCATCGATCCTGCGGACCATGCAATAAAAAGGCCGGCGTGAGCCGGCCTTTTTGGTTTGCCATGCGAAAAACGCGTCTCAGTACTTCGCCACCACCGGGCCGCCCCAGCCGAAGCGGTAGTTCAGGCCGGCCTTGACGGTATGCTCGTCATTGCGGAAGCGGGTGCCGACGATGTCGGCCGGGCCCGTGGTGAAGGTCGTGTTGCCGAAATTATAGTACTGGTATTCCGCCTTGGCGGACCAGTTCGGCGTGAACATGTATTCGAGGCCTGCGCCGACGGTATAACCGTCCCGGTGGTTGCCGGCCGTGGTGAAGGCCGCCGGCGCGCCGGCGTTGACTACAGCCAGGTTGGGATTATCGCGCCAGGCGTAACCGCCCTTGGCGTAAAGTAGTGCCGGGCCCCAAGCATAGCCGAACCGCCCGGTGACCGAACCGAGCTGGTCGTTATTCGACGTCACCAAGGTGCCGCCCGGGAACAGCACGCCGTTGTTGTTATTGCTGGCAAGCCAGGAGTACTGCGCCTCGGCGCCGATAACCCAGTTGCCGGCGAACTGATAATCGAAGCCGCCCTGCACGCCGCCAAGGAAGCGGGCGTCGTTACCCAGAAGGCTGTTGTCGCCGGCAAACGCCCCGCCGACATGGCCGCCGACATAGAAGCCGGTCCAGTTGTAGACCACCTGCGGCGCCGTATAGGCCGGGGCCTTGGTGTAGGGACGCGCGCCCATATCCGCAGCGACTGCGGGAGCCGCGAATGCGACCAAGGCTGCTGCGCCAAGCAGAAATTTTTTCATGTTCGTTCCCCTAATTACGTCGTTTGACCCTCTGCAAACAACGTGGTCTCAATTTGGTTGCTTCGCGGCATTGCCGGAGCAACAGATGTCCTCATTGTGACAAAGCCGCCACACTTTGGGTTCCATCCAACCCTTAGGCAGCCCGTCACGGCAGCCGCCACGCCCATTGGCGGCTAGCATATGTCGCCGGTCCCTGCGATCAGGTTCAATTTTCGCCTAAAAATGACCGGGTTATTTGACGGGGAGAGAAACCATGGCTGCGAACCTGATGGACGATTTTCCGCCCGCGTCGGACCGGCTGGTGACGCTGGCGAACTGGCGCAAGGCGCCTTTCAGCGCCTGGGGTTTTCGCAATGTCCGGCAGCTGATTCCGACCGCCGATATCCCGGCCTCCGGCCACGCAATTCCGCTCGATACCAGCCTCGAAGACATCGGCCATGTCGGTTTTACCGGTCACGACGGCAAGCCGACCACGCTCGGCGCCGCACTGGGCGCTACCGATACCGACGCATTCATCGTGCTGCGGCGCGGACGAATCGCCGCGGAGTGGTACGGCCCCGGCATGGACGCCGCCACGCCGCATATCGTGTTTTCCGTCAGCAAATCGATCTGCGGCGCGCTCGGCGGCATTCTGGCGGACCGCGGCCTGCTCGACCCGGACGCCCCTGTCATCGACTACGTGCCTGAACTCAAGCCCTCGGTCTATGCCGGCTGCACCATCCGGCATCTCCTGGACATGTCGGTCGGCATCGCCTTCAACGAAGACTATGACGACCCCAAGGGCGACGTCGCACGCTACCGCAATGCCGTCGGCTGGGATCCCCTGCCGGCCGGCGATGAACCGATCGATCTCAGAAATTATCTCTGTTTGCAGAGGCCGGACGGCCAGAAGCACGGCGGGCTGTTTCACTACGTCTCCACCAACACCGACGTGCTCGGCTGGGTCTATGAGCGCGCCTGCGAAAAACCCTACGCCGACATCGTCAGCGACTATCTGTGGAAGCCGCTCGGCGCGGAATGCCACGCCTGCATCACCGTCGATGCCCACAACGCGATGCGCGCAGCGGGCGGCGTCTGCGTGACGCCGCGCGATCTCGCCCGCTTCGGCGAAATGATGCGCCGGCACGGCATCGCCGACGGCCGGCAGGTGGTGCCGGGATGGTGGATCGACGACGTCAACGCGCGCGGCGACGCTGGCGCGTGGGCGCGCTCGGAATTCGCGGATATCTTTCCGCAGGCCAGCTATCGCAACCAGTGGTACCGCATCGACCGCGACCGCGGCGTGCTGGTCGCATTCGGCATCCACGGCCAGTGGATCTATATCCATCCCGGCGCCGAACTGGTGATCATCCGGATGGCATCCGAAGCAACCCCGCTCGATCCCGACCGCGTGCGCGGCTGGCGCCGCGGGTTTGACGCGATAGCGGCGCGATTTTTGTAAACTCTCGTCGTCCCCGCATGCACGGGACGACGCGTTACCGCGTCATGCTCTCCAACGCCGGAAACGGCGCGTAGGCTGCCCCCGCGCAGGGTTCGCTGGCGTCCTCGACAATGCGGTCGAGCCTTGCATCGACAAACAGAATCGCGCGCTCGCGCACCCCCCGATAGCCGCCGTCGGTGTCCTTTGCGTTGTAGCGCAGGCAGACCACATAGCGCAGCCGGCCGCCGACGGTGCGCTGCACCGGTTCGGCCATCGCGGCCTCCTTCACGCCCACCGGATTGTTCAGGTAGGTCTTCATGAATGCCAGCAATTCGGGACGGTAGTTCGCGGGATACGGCTGGTTGGCGACGCCGCGGTCGTCGGTATAGGTGATGCTGTTCTGGCGGTCGCCGGCGCAGGCCGCGAGCGCCAACGGCAGCAGCAGGATCGCCGCGCGCTTTGCCGAATTCCCCAAGAGTGCAACCCGTCTTTCGAATGCCCGGCGCCGCCGGCACTCTTAGAACGTTCGCGCGCAAAATGGAATTCGCATCTTGAGTTATCTAGGCAGCGCCGGCCCGCGCTATTGGCGCAGGCCGGCCTGTATCCACGGCGCCGCGGGGCAATGTGGATCGAGCGGCGACCGCAGAAACTTGTTAGCGGTGGTGGCGATGATGCCGGTGATGCCGATGATGCCAGCCATGATGCCGGTGATGATGGCGGCCCCATTTGGCATTGGCGTTGAGCACGCTCGGCTTGAACTGCACGGATTTGATCACCGGGGCGGCATGGGCCGCTCTCCCGGCGGTGCCGGCCATCGCGGGTGCGGCGAGAACGGAAACCGCGAGCAGCGCTGCGGAAATGATCTTCAGCATGGTTGTCTCCTCTGGCGTCGATCGGGAAGCTGACTGGCCAGGTGGCCGGGCTCGCCGATCATGCAGGGGTGATCTTGAGGAGAGCGCGCTGAACCCACCCTGAAGCAAAGCAACAGGTTTCGTTCATCTGGATGACACCTTGGTCATGTTCGCGGCGAGATTTATAGGATAGCCTCCGGGAATGTTCCGGTCGGCGGGGGGTTCAAATCCCTGGGCTTGGGTGTAGGATCGCCCCATTGAAACAGGAGAGACGCATGAGCAAATTTGCGATCAGGCTTTTGACGCTGGCAATGCTTTCGATGGCGGTGGTCGCAGCACCCGTGCTCGCCTATGCCGCGCCCGAGAGCGATCCGCCGCCGTCGGACACCAAGAAGAAAAAGAAATCCAGCGAAAACACTTCGCGTAGCTATGCGGCGTTTGCCGACGCTTATCGCGCCGCCTATGCGACCATCTACGATCGCCACGACTATGCCTCGGCGATCGATCAGCTCAAGGCGCTCGGCCGTGACGACAGCGCCGCGGTCGCCAACCTGATCGGCTACTCCTACCGCAAGCTCGGCGACTACAAGGTTTCGCAAATCTGGTACGAGCGCGCGCTGAAGGCCGATCCGAACCATGTCAAGACCTGGCAGTATTACGGCCTGTGGCAGGTCGAACAGGGCAACCGCGATCAGGCGCAATATCACCTGAACCGGATCGCCGCGATCAGCGGCACGGCTTCCGAGGAGTACAAGTCGCTCGCCGCGGCACTGGAAAAGCCGCCGGGCACCGGCCTCGTCTACTGAAAGCCAACCACTGCACTTAACCGGCGCGGCCTCGACCGCGCCGGTTTTGTTTTGCCCAGCGCCCATATTAACTCATCGCGCGAAACCGGCTCGACTTATCTCGACAAGCGCGGCAAACATCGGTTAGACGACCTCTGCGCCTCTTCGCGCCGACATGAGCCCCGCGATCCCATGAGCAGCCCCAGCCGATATGACCGGATCGCCTTCGTCGCGAGCCCCGGCGCGGAAGCCCAGCAGGCGCTGGTGCAGCTCACCCAGGCTTACGGCAATCACGATCCGGATGACGCCGATGTCGTAGTGGCGCTCGGCGGCGACGGATTGATGCTGCAGACGCTGCACAAGCACATGCATTCCGGAAAGCCGATCTACGGCATGCATCGCGGCACCGTCGGCTTTCTGATGAACGAGTTTTCCGCGCACGATCTGCATGCCCGCCTTGCGGCGGCGCGCGACACCGTGATCCATCCGCTCTTGATGCGCGCCACCGACGTGCATGGCAAGGTGCACCTGCATCACGCCATCAACGAGGTCGCGCTGTTTCGCCAGACCCATCAGGCGGCGCGCTTGCGCATCCTGATCGACGAGCGCGAACGCATGAAGGAGCTGGTCGCCGACGGCATCATGGTGGCGACGCCGGCCGGATCGACCGCCTATAATCTGTCGGCGCAGGGGCCGATCCTGCCGATCAACGCCGCGCTATTGGCGCTGACGCCGATCAGCGCGTTCCGCCCGCGGCGCTGGCGCGGCGCCCTGCTCCCCAACACCGCCTTCGTCGTCATCGAAGTGCTCGAAGGCGAAAAACGTCCCGTAGCGGCGGTAGCCGACCACGACGAGGCGCGCGACGTCAGGCGCGTCGAAGTGATCTCGGACAAGGCCATTTCGATGCGGATGCTGTTCGACCCCGGCCACAGCCTGGAAGAGCGAATCCTGAGCGAACAGTTCGGGTATTAAATCGCTACCGTCGTCCCGGCGAAGGCCGGGACCCATAACCCCTGGCCTTCCTTCTTGCAGAAGGCCTCTGCCCCAATGCCGAAACGAGACGAAACGGCGTATGGGTCCCGGCGTTCGCCGGGACGACAGCAGCAACCATTCGTTAACGGCAGCGGCATATAGTTAACGCCGGGTAACCCGACAGAGGGTGCGCCCGGGGCTCGTCATGTTTCGCATCGATTTCAACAAGCTGCGGTTTCTGTTGTGCGACGACAACGCGCATATGCGGCGCATCCTGCGCACGCTGCTGCATTCGTTCGGCGCCCGCGAAGTCTATGAGGCCGAGGACGGCGCCACCGCACTGGAAATGTACAGCCACTACGCGCCCGACATCGTCATCACCGACTGGTCGATGCCGATTTTCGACGGGCTGGAACTCGCCCAGATGATCCGCCAGCCGGATTCCAAGGGTAATCCTTACGCGCCCATCATCATGCTGACCGGGCATTCGGAGAAACGCCGCGTCACCATGGCGCGCGATGCCGGCGTCACCGAATTTCTGGCCAAGCCGATCTCCGCCAAGGGGCTCTATCACCGTATCCTCAACGTGGTCGCCAATCCGCGCCCGTTCATCAGGACCAAGACCTATTTCGGGCCGGACCGCCGGCGCAATACCAGCACCGCCTATATCGGCCCCGAGCGCCGCAGCGGCGCGGAAGCGGAAGTTCTGCAGCAGCCTTCGCTGCTCGAAAAAGCCCGCACCAGCGGCTAACGGGTCCCAAGGACATCATTCATGGCCAAAGAGAAACCCTCAAGCCTCAGCGTCCAGGCCTTCGCCGACCATCACGTCATCACCCAGCCCAACCCGCTGCGCCGGGTGCTGCGCCGGGTCGACGAAAAGGATCTCGACGATCCCGTTGCCCGCGCCGAACAGGCGCTGGCCGGCCTGTCCGGCGAGTTCAAGGACTGGATGGCCATCGAATGCGAGCGGCTCGCCGCCGCGCATGCCGCCATCCTGAAGGACGGTTTCACCACCGACACCAGCGCAGAACTGTTTCGCGCCGCCCACGACATCAAGGGCGACGCCGCCACCTTCGGATTTCCCACCGCCGGTGCTGCCGCCGAAAGCCTGTGCCGGATCATCGAGCACGCGCCGGATCTGGAACGCGTGCCGGCCGAATTGATCGCGCACCACATCAACGCCATCCAGGCGATCGTGCGCGAGAACGCCAAGATCGACAACACCGGCATGGCGAGTGCTCTGAGCCGGAAACTGCGCGGCGTCGCTGACGAATACCTCGCCGCCGTCAACCGCGACCGCCCCGAGCACCTCGAAGCGATTTTGGCGCCGAGCATCGTGCCGGGGGAATAGTTGATACGACTACCTATCGTTCGTCATGCCCGGCCTTGTGCCGGGCATCCACGTCTTTACTGCGCAAGTGAAAGAGAAGACGTGGATGGCCGGGACAAGCCCGGCCATGACGGCTAAAACTATTTTTCTGGATCACGCCGCGATCAGGTCGTGCTGCATCGCCGCCACCGCTTCGTCCGCGATCAGTTCGTCGCAGAACAGACGTGCTTCCTCGCGCGCGGATTCGGTTGCGAAGCGCCGCAGCAGGATCAGCAGCGGCTCCGCGGTTTCCTCGTCGGTCTCGCAACGGGTCAGCACCCGCTCGACCATGCGGCGGCGCAGCCGTGCCGCTTCGCCGGCGGTGCCGGCAAAACCGATCTCGTGGCTCGCCTCCAGCGCCGCACGGAACGCGGGGAACGTGGATTCCGGCAGGCCCGCGCGCGCCAGCAGCGCGTTCAGGCTGGCGCCGCCGCGGTCATAGAGCAGCGCGGAGACGCGTGCCTGCGGCAGACCGGACAATTCCACCAGCGCGTGGTCGAACAGCTCAAAATTGCCCGACAACAGCGCGCGCAGGATCAATCCGGCGGTGAGCTGGCCGGTGGCGCGCAGGTGCCGCACCAGGGCGCGCAAGTCGTCGCCACGCGAACGCGCCGCCACATTCACGGTGCAGCGATCCCGCGCCTCGCTGGCGATACGCCCGGCGCGGTCGGCGCTGAGCCAGTTGCGCGCAGTTACGAACTGCGCCAGCGTGTCGGACAGTTTAGCGACCAGCGCCAGCCGGGTCGCGGCGGGCAGATCTTCCAGCACCAGCATCGATTCACGGATCGCCGCCAGATGGCCGTGGCGTTCGACGATGCGGTCCCATGAAAACGGCGCCAGCTCGGCGTATGGATTTTCGATCAATTCGAGGGCTGCCGCGGGCGTGCCTACTTCGGCGATCGCGGCGCAGACCGCGGCGGGGAGATTCATGCGGCGCGCGATGGCGCATTGCATCTCGCTGTTTCCGGTGGCGATGATGTCGACCAGATCGGCATCGATCAGCAGCGGCGAATGCTCGAGCACGGGAAGCGCCACCGACGCCTGGTCGACCGACAGCGCCTGCACGATAGCCGCCGGCGCTTCGGCGCTGCGTGAAAACACTTCGGCCATGGCTTGCCGGACCAGCGGCGACGCATCGTCGAGCAGCATCAGCAGCGCGCCCTCGGCGGCGCCGCGATCCTGCTCGGACATGTCGGAAAACAGCAGCGCGCGGGCCAGTGATCGCGTGGCCTCTGCGCGCTCGCCCGCGGGAGCGGTGCGTACCCAACTGATGAACTGCCGAACGATCATGGTCCTGCCGGCTTACGCAACTTCTAGAAACGACACCGTGACGCGATGCCACTGTCATACAAAATAAACCATGACGCTTAACAAAGGGTTCACCATAAACGGCTGGCGTTATTGAAGTTTTGTTAAGGGTGGGCCGGCGTTGTAGCCCGGATGAGCGCAGCGATATCCGGGGCCGGCCTCGGCTGAACGCAAGAACCCGGATATCGCTGCGCTCATCCGGGCTACGGTATCACCCGCTGAATGTGCCGTTGCGGTCGCTGAACAGGTCGAGCGGCTGCGGCGCGCGGATTTTGGGCGTCTGCGATGACGGCTGTGGCACCGACGTCAGCGACGATCCATTGCCCCATAATTCCTGCACCGCCGGCGAGACCGGCTGCGCGCGTTCACCGGCCTGGAACAGCGAACGGAACATCGGCTGGCCCGGCTGCTGCAGCGACGCCGTGGTGATCGCCGGTTGCGGCGCCGCGGTCACCGGCGTGACCTGGCGAACATCGGGAAAGCTCGACAGATAGGCCATGTTGTCGACCGGCCTGGCCGCGGCCGCTACTGCGGTCGGCGTCACGCCCACCGACGCCATTGCCGTACGCGTGGCCGATGAATTGGCGGCGCTGGCGTAGCGTGAGGTCAATACCGAATAGACTTCGGAGACGCTGCGCGCCCGCCCGCCCCGCTCATAGAAGATCGAACGGTTGGCGGCGGCGGCGTTCGGAAACAGCCGCGCGCCGGAGGCCTGCGGATTGTCCTCGGCATTGGCGATCAATCTGGCGGCGCCGCCGACGCCCATGAAATGCGCCATATAAAGTTCGCCGTCGGTCGGACGGCGGCCGATCTTGCCGGTGAGCCGGAAACTGTTGGACTGGGTCAGCACGCCCGCCATCGCGGAAGCAGCCTGGGGATCGTCGCGCAGTTTCAGGATTGCGGTTCGCGCCGCCGGATCGCTGACCGAATAGCTGCCGGAGGCGGATCTTGTGATGGCGTCGGCGTAATTGCCGTAGCCGAGCTGCGGGCCTGCTTCCTTCACGGTGCCGAGCCAGGTCTGGTCGATGAACTGAAACAGACCGCGCGCCGACGAAGTCGAGGCCTTCGCGGCCGGATTGAAATTGGATTCCATTTTCGCAGTGGCGAGCAGATATTCGAAGCTGGTGCCGGTGGTGTTGGCCGCCTGCTTGATGGCGCCGGCAATGCGTATGCGCGACGGGTCGATGCCTGCCGCTGCTGGGGCGCTGGAAGCGTCGACCGACATCTGTTGGTGCCCCGCTCCTAGCGAAACGACCGCGCGGCCTGTCGAGCGCCGTCAAGGCGCTCTGCCGCGGTCACCCTGCGGCGACTATGGTTAATGGCGGGTTAAATTTCACCCCTCGTCATTCCGGGATGCGCCTCTTTGCGCAGGCCCGGAATCCATACTCCCTGTGATGAAGTTTGGATGCTGAACGCAAATACTGGGGTTATGGATTCCGGGCTCGCGCTTCGCGCGCCCCGGAATGACGGTGATTACTTCTCCGCATCCACGAACGACAGCGCCGCCCCGCCCTCGCCGCCCTTCACCGCGCGGTAGAAGCACGACCGCCTTCCGGTGTGACACGCCGCCCCCACCTGCTCCACCTTGATCCACACCGCGTCCTGGTCGCAGTCCATCCGCATCTCGACCACGCGCTGGGTATGGCCGGAGGTCTCGCCCTTGCGCCACAGCGCATTGCGCGAGCGGCTGAAATACCAAGCGTCGCCGCCTTCGATGGTCCTGCGCAACGCCTCGGCATTCATATGCGCGACCATCAGCACCTCGCCGCTCGCGGCATCGGTGGCGACGCAGGTCACAAGACCCGCCACGTCGAATTTGGGCTGGAAGGCCAGCCCTTCCTCGGGGTCGTTGCTGTCGGAAGATGTGGACACAGTCAGTCCTCGCAAATTGAACGCGAGGCTACCGCTGCGGCCCTCGCACCATGGACAGGAAACGCGCCTGCTCCGCCGGATTGTCGCGGAACATGCCGGTGAAGCGGCTGGTGAAGGTCATCGCACCATGCTTGGCGACGCCGCGCACCGACATACAGGTATGCTCCGCCTCGATCATCACCGCAACGCCGCGAGGCTTGAGAATCTCGTCGATGATGGCGGCGATCTGGGCGGTCATGTGCTCCTGGGTCTGCAGCCGGCGCGCGAAGATGTCGGTCACCCGCGCCAGCTTCGACAATCCCACCACCCGCTCCACCGGCGTATAGGCGATATGCGCCTTGCCGTAGAAGGGCATCATGTGATGCTCGCATTGCGAGGTGAATTCGATGTCGCGGATCAAAACAAAATCGTCATAGCCGGCGGTCTCGCCAAAGGTGCGGTCGAGCACCTCGGCCGGGCACTGATGGTAGCCCTGATAAAGCTCGTCGAAGGCCTCGACCACCCGGCGCGGGGTGTCCAGCAGCCCCTCGCGAGAAGGGTTCTCGCCGATATATCCAAGCAGGGTCTGCACCGCGCGCTCGGCCTCGGCCCGCGACGGGCGCGGCTGGTCCGCCCGCACGGCGGCGGCGAGAAATTCGGCTGGATCCAGTTCGGCGGGACGAAATTCGCTCGCCCTTGCGTCCGAAGGCTTGTTTCCGCGCAGCGGCTTTATCAGTGCGTCCATGTCAACTCCGTTCGACCGGCCTTATGAGACCGGAGTGTCACCGGGCAGCCGGCCGGACTGTATTTCCGCCGTCTGCGACCATATATAGGACCATGGACGGGTGCCGCCAAGGGCGATCCGGCCCGCCGGCCCCTTACGAGCCCGAGACCTCACGCGTATGCTGAACGACATCTACAACAAGCGCATCATCGAACTGGCCGGCAATATTCCCCGCCTCGGCCGCCTGCCCGCCCCCGGTGCCAGCGCCACGGCGCATTCAAAGCTGTGCGGCTCGACCGTCAAGGTCGACCTCACCATGGACGGCCTCGTCGTCACCGACTTCGCCCATGACGTCAAAGCCTGCGCACTGGGACAAGCCTCGTCCTCGATCATGGCGTCGCATGTGGTCGGCTCGAGCGCGAGCGAACTGCGCGAACTGCGCGAGACCGTGCGCAAGATGCTGAAGGAAAACGGCGAGCCGCCGCAAGGCAAATGGGCCGACATCGCGCTGCTGGAGCCTGTGCGCGACTACAAGGCACGCCATGCCTCGACCATGCTGACGTTTGACGCCGTTGTGGATGCGATCGGCCAGATCGAAGCGAAGGCGAAAGAGCCGGCATCGGCGAATTAGTGTTACGTCGTCCCGGCGAAGGCCGGGACCCATAACCCCTGGCGTAGATAATTGCAGAAGGTATCTGCCACACTGCCTTAACGAGACGACACGGCGTATGGGTCCCGGCGTTCGCCGGGACGACTCGTTGAGGGGTTGCGCTTACCGCTGTGGCTGAGCCGGTGTCGCCGCGACGCCGCCAGTCGGCACAGTGGCTTCGGCCGTCTTGGTCGCCTTCGGCGCCGCAAGCGGCTTCTCCGCGCTGACCGCTTCGCTGACGAAGCGATCCTGCACCGCTTTCACGCTGGCATCGGCAACGGACGCAACAGGTGCGCCGTCGTTCGGCGAAAACACTTCGGCGACGGCGTCGGTGGTCACCAGATTGGTCAGGCGCAATTCCGCTGGCGATAATTGGTGCAGCTCTTCCCATGGTGGCACGCTGAGCGCCAGCGACAGCAGGTCGCCGGTGCCACCCATGTCGAAAGTGTATTTGGCGAGACGTCCGATGTCGCGCTCCACGATCATCAAATCCTGCGCGCTGTAGCTTGCAGCCTTGGCGTCGTCGGCGCGGTCGCCCATCCATATCTGATGCACCCGCACGCGCGCGCCATCGGGCACGTACCGCGCCTTGCCCGCCAGCAGCAGGAACACGCACATGGATTCGCAATAGGCTTGCGGGGCGACCTGGGCGCGATCGCCGTTGCGCGGATCGATGCTGGTGCCGACCGTCGTCAGCATACCGAGATTGCGCCAGCGCCGACCCAGCGCAATGGCGTCGTTGACCGAACCGCCGCTGGAATCCAGCACCAGGGTCGCGCCGCCGAGCTGGCGTGTGCGCGCGAATTCGTCGAACTCTTTCACGGTATCGGCGGTGACGATGCCGACGGCGCCGACCCAGCCGCGGCAATTGGGCTGGCACGCCACCCAGGTGAACCGCATCGGCAGTTTGCGTTCTTCGAGAGTGCCGCCGGCATGTGCCGAACCGCCTGATGTGGCCACAGGGCCAGTCAGGGCGATGCACAGAGCGGCGGCGCAGAGCAGCACCGAGCCACCGAATGTAAGCGACAGCCTCAAGTTGGTTCCTTCCCCCACGCCCCAAGTAAGCAGCGGTAACGGCCCCAGATCAACGCAAAAATGATTTTGTCATCCAAGCGTTATCAAAAAGGTAACCTCATGTCGCAAAATCGTCTATCGAGATTTGCTGCAGTGCCGCTGAAAACCGGCGGTATTTTGGCAGGTGTGACTCAATTGCATGTCTCGGCCGGTTCCCTGCATTGGAACCGGGCAAAACCGTGCTCCCGAACGAGCAGACCGCTTATGAAGCATCCAGCGCCGCATTCACCGCACTGTCCGCGATCAGCCAGCGCGCTGCAACGGCTGCCGCGCAACGCCGGGCGCGGGCTGATCTGGTTGTACCGGCACACGCTGTCGCCGCTGGTTGGATACAACTGCCGCCATCTGCCGACCTGCTCGGTCTATGGCGACGAGGCGATCGAACGCTTCGGGCTGTGGGGCGGCGGCTGGATGACGCTGGCGCGGCTGTTGCGCTGCCAGCCCTGGGGCACCTCCGGCATCGACAATGTGCCGCTGACGAAACCGCCGGGCGCGCGCTGGTATTTGCCATGGCGGTTCGGGCGCTGGCGCGGCGTCAACGGGCCTTGAAGCGCGCAGAAGGGACTATCAACAGGCTTTGCAAAATCCTGGGACAAAGCCTGTATCGCCCTTTGCGAAATACGTTAGGGTGCCGCCGATACTCACCAAAACATTTTCAGGGACGTTCCATTGCAAGACGGGCTTTACAAGGTCGACTTTCACACCGTCCACGGCACCGGGAGCGGGGTGATTTACGCCATCAGCGGCAAAATCCGCGGCGGCAATTCGGGGTTTGCCTTCATCGGAAGCTATACCGGCAAAGGCGAGGAAATCACCGCGAAGGTCACCACCCAGCGGCACAATTACGACCCGAATTTCAAACCTTTGTTCGGTATCGATTCCGTGACGCTGACGCTCAAGGGATCGATCAGCGGCGACATGATCGACTTCGAAGGCACCGCGCTACAACTGCCCGGCGTCAACTTCAAGGCGGTGCTGACGCGCCTCAGCGATTGAAGCAGCCACTCGCCGTCATTGCGTTGCCGGCGCCCGCTACGATTTCGCAGCAGCAATCCTGCGCGTTGAGAGCACCGTGAGCAGCGCCAGCGCGACAAATGCCATCGCCACAAAGCCTGCCGCATACAACAGATCGTGCGCGTACAACACGCCGCCGATCGCCGAGCCCACGGCCTGGCCGACATAGAGCACCGAGGTATTCAGCGACACCGAGGCAGAGGCCAGCGCCGGCGCCGCCACGACCAGCCGCACCTGCTGCATCGAATTGGTGGAGGCGAAACCCAGCCCCCAGATCGCGACCGACAAGGCCATCAGCGGATAATATCCGGCGCTGAACGCCCAGCCGCTGACACCGGTGAGCAGCAGACTCGTGAACAGCAGCGAGGTTTTGTAGGCCCCCCAGGAATCGACGATGCGGGTTGCGACCGCAATTCCGATGAAGCCGAACACGCCGTAGATCGCAAACACCAGCCCAACTGCGTCGGGGCTGGCGCCGGTCAGCTTCACCAGCAGCGGGCCCATGAAGGTGAACACCACGAATTGCCCGGACATCTGCAAGGTGGTGACCAGCAGCAGCAACAGGATCATCCGGTTGCGGCCGACAAGGCCCCAGGTCTTCAGGTCCACCGGCTCGCCCAGCAATCCGCCGGGCAGACGCCAGGCCAGCAGCAGAAAGCTTAAGCAGGCGACCGCGCCGATACCGCCATACGCCGCGCGAAAACCGTAGCGGCTGGCGATGAAGGTGATCAGCGGCAGGCCGACGGCTGCGGCCAGCGACCAGCCGAGGAAGATGTAGGCGATGGTGCTGCCGCGCTTTTCGTTGCCCACGATCAGGCCGGCGGTGCCCGCCGCCTGCGGCGTGTAGAGCGCGCCGACCGCCAGCATCAGCAGGCGGAGCATTAGCAGGCTTGCGTAGTTCGGCGCGAAAGCGGATGCGGCATTGGTGATGGCGAATACCGCCAGCGTCGAGATCAGCAGCGTGCGGCGCTCGATCCGGCTGGTCAGCCATGCCGTCAGCGGCGAACCGATGCACAGCATCACGGCGCCCCAGGTAATCAGCAGGCCGGCGTCGCGAATGCTGACGCCGAGGTCCGCGGACAATTCGCCGAGCATGCCCGCCGGCGCCAGCACCGCGCAGCCGGTGACGAAGTTTCCGAGCATCAAGGCGGTGGGAGCGAAGCGGCGGGCGGTGTGAGCGGCGGCGGGATTTTCCATGCAAATGCATGTAGGTGAAATTCGCGCGGAAAGAAAGGATGGGAGCAAACTATTTTGCGGCGCTGTTTTGCGGCATCGTTTGCTGCGGAGCAGCCGTTTCCTTCTGAGCCGGACAGGTCGCGAGCAGGCTGGCCAGCGATGCCGGCAATCCCTCCGTCGACAGTTTTTCCGGATGCGCGAGGCGGCGTCCATCCGGCGCATTCGCCGTCTCGACCAAATCGATCTGCGGCGCGTCGGCGATAGCCTGTGCCGATGATTTCGGCATGCGCAGCCCCCACACCTCGTATCCCGCCGGCTTGGCAGGCGGAAACGCAAAGACGAGCGGCTTTGCACCGCCGCTGGAAATCGAAACCGTGGCGAAGCTCGGGGCTGCGGTGATCTGGCGCTGAAAGTCCAGCTGGAATTGCTCGGTGTTGTGGCAGAACAGCCGCCACTGCAGCACCCGCCATGATTTCCCGCCTTCATTCCTCGCGAGTGCGGATTTTCGGATCAGCGCGCGGCCGAGATTCTCGAACGCCCATGGCGTCTCGACGAATTCGCGGCGGTCGATACCGAACCGAAATATCTGGTCGCGGGTGAGGACGTGCATCGCCTCGAATTTGGTCTTCTTGGCAATGTCGAGCAGTTCGCCTTCGATGCCCATCTTGAAGACATAGTTCGACAGCATCCGGTCGGCCCGCTCGACGCCACGCTGCGTCGCCGCGCTGACCATCTCCAGGGTCGGCTGGCCGCCGCTATACCGCAGCACGACTTTCGGAGAATGAACGCCAAGGATGGCATCGGGTGCTACTTCGCGCACTGCCGCGCCCAAAATAAGATAGGGGCATGCGGAATTGCACTGCGCGCCGCGGGTTGTGAGGTCGCCGGTAAGCTCGCGGCCGGATCGTTTCAGCTTCAGGCAGACCTCGGACGTCTGCGCTTCAAAACCGCAATCCCTGACGACCGTTCGCGCCACCCTCGCTGTGGCGGACAATTCCCGCAGCATGTTGCCGATGAAAATCGCCTGTTCGAGATTGCCGCCCGGCGAGGAAAAATACATCGGCAGGTGCCGGTCTTTCAGATGCCGCTTGATGAATGCCTTGAAGCGGCCGGCGGCGTCGCCGTTGATCTGGCCTTCCACCGCGATCCAGCGGTCGCAGCCGCGCCCGCAGGAGTCGGGCGCGCCTTTGGCGACGTAGAATATGACCGACGGCGCCGGCGTGGCCAGCACGGGACGCTTCGCGGGAGTGGCGATGGCCGGTCGCTTCGCGGGAGCCGCAGGTGCGGGCGCCCAGAAAGGCGCGGCGAGTGCGGGCGCGGAGAAAAGGAGCAGCGCGGCGATGGCGAGGAAGCGGAAGGGCATGAGGTGGCGGGCGCTGAGCGAAGGGAAAAGGATAACCGATCCCAAAAGGCTAACAAGCCGAATGCGCCAAGTCCATGCGATGGGCTGAGTTCCATGCCGATCCTTGCATGGAGGGCTGACACCTGCAACTATTCAACCTATGCGGGCGGGGTGAAATACCGTGGCTGAGGCCAGGAAGATCGATCCATTCGATGTCGAAGCGCTGGAAAAGTCGCTGAACGATTCGGCGACGCGGGTATCGACGATCTGGGTGAGCTTTCTGATTTTTTCGCTGTATCTGTTGACCGCAGCCACGACTGTCACCCATCGCCAGCTTTTCCTTGCAGAGCCGGTCAAGCTGCCGGTGCTCAACATCGAGCTGCCGCTGTGGGGATTTTTCTGGCTCGCCCCGATCCTGTTCGTGATCTTTCACGCCTATGTGCTGATTCAGCTCATCCTGTTGGCGCGGACGGCCGCGGCATATGACGCGGCCGTCGCGAAACTCACCGAGCAAGACAATTTGTCTCCCGAAGCGAATGCCTCGCTCCGCCAACGCCTCGCCAATACGCTGTTTGCGCAAATCTTCGCAGGCTCACCACGGGAGCGTGAGGGCCGGTTTGGATCGCTGCTCAAGGCGATGGCATGGATCACATTGGTGATTGCGCCCATCCTGATACTGCTGACGTTTCAATTCATGTTCCTGCCCTATCACAGCCATCTCGCGACGTGGACGCACCGGCTGCTGATCCTGCTGGAGTTCGTCGTGGCATTCCAACTTTGGCCGCTTGTGCTCAATCCTCAGCGTGACTTCCAGCGGCCAAAATGGCGACAGCGGATAAGGCAGATAGCTGTTCGTGCGAAAGGCCTATTCGGGTCGAGCGAAGGCCGGCAGCGCGCTAGGCAAGGTTTGAGACGGCTAGCAATGCCGACGGCCGCGGCCGTCCTGTTCATTCTCCTCTCGCTGTCGCTTGCGACATTCCCCGGCGAACCTCATGTCAACCTAATCACCGGGCAGGCAATTGACGGTGTTCAATGCAGGCGATGGGTTCAGCAGAAATTCGACTTCGCCGACGTGCGGTTTGATCGCCTTGCACTTGCGCGCGTCGACGTCGTCGACCGCGAAAAATTGGAGAAGATCCAGCAGGCCACGTCGAAGGCTGGCGAGCGGCCGTATCAAGGCGAGCGAACGCGCGTATTGCGCGACCGCGACTTGAACTGTGGCGACTTTTCCGACTATGCCGATCTGCGGCGGATTGATCTCAGCGGCGCCCAGCTCAGAAATGCAAGCTTGCAGAATGCAAAACTGGAAGGCATCTCTTTTACCGGGTCCCAGCTTCAGGGGGCATTCTTCGATGGCGCTCAGCTTCAGGGGGCATCCTTCGATAGCGCCCAGCTTCAGGGTGCATTCCTCGATAGTGCTGAGCTTCAGGGCGCATCTCTCGATGGCGCTGAGCTTCAGGGCGCATCTCTCGATGGTGCCGGGATTCGAGGCGCATCCTTTGTTTCCGCCCACCTTCAAGGGACATCCTTTGTTGCCGCGAAGCTTCAGGGCGCGTCCCTTGATGAGGCTCGGCTTCAGGGCGCTTTCCTCCTTGGTGCAGAGCTTCAGGGCGCATCCCTCGACCGCGCCCAGCTTCAGGGCTCATCGCTTGAAGGAGCTAACCTCAGCTGAGGCCATATTGTCCCACACCTCGGTTTGGCGCGCACGGGGTGCAAACTGCGCTAGCGCGCGAACCAACGATCCAAATAATGATGCGGGCATTGCTTTTAGACGCATCTTTCCCGGATTTCAGTTAGTAACCCCCGAGCAAAGCGAAAGGATTATCACAGCGTGGGTCGCCGATATCCCGGCGCAGGTAAAAAAAGATGAAGTGCGCAAAATCCTGAGCGAGCGCCTCACGGCCACGAAAGATGACACCGCTCAGCTGGGAGAAGCTTGGCGCCGTTGCGAGAGCGAGTCGCGCAAGACATCCTAAGAGGAATTCGATGGCCGGCATGTAGCCGTGTTGCGGGAAACCGTCTGCGGTGCTGGGAGCGATGGCCCCGCCATTGGCACAGGTGTCGCACGCAACTGGATTTCCAATCTCGAAGACCGGCGAGAATTCAGCGCCAAGCTCGCACGCGCGCTGCTCGGCGAGGACGGCAAGCCATGCGCCCCTGCCAAAGACTACGGCGAAGCCACTAAAACGCGGCTTCGCGGTGCCGCTGGCCCGCCACCAGTCACGTCCGGGCCGAAATAGCCCCGTTCCCTTTCCCTCTCACCCTTGCTAAAAGCCCTCCTCGTTCCCGCTTACCTGCGCTCGTTCGCAGGAGTGAGCCACAGGAGAGTTTTATGCCCGACAAGAACGCGCCCGCGTCCGGATTCCAGTTTGGTGTCGCCAATTTGAAGCCGGTCGAACCCGAACCCCGCATCGCCCTCACCTTCCCCGACGGCGCCAGGCGCGAATTCCCCAAGAGCATCACCGGCCTCGATATCGCCAAGGGCATCTCGCCGTCGCTGGCAAAACGCACGGTGGCGATGGCGCTGGATGGCGTGGTCAGCGATTTGGCCGATCCGATCGAGCAAGATGCAAAGATCGAGTTCATCAATCGCGACGATCCGCGCGCGCTGGAGCTGATCCGGCATGATGCCGCGCATGTGCTGGCCGAAGCGGTGCAGTCGTTATGGCCGGGTACGCAGGTCACCATCGGCCCGGTGATCGAGAACGGGTTCTATTACGACTTCTTCCGCAACGAGCCGTTCACGCCGGAAGATTTTGCCGCGATCGAGAAGAAGATGCGTGAGATCATCGCGCGCGATAAACCGTTCACCAAGGAAATCTGGGCACGCGAGCAGACCAAGCAGGTATTCAAAGACAACGGCGAGATGTTCAAGGTCGAACTGGTCGACGCGATCCCGGCCGACCAGACCATTAAGATCTACAAACAGGGCGACTGGTTCGACCTCTGCCGCGGGCCGCATATGACGTCGACCGGCAAGGTCGGCAACGCGTTCAAGCTGCTGAAGGTCGCGGGCGCCTACTGGCGGGGCGACAGCAACAATCCGATGCTGACGCGCATCTACGGCACGGCGTTCGCAAAACAGGAAGAACTCGACGCCTATCTGAAGCAGATCGAAGAAGCGGAAAAACGCGACCACCGCAAGCTCGGCCGCGAACTCGATCTGTTTCACTTCCAGGAGGAAGGCCCCGGCGTGGTGTTCTGGCACGCCAAGGGCTGGACCATCTTCCAGGCTGTGGTCGCCTATATGCGCCGGCGATTGACGGGCGATTACGACGAGGTCAACGCGCCGCAGATGCTCGACAAGTCGCTGTGGGAGACCTCCGGCCACTGGGAATGGTTCCGCGAGAACATGTTCGCGGCGCAATCGGCCGGCGACGAAGCGGAAGACAAGCGCTGGTTCGCGATCAAGCCGATGAACTGCCCCGGCCATGTGCAGATTTTCAAGCACGGCCTGAAAAGCTATCGCGACCTGCCGTTGCGCCTGGCCGAATTCGGCGTGGTGCATCGCTATGAACCGTCGGGAGCGATGCATGGGCTGATGCGGGTGCGCGGTTTCACCCAGGATGATGCGCATGTGTTCTGCACCGAGGCGCAGCTCGCCGACGAGTGCCTGAAGATCAACGATCTCATTCTGTCGACCTACGCCGATTTCGGCTTCGAGGGCGAACTCACGGTAAAGCTGTCGACCCGGCCCGAAAACCGCGTCGGCACCGACGAGATGTGGGATCACGCCGAGCGCGTGATGGCGACGGTGCTCAGCCAAATTCAGGCGCAAGGCCACAACCGCATCAAGACGGACATCAATCCCGGCGAAGGCGCCTTCTACGGCCCGAAATTCGAATACGTGCTGCGCGACGCCATCGGCCGCGACTGGCAATGCGGCACCACGCAGGTGGATTTCAACCTGCCGGAACGGTTCGGCGCGTTCTACATCGATGCCGACGGCTCCAAGAAAACGCCGGTGATGGTGCATCGCGCGATCTGCGGCTCGATCGAGCGTTTTATTGGCATCCTGATCGAGCACTATGCCGGCAATTTCCCGCTTTGGCTGGCGCCGGTCCAGGCCGTCGTCACCACCATCACTTCCGACGGCGATGAGTATGCCAAGGTGGTCGCCGCCGCGGCGCGGCGCGGCGGGCTGCGCGTCGAGATCGATCTGCGCAACGAGAAGATCAACTACAAGGTCCGCGAACACTCGCTGGCAAAAATCCCGGCGCTGCTGGTGGTCGGCAAGAAGGAAGCCGAAACGCATTCGGTCTCGATCCGCCGATTGGGCAGCGAGCGGCAGCAGGTGATGCCGACCGATGAAGCGATCGCGGCGCTGGTCGAGGAGGCGACGCCGCCGGATGTGAAGCGGGCGCGGGCAAGCCAATGACCGATCCAATCGAATTCCTTAAAACCCGCCGCTCGGTAAAACCGCGCGAGATGAGCGGGCCCGGCCCCTCGGCGGCCGAACTTGAGACCATCCTTACCGTCGGCGCGCGGGTGCCGGATCATGGCAAGCTGGCGCCGTGGCGCTTCATCGTGTTCGAGGGCGACGCCCGCGCCCGCGCCGGCGAGGTGATCGCAGGCGTATTCGCGAGCAAAAATCCGCAAAGCGAGCCGGCCGACATCGAGGTCGAAAAACGCCGGCTGATGGACGCGCCGCTGGTGATCGCGGTGGTCAGTTTTACCAAGGTGCATCCCAAGGTGCCGGAGTGGGAGCAGCAACTGTCCGCCGGCGCCAGCGCGATGAATATCGTCACCGCCGCCACCGCGCTCGGCTATGGCGCCAACTGGCTGACCGGCTGGTTCGCGTTCGACCGCGACGTGCTCGACGGATTGGGGCTGAAGGCGGACGAAAAAATCGCCGGCTTCATTCACATCGGCACGCCGTCGAAGCCGAATGAAGACCGGCCGCGTCCGGCGCTTTCGGATATCGTGACGCGGTTTTAAATCAATTCGTCATTCCGGGATGCGCCACCCGAACCCGGGTTTACCCGAGTTCGGCATTATTAATGTCCAAGTCGGCTACAGCCGACTTGGATGCGCAGGCCCGGAATCCATACTCCCTGTGTCAACGTTCTGATGCTGAACCCGACTACTGGGGTTATGGATTCCGGGCTCGCTCGCTTCGCTCACGCCCCGGAATGACGATTGTAATTTTGGTGTGCGCGAAAAACGCTAGCGCGCCACCACTTCGATTTCGCCGTCGACGCCGTTGACGACGTTGAACGGGCGCTCGAACACCTTGCCCTCGTTCTTGGCGATGGCGCGATACTCGCCCTCGGACAGGATCACGCGCGGAAACGCGCCGATCGATTCCTTGATGACGTCACCGCCGGGCGTGATCACCGACCATGCGGTGTTGGCCAGCGCCTCGCCACCCTTGTCGCCGACCAGTTTCAGGGTGATCACCGCGGCGCGATGGGTGATGATGACGTCGGTCAGCTTGCTGGCCTGCACCCTGATGTCCGAGCGCACCACCGAATTGGCGTCGCCGTAATTGGAGATGAGGTAATAGGTGCCCTCGGGCAGCAGCACCACGTCGCCGGCGGCAACGCTGGGCAGCAGCGCGGCGCGCTCGGCGGCTTCGAACTGGCTGCCCTTGTAGATTGCGAATGAAATCTGGTTCTGCGGAATTTTTGACGTGCCGACGCGGCCTTCAATGCGCAGTCCGCCGGCCGGCAGCAGGAAGGACTCGCGGAAAGTATCGGCCTTCAAGGTCACCGGCCGCACCGCGCTGACCAGGCCGAGCGCGACGTGGACGACATAGCCGCCCGGCGGCAGCACGATATTCGGCGTAGCGCCGCGTTCCTCGCGGATCAGCCTGAAGGTGCCGGTCTCGTCGGGCCGGTCGGAAAAAACCCGCCACACCAGTCCGCTGTTGATGACCGGAAGATCCTTGCCGTAACGCGCCGTCAGCGACAGCACGGCCTGCCCCGGTGTCGAGGCGATCGGAGGCGCTGCAACCGGGGGCGTGACCGCGGAAACGGGCGGCTGGGTCAGCGGCGCCGGCAAATTGGGAGCCGACGCCGGACCTGACGGCGGCGCCAGGCTGATCGCGCCTCCGGAAGGCACATCGGGAATGGAGGATGGAGGCACCGGGGGCGGACGATCGCTAAAGAACTGGGCAAAGGACGCGCTCGGAACCGCCAACGCCATCAGGCCGGCAAGCGCAAGCACCAACGCCGGGCGTGCGCTCCGCCCGCCCCGGTCGGTCCCATGATCTTCCGGAATTTGGCCCCGTGCAGTCATGGCGCATGCTTTTCACTGAAAAGGCGGCAAATTCAAGCCTGCGGGCCGGGCTCGTCCCGATCCAGTGATGGTTTCGGCCGAGGCGGATCGGGTATAAACCATGCCCGCAACGCATTCTGGCAAGAATATGCCGCAGTGACTAGTTTGACGCATCATCCATGGAGACGCCCCCGGTGCTGGAAAACCTGATCGGCCGCGGTCCGAACGCCCCGAACGGCCGCGACAAGGTCGGGCTCGGCAGCATCCGGCGGCCAGTGATCGGGCTGGTGCTCGGCGGCGGTGCCGCGCGCGGATTTGCCCATATCGGCATCGTCAGGGCGCTGGTAGCCCACGGCGTCATTCCTGACATCGTGGTCGGTACCTCGATCGGGGCTGTGGTCGGCGGCTCCTATGCCGCGGGACATCTCGACGCATTCGAGGAATGGGCGCGCAGCCTGCGGCCGCGCAACATTTTCGGCTATCTCGATATCCGCCTCGACGGCTCCGGCCTGATCGGCGGTGACAAGCTCGCCGCCGGGCTTGAGGCGGCGATGGGAAAGACCCTGATCGAAGAGTTGCCATTGAAATTCGCCACCGTCGCGACCGAAGTCCGGACCGGGCATGAAATCTGGCTGACCCACGGGCGCATCGTCGAGGCGATGCGCGCCTCCTATGCGCTGCCTGGAATTTTCTCGCCGGTTCTGGTCGGCGATCGCTGGCTGGTGGACGGCGCGCTGGTCAATCCGGTGCCGGTATCGGCCGCGCGCGCGCTGGGAGCGGAAATCGTGATCGCCGCCAATCTCTCCAGCGACGTGTTCATGCATTCCACGACGATTTTCTCCCACGGCCCGATCGCCGGTGCGCCCGAGCCTGCCATCGAAGTGGTGCCTCCGCCGAAACGCGGTCTCGGCCGATTTTTTCGCCGGAGCGCACCATCAAGCGCGAGTTTTTCGGCGGCGCTGGACGGCCGGGCATCTCCACGGTCATGGTCGATGCTTTCAACATCATGCAGGACCGCATCACCCGGGCGCGGCTCGCCGGCGATCCTCCGGACCTTTTGATCACGCCGCGCGTCGGCCAGATCGGCTGGTTCGATTTCCATCGCGCCGACGATTTGATCGCGCATGGCGCGCGCGCGGCGGAACGCGCCATCGAATTGATCCAGGAAGCGATCGAGATGGTCGCTCCGGTATCGGGCGAGCCGGGGGCGGTTGAGAAGAAGCCGTGAGCAGAAGAACTCGTCATGCCCGGGCTTGTCCCGGGCATCCACGTCTTTGCGGCGGCAGAATAAGGAACGACGTGGATGGCCGGGACACGTCCGCCATGACGAAAGGAAGTTCAGGCCGTCTTGATGTAATTCTGCAGCGCTTCCTGCTCGTTCTCGAATTCCTTGACGCGCCACTTGACGATGTCGCCGATCGAAATCAGGCCGACCACCTTGTCGTCCTCGACCACCGGCAGATGCCTGAATTTGCCCGACGTCATCCGTTCCATGATCGAGCTGACGGTGTCCTTCTCGCGGCAACTGACCACCTTGCGGGTCATGACGGCGCTGACGGGTTCATCGAGCACCGCGGCGCCGCGCTCGCCCAGCACACGCACGATGTCGCGTTCCGACAGGATGCCTTCGATGCGCCCGTTGCTCATCACCAGCACCGCGCCGATCCGCCGCTCCGACAAGATCTTGACCGCGGCCGAAAGTTTTGCGTCCGGTTCGACGCTGAGAATGTCATGGCCTTTGGTATCGAGGATTGAACGGACGGTCATTATCGCCTCCCTGGATGCGATCAAGCGATGCATATCTGAACACATGGGGACGACGATTGAAAGTGCGAGGGTTGCCAAATCCTCGCGCGATCAGTGTGGGTCCGAACCATCGGAAGACGGCGCAACGGCGGCATCGCGCCGGGTGCGCGGAACCGGGTCGAACAGCGAAAACAGCAGTAAGCCGGCAAAAAACCCGCCGATATGCGCCTGCCAGGCGACGCTCGCGCCGTCGGCGCCGATCGCAATCGAGCCGATCCCGAAGATGATATTGACGCCGAACCAGACTGCCAGGAATGCAAGCACGCGCGGATTGCGCAAGGCGCGCCACAGCGACAGCGCCGGCACTTGCGCTGCCGCATCGGCATCGCCGCGGCGAAACGACAGAAAACTGCCCTGCACGAAGGCGAACCGAATTGCGGCGGCCATCGCGCCGGACACCGAAGCGGATGCACCGATCATCGGCGCCACCGCATGCTCGTGGGTGATCAGGTGCGCCAACGCGCCGGCAATCGCAGTCACCGCCATGAACAGGAAGAACCGCTTAGGCCCGAAGCGGCGCGCCACCGCACTCCCGAACGGCAGCAGCCACAGCACGTTGAAACCGATATGGCTGAGATTGGCATGCAGCAGCGAATAGGTCACGAAGGACCAGACCTTGGCGGCCGAGCCGCCGGGAAACGGCGTCGCCAGCAGCGTCGAATTGTAGCGCTTCGGAATGAAGCCGAACACTTCGATGGTCCAGTATTCCAGATCAGGCGGCAGCAGCACGCGCAGATGGATCACGGCAAGCAAGATGACATACGCGGTCAGGGCGCCCGGCAGCGTCAGGATCGGTTCGCGCGGGGCGTCCTGGGTGAGTTCTGGCGGGGAGTCCAAGGGGTCAAAGGCCTAAAATCAAGCGGCTCAGCTGAGCGATGCGCCCAAATAGGCGGCTTGGCCATGCTGCGCAAGCGAAGGATCGCCGCAGAGGGAGGCGAAACGAAAAAAGGGAGAGCCTGAGAAGCCCTCCCTCTGTCGATGCCGATCTTGCCGCGCAAAGCAAACGGGCGACATCCCCACCCCTCCCCGCGCGATGACCAAACTGTTTGACGCCACCCTCGCCGGCCCTTGGAGAAAACCAGCGAGGTAAGCGCGGACCTTACCCGTTCCGCTGATAACCCCAACCGCATAGTTAACTTAACGTTAACGCCACAAACCTGCCGCCAAACCCGCCCAAAACCGCCTGCGGCATAGACGCTGCAAGAGCTCTCCTGCACAACAAACAGGGGGCGCAGGTTGCGTGAAACCGGGACAGATGTGTCCCTTCACGCGCCCGCGCAGGTCAGGGCTTTCAAACGATGAAGCATCCGTCGAGCCGGGAATTTTTCGCATATTGGGACGGCAAGCGTGGGCTCGCGCGCGCGCCGGACCGCAGCGAGATCGAACCCGGCGCGGTGCGCGAACTGCTCGGCGACATCTTCGTGCTGTCCTACGATCCATCAGCCGGCTATCCGTTTCGCGTCGCCGGAACCCGGGTCTGCGCCCTGCTCGGCTGCGACCAGAAGGGATCAAGTTTTTCGGCGCTGTTCGCGCCGGGCAGCCGCCGCGAGATCGAGGACATCATCGGCATCGTCGCCGAGGAAATGCTGGCTGCGGTAGCCGGCATCACCGCCACCGCCGAGGATGGCTCGCGCGCGCATCTGGAATTGCTGTTGCTGCCGTTCAACAATCGCGCGCACACGCCGCTGAGCCTGACCGGCCTGCTGGCGCCGTTCGGCGGCGGGTTTGGCGCGGTCAGGGATTTCGACCTCACCTCATGGCGCTACATCAGCCACCCGCCGCAACGCTTCGGCCCCCGCATGCTGCGCAAACTCAAGGTCGCGCGCGGCTTCATGGTCTATGAGGGACTGCGCTGAACAGGTCGCGTCATTCCGGGGCGCGCGAAGCGCGAACCCGGAATCCAGCCACATCAACCGCGCGTCTGGATTCCGGGTCCATGCGAAGACGCGTGTCCCGGAATGACGGTCACTCCGCCAGTTCCGGCCACGGCACGATGGTGGATTTCACCGTCTTCATCGCCATCGCGTCCGCCACCGCACGGCCGATCCCCTCCTCCGAAAACGGATAGATCGTCTGCATCTCAAGCCACGGATATTTTTTCCGGGTGCGATAGAGCATGTCGACGCCGAGCGGCAGGTCGTTGCCCGTAAAACCCCAGGAGCCGAGCACGTTGAGGTCCTTGGTACAGATGCGATGCCATGACGTATTGATCGAGCCGGCGTCGGTGAACTGCCCCATCTCGACATAGGTGCCGCCGTCGCGCAGCATTTCGATGCCCTCCGGGCCGGCGCTGGGATGACCTGAGCAATCCATCACGAGGTCCGCGCCAAAACCGCCGACGATATCGCGCACTTTTTTGATGCGCTCCTCGGGCGTCTTCACCTCCTCGATATTCACCGTCGCTTCCGCGCCAAATTTGCGCGCCAGCGCCAGCCGCGGCTCTTCCGGTGCGCCGACGCAGATCACGCGGCCCGCCCCCATCTCCTGGGCTGCTGCGACCGCCAGAATCCCGATCGGACCGGAGCCCTGGATCACCACGGTATCGCCCCAGGTGAATCCGCCGGCGCGGGTGGCGCGGTTGAAGGCGCGGATGCAGGAGGTCAGCGGCTCCGACAGCGCGCCCAGCCGCAGCGACATGTCGTCCGGCAATTTGTAGATCTTGGTGCCCGGCAGCATGTCGAGATCGACATAGACATATTCCGCCCAGCCGCCCCACAGATGCGGCGCCTTGTCGAAGCCGAGATAGCGCCCGTAATACACCGGCGTCAGGCACTTGTTGGCGCTCTGCGGATAATGGATGCAGTAATAGCACTGCCCGCACGGCATCAGCGGCGGGATCATCACCTTCGATCCGACGGTGAGCGGCTTGCTCATAAAATCTTCGGTGAATTCCGAACCGACCTCGACCAGCACGCCGCCGATCTCATGCCCCAGCGTGAACGGCCACGGCAATTGCTTCGGCCAGTGGCCTTTCAGGATATGCAGATCGGTGCCGCACACGCCGCAGGCGCCGACTTTGATGAGCGCGGCTTTCTTGGGGATTTTCGGCCATGGCACGGTGCGGATCACCGGCTGCGCGCCGGGGCCGTCGTAGGTGCAGACGCGGATTTGGGTCATGCTGTTCTCTCAATGGCCGTTGGCGTTGTTGTGATTGGTGGCCTGCGCAAAACCTATTTGAGTTGAGCCGGCGTGCCAACGCTCCCCCGCTAACTCCTCATTAACCTTGCCCGCCGTAGGGTTAACCGGCACCGGTCGGGCGGTTGTCGGGTGGCACGAAATGGCGTTTGCGCAGCATAAATCAGTCCTTCCGGCCGCCGAAGAGCGGCGGCGCTTTCAGCGCGTCAAGGTTCATCTGCTCGGCCGCTACATGCTGCCGGACCGGCGCGAATTTCCCTGCCAGATCATCAATATGTCTCCGGGCGGGCTGGCGCTGCTGGCGCCCGGGATCGGCAATGTCGGCGACCGCGTGATCGCCTATCTCGATCATATCGGCCGGGTCGAGGGCAAGATCACCCGCATCATCGACAACGGCTTTGCCATGAGCGTCGGCGCAACCGCCCGCAAGCGCGACAAGCTGGCGGCGCAGCTGACCTGGCTCGCCAACCGCGACATACTCAATTTGCCGGAAGACCGCCGCCACGACCGCATCGTGCCGCGCAACCCGATTTCCGTGCTCACGCTCGAGGACGGCAGCAAGATGACCTGCCGCATCATCGACATGTCGCTGTCGGGCGCGGCGATCGCCGCGGAAAACCGGCCGCCGCTGAAGTCGCTGGTATCGCTCGGCAAGGTGCAGGCCCGGGTGGTGCGAAACCTCGAGGAAGGCTTTGCGCTCGAGTTCGTCCACGAGCAGCTGGCCGAAACGCTGGAAGATAGCGTCACCGCCCGGTAAACAGCCGCGCGCGCCGATTCCTCACTTTTGCGAGCTTTGAAGGCGGTATCGGCGTTGCCCGATGCCGCCTTCAGCCGTTTGGCGCATCCTTCGTCCAACGCGCGCGGCGTGTTTCGCCGTGAGAAACCCGCAGTTTCATTGGGCTTGCGTCCAGATGCATAAAATTTGAATCAATTACAGTTGTTTCAAATTTTAGTCGAATTAGATTCAAGTATAGTTTTAGTTATCCGCAATTTTGAACAGTATTCGATTTAATTGTACTTGCGGAACTTAGCCCCGGCGCAAAACCTTTGTGCGAAATGTGGTCCCAACAAGAAACGGGGGCCAAAATGGGCATCAGGGGACGGGGATGGGACTGGCTTTAGCGGCCGCCTGTTGGCGATGACGCGCGGCAAATGCCGGAACGAACGAGTTCTTTATGCGAGCCTTGGCGACACCTCGCGTGCGCCGATCGGCTGGGTCGAGTTCTGCGCCGACAATCCCGGGGATTGCCGCGGCGGCGCGAGACAGCCGCGCGATATCGTGATGACGCAGACCGCGTGGAAAGACCTGTTGCGGGTCAACCGCTGGGTCAACGAGACCATCAAGCCGATGACCGACATGGAGCATTGGGGCGTGATCGAGAAATGGTCGTTGCCGACGGACGGCTACGGCGACTGCGAAGACTACGTGCTGCTGAAGCGCAAGATGCTGATCGACGCCGGATGGCCGCGCGAGGCGCTGCTGATCACGGTCGTGCGCGACAAGAAGGGCGACGGCCACGCCGTGCTGACCGTCAAAAGCGACAAGGGCGAGTTCATTCTCGACAACCAGAACGAAAACGTCCTGGCCTGGACCGAGACCGGCTACCGCTTCGTCAAACGCCAGTCGCAGGGCGACCCTAATGTGTGGGTCTCGCTTGGCGATGGCCGTCCCGCGGTCGCCACCGCCAGCGCCCGCGACCACTGAAGAACAAGGAGACCCGCGACCCGGTCACATCCCCACCCCTCCCCGTCCCAGACCGGTTCGCGCGCGGCCAGCCTCCCCCAAGGCTGGCCGCAACTTTTTTGGACAGAAAACGCTGCAATTGAGCGCTTGCGACGTTTCAAGCTAGAAAACGACGCCCGAATGGCCTGTATTGAGAGTAACGAGCCTAGACGAAAGGAAAATAACACGTTCAACTGTCGGTGGACCCTTTGACGAAATGTCCGAAAGCACATCGCAATGCGCGCAGGCCGACCTACGCCTGACAGAGCTTCATCATCAACTCCACTTGCCTCGGTTCGCTTTCCGGCAGCGTTGGCGCTATGGAATCAAGAAGATTTCGCTGTCGCGCCTCTGCTCAATACTGAGTTTGATCCTTGGGAGCCTTTGTACGTTTTTCAGGTCCCAAACTCCCCGACAAGCGAAAATCATCCCATTGACGTGCCAATCCCGGAGGATTTTTGGGACCCAGCCCCCACAAGCAGTACCGACATCGAAGTTAACGCTTCAGACTGGCAGATGGACCTCCTGCTTCCGGACTTTACGCCGCATGCAGCCGAAAATCCGTTCCGCTTCGACATAAGAATCCCGAATGGCGAAGACAAAGCCAATCAACGTGCCCGATGGCTCGTACCTTACTCGACCTCCCTCAGTCCGAACGCCGACGAATCTTCGAACGCCGCTTTTCGGAATTGTTTACTGTCTATCCCCATGCGGCAACATTCTCTGCACTCGCAGACCTTGCGCTTGAGGGTGCCGTTGCGGATGACCTTTGGTACGCTTTCGAACTAAAGGAGAGCTGGTCGTCATCACCGGCGTGGTGGAGCATGCGACTAGGGTATCGCGTCAACCACTCACACCTGACAACGGGATGAGCATGCTCGGTTGGGCACGTTCGCATCGGTTCATCAGAGAGAGAAAGGGGCTTCCGCCAGAAGCTATAATTGATCCTGATTGGTTCGACGATTGGTTGGAGCTATCTATTGGCGATCCACTTTACTGGCGGTTTGTCGACTATGCGGAGGCAAGAATTGAGGCATTCGCTGCCGGAACGCT
>CAVPZO010000046.1:0-129765 GCA_963710045.1 uncultured Alphaproteobacteria bacterium | reverse complement strand
CCAGGCGTTGGCGAGGAATTCGCGCGGCCGCAGCAGCAGCGGCGTGGCGGAGTTCTGGACGAAACCCGCCGGCATGGTCTGCGGCGCAAATACGCTGCGGGCGCCCGGTTCAGACAGAATTAATCCGAGCGGCAGCGTGATGGTATAGGCGAGCAGCGGGCCGAGCGCCGGCGTGGTGACGACCTTGTTGTACCATCCGACGCCGCCGGGCCACGGATACGCTACCGGCGCCAGCATCACCAGGCCCGCGACGCGGCGCGGATAATCCAGCGCCAGCAACGCACCCAGCGCGCCGGCGAGCGAATGCACCACAACGATTGCGCCGCGAGCCCCAAGTTTTTCCAGCGCTTCATCGATCATTTTCGCCTGCATCGCCGGCGTCGAATTTTTGAGATCGTCGCGCGTACTCCAGCCATGACCGGGGCGGTCGATCAGGATCACGCGATGAGTTATGGCGAGCAGGTCGCCGAGCGGCCGCATCGATTTCAGATTTGCACTGGCGCCATGGATCATCACGACCGGCGGGCCGTCGGCGCCGCGCGGCCCGAGATCGACGACGTTGAGACGTCCGCCGGCGACCTCGATGCTGCGGCCCTGCTGCGGATAGAGACGCTGCAGGGCAAAAAGACCGGCCTGCGTGATCAGCGCCAGGACAGCCAGTACCGCCACGGCCGAGAGCAGAATCATGAAGACTATCCGGACGATCTTGCGCACCGACAAGCTACGATTTCGCGGGCTTCAGATTTTCTCGAGGCGAACGGCAGCCGCCATGGCGATCTGGCCGACATTATCCACAATATCCACAGGATATGCACAAACCCGTTGACAGTTACGTCATGGGATAATTGGAGGATCGGGGCATGAATTCAGTCAACGATACCGTGATCGACGAAATCGTCGCAGCCTGCAACGGCGACATGCGTGGCGCGCTGAAAGCGCTGATGCTGGTCAACGAGCAGCTGGAAGCCGAACTGCAGCAACTGCATGCGGCGGTTGCCCATGGCACCGCCGCCGAGCGCGGCAGCAGCGCGCTGCACTAATCGTCCGGTTGGTCGAATGCGCCTTGGTCCGGCATCATCTGATGGCCGGCCCAGGCTGGTTCTTCCTTCGGACAGACGCTGATGGTGGAGCGAGCGAGCCTCGCGTCATCGCGCGATTGATAAGGACCCGACCCGAAAGAGCCTGGGCTGTAATCGATGACCGGATTGCTCGTCACGATCTGGCATGTGTGGTCGGCGCCATTGCCGACGACCCAATACCCGGAATACTTCTGGGATCCCGAATAGGTCTGGGCCACGCACGCCGTTGTGGCTACGCAGGTCAAGGCGCCAGCCAGCAGCAACGATTTCACTGTCGATGACTTCATTGTCGCGCTCCTACCAGGTGAGGTGCGGTAGGCGTGCGTTAGCGCAAAATCGTTCGCGCCCTCAATGTATACTCGATGTTAGGGTTACCTGCGGGCAGCGCGCAGCCGGCAAATGCGTCTCTAATTCGTCATTCTCCAGATTGGCGCCAAGACGCGCGCCCCGGAACGACGAATTTCAGATGTCGCGGCCTTCGACCTTCTCGGTCAGCATCTTCACAAGCTCCGGCACCCTCTCGAGGTGCGGGTTGACCGCGAGCGCCTTGCGGAACGCATCGAGCGCGCGCCTGTCGTCGCCGAATCCTGCATGATCATGCCGAGCCCGGCCAGCGCGCCAAAATGGCGCGGTTCGCGGGAGAGCACCTGCTTAATATCCTGCAGCGAGTGGGTGTAGTCGTTCTGCAGGTAATACAGCGTCGCGCGCCTGTTCCAGGCTTCGACGTATTCGGGGCGCAGCTTGACCACAGCGTCGAGCAGTTTCAGCGCGACGTCCATCTGCTTGCCGTCCATCGCGGCTTTCGCACGCGACATCAGCAGTGCGGCGGTGTCGCTCGGGGTTTGCATCCACAGCGCCCAGATCCGCGCTTCGACATGCTTGGCACTGGCCTCATCGGGCGCAGCCTTCAAGGCGCCGAACAAGAAATCCAGACCTCGGGTCCGGTCGGCTCCGACATTGGGAAGTTTTGAGGGAGCTTCAGGCGGCTTCTTCTGCTGCCTCTGCGCGGGCCTCTGGTTCTGCGCCTGCGCGAGCACGGGCGCCATGGCGACGACGGCGCCAAGGAGAATTCCGAAACAGGTGGCTGGGAATCTCGATGCCATCCGCAAAGTCTAGACGCAGAAAAACGCGCTGCAAAGCAGCACGGCGTCAAACAGCTGTGATTTTCACGAAGGCCGGAAGGCAGCGTCCGGCGCGAATTGGGCCCGACTTAGCCCTGCCGCGCCTTGAAGCGGCGCTGCACCTTGTTGATCACATAGACCCGGCCCTTGCGGCGGACCAGACGGTTGTTGCGATGGCGGCCGCGTAGCGATTTCAACGAGTTACGGACCTTCATGGGACAATCCTGAGCTTCTGAAAGGCCGTGCTCGACAGGCCGGAAGTGGCAAAAATGGGCTTTATCCCGCCGGCGGCCAAGCCGCCCGAGACCCGCAGTTTCTAAGCCATGGCGCGGTGGAATGTCAACCAATCACGTGGGGCCGATTTTTGGCCGGTCCACGAAAAATAAACGAATTCAGTCAAAGGTTTGTATCTATTTCGCGATTCGTCCCCATATCACGAATTGGGCTGTTCAAAAGACGTCTGCGTTTCGCGCAGAGATTGGAATACCGGCCCGGCATGACGACAGTCCATCTGAAGACCGCGGTGCTGGCCGATTATGCCCTCCCCGTCGCACCGAAGGAGCGGTTGAGACTGCCCGCGGGGGTAGCGCCGTTTCAGCTCAACTGGCCCTATATTATCGTGATCGGCGCCTGGCACGCCATGGCGCTGCTGGCCTTTATGCCCGGCACGTTCAGCTGGAGCGGTTTTGCGGTCGCGCTGGTCGCCACCCATCTGTGCGGGCTGTTCGGCATCAACCTTTGCTATCACCGGCTGCTGACCCATCGCGGCCTGAAATGCCCCAAATGGCTGGAGCATGCTTTTGCGGTCATCGCGGTGTCCTGCCTGCAGGACACGCCGGCGCGCTGGGTCGCGATCCATCGCCGGCATCATCAGTTCGCCGACGAGCAGCCCGACCCGCACAGCCCGCTCGCAAGTTTTTTCTGGAGCCATATCGGCTGGATCCTGGTGCATCAGCCGGAGCTGTCGCGCCTCGGTATTTACGAACGCTACGCCAGGGACATCCTGCGCGATCCGTTCTACGTCGCGCTGGAACGCCATCACGGCCTGATCTGGATCAATCTCCTGCAGATGCCGCTGTTTTTCGCCGCCGGATTTTTCGTGGCATGGCTATCAGGCGAAACGCCGCAAGCTGCCGCGCAAACCGGTCTCGGCATCATGATGTTCGGCGTGTTCGTGCGCACGGTGCTGGTATGGCACATCACCTGGGCGGTCAATTCGGTGACGCATCTGTGGGGCTACCGCAGCTACGAGACCGACGAGGACAGCCGCAACAACATCATCGTCGGGCTGATCTCCAACGGCGAAGGCTGGCACAACAACCATCACGCCGATCCGCGCTCGGCGCGCCACGGCCATCGCTGGTGGGAAATCGACAACACCTGGCTCACCATCCGCCTCTTGATGTGGCTGGGACTGGCCACCGAGGTGGTCGAGCCAAGCCCGCATGTCGCGGCGCGATTCACCCGCAAAACCGCGGGTTTTCCGCAAGCGTGACGGTCACGCCGCCTGGTGCGGAAACTCGACCATGGCTTCGCCGGTCGCAACCTTTTCATCGTGCTGGTTGCGCACCAGCACGTCGATCAGAACCCAGCGCGATTTTTCCGTGGTCTGCTTCGACTTGATGACGCCGGTCGGCTGGATGGTGTCGCCGGGTTTTACCGGCTTGACCCAGCGCGTCTCCAGGCGGCGGTGGATGGCGCCGGCAGGGTAAGCCCAGTCGGTGATCATGCGCGAGATCAGCCCAAAATTGTTCATGCCGTGCATGATGATGCCGCCGAAATGGGTCTTGCCGAAGCTGCCTTTCATGTAGTCGTCGTCGAGATGCAGCGGGTTGTAGTCGAGCGAGGCGTCGCAGAACAGCCGGATCGATTCGCGCGACACCGGAAATTTCGGGCCATCGATGGCATCGCCGACTTTTAGATTTTCGAATGTGGTCGTCATGATCGAGCCTCTCGCTACATCGGCCGGATGGTCCAGCCGCGGCCGGAGCAGATGACGTCGCCGTGCTGGTTGAAGAACACGTTGTCGTGCACCACGAACAATCGCTCGCGCTTGATGAACTTGTCGAGCGCGCGCGCCTCCAGGCGAATGGTGTCGTTCGGCCGCGCCGGAATGTTGTAGCTCCACGACTGTCCCGCATTGACGGTGCCGGGGCTGCGCATCCAGTCGTCCGCCGGCGTGCAGGAAAACATCAGCAGGATGTGGATCGAGGGCGGCGCGATCAGCCCGCGATAGCGCGTGGTCCTGGCGTAGGCTTCGTCGAAATAGATCGGATGATCTTCGCCGACCGACTTGCAGTACAGTTCGATCGCCTCGCGCGTCAGCACGTAGGGCAGCGTCTTGCGCGGCGCGCCGGGAACGATTTCATCCCAGCTTTTCCGTAAGTTAGCGTCCTTCCAGAAGTCGGTCTCGAAGGCTTGCGGCTGCATTGTGGCGCTTCCTCAGCTTATTTCGACGCAGAAAACACCATTCCTCGTTTGCAAACAATGACATCGGCCGCCTTTCCATGGCTTGCCGGTTTTGTTAAATCCCTTGCGGCAGGCATGGGACGAACCCGGGGCAAAACCGGGGCAACCTTCATCGCAACCGTTCATCGCTGCTAAACGCTTGCCGGGAATGACAAAATGCCGAAATTGACGCTGCTCAACCCTGACGATTTCGTCGCGATCGACATCCACACCCATGCCGAGGAGCCGTGCGGGTTGCATGCCGATGACGGCTACGACGACTTCCAGGAGCGGATGGCGGAGTATTTCAAGTCGCCGAACAAGCACCCGCCGACGGTGCAGGAAACCGCAGCCTACTATCGCGCCAAGAAAATCGCCGCGGTGATCTTCCCGGTCGACGCCGAACGCGAGACCGGCTTTCGCCGCTACAACAACACCGAGATGCTGGAGATCGCCGCGCAAAATTCCGACGTGCTGATTCCCTTTGTCAGCATCGATCCGCACAAGGGAAAACTCGGCGTGCGCGAGGCGAAGCGGCTGATCGAGGAGTACGGCGTCAAGGGATTCAAATTCCATCCGACCATGCAGGGTTTCTATCCGAACGACCGCATGGCCTACCCGCTGTACGAGGCGATCAACGACGGCGGCGCGATCGCGCTGTTTCACACCGGGCAGACCGGGGTCGGCAGCGGCATGCCCGGCGGCATGGGGATGCGCCTGAAATATTCCAACCCGATGTACATGGACGACGTCGCGGCCGACTTCCCCGACCTGAAGATCATCCTCGCGCATCCCTCCTTCCCGTGGCAGGAAGAGGCGCTGTCGGTGGCGACCCACAAGCCCAACGTCTACATCGACCTCTCCGGCTGGTCGCCGAAATATTTTCCGCCGATCCTGGTGCGCTACATCAACTCGATCCTGCAGGACAAGATGCTGTTCGGCTCGGACTGGCCGGTGATCACGCCGGACCGCTGGCTCAGCGATTTCGCAAAGCTGGAGATCCGCGACGAGATCCGGCCGAAGGTGCTGAAGGCGAATGCGAGGCGGCTGCTGGGGATCTAGGACGGATGAACGCCCGCCGCCGCTCTCGCGGTCAAGCCGTCGTCATGGGGCCAGCGAACTCAACAAGGCCCGCGCCTCGGTCAGGTCGCGCGTATTAAAACCTTCGGTGAACCAGCCATAGACCGGAGCGAGGAGATCGCGTGCCGCCTCCCGCTTGCCCTGGTCGCGCCAGAGCCGCGCCAGGCTTGTCGCCGCGCGCAGTTCCCAGGATCTTGCCTCCTGCTTGCGCGCCAAAGCGAGCGCACGCTCGAAATGCGCCCGCGCTTGGGCCTCATCGGGCTCGGGCAATTTGAGCGCGATTTCGCCGGCCAGGCGATGGATTTCAGCTTCGCACCACCTCTCCCCGGTCGCTTCCACCGCCGTCATCGCTTCTTCGATAAAGTGCCGCGCCTCCTCGAACTGGCCGAGTTCGGCATGGGCTCTGGCCAGACATGGTAGATACAGCGGCATCCATAATGTTGCTCCCGTCGACTTGAACAAGGCGATCCCGGAGGTGAATAGCCGAACGGCGTCCCATGCTTTGCCGGTCTCGACCAGTAACCAGCCTTGATTCAGCATTCCAAACGCCTTCCATAGCGGGGCGCTTTTTTCGTCCGCCAACGCGACCAGTTCATCGGCGAGCGCGTTGGCTGCCGCGTGATTTCCGCTCCACAAATGAGACAAATGGGCGTGATTCAGCGCGTACATCAACGTGGTCGCCTGACCGACGTGGCGTGCGCGGATGAGTGCGCGATCGGCGTCCGCGAGCGCGGCCACGGGATAGCCGAGCAACCACATCACCCACGTCCGCGACGCCAGGATCGATACGCCAACTTCGACGCCAAATCGCGTCCCAAGCGGACGACGCTCGGCAGGATCGAACAGCGCGATCGCCCGATCGTGGTAGGCCCGGCCCTCCGCGATATCCCCCGTACACATCAACGACGTACCCATGAGACGGTACCCGAACATGATTGGGGCCGTCGCCCCCTGCTTTTCGGCGAGCGCCATGAACTGCGCTGCAAGCTCACGCAACACGTCGCCGTTGAACGCGGCGTAGTTGGCGACCCAAACCCCATAGAGTACCGAGAACAGCACCAACGGGTCTTGCGGAGGTTCTCCCAGCGCCTCCGCTCGCTCGATCAACGACCGAGCCTGATCGAACGACGCTTTGGTCTCGGGGGCCGCATGGCCCTTGGTGTGGATCAGCGCGTTCGCAAGCTCGACTTGCAGCTTGATCTGCTCGCGACGCAACGCTGCGGTACCCGGCAAGGTCGCTATCTGGCCGAGCGCACGGGTCAGCTGCGCCTCGGCCTCGACCAGCGCCGAGCGCGTCAGCGACCGCTGTCCCGCCTTGCCCCACAGGCCCGCGGCCTTCTCGATCTGGCCGGCCTCGGTGCAGTGATGCGCCAGCAGTTCCGGCCGGCTCGCCGTGATCGCGGCGAACTGCTCCTCGAGGGCTTCGGCGATGCGGGCGTGAAGCGCGCGTCGCGGCTCGCGCAACAACGTGCCATAGGCTGCGTCCTGCACCAGCGCGTGCTTGAACAAATACCTTGCATGCGGCGGCACGCCCTGCCTGAACAACAAGCCGGCCTCGATCAGGCGATCCAGCGCCGACCCAAGATCGGCGTCGGATTCGCGCGCTACCGACGCCAGCAGGGCATGGGAGAACTCCCGGCCGATCGCCGCCCCGATCTGTGCCATCTCTTTGGCCGGGCCAAGCCGGTCCAGCCGCGCCATCAGCGATGCGTGCAAGCTTGCGGGGACGGCCAGAGCCGGAGCCAGACCCGATGCGGCATTCTGCGCCACGGCGCCCTCGCCCTCCGCCTCCAGCACTGCCTTGGTCATCTCTTCCACGAACAGGGGAATGCCGTCGGCGCGCTTTAGGATGTCCTTCCGAATGCCCGCTGGCAGCACCTTGTCGCCGGCCACCCCATCGATCATTGCGTCGACATCGCGCTGCGCCAGCCGATTGATCGTCAGGGTCATCACGTGCGGCCGTCCGGTCCAGGGCGGCTTGAATTCCGGCCGGAACGTTATGATCAAGAGCACGCGAAGGCTTCCGATGCGTTCCACCGCCCGACCAAGCACTTCCAGGCTCGTCGGGTCAGTCCAATGCGCATCTTCAAAAATCATCAGCACCGGGCTCGAGCGCGCCCGCGCCTCTATTTGCCCGAGCAGCGCTTCCAGCGTTCGCTGCCGGCGCTGCGGCGGCGTCAGGTCGAGCGCGGGATAGCGGCCATCGCTCGGCATCGACAGCATGTCGGCAATCAGCGCGGCATCCCGGATGGAGGTTGAGGTCTGCGCGAGCATCGCATCGAGCTTGTCGAGCTTCGCTTGCGCGGTGTCATCGCGCGTCAGTCCGGCGGCGCGCTCGATCTGGCCAATGAGCGGATAAAACGCGCTTTCGGTGTGCAGCGGAGAGCAGAAATAGCGCAAGCGCGCATGCGGCTCGGCGGCGAGGCGTTCCAGCAGCGCGGCCGTGATCCGCGATTTGCCGATACCGGCCTCGCCGGACAGCAGCACCAATTGGCCTTCACCGGACTTGGCCCTGGACCAGCGCCGCAACAGCAGTTCGGATTCTTCTTCCCGCCCGATCAGGGCGGTCAGGTCGCTCACATGCAACGCTTCGAAGCGGCTTTCCACCGAACTCGCCCGCAGCGCCGCCCAGGCCCGCACCGGTCCGGCGATGCCCTTGAGGTCATTTGGTCCGAGGTCCTGCAACTCGAAGAGATTGCCGAGAAGTTTTCGTGTGCCGTCGGCGATGACTACCCTGTTCGGCTCGGCAAGCCCTTGCAGGCGTGCCGCCAGATTGGGAGTCCCGCCGACGATATTGAGTTCCTGTGTAGCGCCCCATACGATTTCGCCGACCACTACCAGCCCGGTCGCAATGCCGATCCTGGTTTGCAGGGGAACGGGGGCCGCAAGAGCAGTCACCGCCGCGATCATCTCCAGACCCGCCCGTACCGCCCGTTCGGCGTCGTCTTCATGGGCCTGCGGATAGCCGAAATAAACCAGAACGCCGTCGCCCATATATTTGGCGACGTACCCGTCGAAGCGGCGCACGATCCCGGTGATACATTTCTGATAGGCCGACATGACCTCGCGCAAATCTTCCAGGTCCATGCGCGCGGCAAGCGCCGTCGAACCGACCAGGTCCGAGAACATCACCGTAACGTGGCGGCGTTCGGCGGCCTCGGCACGAGGCACGGCAGCGGGCGGCGGCCCGGACGCTGGCGCGGCTACCAGCGGAACCGCTGCGGGCGCGTCATGGAGTCCGGCAATCGCGCGCAGCAGCTGACGCCGATGGCCCAGCGAGGACACCCCGATTTCTTTCAGGTCCCGGTCGGTCAGATCGGACAGAATGGCAAAATCGAGGTCATTCGCAGCAAAGCTTGGCGCATATTGGCCGAGGCCCAGCTTTTCGAGCCACTGCGCAATTGGCTGCATCCCGATCCTCCAATGGAGCCATCGTCGCTTGACCCCGTCGCCAGATCAAGGTGAGAGAGCAGCCAAATATCCGAAAATGCGGCGCCCGATGGCGTCGCACCGGCATGCGCGGCGGCAACGGCATGCCCGGCGGCATGGGGATGCGGCCGTTGCGAGTCACTGCGGTGGGTTACGGCGCTTCCGCCTTCGCCCTTTGGGCTCGGCGGACAAGTCGCGCCTGACCCACTCTACGCGCGCTCAGATGTGCCAGCCGTCGTTGACGTGGATGTGGAATCCGGCGGCGGAGGACAGCGCGTCGTGGACGTCGGCGAGCTGCATCGACAGGTCGTCGCCGGCGCTGCCGGTGGCGAAGGTCAGTTGCGCCAGTTGCGCGGCGCCGACCACATAGAAGCTGGCGCCTTGCGCATAGGGCGTGCCGTTGAGCACGAAACGGCCGCTGTCGGCGGCCGAGCTGCCGTCGTGGAAGAAATACAGCAGCGTGTCGCCGTCGACATCCGTGGCGCTGAACAGGCTGGACAGCTGCAGCGACTGGCTGGCAGTGGCTGCCACGTCGGGCGGCACGGTCAGCACCGGAGCGTGGTTGGCGTGGCTGCCGACCACGATCTGGAATCCGGCGGCGGCGGAGAGCGCGCCCTTGTCGTCGGCAAGCTGCATCGACAAATTGTCGCCGGCGCTGCCGGCCACGAAGCTGACCTGCGCCAGCTGCGCGGCGCCGACGGCATGGAAGGCCCCGCCTTGCGCAATCGCCGTGCCGTTGAACACGAAATGGCCGCTGTTGGCCGCCGAGGTGCCGTCCTGGAAGAAATAGGTCAGCGCGTCGCGGTCGGCATCAACAGCGCCGAACAGGCTGGAGAGCTGCAGCGGCTGGCTGGCATTGGCCGTGACGGTGCTCGCCGCCACGGTCAATACCGGCGCGTGATTGACATGGACGTGGAATCCGGCGGCGGCGGAGAGCGCGCCGTGGGAGTCGCCGAGCTGCATCGACAGGTCGTCGTCGATATTGCCGGCCACGAAGCTCAGCTGCGCCAGTTGCGCCGCGCTGACGTTGAAGGCCGCACCTTGCGCATAGGGCGTGCCGTTCAGCACGAAACGGCCGCTGTTGGCAGCCGACGTGCCGTCCTGGAAGAAATAGGTCAGCGCGTCGTTGTCGGCATCGACGGCGCTGAACAGGCTGGACACCTGCAGCGACTGGCTGGCATTCGCCGCCACGTTATACGGCACGCTCAGCACCGGCGCGCGGTTGACATGGACGTGGAATCCGGCCGCCGATGACAGCGCGTCATGGGAGTCGGCGAGCTGCATCGACAGGTCGTCGTCGGCGCTGCCGGCCACGAAGCTGAGCTGCGCCAGTTGCGCCGCGCCGGTGACGTGGAAGGCGGCGCCCTGCGCATAGGGCGTGCCGTTCAGCACGAAACGGCCGCTGTTGGCCGCCGAACTGCCGTCCTGGAAGAAATAGGTCAGCGGGTCGCCGTCGGCATCGCTGGCGCTGAACAGGCTGGAGGCCGCAAGCGGCTGGTTGGCGCTGGCCGTGACGGTCGCGGGCACGCTCAGCACCGGCGCGCGGTTGACATGGACGTGGAATCCGGCGGCCGATGACAGCGCGCCGTAGGCGTCGCCGAGCTGCATCGACAGGTCGTCGTCGGCGCTGCCGGCCACGAAGCTGAGCTGCGCCAGTTGCGCGGCGCTGACGTTGAAGGCGGCGCCCTGCGCATAGGGCGTGCCGTTCAGCACGAAACGTCCGCTGTTTGCCGCCGAACTGCCGTCCTGGAAGAAATAGGTCAGCGCGTCACCGTCGGCATCGCTGGCGCTGAACAGGCTGGACACCTGCAGCGACTGATTGGCACTCGCCGATACGGTTGCCGGCACGCTCAGCACCGGAGCGTGGTTGATGGCATGGATCTGCAACCCGGCGGCGGCGGAGAGCGCGCCCCTGTCGTCGGCCAGTTGCATCGACAGATTGTCGTCGACGCCGCCGGCCACGAACGTCAGCTGCGCCAGCTGCGCGGCGCTGACGTTGAAGGCCGCGCCTTGCGCATAGGGCGTGCCGTTGAGCACGAAACGGCCGCTGTTGGCCGCCGGCGTGCCGTCCTGGAAGAAATAGGTCAGCGGGTCGCCTTCGGCGTCGACAGCGCTGAACAGGCCGGAGACCTGCAGCGACTGGTTGGCATTGGCCGTGACGGTGCCCGCCGGCACGGTCAATACCGGGGCCTGGTTGACATGGACGTGGAATCCGGCGGCGGCGGAGAGCGCGTCGTGGGAGTCGGCAAGCTGCATCGACAGGTCGTCGTCGACGCTGCCGGCCACGAACGTCAGCTGCGCCAGTTGCGCCGCACTGACGTTGAAGCCCGCGCCTTGCGCGTATGGCGTGCCGTTGAGCACGAACCGTCCGCTGTTGGCCGCCGAAGTGCCGTCCTGGAAGAAATAGGTCAGCGCGTCGCCGTCGGCATCGACAGCGCTGAACAGGCTGGAGGCCTGCAGCGGCTGGCCCGCACTGGCCGTGACGGTGGCGGGCACGCTCAGCACCGGCGCGCGGTTGGGGACGTCGATCACGTTGATGGTGAATGCCCGGCCGCCGACATGCGCGCCGTCGGAGACTTGCACCGCGATGTCCCAGGAATGCCCGGCATCGTAATCGATGCTGCCTGCGACCGTGACCACGCCGGTCGAGGCATTGATGGCGAAGCGGCCGCCGGCGTCGTTTTCCAGCGCATAGCTCAGATTCGCACCGGCGAAGTCAAAACCCGCCACCGTTCCGACCACGGTGCCTACAGCGGATTTTTCCACCACGCTGCTGCGCGACAGCGCCGCGCCGAACGGAACCAGAAAGGCCGCCAGCGCAGCGTCGCCGCCGGAAAGATCAAGCGTGGCGCCGTCGGCAAAGCGGAAGTTCTCGATGCGGTTGAACGCGATGGCCCAGTCCTTGAGCGTGATCTGGTCGGCCGGCTGCGCCCCGGGATGAGCGGGGTCTTTCACGAAAACGATCAGGTCGTCGCCGGTCCTCTGCACCGCAATGTCGGACCGCGCGATGCCCGGGCCGAACGCCAGCGTGTCGGCGCCGCCGTCGAGCTGTTGGTCGTGATAGGTGGGGGTCGAACCTGGAGCATTGCCGGTATCGTCCAGCACCATGGCATGATAGTCGTCGAGCACGACATCGACGCCGTCGCCGCGGGCAAAGGCGTAGGTGTCGTCGCCCTGGCCGCCGAACAGGAAATCGGTGCCGCGGCCGCCGCGCAGGATATCGCCGCCGTCCTGGCCGAACAGGTAATCGTTGCCGGCGCCGCTCTCGATAAAATCCCAGCCGCCGCCGCCGTGGATGACATCGTTCATCGCGCCGCCGACCAGGATGTCGTGGCCGCCGCTGCCGGTGAAGATATGTTCCGCGCCGGCGCTGGCCAACCAAAGATCGTTGAGGCCGTCTCCGCCCGACGCATCCGCGCCGAGAGAATTGTAACCCCTCGCGGCGAGGCCGGCATCGACGGTGAACTGCACGGTCTGGCCGGTTGCGCCGCTGACGATGTTGACCTGGTCGGCAAATACCGAAAGCGCGCCGGGCACCTCGACGCCAGAGGCGACCTTGACCTCGACGATGACGCTGCCGTTGCCGGCGCGCCCGACGCTGGCGTTCGCCGCCGCCGCGCCGAGCCCTGCCTTGGCGACCGAATCCAGATAGCCGACCAGCCCGCCGAGGAAGTCGCTGGCGTTCACATGGTTGAGGCCGAGGTCGTTGACCCGCGCAAAGGTCGCCGCCCAGCCCGCCGTGAACGCCGACTCGGGATACAGTTCGATCAGCGCGTTGATGGTCTCGCGGTCGTTGAGATATTGCTGATAGTCCTGCGCGGTCCGCAGGTCGCCGCCGAGGCTTGCCAGGTCGGTGAAATCCGAAGATATCTCGTTAGGATCGGTGTGCGGACCGTTGATAAACGCCTGCTGCGCCCGCTTTGCCAACAAATCGCCGCCGATCACCTGGGTCTGCATCAGAAGTTCGCGCACGCCCTGCTGGATGGCATCGTCGGCAGAAGCGAAATGTGCAACAGGCCCGGTGCCGTTCGGAAACCAGCCGGTGATGTAGGGATAGGGCGCGGCTCCCGCATTGTAGCCGATCATCACCTTGCCGCTGTAGGCGATCGCGGCGCCATCAATGGCATCGAGAAAGGCGTTGGCGATCTTGGTGACCTGAGCGCCCATCGCTTGGGAGATCGCCTCGTTGCCATGATCGTCGCTGCCGAACAGCCGGTTCTGGAAATGCAGCGGGTCGGAACTGAGAATCTGAACGTCATGCACGGATTTCGGAGAAGCGGGATCGCCGGCGATGGCGTCGCCGATGATGGTTCCGATGATGGTGCCGAAGAACGAGCCGACGCCCGGCAAGAACACGTTCAGCAAGGTGCCGGCCGTCGTGAACGCAAAGGCCAGCGCGCTGCCGATCGCGCCGGCGAGCTGGCCGCCGATGGCGCCATACTGGCTCTCGGCATGCACGAACTGGTGGGCGAGTAAGGAGCCGAGCGCACTGGAGATGTTGATCTCGGAGGCGGTGAGCGCGGCGTTCCAGTCGATGGTAAGTGTGAGTACCTGGAAGCCCTGCTGGCGAACCTGATTGAGCACGCTGCCGAGATATCCGCCGACCGCGGCGTTGAACATCTGTTCGCCGACCCCGGTCAGGCCGATCGAGGTGGCGAGCTCCGCGGTCAGGAACGACGCGGCCGCGCCGAGACCCGCGCCGGCAAGGCTGACGTGCTTGCCGAAGAAGACGTCGCTGATGTCGACATTGGCCAGATCGAGTGCACCCGGACCATTTATCAAAGCTTGCACGAACTTTTGGCCAACAAAACCCGCCACCGTCCCCGCGGCCAGCTGCACGAACTGATTATTGTTGCCGGCAATGGCGCGGCCGATCGCCGAGCCGAAGATCTGGCCGATCGCGCTGAAGTCGACGGAACTCGCCGCGGACCGCGTCTGGTTCTCGCCGTTCAGCTTGAGCTTAACGTCCGCAACTTTTTCGTCGGGATCGGTTGCAATCTCGCGGTCGTCCCATATGCGATTATTAGAATTGTTGAAGGTCGAATCCTTGCCGCTTCCATCGTAGTTTTTCTGAATAATCCGCCCAGCTTCGCCATTGCGAACCATCGACGCGAACCAACTAGATGAATCTCCTGAGATGACGATCTGATCCCCGCTCTCGGTAGTGAACGGTCCGGTGTACCGTTCGGCGCTAGACGCGCCGACATAGTTTCCAAAAGCATTGATCCGGCCGTCTGCGATCGCGCCGATTAATGAATTAATGTCGCTATCAGAACCATCAAAGGGCCGTCCGAACACTTCCGAAAATTGATCGCTACCGACTGTAAAGGTGGCTGCCTGATCCTGAGGTGTCGAACTAGCGTCGTGCGCAGAAAACGGTCCTTGATATTGCGGGGTGTCCGGTATAGTCCAGAGGACATACGGTCCGGAGGGAGTCGCAGGTATGCGACCGTCACTCAAGGATGAAATAATGGCACCGTCGGTAATCGCGTTTTTTACCAGTCTTCCGATTTCCTCGCGTGAGTAAATGTGGTCTTTTGCATAATTTCCAATATCGGCACCGATACTATTGTTCCAAAGATCCCTATAGTAATCTCTAAAGTCGTCTTGTTGCCCAAGTGCTCCTGGAACACCCTCCTTTAATCGTCCGAGAAAATCAACTTTATCGCTGGCGCCAGCAGGAGTTCCCTTGTAGTCGTAAGCGATCAATGCCGCGGTGTACGCGTGCGCAAATGCATTCCGTTGATTGACGTCGGTTATTCCCAGCCTCGTAGCCTCAGCTTCGGCTGGTCCAGCGAACCAAGTAACAAATTGTCCCCAAACCCAATTAGCAGGATTACCCATGGGTGGCTCCTAGCGATGCATGTGGGAGTTCGAGTTCTATGATTGAATCAATATTTTCGATTTGTATTTTTGCTTGGTGTGTTGTGGTACATCCAACATTCTTCAGTGCAAATCCCAGCTTACGGTTAAGTTGAAAAATCTGCGCACCATGATGGGAAAGCAGCACTATCGACGTGTCAGAGCCGCCATTGAACAAATCCGCTACTCCCCCAGCAAATCTCAAAGCTAATCTCGTATTGGCTTCATTCGGCGGAAGAAATGATTTCGCTTGCGAAAGTGCAAAAACGTAATTTCCGGTAAAACATACTGTATCAAATTCTTTGCTCCTGATGGTCCAACCCAAAGGACTCGCCACAAGGAATTTGTCGAAATCAGATAAGTTAGAAATAGAAGCAGAATTAATGTCACGATAACGATAGGAGAAAAGGACAACTAAGCCGCATACGACTATGACCAAGAACGAAGCCAAGATTGCCAGGGCTTTCATCTTACTTGTCAAAACTTTACCTTTCTGCCCATAATAGCGAGCGTAGCGCGGGCCGCTGGCCTACGCTTGCCGCAAACGAAGCGTCGTGGCCAGCGATAACAATTGCTTCGGAAAGCACGCAAATGCATTTGCAGGCGTCGGACGAACGAGCGCCGTTTGAGCCTCCCGGATTGTTCGTTGCAGAAATCCTCATCCCCTTTATTTCACCGGCCATCAGCCTCCCTCCGTTTTCCCTTTACGAGTTATGGAAGACCCGTCAGCATAACGACGACGTCCTGCGAAAACTGTTTGTTATAATTTCGTAAATAATGACTTCGGATCTCGTCAATTTTCCCCGCCAGATGTTTTTTATCCGGAAAAACGTCACCCAACGATCTTTCAACAAATTGCGGCGCACATAATCGGATCAATATCTTGAACCGTTCATATTCGACCTCATGGAGAAGCTGCAAAACCCCAACCCGCTCGTTTCCCCGCCGGCCGACCATTTCGCGAAGGTCGACATCTTAGTTCGGCGGCCTGCTTTGCAGAATTTTTTGCTGTGAGCAACCTCTAATTGAGTTCCTTCGCATGAAACTTTCGCGGGTTCCGTGCATGCCTACAAGATGCACTTAATCGGTTTGATGCACGAATTGCGTGTGTACTTTCAGAATGCGCGTTTTCTGAATAGGCGGCCTATTACGCGAACCTTTTATGAACACAAGCAAAACTGGCACCCGCCCCTCGGGCATGCCGCCAACCGCTTCCACGGACACGACTTCGCGCCATCGCACGCCGGTTTCTGTTCAAAGACCGGTGACCCCAATGCGCCTCTGCGTCGTCGGCGAGCTGCATCGACAAATTGTCGTCGACGCCGCCGGCCACAAACGTCAGCTGCGCCAGCTGCGCGGCGCTGACGTTGAAGGCCGCGCCTTGCGCATAGGGCGTGCCGTTGAGCACGAAACGGCCGCTGTTGGCCGCCGACGTGCCGTCCTGGAAGAAATAGGTCAGCGGGTCGCCTTCGGCGTCGACAGCGCTGAACAGGCCGGAGACCTGCAGCGACTGGTTGGCATTGGCCGTGACGGTGCTGGCCGGCACGCTCAGCACCGGCGCGCGGTTGACATGGACCTGGACTCCGGCGGCGGCGGAGAGCGCGTCGTGGGAGTCGGCGAGCTGCATCGACAGGTTGTCGTCGACGCTGCCGGCCACGAACGTCAGCTGCGCCAGTTGCGCGGCGCTGACGTTGAAGCCGGCGCCCTGCGCCATCGCCGTGCCGTTGAGCACGAAACGGCCGCTGTTGGCGGCCGATGTGCCGTCCTGGAAGAAATAGGTCAGCGCGTCGCCGTCGGCATCGACGGCGCTGAACAGGCTGGAGGCCTGCAGCGACTGGCCGGCACTGGCCGTGACGGTCGCGGGCACGCTCAGCACCGGGGCGCGGTTGGGGAGGTCGATGACGTTGATGGTGAACGCCTGGTTGACCCAGTATCCGCTCTGGTCGATGACGCGCACCTCGACCTGCGCGGAATGTCCGGCATCGTAATCGATGCTGCCTGCGACCGTGAGCACGCCGGTCGAGGCGTTGATGGCGAAGCGGCCATCCGGGTTGACCAGCCAATAGCTCAAGCCCGCATCGGGATTGAAATCGAAACCGGTCACCGTTCCGACCTCCGTGCCGATCGCTGACCTCTCCACCACACCGCTGCACGACAGCGCCGCGCCGAACGGCACTTGCCGCGCATCGATGGCGGCTTGCCCGGCGCTCAGGTCCAGCGTGCTGCCGTCGGCGAAGCGGAACAACTCGATGCGGTCGAACCCGTCGGCATCAAACCAGCGCTGCAGCGTGATCTGGTCGGTCAGTGCCCCCGGATGGGCAGGATCTTTCACGCCGACGATCAGGTCGTTGCCGCTCCTATGCGCCACGATGTCCGCGCGGCTGATGCCGGGGCCGAACACCAGCGAATCCGTGCCGGCATTGGGGTGATCCGTCGTCGTTTCAGGGATCCAGTCGTGATGAAGTTCGTTGGTCCCGTCCCCATCCTCGTCTCTCCACTCGTCGTTCCAGTGCGACGTGTCGGTGGTGACCGTATAATCGTCGAGCACCATGTCCGCGCCGTCGCCGCGGTTGAAGACGTAAGTGTCGTTGCCCAGGCCGCCCTGCAGATCGTCGTTGCCCAAGCCGCCGCGCAGGATGTCGCTGCCGTCCTCGCCGTACAGATGGTCCGAGCCGGCGCCGCCGTCGATAAAATCCCACCCCTGTCCGCCGCCGATGCTGTCGTCGGCCGCGCTGCCGACCAGGATGTCGTGACCGGCGGCGCCGGATGCGCCGCCGCCAATGTATTGCGTGCCGCTCGCGCTAAAGCCGCTGTCGACGATGAACTGCAGGGTCTGGCCGCTGGCGTCGCTGCTAACAGTCATGTGGTCGGCAAATACCGAGAGCGCGCCGGGCACCTCGGCGCCATTGGGAATCTTGATCTCGACGACGACCGTGTTGCCGACACCGCGACTGACGGTGGCGTTGGCCGCCGCAGCACCAAGCCCGGCCTTGCTGACCGAATCGAGCCAGCCCACCAGCCCGCCGAGGAAGTCGCTGGCGCTCATATGGTTGAGCCCGAGGTCGTTCACTCTAGCAAAGGTAGCAATCCAGCCCGCGGTAAAAGCCGACTCCGGATACGCCGCCATCAACGCATTAATGGCTTCGCGGTTGTTGAGATAGTTTTCGTAGTCCTGCGCGACGCGCAGATCGGCGCTCATGGTGACGAGTTGTGCGGCTCCCGAGATCTGCGACTGTCCCGGCGCGCCGCCGCCCGCCTGGGTTTCGGGAATATTGGACGGCGAGTTCTGGTGCGCGCGCTTGAGCAGCAGGTCGCCGCCGATCACCTCGGTATGCTGCAGCACGTCAAGCGCGACGGCGTGCACGGAGTCGTTGACGTCGGTAAAGCTGCGATCGGTGTGCCCCGGCACGCCGCTGACATAAAGCACGTCCGGATTCTTGCTGTAGCCGACGGTGGCCTGCCTGTAGTGGTCGAACGCCGCGCCGTTCACCGCGGTGAGATAGGTGTTGACGATCGCCACCGCGGCGGCAGCCATCTGGTCGGGGGCGTCGTAGCCACCGCCGTCGGCAGACTGGTAATGTCCGAAGCCGTAACGATCTCCCGCCTGGTCGATCAGATCGACCGCGGAGGGAGAGGGTTGAGTGCCGAAGTGGTTGCCGATCCAGGTGCCGAGGATGGTGCCGATCAGCGCGCCGATGCCCGGCAGGATGAAATTGCCGATGCCGCCGATCAGGGTGCCGATGGCGCTGCCGACTGCGCCCATCAATTGTCCGCCGACCGCACCCTCGTGGGTCTTCGCCTCCACCAGTTCGCGCCCGAGATAAGCGCCGAGCATGCCGGCCAGATTGATGTTCACCCCATTGACCGCGCCGGTGACCGCGCCGCCCCAGTCGATCGCGCCGATCGCCGCATCGAAGGAAGCGCCAGCGGTGATCTGGGCTCTGACCTGTTCGAGCACGCTGATGGTAAAGCCGTTTGCCGCGCCGTTGAACAAGTGCTCGCCGAAGCCGGAAATGTGCAGCGCGGAGCCGAGCTCGGCGGTGATGAAGGAGGAGATCGCGCCGATGCCGACATGAGCGATATCCAGCCCGCTGACGGTGGCGAAATTGCCGATAACCTGGCTCGAGGCATCGATCGCCAGCGACGCCGCAAACGTCTGCGCGAGCTTCTGCCCGATCAGCCCGGCGACCGCCCCGGCCACGACCCTGCCGGCCAGATCGTTGCCGCCGAGCGCCGCGCCGATCGCCGAGCCGAGCACCTGGCCGACCGTGCCGGCCGCCGCGACGGCCTGGTCCAGGCTGATCTGAGTGCTTGTGACCTGGCCGGTGGCGCCTTTTACAACTTCGATTTTGTTATAGGGATGGGTATTTTTAGGGTCGAGATATTTGATAGCCGAGGTGCCGTTGGTGAAAACGTCTTCTTGCGTCCGCAAACGCCCATCCAATTGATATTGTGAATCGACGCGGCTTCCATCGTTCCTGTTTAGAACAGTCCGGTCGATTTCGCCGTTTCGAACCATTGAGGCGAACCAACCTGCAGACTGTTGAGATACAAAGACCTTCTCTCCCCCCTGAACTGAATAACTGGATGTGAGATATTGATTAGGGTCGGACTCAGGAACATAGGATCCGGAAAAAGATACTTGGCCATTCCCTATTCCGGACAGCAGGCTTATTATATCCTGAGCAGAACCGTTAAACGGATGACCAAATAACGCCGCAAAATCTACCGCTGAAGCACCAAGAACAAATGGCTGATTTCCTGTGCCGTTTAATTGCTGCTGCGTCCAAAGCGGGCTACCGCCTGTATTCGATCCGGATGCGGCCGCTGCGCTGCTAAACCGAATGTCAAATTGCTGCCCGTGCTCGCCAGGATCGACTAGATTGGCTTCTCTTGCCTTTAGTGGATTAATTATAAACTTGTCGACAATGTCCCTTCCGGGAGTGTCGAAGTCAAAATTGTCCCACAGCGGCGTTATTTTTGGGTCGGTGATATTAGTAACTTGGCCGTTCTGTACGTAAACTTTCGCGTCAGTCAGGCGAAAGGCTGAAGTTCCAAAGACGTATGAATATGCCAAATAACTCGGATCATTTACGTCTACGTTAGTCGTATAGTTCTTTAGATAGCCCAGCCTTTGCGCCGGAGAAAGGAAGTTGGTTATAGAATAAACGCCATCCGCCAATTGCGCGGCACCGCTGTAGTAGAGCCCTTGTACTTCCGTGAAACTGGCGAGAGAGACGTTTTTTCCTGGTCCTTGCGACATGAACCAGTCGGTGTCGACCGTAACGGGAGTCCGTTGCTCCCTACCGTTTACTGGGGCGCCACTTGTTCCACTTAAGTAGTGAGTAACAAAATCCTGAGCCGACCAGAAACTGCCGTCGGCCATCTTAATAACTTTGCTATTGAAGAATATGCCTCGTGAAGAATTGAGTTGTGCAGTGAGAACCGACGAGTCTAAATTGTTGGCCATGATTGCTCCGGACTTGAATTAGTCGACTTGAGTTGCGCTAACGTCGCTTATTTCACCGCATCGCCAGACCCGCATCGCATAGAAATATTCATGAGAGTTTCTCTTTAAGGTCGCTACAACTATCCAATATTCCTCGACCAGCGCCCATCCCTTGGAAACGCCGCAGCATCCGGCAAGTGAAAGCGCATTGGCGTATTCTTCGGGATCGTCGAAGCCGGCAAGCCGCCTGAATGCGTCGCTTTTGTAAATTTGCGGCTTGGCATAATTAAGAGCGTCTAGATCACTGGCTATTACCGGCTGACCTCCGGCGCATGGCGGCCGGATAATCTTGTAGAATGAATAGCAGGCGATAAAGATCAACGTTAGCGTCAAACCAAGAACTATCCGAGATCGGCGGTGACGGATCATTGCAACGACTCGAACTTAGATTTGTCCCGCCTCTCCGCTTCGCCGCCGAACGGGACGACGAGTTCGATGATGCGCATGATGGCTACACCCTTCCACTCCGCCGCGGTCACGCGTTTGTCGTTGGCGTCGATCCGCTTCTCCACGAGGTCATCAGTCAGCGCCCACAACCCGACGCCGACCGGGCGGCCGCCATGGTAGACAGCGTTTGCAGAAGTCCCCACTTCGCCCTGTTCCCGCCCCCGGCCGCCTCTTTAGTGAAAGGATCGGCATTCAATTCGGCAAGCTGCTTTGCAGAATTCATTGCCGCGGGCAACCTCTAATTGAGTTCCGTCCCATGAAACTTTCGCGGGGTTCCGTGCATGCGGAAAAGATGCACGCGTGCGGTTCCATGCACGAACTGCGTGTGGGATTTCGGAATGCTCGTTTTCTGAACAGGACCGCCGATTACGCGAACCTTTTATGAACACAAGCAAAACTGGCACCCGCCCCTCGGGCATGCCGCCAACCGCTTCCACGGACACGACTTCGCGCCATCGCCCGCCGGTTTCTGTTCAAAGACCGGTGACCCCAACGCGCCTCTGCGTCGTCGGCGAGCTGCATCGACAAATTGTCGTCGACGCCGCCGGCCACGAACGTCAGCTGCGCCAGCTGCGCGGCGCTGACGTTGAAGGCCGCGCCTTGCGCATAGGGCGTGCCGTTGAGCACGAAACGGCCGCTGTTGGCCGCCGACGTGCCGTCCTGGAAGAAATAGGTCAGCGGGTCGCCTTCGGCGTCGACAGCGCTGAACAGGCCGGAGACCTGCAGCGACTGGTTGGCATTGGCCGTGACGGTGCCCGCCGGCACGGTCAATACCGGGGCCTGGTTGACATGGACGTGGAACCCGGCGGCGGCGGAGAGCGCGTCGTGGGAGTCGGCGAGCTGCATCGACAGGTTGTCGTCGACGCTGCGGGCCACGAACGTCAGCTGCGCCAGTTGCGCGGCGCTGACGTTGAAGCCGGCGCCCTGCGCCATCGCCGTGCCGTTGAGCACGAAACGGCCGCTGTTGGCGGCCGATGTGCCGTCCTGGAAGAAATAGGTCAGCGCGTCGCCGTCGGCATCGACGGCGCTGAACAGGCTGGAGGCCTGCAGCGGCTGGCCCGCACTGGCCGTGACGGTGGCGGGCACGCTCAGCACCGGGGCGCGGTTGGGGACGTCGATCACGTTGATGGTGAACACCTGGCCGGCGGCGTGCGTGCCGTCGGAGACCCGCACTGCGATCTGCCAGGAATGCGCGTCATCGTAATCGATGCTGCCTGCGACCGTGACCACGCCGGTCGAGGCATCGATGGCAAAATGGCCGCCGGCGTCGTTGTCCAGCGAATAGCTCAGGCTGGCATCGGGATTGAAGTCGAAACCGGTCACCGTTCCGACCTCCGTGCCGATCGCGGACCTCTCCACCACGCCGCTGCGCGACAGCGCCGCGCCGAACGGCACCTGATACGCTCCGAGCGCGGCCCCGATGTTCAGCGTGGTGCCGTCGGCGAAGCGCAGGTACTCGATGCGGTTCAGCGGATTGGTCCAGTTCTCCAGCGTGATGTTGTCGGCAAGCTGCCCGAACGGAACGCCGGGATGCGCGGGATCCTTGACGCCGACGATCAGGTCGGCGCCGGAAAACTGCAGGCGGATATCGCCGGGGCTGATGCCGGCGCCGAACGCCAGCGTGTCGGCGCCGGCATCGAGCTGTTCGTCGTGGCCGCCGCCGGGGAAGGAAGAATCCGGCACAAATGCCGTGCCTGCGTCGTCTGACACCCTGTCGACGCCATCGCCGCGGGTGAAGGCATAGGTGTCGTTACCAGCGCCGCCAAAAAGGAAATCGGTGCCGCGGCCGCCGCGCAGGATATCGCCGCCGTCCTGGCCGAACAGATAATCGTTGCCGTAGCCGCCATCGACAAAATCCCACCCCGCCCCGGCGTGGATCACATCGTTCATCGAGCCGCCGACCAGGATGTCGTGGCCGCCGCTGCCGGTGAAGATATGTTCCGCGCCGGCGCTGGCCAACCAGAGATCGTTGAGGCCGTCTCCGCCCGACGCATCCGCGCCGAGAGAATTGTAACCCCTCGCGGCGAGTCCGCCATCGACGGTGAACTGCACGGTCTGGCCGGTTGCGCCGCTGACGATGTTGACCTGGTCGGCAAATACCGAAAGCGCGCCCGGCACCTCGGTGCCGTTGGCGACCTTGACTTCGACGATGACGCTGCCGTTGCCGGCGCGCCCGACGCTGGCGTTCGCCGCCGCCGCGCCGAGCCCGGCCTTGGCGACCGAATCCAGATAGCCCACCAGCCCGCCGATGAAATCGCTGGCGTGGGCGTGGTTGAGCCCGAGATCGTTCACCCTGGCAAAAGTTGCAATCCAGCCCGCGGCAAAAGCCGTATCGGGGTTCGCGACGATCAGCGCGTTGATGGCCTCGCGGTTGTTGAGATAGTTCTCGTAATCCTGCGCGACGCTGAGGTCGCCGCCCAGCTTGATCAGATCGGAAAAATCCGGGGAGGTCTCGGTCGGCTCGGGATGCGGCCCGTTGATGAAGGCCTGGTGCGCCCGCTTCAGGATCAGGTCGCCGCCGATCACCTCGGTGTTGCGCAGCAGTTCGCGCACGCCCTGCTGGATGGCGTCGGTCGCTTGCGCAAAATGATCAACAGGCCCGGCGCCGTTGGGAAACCAGCCGGTGATGTAGCTATACGGCGCGGCACCGGCGTTGTAGCCGATCATGACCTTGCCGCTGTAATGGATACCAGCGCCCTTGACGGCGTCGAGATAGCTGTTGGCGATCGTGGTGACCTGATCGCCCATCGCTTGCGAGATCGCTTCGTTGCCGTGGTCGTCGGAGCCAAAAAACCGGTTCTGGAAGTGGACGCCGTCCAGAATCCGCACATCGTGCACGGACTTCGGAGAGGCCGGATCGCCGGCGATGGCGTCGCCCAGCATGGTGCCGATGATGGTGCCGAAGAACGCGCCGAGCCCCGGAATCAGAAAACCAAGCACGCCAGTGAGCGTCGCATTGAGCGCGGCGCTGAGGCCGAGCGCGCTGCCCAGCGCGCCAAACAATTGGCCGCCGATCGTGCCTTCGTGGCTCTCGGGATGCACAAATTGATGGGCAAGGAAGGAGCCGACGGCGCTGGAGCAGAATTTTTTGCCGCGGGCAACCTGGAATTGCGTCCGTTACATTAATTTTTCGATCAACCGGAAGATGCATTGACAACACAGCTGAATTTCCTGTCTCCGCGTCCGGATTGCAACAGCCGGAACTTCCGATTCAGCTGATCAACGCGCGACGTTTCGGCTGGACAACTTCGCCGTTCACAGCGGCAGCGAATGGTCGAGGCATGCGGTGTCGTTGCAGCCGAGCCCGCGACCCCGTGCGGGGCTGGGCGGCAACCCTCCTCGCTCGGCGGCGCTCAGGGTTCGCGACGATCAGCGCGTTGATGGCCTCGCGGTTGTTGAGATAGTTCTCGTAATCCTGCGCCACGCTGAGGTCGCCGCCCAGCTTGATCAGATCGGAAAAATCCGGGGAGGTCTCGGTTCCGTGCATGTGGACGAGATACACGCGAGCGGATCATGCACGGATTCCGTGTGAAGTTTACGAATGCTCGTTTCCTGAACATGTCGGATTACGCGAACATAGGCCAGCCTTCGCGGGTTCCGTGCATGTGGACAAGGTACGCGCGAGCGCATGCACGAATTCCGTGTGAATTTTCCAAATACGCGTTTTCTGAATAGGTCCGATTACGCGAACCTCTTCCGAATGCAAGTAATGCTGGCAGTAGAAAACCGGCCAGCTTTCGCGGATTCCGTGCATGTGGACGAGCTACTCGCGATCGGATGATGCACGAATTCCGTGTGGATTTCCAAATACTCGTTTTCGTAATATGTCCAATTACGAGAACCTCTTCCGAATACAAGTCATGCTGGCAGTAGAGACCCGTCAACCTTCGCGGATTCCGTGCATATGGACTCGATACATGCAATCGAATGGTGCACGGATGCCATGTGGATTTTCAGAATGCTCGTTTCCTGAATATGTCCGATTACGCGAGTCTCTTCTGAATACAAGCCATCCTAGCAATGGACCGGCCAGCCTTCACGGGCTCCGTGCATATGGACACGATACACGCAATCGGATCGTGCACGAATTACGTGTGGCTCTTCCAAATACTCGTTTTCTGAACAGGTCCGATTACACGACCCTCTTCCAAATACACGTCATGCTGGCAGTGGACCGGCCAGCTTTCGCGGACTCCGTGTATACAAACACGATACACGCAATCGGATTGTGCACGGATTACGTGTTAATTTTTTGAATGCTCGTTTTCTGAATATGTCAGATTGCGAGAACCTCTGCCTGAATACAAGCCATACTGGCAGTGGACCGGCCAGCCTCGCGGATCCGTCGGATTCCGTGTGAATTTTTCGACTGCTCGTTTTCTGAATTGGTCCGATTGCGCGAACCTCTTCCGAATACAAGCTATGCTGGCAGTGGACCGGGCCAGCTTTCGCGGATGCCGCGCATATTGGACAAGGTACACGGGAGCGGATGCACGAATTCCGTGTGAATTTTCCGAATGCTCGTTTCCTGAATAGTCCGATGACGCGAACCTCGGATGAATACAAGTCATGCTGGCAATGGACCGGCCGTCCTTCGTGGACCCCGTGCACACGGACAAGGTACACGCGAGCGCATACACGAATTCCGTGTGAATTTTCCGAATGCTCGTTTTCGCAACAGGTCCGATTACGCGAACCTGTTTTGAATACAAGCCACGACCGGCCGCTGACGCTTGCCGCAAATGGCGGCGGGCCCAAGGCTGTATCGCATCCAGCCCGAAGCGCAGGCTTTTCACGCGACCAGGGGAAGAGCCTCCGCAACGGTGCGCTGCGGCATGTTGCATTCCTCGAAGCGGGCGGCGATCTGGTCGAGCGCCCTGTGACGCCATTTCTCGGCTTCGGCGAGCAGCTTCCAGCTATCCTCGGGATGAAGCGCGGCGCCCTGACGGTACAGGGATTCCATCGCACGGCAGTGAACGAGTTCTTTCATCGCCACCTCCCAGATTCGGTTGGCGACAGTGTAAGCCCGGTCTTGCGTCGCTGTCATTACGATTTTGCGACAGAACGGTTGCCGTATCGGCCCGGCCGCGACAACTTGCGGTAAGCAATCCCCGCTGTTGCATCGGGGATCGGTTTTCCCTACGCGCCGCCGAGGATGTCCGACAGCGCCGACAGCAGCCGGTCGATTTGCCCGCCGGTGCCCACGGTGATGCGCAGATAGCCGGCGATGCGGGGCGCTGCAAAATGCCGGACGATCACCGCGCGCTGGCGCAGCGCCGCGGCCAGCGCCGCGCCTTGGTGCGCCGGGTGACGCGCGAACACGAAATTGGCGCAGGACGGCAGCACCTCGAAGCCGAGCCGGAGCAGACCGGAGCTGAGCCGCTCGCGGCCTTCGATCACGCGCGCGCGGCTCGCTTGAAAATACGCTTCGTCCTCGAGCGAAGCGATGGCGCCGGCCTGGGCGGGCCGGCCCAGCGGATAGGAGTTGAAGCTGTCCTTCACCCGGGTCAGCGCCTCGATCAGGCCGGCGTCGCCGATCGCATAGCCGACCCGCAAGCCGGCCAGCGCGCGGGACTTGGACATGGTTTGCACGACCAGCAGGTTGGGGTGGGAGGCGACCAGCGGAATCGCGGTCTCGGCGCCGAAATCGACATAGGCCTCGTCGATCACCACGGGCGCGTCCGGATGATCCTGCAGCAGGGCCGCGATCTCGGCCCGCGACAGCGCGACCCCTGTCGGCGCATTCGGATTGGGCAGGATCAGCGCGCCGGCCGGCCGGGAAAAGTCGGCGACGCGGATGCGCATGGCGGAATCGAGCGGCACGGTCTCGCAGGCGATGCCGAACAGGCGGCAATAGACCGGATAGAAACTGTAGGTGATGTCCGGGAACAGCAGCGGCGCATCGTGTTTGAGCAGCGCGGCGAAGGCGTGCGCCAGCACCTCGTCGGAGCCGTTGCCGACGAACACCTGTTCGGGCCGCACCCGGTGGTAGGCGGCCAGGGCAGTTCGCAGCGCGGTGGCCTGCGGGTCCGGATACAGGCGCAGCGTATCGGCCGCCTCGCCGCGAACGGCTTGCAGCGCGCGCGGCGACGGACCGAGCGGACTTTCATTGGTGTTGAGCTTGACCAGCTCCGCCATGCCGGGCTGTTCGCCCGGCACATAGGGGCTCAGCCCGTGCGTCAGGCTGCTCCAGAAACGGCTCATTTTCTGTCCTCCCGGCAGCAGCGGCGCGGCGGGCGCCCCGGTCGGCGCTGCATACGCGAGCGCAAGTCATGGAGCAACAATTGCACGGGCGAATGCAAGCACGTAGGGCGGGTTAGCCGATCACGTTCGCCGTCGCTCAACGCGTGAAGGCGGAAGGCGTAACCCGCCATCCCGGTGCACCGGGTTCGGCGGATTACGCTTTCGCTAATCCGCCCTACGGGCTGAGCACGATTGCCGTTCGCGCAGAGCATGGCTGGGCCGCGTCGGGACCGGCCTCGATGACGATCCGGCGGCTTTACCCGGACCTGAGCGGCCCATAGCTTCAGCGGGATCTTCGATCAAATGCATTGGGAAAGGACAACCCCGATGGCCAGACAACCCTGGTACCGCATCCTGTATGTCCAGGTGCTGGTGGCGATCGCACTCGGCGTGACGCTCGGCTACTTCTATCCGAATGCCGGCAAGGCCATGAAGCCGCTCGGCGACGGCTTCATCGCGCTGATCAAGATGATGATCGCGCCCGCGATCTTCTGCACGGTGGTGCACGGCATCGCCTCGATCGGCGACATGCGCAAGGTCGGACGCATCGGCGTCAAGACGCTATTGTATTTCGAGACGGTGTCGACCGTGGCGCTCGTGATCGGCCTCGTGGTCGGCGAACTGCTGCAGCCCGGCGCGGGTTTCAATATCGATCCGGCCAGTCTCGATCCGAATTCGGTGGCGAGCTACGTCACCCGCGCCAAGGAGGAAAGCTTCGTTTCCCACCTGCTGGGCATCATTCCCGGGTCCTATTTCGATTCGCTGGCCAAAGGCGACCTGCTGCAGGTGCTGCTGGTCGCCATCCTCAGCGGGTTTGCGATCGCCAATATGGGAAAGCCGGGCGAGCAGATCGCGGGCGCGATCGAGCTTGCCGGCAAGATGTTTTTCCGCATCATCGGCATGATCGTGCAGCTGGCGCCGATCGGCGCCTTCGGCGCGATGGCGTTCACCATCGGATCGTTCGGCCTCGGCGCGCTGGTCAATCTCGGCTACCTGATCTTCACCTTCTATCTCGCCTCGCTGCTGTTCGTGCTGCTGGTGCTCGGCGGCATCGCCCGCGCCTTCGGATTTTCGATCCTGCGCTTTATCGCCTACATCAAGGATGAGCTGCTGATCGTGCTCGGCACCAGCTCATCGGAGACCGTGCTGCCGCGCATGATCACCAAGATGGAGGCGCTGGGCGCATCGCGCTCCGTGGTCGGCCTCGTGGTACCCACCGGCTACAGCTTCAATCTCGACGGCACCAATATCTACATGACGCTGGCCACGCTGTTTCTGGCCCAGGCCACCAACACGCCGCTGACCATCGGTCAGTACGCCACCGTGCTGGCGGTCGCGATGCTGACGTCCAAGGGCGCCTCCGGCGTCACGGGCGCGGGCTTCGTCACCCTCGCCGCGACGCTGTCGATCATCCCCGACATTCCGGTGACCTCGCTCGCCATCATCATCGGCATCGACAAGTTCATGAGCGAGTGCCGGGCGCTGACCAACCTGATCGGCAATGGCGTCGCCACCATCGTCATCAGCCGATGGGAAGGCGAACTCGACCGCGGCCAGTTGCACCAGGCGCTGCTGCACCCCGTCGCGTTCGGTGAGGAGATGGAGCGCAAGCCGGCTTGAACCGCGATAGCAGTATCGGCTCGCCGGTCCATTCACCCCGGAGCTTGCGCTATCGGCGCGGCGTGCTCATAAATCCATCATGGGTATCCGGGCGTGCACCCAGGCCGCTGCATTCGTGACTGCGCTTCTGATCGCAGATGCGGCCGCATGCTGCGCGGCCTGGTCGCAGTCGTCCGCGGCCGTCGTCGAAATCGAGAGTCCGCTTGCCGCCCCAAGGCCGCTGCAGGGCTATCTCAGGCAACCGATCGGCGCGGGGCCGTCGCCTGCCGTGGTGCTGCTGCACGGATGCAGCGGCGGCTGGGGGCGGCTGGACGAGCGCTGGGGAAAACGGATCGCAGCCTGGGGCTATGTGACGCTCACCGTCGACAGTTTCGGCCCGCGCGGCCTCACCAACACCTGCAGCAGCGGCGCGCCGGTCGCGCTGGCCTTCGACGCCTATCGCGCCCTAAGCTTTCTGGTGCGGCAGCCCTTCGTCGATCCGGTTCGTGTCGTGGTGCTGGGTTTTTCGCAAGGCGGCTGGCTGGCGCTGACATCGATCGAACGCGGCGCGATCGAGCGCACGTCGCAAAACAAGTTCCGCGCCGCCATCGCCTTCTATCCGCCTTGCGGCGGATTCAAGGGCAACATGACCGTGCCCACCTTGATCCTGATCGGCGAACTCGACGACTGGACGCTGGCGGAGTCCTGCCGCAACATGGTGGAGGGCCGCGACGATTGGGGAATATCGCGGCAGACGCGCGACGGCGCTCAGGTTAGGCTGATCGTTTATCCCGGCGCCTATCACGCCTTCGACGTCGACAGCCTCGAGAACCCGGTGCTGTATTTCTGGCATCGGCTGGAGTTCAACAAGCCGGCGACGGACCAGGCGATCGACGCCGTCCGCGAATTCCTTCATGCCAATGCCGGCGGAAAACAACAGGCGCCATGAGCTGCAGGAAACCGTCATTGCGAGCGAAGCGAAGCAATCCAGAAGCCGCAAGCGAAGACTGGATTGCTTCGTCGCTTCGCTCCTCGCAATGACGAAATTAATAAAAAACGAGCAGGCCATTCGGGTTTCCCCAAATCGCCTGCTCGTTGAAGACTTGACCGCTATTGGCTATCCGCGTCCGGCGCCGCTTTTGGCAGCGAGCGATCCTGTTTTCTTCGAGGATAGAACCGCCGGGGGCGCAAAGCGTTCCGCGCTGATTTATTTTATTTCCAGCCCGGATATAAAGCGATATCCAGCGTCCGTCATTCCGGGACACGCGTCTTCGCGTGGACCCGGAATCCAGCGCCATGCACCGGCTCTGGATTCCAGGTTCGCTCGCTTCGCTCGCGCCCCGGAATGACGGCTTTCTCTCCCTTTGGCGCGAACCGACCCCCATGAGCCTCGAATCCGTCCGCGCCTTCTTCGCCGGGAACGCCCCCGACATCGCCGTGATCGAATCCGAGATGAGTTCCGCGACCGTGGCGCTTGCCGCGGAGGCCTATGGCGTGGAACCGGCGCGGATCGCCAAGACGCTGTCGCTGCGGGTCGGCGAGCGCGTGGTGCTGATCGTAGCCTCAGGCACCGCGCGGATGGACAACAGGAAGGTCAAGGCGCGCTTCGGCGGCAAGCCGAAGATGCTCAATGCCAATGAGGTGGCCGAGGTCACCGGCCACGAAGTCGGCGGCGTCTGCCCGTTCGGATTGAAGACACCGCTGCCGGTTTACTGCGACGTATCGCTGCAGGCATTCGACGAGGTGGTGCCGGCGGCAGGCTCGACCCACAGCGCGGTGCGGATCGCGCCCTTGCGGATGGCCGAACTGACAGCGGCGGAATGGGTCGACGTGTGCCAGGATCCCGCGTGATCCGCTTGTTCTCGCTCTTTGGTTGAGTCATACTGCGTTGCGCAGTTGTGATGACGCCGCGGCTGCGATCGGAGTATTGCGGATTATTGCTTGTCCAATGGAATTTTAAACCATTGGAAATCTGGTTTGGACGGCGCGATTTTCGTTTTCAGTTGTGAGTACAAATAATGGCCGACAATATTGATGGCACCACCGGCCGCGCAGCGGTGACTATCCGTGCAAAGGATATTTTCGTCAGCGTGCTGCTCGTCGTTCTTACACTACTGATAAGTGCCGTTGCCGTCATTGTCCTGTCGTGCACCCTCACCCAGGGCCGCATGTCCAGCCTTTCAATCGACGGGGTCACGCTGAACATATGGAAGCTTAACGCGATCCGGCAGGACTGGCAGGACGCCCGTGACAAGATTTGCTCGCAAGAGCAGGCGCTGACTGCCGCAAAGCTTGCCTTGGTGGACAAGAATTCCCAGAAATCGGTTGCAGCTCAAAAACACGAAGCCGCGCTAAAGGCCCTCGTCGGGATTCTGGAGCGGGCGAACTTCGAGATCAGTCCGATCGATGAGGCGCTGGCCAAGGCAATCACCGGCCAGGGCGTTACCGAACAGATCGGGCGCATTCAGGGAGCGGTCGGCGGCGGCCTCCTGAAAGACCATCCCGACTTGAAGGGTTTGGTCGAACGGATCATGACGGCTTATGAAAAGGATTATCTGCCCACGCGCGAACTATCCGCATCCGCGCGGTTCGAGAGCTCCGCCGTCGACCAGAAAATCAAGGATATCGCGGACCAGATCAAGGCAAGCAAGGAGCAGATTCAGGGAGTATACGACAACATCAAGCCAAAAATGGACGATACCGGACGCGTCAAGGTCGAGGCCGTGCTGTTCGAAATAACACCGGTACGCGGCCCCTTTGGCAAGTTCATGAATGGTGTGGTCACGCTCCCGTCGGACGTCCTGGCGTTGTCCCTCGTTATCCTGATGGGCGTTCTTGGCAGCCTTCTCCAGATCGTTTATTCGTTTTTCCGGAAAGACACGCCTTCGGAAGGCCTCGGCATCTATTTCGTACGTATCGCCGCCGGCGGCATCACGGCGCTGGTGATCTTCATCGTCACCAAGGCCGGCATTCCGATTATCGCCGACGCGTCGCGCCTGGGCGGTGACGCGCCGATCAATCCTTACCTGATCTCGTTCCTCGCCATCATTTCGGGATTGCTCTCGGAACAGGCCATCGCTTCGGTACAGGCAAGGGGCGCGCAGTTTTTTCCAGCCAATCCGACGATGGATGTTCCGCGCTGGGCCCGAACGGATCTCACCCAGAATGCATCTTCGGACGGCAAATCGATCGATCAGCTTGCGATCTATCTCAATCTAAAGCCAAAGGCAGTGACCGATATCCTCAAAGGATTGGTGCCTGCGACAATTCCCCAGCAGAACGCGATCGTCACTTATCTGCACGGCTCGGCTCGCGACATTTTTACGGATATCGCTCCAGCGGAGTCGGATGTCCTGGCAGACACCATAAAAAACGACGTAACACCGGTTGCAGAAAAGACCGCGGAAGACGGCGCTGTTGCAAAGGAAGAAACTGTCAAGGAAGATGCAGCGGGGGCGGATTCAGCGGATGCTTCGGCAGCGACGGACAGCGCCGCAGAACCGGTTAAAGCGGACGCAGGCGTGGCGCCCGCAGCGGCCGCTCCGGCAAGTGATGTGGATCGCGGCGAAGACACCGCCAAAAAAGATGCGGCCAGGAAAGACAACTAACCGATCGGGCAAGATCAAGTTGACGCCCTTCGTCATTTTACCGCGCACCGCCGCATTGCAGGCACGGGTCTCGCCGCCGCTAACACACCGTTAACCTTCTTGACGCCCCCGCGCAGTGATAAATCGTTAGTGGTGTCGGGATAAGCTCCCGCATCATGCCCAGCCAGCCCGCCAGCCTTGCCACCGCAATGGAAGAACGCCGCCGAGGTCCGCGCGCGGATGTCGACCAGCCGGCCTATATTTCCAGCCACGGCTCGAGCACGCGCTGCCGGGTGGTGAACATCTCCGCCGAGGGCGCCGCCATCGAGGTTCCGGATCCGGTGTTTATCCCGGCCCGCTTCCAGTTGATGACCGAGAGCGACCGCGTGGTCCGCGACTGCCGGGTCGTCTGGACCAAGCAGAACCGGATCGGCGTGATCTTCGAGTAAACCCTGTTTTCGAACAGGCCTATTTTTGAGTGGACTCCCCGGCGCCGTCGAGGTTTCATCGAGCGGAACCCGGGAGATTACGATGCTCCGCACCACACTAGCGGCGCTTTTTGCAGCCGCCCTCACCGCACTGACGCTCCATGTCGACGACGCCGTCGCCGCCGACCGTAAGGTGACGCGCGCTACCGCAAGGCACGGACTGCCCGCGGGCCTGCCGCGCGCGCATTACAGCTACCGCACCACCATCGTCTCCGGCCCGCCGCTGGCCTATGACGCCCGGCCCTACGCCTACGGCCGCTACGGCTATGCGCCCTACATCAACAGCTATGGCATCCCGGCGGCGGTGATCGTCGATCCCGTCGATCCCGCCTACCTCTGGCGTCAACCATATCCGTACGGCACGTATGCGACGCCGTATTCGTGCCTGTTCTACAACGATTGCTGACCGGTCCAGATCAGGAGAGCAAAATGCGAATTCCGTTTCCGCTTGTCGTCCTCGGATCGCTTCTGTTTGCGACGGCGGCGATCGCCGACAGCGTGCCGAAATACGACATGGCGCGGACCTGCCGGCTCGACCATGCCGCGGCGTCCGGCCTTGCCGTCACCGTGTCGATGAAAAGCTGCGTGCGGGATGAGAAGCAGGCGTTCGGGCAGTTGCAGAAGCAATGGCCGAAATTTGCGGCGGCGAAGCGGGCGGGCTGCGTGTCGCAAAACACGGTCGGCGGTACGCCGAGCTATGTCGGCTTGCTGACCTGCCTGCAGTTCTGAGAACTTCAGTAGCGGCCGTCGCTGCGCCGCTGCAGGTCGCCGCGGCGAACCTGTGACGGCGGTTGCGGTAAAGCCTGCTGCGGTAAAGCCTGCTGCGGCGAAGCCTGCTGCGGCACGCCGGCATTCGACTCGAACACCGCCCGGCAGCCGTCGCTGAGCTGCGGCGTGTTTTGCCGCAGGCAGGCGACGATGCGGTTGGTATCCGGGATCTGATCGCCGCAAAGGCTCAGCACGTCGGGCGTGCAGGCAAGCTGCTGTTGCAGCGTGCCGCGATAGTTCTGCGAATGCGCGGCCTGCTGCATGGCGATGCCGCAGGCAAGCGACATCACCGGGATCACGACAAATCGGGGTGCTCGCATGATGCCATCCCTCGTTTCCGGGTTCCTCGATGGGCGGGATTACGCCGCCTCCAGCATTCAAAATATTGAGGCATGGGAAGGTTCTTGCCGGACAACAAATTGTGAAAATGGCAGCCCCGTTGCAGGATTGCCCGACCTTCGTGCGGCGCCGGCAATGCTGTATTGGCGCGGCGTAAAGTTCTAAAAATTGCAACGAACCGGTTTACGTTTCGATTACCCTCGGCGAACGCGCCCGCAAGACGCTACCGATCGTTAAGCCGAAACGTGCATATTGCACCCGACACATCCAGCGGGGGCGTCGGCATGTTTCGTTTCATTCTCTGCACCTTCCTGGCCTGCGTCGCGGGATTTGGCGGCGTGACATGGGGCATCCGCGCATTTTACAACCCCGGCAAGGCATTCGAGGCGGCAGCGATCAGTGTGGCCAGCGGCGGCGCGATACCGTCAGCGCTGCATTCCACATTCGTCGGGCAAGGCGCAAAGGATTACGAGCGCAAGATGTGGGAAGCCACCCATACCATGCGCGGCGACGACAATCCCAAGCTCGACAGGATACGGATGGAAGTCCTGACAGCGGCCGATGCCTATGCCATGGCGCCTTGCGGCGAGTACACGAAATTGAATCTGGTCACGGCGCTGACCGCCTATATCCATGCATGGAAGGACAAGCTGCAGTGCTCGCACTCGGGCAGCATGACGGTGTTCTGCGGCGACAAGAAGCTGCAGGAAGCGACTGCGACGTTTACCACTCCGCTCGACCTTCGCGTCCAGGCATCGCTGGCCAACGCGTTTCAGGAGCAAGGCATCGTAAGGGCCGATTTTCCGGCCGCGGTGCGCGGCGACCTGCAGCAATTCGTCGGCCCCTGGTTCAACGAGTCGCCGGTTTGCGCGCCGCGGCAGCGCGCGTCTGCCCGGAGTTCGCGATGACGCCGGTCAATCGCAAAGGCCTTTTCCCACGTCGTCCCGGCGAACGCCGATGATGGCGCCGCGATTAAATGAGCGTCATTGCCGGGCTTGACCCGGCAATCCATCCTCTTCGAAAGACTCTTGCGAAGCGTGATGGATACGCGGGTCAAGCCCGCGTATGACGCGTTGCGTCACTTCACCACCGCCGCGGTCTGTCCGAACAGCAGCTTGCGCTCCTCGTCGGTGCGGATCGCGGGCTGGCCGAAGTTCGGATTGACCTCCTTGGCCTTGGCGTAGGCGCGCTCGGTGGCGGGCCGCGCCATGATGGTTTCCAGCCAGCGCTTCAGGTTCGGGAAGTCGTCGATATTCTGCTCCTGGTTCTTGTAGGGCACGATCCAGGGATAGCTCGCCATGTCGGCGATCGAATAATCGCCGGCGATGAATTCGCGATCCTTCAGCCGCTTGTTGAGCACGCCGTAGAGCCGGTTGGTCTCGTTGACGTAGCGGTCGATGGCGTATTTGATTTTTTCCTGCGCGTAGTTGCGGAAATGGTGGTTCTGCCCGGCCATCGGCCCAAGCCCGCCCATCTGCCAGAACACCCACTGGATCGCGTCGTAACGGCCGTAGAGATCGGCGGGCAGGAACTTGCCGGTTTTTTCCGCGAGATACAGCAGCATCGCGCCGGACTCGAAAATCGAGATCGGCTTGCCGCCGCCCTTCGGCTCGTGGTCGACCATCGCCGGAATGCGGTTGTTCGGCGCGATCGCCAGGAATTCCGTCTTGAACTGATCGCCCTTGCCGATGTTGACCGGGAAAATCTTGTAGGCAAGCCCGGCCTCCTCGAGAAACATCGTGATCTTGTGGCCGTTCGGCGTCGTCCAGTAATGAAGGTCGATCATCGGGGCGTTTCCTGGCTGTGATGAACGGGATGGCACCCTTGAAGTGGATGCGGATGCATGAATGTCATCCACTCCGCCCGCGCGAGTCAATGGTCTTGTAGCGACACGCGAAAATGTGAAGCTCGCAGCCGCAACGACTGCCACCGGCCAGACGCGGGCTGAATCGTGCAACAACTGAGCGAAGTTGTCGCAACTGCCTGCACTTGACAGTTGTGCTCCGCGACATTCGAATGTCCGGCATTGCGGGATATTGAATATTATTGAAGGTGCTTTCAGCCATGGATCAACGTGCGCGGAATTTCCTCGGCGCGGGGGCACTGGCTTTCCTGCTCCTTCCCTGCGGCGCCCGGGCGGACGAAAACCCGATCGCCGTCGATGAAAGTCATCCGCGACGTTAAGAATGACAAATGCAATCGGACTTGATGCTTTCGACGGGCACTGAGGTTTTCACAGATATTTATTCAGGAGACGATCATGGCGGCCAACAATCTGTTGCTGAAACTCGCGACCATTTACGCCGGCGACGGCATTCGATATCCGCAGTTGCGCGCCGTCACCCTCGCGCAGTGGATGCTCGAAAGCGGACGGGCAACGTCGAAACTCGCAAAACTGCATTACAACTTCGGCGGCCTCAAATGGCGGAAGGAAATGGCGGCCTACGCCACCAAGATCAAATACAAGGCGAATGACGGCGTCGATTTCTATTGCAAGTTTGCGACCGTCGAGAGTTTCATCGCGGGATATTGGGCCTTTCTCAACCGCTCGCCCTATTCCGGCTGGGAGGAGCATACCGACACCGCGGAGGATTTCATCCGCTTCATCGGGCCGATCTATACGCCGTCGAAAAAATACGCCGACAAGGTGCTGGCCCTGGTCCCGGAAGCGACCGAACTGCTGGACCAGGTGCAGGGACCGAACGCCCTCGTTGCAGCGAACGTCGCCGCAGGCGCGGAGACCGCCGCCGCAACCAACCTCGGAGCCATCGTGATCGATCCCGGTCATGGCGGCACCACAACTGTGGGCGGCAGTTCCCCCAACAACGCCATCAGCTTCACTGGCGTCAAGGAAAAGAAACTGGCGCTGGATTTCTGCCTGATTCTTCGCGACGAACTGCTGAAGCAGGCGGCGAATGCCAATGAGACGGTCAAGGTGGTGCTGACACGGACCACGGATGTCAATGTCGGCATCAAGGATCGCGCCAAGGTGGCCGCCGCCAATCATGCGAAACTTTTTCTCTGCCTGCACTTCAATGGCTCGAAAAAACTGGCGACCAGAGGAACCGAGACGTTTTTCCGCGCCGCGGCGAATACCAATCTCAATTTGCAGGACGACATCGCCTTCGCGAATGCCGTCCACGCCGCCCTGTTCGGCGCGCTCAAGGCGATTGATCCAACAGGCGCCAACGACCGGGGGGTGAAGCCGGATACCCAAACCGAACCCGGGTCGCTTGGCGTTCTGAACGACAATTCGCTCGGCAACAACCAGGCAGGTTCGGTGGCAAAGATGTGCCGGAGCGCCTACTTCGAAGCCGAATTCATCAGCAACAAGGCCGCCGACAAGCTGCTGGTTTCCGGCCCGGATGCGATTGCCAACCGGACCAAGGCAATGGCGGCGGTCGCCAAGGCCATGCTCGTTCACATCAGGGGAATCCCGTAGCCGCGCAGCCGGCGGCTAGCGCCGTAGCCCGGATGAGCGCAGCGGGGTTTGAGGAGGCCGATCCCGGATATCGCGGAGTTTATCATCGGGCGCGCATTCGCGCGACCCGTTGGCTCATCCGGGCTACGAAAACGCCCGTGCGATCGCGGCCTGCGCTTCCTGCTGAATTTGCCGCAAGTGGGCCTCGCTGCGGAAGCTTTCCGCATAGATCTTGTAGACATCCTCGGTGCCCGACGGCCGCGCGGCGAACCAGCCGTTGTCGGTCGAGACCTTGATGCCGCCGAACGGCTGGCCGTTTCCCGGCGCGGCGGTGAGCGCGCTGCGAACCGGCTCGCCGGCAAGTTCTTTCATGCCGAGCTTCTCAGGCGACAACGCCTTCAGCAGATTCTTTTGCGCCGGTGTCGCGGGCGCGTCGATCCGCTCGTAAAACGGCGTACCGAGTTCTCGGGTCAGATCATCGAACAGCCGGCTCGGGTCGCGGCCGGTCTGCGCGGTCATCTCGGCGGCCAATAACCCTAAAATGATGCCGTCCTTGTCGGTGGTCCACGCCGAGCCGTCGCGGCGCAGGAACGAGGCGCCGGCGCTTTCCTCGCCGGCGAAGCCGAACGATCCGCCGCTCAAGCCCTCGACGAACCACTTGAAACCCACCGGGGTTTCGACCAGCGCGCGGCCGAGCTTTTTCGCGACGCGGTCGATGATCGCGCTGCTGACGATGGTCTTGCCCACCGCGCTGCCCGTGCTCCACTTCGGGCGATGCGCGAACAGATAGGCAATCGCGCCAGCGAGAAAATGGTTCGGGTTCATCAACCCGTTGGAGCGGGTCACGATGCCGTGGCGATCGGCGTCGGTATCGTTGGCGAAGGCAACGTCGAATTTCTCGCGCATGCCGATCAGCCGCGCCATCGCGTAAGGCGAGGAGCAGTCCATGCGGATTTTTCCGTCCCAGTCGAGCGTCATGAAGCGGAAGGTCGGATCGACCGCGTCGCTGACGATGGTGGCGGCGAGACCATAGCGCTCGATGATCGGCTGCCAGTAATGCACCCCGGCGCCGCCCAACGGATCGATGCCGATTTTTACGCCCGACGAACGGATAGCTTCCATGTCGACCACATTGGCGAGGTCGGCGACATAGGGTACGATGTAATCGTAGCGATGCACGTCAGGCGATCTGCGCGCGCGGTCATACGGGATGCGCTTCACGCCGCTGAGACCGTTTTCAAGAAAGGCATTGGCAGCGCGCTCGATCCCCGCGGTGATGTCGGTGTCCGCCGGCCCGCCATTGGGCGGATTGTATTTAAAACCGCCATCCTCCGGCGGATTATGCGACGGCGTGATCACCACGCCGTCGGCGAGGCAGCGCTCGCGGCCCTTGTTATAGGTAAGGATCGCGTGAGAAATAACCGGCGTCGGCGTGTAGCCGTCGTGCGCATCGATCATCACCGTGACGCCATTGGCTGCGAATACTTCGAGCGCGCTCGCCAGCGCCGGCTCCGCCAGCGCGTGGGTGTCGATGCCGACGAACAGCGGGCCGCCAATGCCGCTGCGCTGCCGGTGGTCGCACAGCGCCTGGCTGATCGCCAGGATATGCGCCTCATTGAACGCGTTGTTGAACGCGCTTCCGCGATGCCCCGAGGTGCCGAACGCCACCCGCTGCGAGGCGACCTTGGGATCAGGCCGGTTGGCAAAATACGCCGTCACCAGCCGCGGCACGTTCGCCAGCATGGATGGGGGCGCGGCTTTGCCGGCGAGCGGATTGATGTCGGCGGGCAATGGGGGGCCTCACAAGCGTGGAATGATCGAGGGACATTGTAGACGGGTCTTCGTGATCCGAACAACCCGCCCAAAACGTCATTGCGAGGAGCTCTTGCGACGAAGCAATCCAGCCCTTCCGCGTGCGCGGCTCTGGATTGCTTCGCTTCGCTCGCAATGACGGTCGGGGGCGCTCGGCGCCCCGCCCTACTCCACCCTCACCTTCCTCGGCTCGACCACCTCGAACCCCGGCGAGAACTCGTCGAGCAATCCGAACAATTCGCCGAGTTTCAGCGGATTGCCCGAGATCGAGACGTCGCCGCTGGCGATGCTGCCGGCAAACGTGCGCTGCCTCAGCGTGATGGCGTCGAGCGTGGCGCGGGTCAGTGTGACGCTGACGTCGGCCTTGCCGGAGAGTTTTCCGGACGTGTGGGTCAGCGCCGAGTTTTCCAGGTTCATCACATAGCTCTGGTTGAGATCGGTAAAGGTCCAGTTGATCACGATGGTCTTGCCCTCGGCCTTGCCTGCATTCAATCGCACGCCGAGGAAATCGAAGGCGAGATCGATCGAGACGCCCTTGAGCAGCTCGGCGTTCGCGCCCGCGCCGCGCTCGGCGGCGGGAACGCCGCGACGCAACTCGGCGGCGCCGAGCAGATAGGCGTTGCGCCAGGTCGCGGCCTCGCTCTGGTAGCCGAGCTGCTCCAGCGCGTCGGCGCCGAGATTCCGCGCGTCCTTGTTCAACGGATCGGCGAACACCAATTGGCTGGCGACGCTGGCGACCCAGCGGTATTGCCCGGCGGCAAAATCGTCGCGGGCGCGCTTCAGCACGGCGTCGGCGCCGCCCATATACTCCACCTGCTTCTTGGCCATCTCTACACGCGGCAAAGGATTGAGGTCGGCGGGATTGGCGTTGTACCAGCCGAGATAGAACTGATACACCGCCTTGGCATTGTGGCTGAGCGTGCCGTAATAGCCGCGCGAGGCCCAGTCATTGGCGAGGCTTTGCGGCAGTTTCAGTTGCTCGGCGATCTCGGTCGAGGTCAGGCCGTGATTCAGCAGCCGCACGCTCTGGTCGTGGATGAACTTGTAGAGATCGCGCTGCTTCTTCAGGAACGCGACGACGCGCGCATTGCCCCAGATCGGCCAGTGATGCTGCGCGATCACCGCGTCGGTCTTGTCGCCATAGCGCTCGATCGCCTCGCCGATATAGCGCGACCACAGCCTTCCGTCGCGGATCTCGGCGCCGCGGATGGTGTAGAGGTTGTGCATGGTGTGGTTGGCGTCTTCCGCCATGTTCAGCAGCTTGAACTGCGGAAAATACATGATCATCTCGGCCGGCGCCTCCGAGCCCGGCACCAGATGGAATTCGATCTCGACGCCGTCGATGGTGCGGGTCTCATAGCTTTGCTTGATGACATCGTTGGGCGGGATCAGCGAAATGGTGCCGATCGACAGCGCCTTGCCGAGCCCGGTATCGACCTGCGCGCGTTCGCCGACCGGGAGCGTGCTGCCGAACTGGTATTGCGCGCGGCGGCGCATGGCGTTGCCGGCGATGATGTTCTCCGCCACCGCATGTTCCATGAAGCCATCCGGCGCGATCACTTTTACCTTACCCGATGCGGCGTCTTCAGCGGACATCACGCCCTTGGCACCGCCGAAATGATCGGCATGGCTGTGGCTGTAGATCACCGCGGCAACGGGTTTTGCGGGGCGGTTCGCAAGATAAAGATCGAGCGCGGCCTTCGCGGTCTCGTTCGCCAATAGCGGGTCGATCAGGATCAACCCGCTATCGCCCTCGATGATGGTCATGTTGGCGATGTCGAGCCCGCGCACCTGATAGACGCGCTCGGTGACCTTGAACAGGCCGTTGACGGCGTTGAGCTGCGCCTGCCGCCACAGGCTCGGATTGACCGTCGCCGGCACCTCGTCCTTCTGCAGGAAGGCATAGGGTTTTGTATCGAACGCCGGTCTGCCGCCGGGACCGGCGATTACGCCGTCCGGCAGCGTGGCGATAAACCCGCGTTTGGCGTCGTCGAAATCGGCGCGGTCGGAAAACGGCAGCGATGTGAGGAAGGCGTCGTTGGCGGCGCGCGTCGCGGGTTCCGCGTCGCGGGATTGGGCTAATAGCGGCCCGATCGCCAGGGCGGAGCAAGCCAATACAGTCACCAACGACAATGCGTTGCGGAGCTGGTTCATCGCGCGTTTCCTTTGGATCTTTGTCATCTTGCTTAGCCGGACTTATCCCATATTTCCGGCCATGAAGAAGACACCTTCCCGGACCGTCGGCGCAGGCGCAAACGTCGTCCCCTCGACGCTATCTCTCGCGAAATTTTTTCGGCGCGTCCTCGAGCTCCGCCAGGTCAAGCTCGAGCGTGGTTCCGTCGACATGAATCATGACCCCCACTGTGAAGGCCCCATATGACCACGTTCGCAGGGCGGCCGCGCCGTCAACCGCGTTGACCTTACGGATCGGCTTGGCAAATGAATTGTGCAGAAAAAACGTAACGGTCCCGGACAGCCTCTTTCGTGAACCGGGCTGCGCACAAACGAACAGCCTGGTTTGAAACCAGTCGGTCTCTGCCTCAATGACTTTCGCGGTAACGGTCCAGCCATTACTTGAGCTCTTGCCACCCCATAGCCCCTTTTGCGGGTCGTCCGGGTTGATCTTGCGAACCGGTGGTGGCGCTTTTGCGGAAGCTTCAAGTCCGCTCACAATCTGGGCGCGTTCGATCGCAGCCTCGGTTGGCACGGGCATGGCCGACAGCGGCACTCGCGCCATCCTGTAACCCTGCACCGCCACCAGCCGTCGCGACAGTCCGTCGAGATCGACGAAAATAGCTGCATGATGCGTGCCGCTGGAATCGAGTTTCTTCCTGAAGTCGGCCTTGCATTCCTTTCCGATGATAATCTGGTGCATGTCATCCCTTTTGTAGGGCTTCTCCGGATCGGGATGGACGGTGAACAAGCCGCGCTGCGACACCAGTCTCGGCGTCACGTAGCCGGGATAGAAAAAACGAACCTCGTTGACGGTGAATGGATCCTTTGCCAGCTCTTTCACCGTATCCGGCCGCCGAACGACATAGAGGCCGGCATCCTTTTCGTCATTGCCCCAAACCGCGAAGAACAACGAGACCGAAGGCGATTCGGACCAGTCGAGCAGTCGCGTGGGGACGCCGTGGTGTTGCGCCAGCGCCAGCCACTCCCAGTCGGTTTCGGGCCGCACGGCGAGAAACGGCAGCGCCTCGCGCTTGAACTGATCAAACAAGGCCCGTTCAATACCCGGCGAGTAGCCGTAGCCATCGCGTTGCCGGCCGACCGACGAAACGAGCGGATAGTCGACGACCGCGACGCCGCGGAACAGGTAATTCCCGTCCAGATAATTTTCGATATGCCGCTGAAACTCGCCCCAGCTTTCAACGCGCTTGCGTTGATAGGGTGCGTCGCTTTCAAAAACATCTGGCCGCGCTGCCATCGATCCATCCCCGAAAAAAAGCCTGGATTTCGCACGTCGAACACTGCCGAGCCGCCGCTGGTTTTACCCTTTTATGTCAGCCGGACTCATCCCATATTCGCCCCATGGCGAAGAATCCACAAAATCCCAAAAAGCCCGGCAAAACCCCGAAATCCAAGGCGCATCGCCCGGACGTGCAGCCGATCGGGCCGGCGCTGGCGGAACTGCTGAATCCTGCCATCAATCGCGGCGACGCCGGTATGGGCTCGGGCACCGGCCTGCAGCCGCCGCCGGATAATTCCAAGGACCGCCGCTCCGGCGGCGAAGCCGCGATGCATCGCGCGCGCAAATCGACGCGTGGGACGAGTGAGGATGTGGCGAAGCGGGATGCGGCAACCCCCGCAGGCCTCGGCGAATCCCCTCAATCCGAATTCGCGCCGGCCAATTACGGCACCGCCGCCACCATTCCCACGCTCGATCCGGAGCTGGCAAAACAGCTCGGCTTCACCACCGAGGAGGAGGACGCCGAGGCGATGGCGCGGCCGCCGCGCAACAAGATGGAGGCGCTCGGCGTCGCCGCCACCGCGGACGCGCTGGAAGCGCTGATCCGCGAAGGACGGCCCGAGTTCAAGGGCGAGGACGGAGGGGTAAAAATCTGGGCGCCGCATCGCCCGCCGCGCCCGGAAAAATCCGAAGGCGGCCAGCGCTTCGTGATCAAATCCGAATACGAGCCGAAGGGCGACCAGCCGGTCGCGATCAAGGAACTGGTCGAAGGCATTTCGCGCAACGACCGCACCCAGGTGCTGCTCGGCGTCACCGGCTCGGGCAAGACCTACACCATGGCCAAGGTGATCGAGGCGACGCAGCGCCCCGCCATCATCCTGGCGCCGAACAAGACGCTGGCGGCGCAGCTCTATGGCGAGTTCAAGAGCTTCTTTCCCGACAATGCGGTGGAATACTTTGTCTCGTACTACGACTACTACCAGCCGGAAGCCTACGTCCCGCGCACCGACACCTACATCGAAAAGGATTCCTCGATCAACGAGCAGATCGACCGCATGCGCCATTCGGCGACGCGGGCGCTGCTGGAGCGCGACGACGTCATCATCGTGGCTTCCGTGTCGTGCATCTACGGCATCGGCTCGGTCGAGACCTACACCGCAATGACCTTTGCGCTGAAGAAGGGCGAGCGCATCGACCAGCGCGCGCTGATATCAGACCTGGTGGCGCTGCAGTACAAGCGTACCCAGGCCGATTTTGCCCGCGGCACCTTCCGGGTGCGCGGCGACGTCATCGACATTTTTCCGGCGCATTACGAGGACCGCGCCTGGCGCGTCAACCTGTTCGGCGACGTGGTGGAGACCATCGAGGAGTTCGATCCGCTCACCGGCCACAAGCAGGACGAACTGGAATTCATCAAAATCTACGCCAATTCGCATTACGTGACGCCGCGGCCGACGCTGATCCAGGCCATCAAGGCGATCAAATCCGAGCTGAAATGGCGGCTCGACCAGCTGCACAACCAGGGCCGCCTTCTGGAAGCGCAGCGGCTGGAGCAGCGCACCACCTTCGACCTGGAAATGATGGAAGCCACCGGCAGCTGCGCCGGCATCGAAAACTATTCGCGCTATCTCACCGGCCGCCGCCCCGGCGAGCCGCCGCCGACGCTGTTCGAATACGTCCCCGACAACGCTTTGGTCTTCGCCGACGAGAGCCACGTCACCGTGCCGCAGATCGGCGGCATGTTCAAAGGCGATTTCCGCCGCAAGGCGACGCTGGCGGAATACGGTTTTCGCTTGCCGTCCTGCATGGACAACCGGCCGCTGCGCTTCGAGGAATGGGACATGATGCGCCCGCAATCGGTCGCGGTGTCGGCGACGCCGAGCGCGTGGGAGCTGAACGAAAGCGGCGGCGTGTTCGTCGAGCAGGTGATCCGCCCCACCGGGCTGATCGATCCGCCGGTGCACATCCGCCCGGCGCGCACGCAAGTGGACGATCTCGTCGGCGAGGTCCGCGCCACCGCCCAGGCCGGCTATCGTTCGCTGGTCACCGTGCTGACCAAACGCATGGCGGAGGACCTCACCGAGTATCTGCACGAGCAGGGCATCCGCGTGCGCTACATGCACTCCGACATCGACACCATCGAGCGCATCGAGATCATCCGCGATCTGCGCTTGGGCGCGTTCGACGCGCTGGTCGGCATCAACCTGTTGCGCGAAGGCCTCGATATTCCCGAATGCGCTTTGGTCGCGATCCTGGACGCCGACAAGGAAGGATTTTTGCGCAGCGAGACTTCGCTGATTCAAACGATCGGCCGCGCCGCGCGCAACGTCGACGGCAAGGTGATCCTCTATGCCGACCAGATCACCGGCTCGATGGAACGCGCCATCGCCGAAACCGACCGCCGCCGCGAAAAACAGGTCGAATACAACACGCTTCATGGCATCACGCCGGAGAGCATCAAGCGCTCGATCCACGACATCATGAACTCCGTCTACGAACGCGACCATGTGCTGGTGGAGATCGGCGGCGGCGGCATCGCCGACGACGTCATCAGCATCGGGCATAATTTCGAGGCGGTGCTGCATGATCTGGAAACGAGGATGCGCGAGGCCGCCGCGGATTTGAATTTCGAGGAAGCCGCGAGACTGCGCGACGAGGTGAAGCGGCTGCGGGCGACGGAGCTGGCGGTGGTGGATGATCCCACGGCGAAGCAGCGGGTGGTGCAAGGCAAGGCCGGCGCCTATGCGGGGGCGAAGCAATACGGCGCGGCGGCGAACCTGCCGCGCGGCTCCGGCAAGCGCGGCGGCAACAACACGCCGCGGGCGGGTAGCCCTTCAAAAGTCCACAAGCCGCATCTCGACGAAATGCACGGACCGGAATCGCTGCCCTATCGTCCCGGCCGCGCGCGCAAACCGTCGCTCGACGAAATGGGGCCCGGAACCGAGAGCAAAATCTTCCAGCCTACCAATTCGCGCCAGTCCGGCCCCGAGTTCAGCGGCCGCTCCACCGGAGGGGCGCCCGGACATCGGGGCGGGTGGAAGAAGCGGTAAGGGCTTCACGCGAGACGCACCAACCGACGGCTCGCGACCGGATCGCGACTATGGCCGATCACGATGGCAACCCGTCCGCGCCGTAAAGCGAGTCGGCGTGGTCGATCGATTGCGACGGCTCCTTCAGGTGAAACCGCGCGTCCTTCCCGATTGCAAGCAAATGCGCGGCCACCGGCGCGAGCCGCGGCGGGGGCCCGGGCGCTTGCGGCTGAGGCGAACCTTCCTGGAAACGGCCTCACGCGCCGCCCGGCCGCACTTCTCGCGACTCATCGCTTCGCGACGTAATCCACGACCTGGGTGGCGGCATCGAAGCTGAGGTCGGTCTCGCCGGTCTCGGCATCATCGAACTGATATTTTATGCTTTGCAGTACCGTGGGGAGGTCGCAGATCCCCCGCCCCAGGTTTGACGGGACGTTGCGGTCGGGGTTCGAGATCAGCAGAACCTTGTTTTTCGCCGCGTCGCGCGCCAGCTTTCTGACATCCTTGAAGGCGACGGGCATGCTGCTGCACGCGACCTTCGGCAGCGCGTCCTTGTTCTTGACCGTACCGAAGCGGGTTCGCCGCTCGCCGTCGATGACCGTTTCCAGCACGTCGAAACCGGCGCTCAACATCTTTGCAGGATTGAGCCGGCCGGAGGAAAATGCGTCGTCCACGAGATCGGAGTCGAAGTCGGTTCCTACCAAGGCACGTTCCTTGACGATGCCAGGTTCAGCCTGGCCGACATCCGTCATCAGCACCGAGGCAAAGAACGACACCAGCGGCGCGGCGAAAGAAGTTCCCGTTACAAACGATTCGACGACGCGCAGCGGATCGGCCCAGCCGTCGCCCTGCCTGCGCAATTCATAGGAGGGGACCATGCAGCCGGGCGCCAGCAGATCCACTTTACTATCGCTGAAATACGAGAAGCCGGCCCGCTTGCCGTCACCTTTATGGGCGCCGACCGTGATGACGACAGACTCGCTCACGGTGCGCGCGGTCGGTTTACCGCCGAGCGCGGCGGGATAGATAGCACTGTTCTGTTCGTGCAGCGGCTTGCCTGCAATGGCGTCATTGCCTGCCGCCGCGACGAACACCCGGTGCTCGCTGTTTTTTATTTGATCAGCAAACCCCTGTAGCCTGTCCTGGGTACTGAGGCTCAGGTTGATAATCCTAAAATCGTTAACTGACGGTTTAGCATATTGCAGGATCCGGTCGAGATGAGCCTTGGTAAGGACGGCATTGGCATCGGCGGTCGAGATCAGGCTCGCAATGCCGACCTTGGTCCTCAGGAGCTTGAGATTGCGGTGATATCGCAGGTCGGGGCCTCCCAGCGCCAGGGTCGTGACGGCAAGGCCGTGCGAGCGCTGCTGCGGCTTATCCAGAATATGCGTTGCCGAGGATGGTGTCCCCGAAGCCAGATTGACGCCGGCGAACTGGAAGTGGTCGCCGACAATACCATCTCCGCTGCTGTTGTCTCTGTCCTGACTGATCGCGAAACTGTCCCTGGGAAAAATATATCGCTCCGGAACCGGAAGGGTCTTGCCCCCGTCCCCGGTGAAATCGAAGCCGGTGTCCACCACAAGGACGCGCGGCTCGGCCTGCCCGACCTCCCGGTAACCGAGCGCCAGCACGCGCATGATTTCACGCGCATCGAACGGCCATCGCCCCTTGTTCGCCTCCAGCCGGTGTGCATCCGAGCAGGCGGGATCGAACCTTGTGACATCCGCCACGGCGGTGACGAACTTTACCTCATTCTCGACCTGGCCTGACAGGGGCGGCGGCGGTGCGGCAGCCGCGGCGGTAGCAGCGGCCGTGCGCGGCAGAAAGCGAGCCGCCGATTGCGACGTCGCGGTGGGAAGTGCGGGGACCGCCGGAGGAGGTCCGCTGGCTGCGGACGCGGTGATGGTGACCGTATCGACCCCGGCAATGGGCTGCGCGACGGAAGCGGTCGGGGAGGACGAGGTTACCGGCGTCAGGTTCGAAATGCCGCTGGCGCTCTGGTACTGCGCTTTTTCATTTTCGGGCAGCGCAACCACCGTCATCAACTGGTCGGCCTTCTCGGCCGCAATAGGAACCCGGCTCAGCGCTCCCTCCACGGGCGCAACGGCGACCTTCAGCTTGCCGGTGATCTGGTTCGACGTCTTGATGCGGTCGCGATTGATGTAGGCGGTTTCGATGGCGTTGACGCAGGCGAAAAACGACACCATATCCGCGGCGCGACAGACCGGACCGTCGGGATAAGGGCTGGCACGCAGTTTCCCGTATTCCTCCGTTATCGCATTTGTGAAGTTCGGCGCGTCGGTCAGCCGCTGATACCGTGCGAGATCGAACGGTATCGACAGTTTCTGCATCAGCGCCTGAACGCCGTTCGGAACCTCGAACTCCGCATACCGAATGGCGAATCTGGAGGCGCATGCCGGCAGCGTCAGGGTTCTGTCTTCAGTCGGCGCCAGGGGATCGGACTCGGCCGCGACCCCGGTCCGGTTCTCCGCGATCAGTTTCTCGCGATAGCGCGGATGGACGGCGACGGTGAGCGATGGCTTGCCGCACTTGCGGCCGATAAAACCCGCAACGTCGCCGCCGGCCGGAAACCTGACGACCTGCTTCGCCCCGACCTCGGCAATGGCGTCGATGATCGTGACGTCGAGCTGGCCGGGCGCGCGCAGCGCCAGGATGCCCTGATGCGGAAGATTGTTGATCCTCTCCTGCGGCAGGGCCGGGCCGGCGGCACACGCAACGATGCCGCCGAGCACCAGGCCGCCGGCAAGGCGGCGTTTTCCTGACACGTCGGCTACCTCACATTATTTGCAGTTCTTCGCTCCAGGGGTAACGCCGCAGATCTCCAGATTGCGCGGCGGCCCGCTGAACGCCTTGAAAAAATCCTGGACGTGCGGGTCGCTGGTGCTGGTCAGAAACGAGATGGTCTGGATGTTGCCGCGCGAATTCACAGCCACCACCTTGCGGTCCGGATTCTGGCTGTTGAACGCCGTTCCCCCGCTGTCGCCCTGACACAGCGCGGCGCCACCTTGCGCGATGATGTATTCCTGCATGGTGTTCGCCGGGTTTGCGGACGCTCCCGGCACCGACAGCGACGTCACCGTTGCGAGGCCCGTGCGCAGGATCGAGCTAACGCCGCCACCGGCCTCGGTGCAGCCAAACCCCAGTAGCGTGATCGGGCCGTCTTTCTTGAGAAGCGCCGGATCGCTGTTGATGGTCTCGAACTTGACCGGCTGCCCCCCTGGCTGAGAGGAAAACGCCGTGTCGGCCACGCACAATGCGATATCCGCCGTACAGCCCTTGACCTCCGCCGTCGTTCGCGCGGTGAGACAGCTCGGACCCTTGTATTGCGGATGATGATGGCAGGTCACCGTGGTCAGGCTGTTATTGAAAAATACCCGCGCTTGAGACTGGTTGGGGACGCAATGGCCCGCGGTCAGCACGGCTTTCTCGCCGATGATCGTGCTGGTGCACAAACCTCCCGCACTCTCGAACTTGAGGTTGACCGGCCAGACTTTCGGATCGGCGGGTTTGCCGTTCAGCAATTCGGGCTGCAGTTCGTTGCCGGAAGGAACAGGCACCATCAATGTCTGGGCGTTAGCGGTATTCGTGACGACGATCGCAGCAACTGAAAGGGCGAATATTCGAAGCATGGGTCAGCCTCCTCAATATCGATCATTAGAATAACGTCGGTCCGAAAATTCATGGCCGATCGCAATTTCATTGTTGGCAATTTATAGTAGCAAGTCAAGGACTTCAGGGAACTGCGGCATGTGCCGTTCCCTGCTTCGACGAAAAAGGAAAAGGCTTGGCATCTGCCGGGATGCCATGCGCGCGCCTGTGCCGGCGTGCTCGAATGGCTCGCCTGCAGGGTGACACCCCTCTGGCGTAAAGAAGACCGGCGCATCCATTCTCGCGAAAATATTCAGGCATCGATTGCCCGGGTCGACTCCCGGCAAAAGACGACTGGGCGCCCTCACCCGCTCCTTCGATTGCTGGTGTTCTGCACCATATTGCCGTGGTCGCCCTGCTCGCGGATGTTCTGCTTTTCGTCGTCGCGGTGGCCCTTGGTGGTGTCGAGCGCGACTTCGGGTTCGCTGCCGGGGCCCTTGTGGCTCTTGTTGTCTTCCGGGACGGGCTGGATGGTTCTGGTCATGCGCGGTCTCCTGGCTGTCCGGGATAACGCGGGCCGCGGCGGGTGCGTTCCAGTTCGCGGGTCGCCGTTCATCAACATTAAATTTTCCGGATTGCCATGGATTCCGAAGTGGGCAGAGCGAGAGCTGGCTGGAATGGGGCAACCCGGACCGGCCGACAGGTGGTGGCCAAGGTGGAGCGCCGGGAGGCGCCGCGCCCTGCGTCACTGGGCGCGCGCGGCTAGCTGCGCGAGGCGGGTGCCTTCCGCCTCAAGGGTGCTACGTCACTGCACCCTGGCGCCTCCCGCCGCTCCACCCCCGCCGGCTCAGCTTCGCCGGCGAGGAGTTTTGGCAAAACTCGGACGCATTCGCGCCGCGAGAATGCGGAAGCTCGGCTGTTTGAATCGTCGAATCGAAATTTGAAGCGAGGCACCTCTTAATCTCGCCCCGCTCTTTCGCGGGGAGAGGTCGGCGCGAAGCGCCGGGTGAGGGGCCGGGCACTGCGTTGCCAGATCGAAGACCTTTCGGGTCGGAAGGCCTTCGACGCAACAGGCACGGCCCGAGAGTCCGTCGCACGTATTTACCGCACTGCCTCGCCCCTCACCCGAAGCCTTCGCTGCGCTTCGGCTTCGACCTCTCCCCGCACAAGAGCGGGGAGAGGTCAAGAAAGAGCGCCGCGCGTTCCCCTCAATCCAGCTTCTTGCCGCCCTCGGTCACCGCATCGAGAAACGCCGCCGTCTCCCTGTTCAAAAACTCCACATCCGCGGGAAACCCGCCGCCGGCCGCTGCGTGCCCCGTCACGGTGCCGGGGCTGATGGTTTTGATGGTCGCGTTCGGGATGTTCTTGCCCATCTCGATCGGCTCGAATTCCGGATTGAGCAGGTCCTTGGTGCCGGTGAGGATCAGCGTTTTTGCCCGGATCGAGGCCAGGGCTTTGGCGGTGTCGCCGTTAAAACCCTGTGTGGTGCCGACGTCGTGGGCCTGATAGGCCCAGGTCTGGTAGATCCAGTCGTTGGCGTCGAACGCTTTCAGCAAGGCGGTTTCCTGCGCCGCCATCCAGGGCAGCACGTCCATGCCGTTCTTGAACTGCGCGCTGTACATCTCCGGCGTGCGCGCCGACAGCAGCGAGAGGATGTCGCGCCACAGCCTTATGCCGTTCTCGGGCGGGGATTCGTAGTTGCCGTTATTCCAGGCGAGGTCGCTGGTGATCGCCTTGCGCGAGGCTTCCAGCACCGCCACCGTCCAGGCCGGCGTCTTCGCCAGCGGCACCATCGCCACCAGCGCATCCATGAAATCGGGATGGCTGACGCCCCATTGCAGCACCTGCATGCCGCCCATCGACGGGCCGACCACCGCGACGACATGGTCGATGCCGAACTTCTCTTTCAGCAGGCGGTGTTGCGATTGCACCATGTCGCGGATGGTGAATTTCGGAAAATCCATGCGCGGCTGGGTTCGCGAATTGCTTGGCGAGGTGGAGAAGCCGTTGGCGATCGCGTCGGTGCAGATGATGAAATATTTTTGCGGGTCGAGCGCCTTGCCGGGCCCGATCATGAAATCGAGGCGGTGATGGTTGCCGGAGATCGCCGTCACCATCAGGATGGCGTTGGACTTTTTGGCGTTCAGCGTGCCGTGGGTGACATAGGAGATCGAAAAATCCTTGATCGCCTCGCCGCTTTCCAGTTTGAGCTCGCCTTCGGCGTAAAGCTGATGCGGCGGTTGCTGCGGCGTGTGCGCCAGAGCGGGCAGCGCCAGCAGCAGGCCGGCGGCGACGAGGGTTGCGATGCGTTTCATGGTTGCCTCCCGGAATGGAGGTGCTTCTCAACGTCGCCCTCCCTGGCTTGAGGATACGGACGGCTTCGGCGGCTGTGAAGCGCCATACCCAAACCGATCCGGATTTGTTATCGTTGCGGCTCGCCCCATCGATTCAACCGGGCGCCAGGGAGACTTCGTCATGGCCAAGGGTCAGATGCGCAGCAACAAGGAAAAGAAGAAACCGAAGGCGGACAAGAACCTCAAAAAGGGCGGCGCCGCGCCCTCGCCGTTCTCCTCCGGCAAGACGCCCGCGGGCCAAAATCCCGGCAAGAAGGGCTGAGGCCGAAGGGCTCAAGCCGGTCACCGCCTCGCGGCGCAGCACAGCGCCGGTCGCGGGCGCCGGTCCCTTTCCGCGAAAATCTCACCGCGATCGGCGTAAAGCGTCTTGATTTCCGGCCACGGACGGAATATCAACCTGTAGTTGTTTGATCGGATCGATTCCGGTCAAGGGTTTCCGTTCACACTGCCGTGGACGGGAGAGCGAGCCGGGACCTAACACCGGCGGAGAAAAAAATGGCCGAAAATCTCAACCGGCAGCGCGTGCTGAATTTTCTCGAGGCGTTCTATTCCGGCGATATCGAGGGCGCGCTGGCGCGCTGCGGCGACGACGTCGATTTCGTCACCCATGCGCCGATCGACATCCTGCCGCATCTCGGTCACCGCCACGGCAAGGCCGAAATCGGCGCGATGTGGCGAACCATCCACGCCCGCTATTCCGATATGCGCCACGAGGTGCCGTTTCTCGTCGCCGAAGAGGACCGGGTGGCGGCGAGCATTCGGGTATTCTTTCGCAAGCGGGCCAACGGCCGGATCGTGCAATTCGACATCGCGGCGTTTTACACGCTTCGCGACGGCCGCATCGAGAAGATCCATGAGATCCTGGATTCGTTCGATCTGGTTCAGCAGATCCTCGAACGCGACATCTCGGCCGAACTGATCGGCAACAAATCCAAAACCGGATAATTCCGCGCGGACCGGCCGGCCGAGGCCCATAAGCATCGGAAAACCTTGACGAACTTTCGAACACCCGCCGCCGGCATTTGTGCGTTGCAAAAATATCGGTTGCGTTTTGCCAAAATCCGATTACTTGAAGCTTCAAATAGTTGGGAATGCAGCATTCAAGGCACGGCGTCGACGATGACGCCCTCAGGGCCGCTTGCTGTCCTGCAAATCCAGTTTCAGGTGACAGCCATGACAGAGCACAGTCTCTGGCGTTTTTCGCGCGCATTGCACAGCGCCATCAACGAACGCCAGCAGCACGACCTCGAGCCGCTGATCGACGACGACGTCGAATGGGCGATCTACGGGCCGATCGACATGTTTCCGTTTCTGGGCGCCCGCCACGGCAAGGCCGCCGTGCTGGAGGTGTGCCGGCAGATCGCCGACAATGTGCGGGTGCACCGCTTCGACCGGGAATCGATCATGCTCGGCGTGGATTCGGCGGCGTCGATGATCCGCTATTCCCTGACCGCGATCGACTCCAACAAGCCGATCAGCCTGCGGCTCGCCCATTTCGCGCAATTCAAGGCGGGACGGCTGCGCAGCATCCGGGTCCTGATCGATACCTTCGATCTGGTCGAGCAGGCGCTGGGGCGGCCGATCAACCTGCCGAAGATCGCGACGTAAATGGTCGTCGTCCCCGCGACTCGGGGATGCGAGCCGCCATAATTTTGAACAATCGTGACCCTATCGTACCAACCAGTCGTTTGGGCGGGCTGTCATGACCACAGGAATGAGCATTCGAGGCTGGGCCTTGATGCTGGCGTTATCAGGCGCAAGCGCGGCAATGGCCGCGGAGCAGCCGTCGGTCTGGCCCAGGGATATCTATCAGGACGTCACCTCCGCCGACGAGAACGCCGCCGCGAGCGAAAATCCCGACGCCGAGGCCGAAGGCGCGCCGGCTCAAACCGTCGACCTGAGCAATTCCGACATCGACTGGAGCCAGCTCGACCCGGCATCGGCTGTGGCCGGCAAGGCGCCGGCCGATCCGAAAGCCAGACGCGCCCAAAGGGACGGCGCGGCGTCCTCCTGGTCCGCGCAGGACAAATCCAATGGCGCGGCGGCTTTATCGGTCAGGCAATCGATGATTCCGTTTTGGGATACACGGGTCGGCGCCGACCTCACCGTCGCCCGGCAGCAGCCCTCTTCCGCCGCCGAGGCGCTGCAGCAGAAAATCACCACCGGCGAGCAGCAATCTTCAGGTGCGGCATGGGCGGCGATGACCGCGCCCGGCCTCGGTTCGATCTGGGACAGGACCGCGGTCGAGGCGCGGGTCGATCCATCGCAGGAGCAAAGCAGGCTCGGCGCGTCGATGAGCAAATCGGTGACGCTGGATGAGCGAACCTCGCTCACCTTGCAGAACGGCACCCACCTGATCCAGCACGGCATCACGCCGATACCCGGCATTACCGGACACCAGGCCCGCAATTATGCGATGGATCAATCGGCGAGGCTGAGCCTCGCCGACACCGGCACCAATCTCGTCGCCGGCCAGACCCTGTCCTCCAGCGACGACAAATGGCTGCGCAAGATCGGCGCCGAGCAGAAACTGTTCGGCGGCGTCAGCATCACCGGCTCGATCGGCGAGACCTTGCAGGGCGCGCCGAACCGGAGTTTTGGCGCGGGTTTCAGGCACAGCTGGTAGCGGCTCGTCATTCCGGGATGCGCCTCCTGGCGCAGACCCGGAATCCAGCCTCACACAAGGCTGCTGGATTCCGGGTTCGCGCGAAGACGCGCGCCCCGGAATGACGAGTGCCCTGGATTTTCGCGCGACATTGAATCAAACGCGCAGGAAAGATCGCGCATTGCCGCATATTGGCCGCGATGTGGTCAAAATCGGCGGGATGGATGGCTTCGCTTAATTTCGTCGTGCGGGGGACATCCGCGCTCGCTCAATGCGAAACAAGGAAACGGCCGATGAACGCCATACCATCCGAAAAAATTGAAACGACTGTGGAAGATCCCAATCTTGCCGCGGTTTCCGAAGTCGAGGCGGGGATCCGCGACTTCGTGCGCAACGACGTCGCTTATCTCAGGCGCTCGCCCAGCATGCTGGCCACCGAGCCGGCGCTCGATGCCAGCGCCGAGGCCACCGTCAACAACGTCAATTCGCTGATCCAGCGCGTCGCCGGAACGTCGTTGACCGAAATCGAAAACCTGGTGTCCGAACTGGAAAGCCTGCGCGACCTGCTGCATTCCGAGGGACAACGCGTGCAGCGGGAGATTTCCGGCTATGCCCAGCTCAGCCAGGCGGCGATGAAATCCACCCGCATGATCGCCGACAACGTCGCGCAGTGGAAACGCGCCGCCGATGGTTTGCGTAACGGGTGATATCTGCCGTCATTCCGGGATGCGCGCGAAGCGCGCAGACCCGGAATCCAGAGATCAGATGACGCGGCTGGATTCCGGGTTCGCGCCAAGTGGCGCGCCCCGGAATGACGGTGAGTTTTAAAGCGTGTTTCGAAATTGATGGTTAGGGAAGCGTAACTTATCGGCTCGCGATCGAGGCGCGTTCGAGGGTGTAGGCGCCGTCGGCATAGCCCTTGACCACCATGCCGGTGGCCAGCATCACCGCAAGCGTCACGGTTGCGAAGATAAAGCCCACGAATTTCAGCCCGCTGCGGTCAGCCATCGTCGTCCCCTGGTATTCACTGCCCTCTGGTCGAACTTGAGCAGCATCAGGTTCACAATGCGTTACCGGAAAATTCGTTCCATTCTCGGCGCATGAGCGTAGCCCGGATGGAGCGAAGCGAAATCCGGGTCAGCAACGCGTTTGTTCCCCGGATTACGCTTCGCTCCATCCGGGCTACGAACCCGCATTCCGCCGCGGCACGAACGCGGTGGCCAGCAGCGAGAACGCCAGTTCGCCGCGCTGGTTGGTGCCGGTGTTGCGGGCTTCCACGATGCCCCATTCGGGGCGCTTTTCGGAAGTCCGCTTCGAGGCGACCTCGCTGGCGTAAGCGATGGTGTCGCCGGCCAGCACCGGCTTGATCCAGCGCAAGTCGCGAAAGCCCGGCGACGGCCCCCAGACCGCAACCTTCTCGCCGCGGGAGGCGGCCTCCGCCGCCTGGCGCTGGCCGTCGGCCACCAACAGTTTCATGCACACCGATCCGACATGCCAGCCCGATGCCGCGAGCCCGCCGAACAGCGATTTGCGCCCCTCCTCCTCATCGAGATGAAAGCGCTGCGGATCGAACTGCGCGGCGAATTTCTTGATCAGCTCCGGGGTGAAGGTGAACGCACCGATCTCGCGCCGCTGTCCGATTTCGAGGTCTTCGAAGAAACGCATGATGGCTACCCGACTGCTGCGGCTTCGCGCCGCTTGACGATAATCGGCGAGGTCATCTCGGCCAGCACCTGCCCGGCCGCGTTGCGGACGCTGCATTTGAACGTCACGATGCCGGTCTCCGGCCGGCTGCGCGAAACGCGGGCTTCCGCCACATCGACATCGAGGGTGAGATCGTCGCCGGGCCGGAACGGCGCCAGCCACTTCAACTCGTTGACGCCGGGCGAGCCCAGCGACGCGGTGCGGCCGATATAGCCGTCGAACATCATCCGCATCATGACCGAGCACAGATGCCAGCCCGAACCGGAAAGGCCCTTGAGCATCGAGCGCTTCGCCGCCTCCTCGTCGAGATGCATCGGCTGCGGATCGAATTCCGCGGCAAAGCCAAGCATCTCCTCGCGCGTGACATGGCGCGGCCCATAGCTGCCGAAACGACCGGGAGGAAAGTCTTCGAAGGTGAGGGTCATGATGGGGATTGAACGGGAATTGATGGTCAGCGAGCCCGATTGTGGCCGCACTTTGCAGCAATCTCAAGCCACAGCACCGCATGGGGCGCCTGCGATCTTGCCCGAAACGCCGTTCGGCGCTAGGCCCTGTGCTGCGACAGTTGGCGCGTGATGACTTAAATTTCGCTTCGCCGGGAGAACGACCGATGTTTGAATTCAGGGATCTCTTCCAATGGGACAGGTTCATCACGCCGACGATCATCAAGACCTTTTACTGGCTCGCGATCGCGTTGATGATCCTGTTCGGCATTTCCGGGGTTTTCTCCGGGCTGGCGGCGATGGCGATCAGCCCGTTCGGCGGATTCATCGTGGTGCTGTCCTCTATCGCCAGCGTCATCGTCGGCATCGTGTTCTCGCGCATCGTCGCGGAATTCATCCTGATCGTGTTCCGCATCAACGAACACCTCGGCGCGATCCGGGATCAGGGGCAGATGCATTGACGTAAATCCCGTAGGGCGGGTTAGCCGATCCCGTCCGCCGTCTCTCAACAAGCGACGGGCAAGGCGTAACCCGCCGCCGGTGCGCGTGGCGTGGCGGATTACGCTTCGCTAATCCGCCCTACGTATTAAACCGGAAATGCATCACGTCGCCGTCGGCGACGACATACTCCTTGCCTTCCAGCCGCAGCTTTCCGGCATCGCGCGCGCCGGCTTCACCGCCGAGCGCGACATAGTCGGCGTAGGCGATGGTCTCGGCGCGGATGAATCCCTTTTCGAAATCGGTATGGATCACGCCGGCGGCGGCCGGCGCCCGGGTGCCGCGGGTGATGGTCCAGGCGCGGGCTTCCTTCGGCCCGACGGTGAAATAGGTGATGAGATCGAGCAATTGGTAGCCGGCGCGGATCAGCCGGTCGAGCCCGGCTTCCTCCAGCCCCAGCGTATCGAGAAACTCGCTGCGCTCCTCGCGCGACAGCGTCGCGATCTCGGATTCGATCTTGGCGGAGATCGCCACCGCGACCGCGCCTTCTTTCTTGGCATGCTCGGCAACCTGTTGCGAAAACGCATTGCCGCCGGCGGCCGAGCCTTCCTCGACATTGCAGACATAGAGCACCGGTTTCGAGGTCAGCAATCCGAGCATGCCGAAGGCACGTTCCTCTTCCGGCTTGCGCTCCAGAAACCGCGCCGGCTTGCCGTCGCGCAGCAGCACCAGCGCGCGGTTGACCAGATCGAGCTGCTCTTTTGCCTCTTTGTCGTTGCCCTTGGCTTTCTTGGCGAGGTTATCGACGCGTTTTTCGAGACTATCGAGATCGGCCAGCATCAGCTCGGTTTCGATGATCTCGATGTCGGACAGCGGCGCGATCTTGCCCTCGACATGGGTGATGTCGGAATCCTCAAAACAGCGCACCACATGCGCCACCGCGTCGACCTCGCGGATGGTGGCGAGGAACTGGTTGCCGAGGCCCTCGCCTTTCGAGGCGCCGCGCACCAGCCCGGCGATGTCGACAAAGGTCAATTGCGTCGGGATGATCTGCGCCGATTTGCCGATCTCGGCTAATTTGTCGAGCCGCGGATCCGGCACCGCGACCGCGCCGACATTTGGCTCGATGGTGCAGAACGGATAGTTCGCCGCCTGCGCCGCCGCAGTCTCCGTCAGCGCATTGAACAGCGTCGACTTGCCGACATTGGGCAGACCGACGATACCGCATTTGAATCCCATTTTCTTTTCCGGTTATTGGCCCACGCGGCGCAACAAGTTGGGCGTCATACGCGGGCTTGACCCGCGTATCCATCCCTCTTCGCAAAAGTCTTTCGAAGGGGATGGATTGCCGGGTCAAGCCCGGCAATGACGCAGCATGTTTATTCGCCGCCGCCCTCTTCCTTGTCTTCCTTCAACAAAAATCCCTTGGCCCGCATCGACAGATGCACCTTGTTCTGGAACGTCGAGTCGCGCCCCGTGGCGAGCAGCCCGGCGTGGTCGGCAATCGCCTCGCGCAACGCCTCCACCCACGGCCGTTCCTCCTTGAAGAAGTCGGACAGCACGTAGCCGTGCACCAGCTCCTTGACGCCGGGGTGCCCGACCCCCAGCCGCACGCGGCGATAATCGTTGCCGACATGTGCCGAGATCGAGCGCAGGCCGTTGTGGCCGGCAACGCCGCCGCCGACCTTGACGCGCACCTTGGCGGGCGGCAGTTCGATCTCATCGTGAAACACGGTGATCTCGTTCGGCGCCAGCTTGAAGAAGCCGGAGGCTTGCTGCACCGCCTGCCCGGAGTCGTTCATGTACGTCAGGGGCTTCAGCAGGATGATCCGCTCGCGCTCCAGCGTGCCTTCCGCGGTCTCGCCCTGAAAGCGGCGGCGCCATGGCGCGAAACCATGACGCCGCGCGATTTCATCGACGGCCATGAAGCCGGCATTATGCCGGTTATGCGCGTACTTTGCGCCGGGATTGCCGAGACCGACGAAGAGCAGCATGACGCGGCATCCCGCGCCTTGTTACTTCTTCTTGTCGCCGCCTGCAGGCGCCTTGGCGCCGGCCGCAGGCGCCTTTGCAGCACCCGCCGCGGGAGCTGCGGCACCCGCCGCCGGAGCAGCGCCGGCTGCAGGAGCGCCAGCCGCCGGAGCCGCAGCACCCGGTGCGGCAGCAGCCACCGTACCGGCAGCAGCCGCAGCAGCGGCTGCGGCCTTCATTTCTTCGGCATAGCCCGACGGCGGCACGATGGTGACCAGCGTCACGTCCTCGCGCGACAGCGACTTGACGCCGGCGGGAAGCGTGATGTCGCTCAGATGCAGCGAGTGGTTGATCTCGAGTCCGCTGACATCGGCTTCGACATATTGCGGAATGTTATCGACCGAACATTCCAGGTCAATGGTGTGGGTGACGATGTTGACGGTGCCGCCGCGCTTGACGCCGGGGGCGGCTTCCGCGTTCTGGATGTGCAGGGGAACGCTGACGCGGATGGTGGCGCCTTCGCCGAGCCGCATGAAATCCACATGCAGCGGAAAATCGCGCACCGGATCGAGATGGAAGTCGCGCGGAATCACGCGGTGCTTTTCGCCTTCCAGATCGATGTCGTAAATCGTGGTGAGGAACCGGCCGGCCAGGATGCGCTGGCGCAGGTCGGTATCGTCGACCGAAATGGTCACGGGGGGCTGGTTGTTGCCATAGATCACTCCCGGCACTCGGCCGGCGCGACGCTCTGCCCGTGCGGCCCCCTTGCCGCCAACGGGACGCGCGGTCGCCTTCAATTCCTTGACGGTCGCCATCGGTTAAGTCCTTGTTCTGTAAAAGTTAAAGGCCGCATCGCGGCCCGTTTCCACGCCGCGGCAAGCCTCCAGGGGTGCGGGGGCCGCGGACGTGGCGGCGTTCTAGCCGCAACGGTGCGGAAATACAAGGAAATGCGGGGGATTTTCTTGAACCTCGCCCCGCTTTGCGGGGAGAGGTCGAAACCGGAGCGCAGCGGAGGTTTCGGGTGAGGGGCGAGGCACTGGGGCGAACACAAAGAGGGACTTTCAGGTCGCACCAAGGCGTCGAATACTTTCCGACCCGAGAGGTCGCGTCTTTGGCAAGTGCAGTGTCTGGCCCCTCACCCGGCGCTTCGCGCCGACCTCTCCCCGCAAGGCGGGGCGAGGTTAAGATCCGTCATGCTTTCTTGAGTTTGCGCGCGAGGCGCAGCTGGGCGTTGCGCAGCTGAACGTCGAGCGGCGGCCGACCAGGCCGGATTATTCTGCCGCCCTTACTGATTTCGGCCCGATCCAGCATCTCGTCGGTTAGTTCAGGTGCATCGTCGGGATCGACCCATGGCTTGCGCCTAGCCGAACCGCCTGATGAACTTTTTTGCTTCTTTGGCATGGCAACACCTCACACGAGATGATGCGACGGGGCTCCTTCGCGATCAAGATCGACAGATGCGCGAGTCAAGCTCGCGCATGACGCAAAGCGTGCAGCTCCACCCGTCAGTCTTCAACAGGCGGCCATGGGGCGGGCGTAACATTCAGCTTCGCTTCCAGCGCCGCGATGCGCGCTTTCAGCGCCTCGTTTTCCTCGCGGGCGAGGCGCGACATGTCCTTGACCGCCTCGAACTCCTCGCGCTTGACGATGTCGAGGTCGCGCAGGATTTTTTCGGCCTGGTTGCGCACCACGGTGTCGACCTCGCGCTTGACCCCTTGGGCTGCGCCGGCGGCGTCGTTCATCAGGCGGCCGATCTCGTCGAAAAACCGGTTGCTGGTCTGGGTCATGTCAACATCTCCGCTGCGGGTCTGTCCTGACAATGGCGATCCGCGCGGTGTTGTTCAAGTCTGAGCCAGCCGTCTTTCAGGCTGCAGTTTCCGCGCAATCGTGATAATCGGGCCCGGCAACGCAAAAAAACAGACCGGAACAGCAACGCCATGATCGACCAGCAGATCGATATCCAGACCAAGGACGGCAAGACCACGACGTTCATCAGCCACCCCGAACGCGGCGGGCCGTTCCCCATCATCATCTTCTACATGGACGCGCCCGCGATCCGCGAGGAACTGCGCGACATGGCGCGGCGGCTGGCGACGTCAGGCTATTACGTAATGCTGCCCAACATGTATTACCGCAAGGGCGTCATGGAGATCGGGCCATTGCCGGCCGATCCGGAATCGCCGGAGCGCAAGCGGATGTTCGAGCTGATGCACTCGCTCAGCATTCCGCTGGTGATGGCCGACACCAGGGCGCTGCTCGATTTCGCAGCCACGCAGCCTGCCGCGAGCAAGGGGCCGATCGGCACGGTCGGCTATTGCATGAGCGGACAATACGCCATCAACGCCGCGACGCATTTTCCGGAGCGCGTCAAGGCTGCGGCATCGATCTACGGCGTTGCGCTGGCGACCGACAAGCCGGACAGCCCGCACCTTGCGGGGAAAAACACCAAGGCCGAACTCTATTTCGGCTGCGCCGAGACCGACGTCTACGCGCCGATGGAAACCGTCGAGAAGGTCAAAGCGTCGATGAAGGCCGACGGCGCCAATGCCGAGGTCGAGATCTATCCCGGCACGCATCACGGTTTCGCGTTTCCGAAACGGCCGGTCTATCACCGGGACGCCGCCGAGCGGCATTGGGAACGGCTGCTGGCGCTGTATCGCCGCAACCTTTCCACTTGATCGTCCCTGCTCCATAACATGCCGATGGCGGAACTCCCGAAAATCAGGGACTATGAGAAGTCGGATGCGGAGAACCTCAACCGGGTTGCGGTTTCCGCGTTCAGCCAGTTTCGCGATCACTATCAGGACTGGCCGGCGATGCAGGCCGGCCTGTCGAAAACCTCGGCGCTCAGCGCCACCGGAGAAGTCATTGTTGCCGAACTTCAAGGCCGGCTTGCCGGTGCGGTCGCCTATTTTGGACCGAACGTCGCGAAAGCTGCGTTCTTCGATTCCCGCTGGCCCATCATCCGCATGCTGGTCGTCGATCCCGTCTTTCGCGGCAAGGGGCTCGGGCATGCATTGAGCGCGGAATGCATCGCACGGGCGAAGCGGGACCGCTCGCCGCTCATCGCACTTCATACCAGCCCGATCATGACAGTGGCCTTGCCGATGTATCTCAAGATGGGCTTCATCAAGGCTTACGACGCTCCGCCGATCTTCGGCGTGGCCTATGCCGTGTATACGAAAGCGCTCTGACCCAATGCCCTGCGAGATTGATTGCCGTCATTCCGGGGCGCGCCACCGAACTCGGGTTTACCCGAGTTCGGCAATATCATTGTCCAAGTCGGCAACAGCCGACTTGGATGCGCGAACCCGGAATCCAGACCCGCAGCATGCTCTGCTGGATTCCGGGTTCGCCCGCGCAAATGCGCGCGCGCCCCGGAATGACGGGGGATAGATGATGCCCTTCCTCGCCATCGCGTTTCCGGTGTTCGATCCCATCGCCATCGCCATCGGGCCGATCGCGATCCGCTGGTATGCGCTGGCCTATATCGGCGGCATCGTGCTGGGCTGGGTCTACGCGCGGGCGCTGATCAAGCGCGAGCGGCTGTGGGGCGGGCCGGCGCCGGTCACGCTGCCGCAGATGGACGATTTTATCCTGTGGGTGACAATCGGAATCATCCTCGGCGGACGCACCGGCTATGTGCTGTTCTACAATCTGCCGTTCTTCATCCAGCATCCCGCCGAGATCTTTGAGCTGTGGAAAGGCGGCATGTCGTTTCACGGCGGTTTTCTCGGCTGCGTCGCCGCGGTGATGCTGTTCTGCTGGAAGAACAATCTTTCCATCCTGTCGCTGGGCGACATCACCACCGCGGTCGGGCCGATCGGGCTGCTGCTCGGGCGCCTCGCCAATTTCATCAACAGCGAATTATGGGGCCGCCCGGCGGATTCCAGCGTGCCCTGGGCCATGGTGTTTCCCAATGGCGGGCCGCTGCCGCGCCACCCCAGCCAGCTTTATGAGGCCGCGCTCGAGGGCATCGTGCTGTTCGCGATCCTGGCGCTGATGATCCGCGCCGGCGCCTTGAAACGCCCCGGCCTGATCCTCGGCAGCTTTATCGCGATCTATGGATTTGCCCGTATCGCCGGCGAATTCTTCCGCGAACCCGACCCGCAACTCGGGTTTCTCTGGGGCGGGCTGACCATGGGAATGCTGCTGTCGCTGCCGATGATCATTGCCGGAGCCATCCTCATTGTGCTGGCATGGCGCCGCGGGCCGCGACCGCAAGCGATGAGCCAGGCAACGCCGTGACCGAGACTTCGCCGCTTCAGGCCGAACTCAAGAGACTGATCGCCTCGTCCGGGCCGATGCCGGTGTGGCGCTACATGAAGCTGTGCCTGACGCATCCCAGATACGGCTATTACGTCTCGCGCGATCCGCTCGGGCGCGAGGGCGATTTCACCACCGCGCCCGAGGTCAGCCAGATGTTCGGCGAGTTGCTCGGGCTGTGGGCGGCGTCGGTGTGGCGGGCGATGGATTTGCCGCCCGCGCTGCGGCTGATCGAACTCGGCCCCGGCCGCGGCACCATGATGGCGGACGCGTTGCGCGCACTGCGCGTGCTGCCGCCGCTGTATCAGGCGCTGAGCATCCATTTGGTCGAGATCAATCCGGTGCTGCGCGAAAAACAGCAGGCGACGCTGTCCGGCGTGCGCAACATCGCCTGGCACGATCATCTCGACGAGATACCGCCGGGACCGTCGGTCATTCTCGCCAATGAATATTTCGACGTGCTGCCGGTGCACCAGGTGGTGAAGCGCGAGACCGGCTGGCACGAGCGCACGATAGAAATCGGCGGCGACGGCCAACTTACTTTCGGCGCATCGGCCGAGCCGATGCCGCGCTTCGAGGTGCTGCTGCCGCCGCTGGTGCGGGCGGCCCCGGTCGGCGCGGTGTTCGAGTGGCGGCCCGATGCGGAGATCATGAAGATCGCCACCCGGGTTCGCGACGACGGCGGCGCCGCGCTGATCATCGATTACGGCCACCTGCGCAGCGATGCCGGCGATACCTTTCAGGCCATCGCGCGCCACAGCTTTGCCGATCCCCTGAAAAATCCGGGACAGGCCGACGTCACCGCGCATGTCGATTTTCAGGCGCTGGTGCGCGCCGCCGAGGATCTCAACGCGCGGGTGCACGGCCCGGTGCCGCAGGGCGAATTCCTCAAGCGCCTCGGCATCGAAGCGCGCGCGGCTACCCTGATGGCCAAGACCACGCCCGAGGTTTCCGAGGACATTTCCGGCGCGCTGAAGCGCCTGACCGAGGGGGGGCGCGGCGGCATGGGATCGATGTTCAAGGTGCTGGCGATCTCCGATCCCGCGCTGGAGACGCTGGCCGGTTTTGTCGACCAGGACGGCGAGGGTGAAACGTCATGACGCCGGGATCGCCGCTGCTTTCGGCTATTCCCGGCCTGCGTCACAGGTTTTTCGACCGCGAGGGCGGGGTGTCGGGTGGCATCTACCAAAGCCTCAATGGCGGCCTGGGCTCGCAGGACGATGCAGCCCACGTCGCGGAAAACCGCCGGCGCATGGCGGCGCAGCTGGGCGTTGCGCCGGCGCATCTTCTCACCGCGTTCCAGATTCATTCGCCCGATGCCGTGGCGGCAACCGCGCCATGGGACAGCGCGTCGCGTCCGCGCGCCGATGCCATCGTGACGCGCACCGAAGGCCTCGCCATCGGCGTTACCGCGGCCGATTGCGGCCCGATATTATTTGTCGATTCCCGCGCTCGGGTGATCGGCGCGGCGCATGCCGGCTGGAAGGGGGCGCTCACGGGGGTGCTGGAATCCACCATCGCCGCCATGGAAAAGCTCGGCGCCGAGCGTGCCGGCATCGTCGCCGCCATCGGCCCGCTGATCCGCCAGCATAGTTACGAGGTCGGTGGCGAATTCGTCGAACGGTTCACGTTAGCCGACGCCGGCAATGCGCGGTTCTTCATTGCCTCATTGCGTCAAAACCACGCGATGTTCGATCTCGCCGGCTTCATCCGGATGCGGCTGGAAAATGCCGGCGTGCTGATGATCGACGATACCGGCATCGACACCTATTCCGACCAACGCTTCTACAGCTACCGCCGCTCGGTGCATCGCGGCGAGCCGGACTACGGCCGGCATGTGCATTCGATTGTGCTGGAGCGCGAGTAGCAGCGCGCTAGCGCACCTTCAGCACGACCTTGCCGCGCGCCCTGCCGGCTTCGAGATAGGCCAGCGCCTCCGGTAATTTCTCGAATGCGAATTCGCGGTCGATCACCGGCTTGATCGCGCCGCACTCGACCAAAGCGGCGATGTCGCGCAGCTGATCGCCGTTCGATTCGGTGAAGAACCAGCAATAGGCCGCGCCGGCCGCAGCACTGGCAGCGTAGACCTTGCGTCCCATCACCCAGACCGCAATGCGCACCAGCAGCCCCGCCCCTTCGCGCCTGGCAAAATCGCGATCCGGCGGCCCGCTGAGCGAAATCACGACGCCGCCACGCTTCACCACCTTGAAGGCATCGACGGTGAACGCGCCGCCGAGCGTGTCGTAAACGATGTCGTAGCCGCCGCCCTGATCGAGATAGTTTTCGCGATCGTAGGCGATGACACGATCGGCGCTGAGGGACTTCACGAAATCCGCGTTCTTCGAACTCGTCGTCGATGTCACGTGAAGCCCGAGATGTTTGGCGTACTGGACCGCGAAGGTGCCGACCCCGCCGGAGCCGGCGTGAATCAAAATGCGTTGGCCGGCGCGCGCGCCGGCGCGGCCAAAACCCTGCAGCGTGGTCAGGCCGACCAGCGGCAGTGACGCCGCCTCCGCATGCGAAAGTGTGGCGGGCTTTGGCGCGACCAGCTTTTCGTCGATGCCAATCTGCTCGGCGAAGGTGCCGATGCTGTCGCGTGACGCGCGGACATAAACGGCGTCGCCCGGCGTGAATTTCGATGCACCGGGTCCCACGGACCTCACAACGCCACTGGCGTCGAAGCCGATCGGCCGCGGCAATTTGTATTTCGAGATCCGCTTCAGCGCGCCATGCACCAGCTTGAAGTCGATCGGATTGAGGCTGGCAGCATGGATGTCGATCACGACTTCGCCGGCGCCTGCGCGCGAATCCGCAATCTCCGCAAGCCTGACATTGCCGGAGACGGCGCCGTAGCCGGTGAGAAGGTAAGCGCGCATCGAATTATCCTTCGAGGGCCGAGAATTCAGATAGTTGAGAACGAACGCGAACGGCCGAAAGCACCCTTTTCGAGCCGGCTGTGTCTGCCCTGCCACAGACCTTAACCCATTTTAACGGTATCTCTCGACCCCAACAGGGACGTCGAACGAATGCCGATTTGCAACCGCATCGCGGGCTCCGCCGCGCCGCGCGCTTTGCGCGCTGCGGTGCTGCTGGCGCTGCTGTGCGGACTTGGCGGCGCGCTAGGCGGATGCGCCAGTGGAGGTACTGCGGCCAACGCGTTCGCGTCGGCCGGTGGCGGCGGCGCCACCGTCACGTTCGAGTTGATCGACGGTCCGCCGCCGCAGGTATTCGACCGCATGGTCAATTTGCTCGACAGTGAATCGAAGCTGCGCAACCTCGCAGTGGTGTCGCGCGACGGATCCGCCGCGTATCGAATCCGCAGCTATCTGTCGGCGCAGGTCAGCCGCGGCCGCACCACGATTGCCTGGGTGTGGGACGTCTATGACCGCGACCAGCAGCGGGCGATTCGCCTGTCCGGCGAGGAACCCGCCGGCAAGGCCGGACGCGACGCCTGGGCCGCCGCCGACGATGTGGTGCTGCGGCGAATCGCACAGGCCGGATTGACCGGATTGAGCGGCATGATCAACGGAACGGCTCCCGCCGACGCGCCGGCAGCCCCGCCGACGCCGCGCGGCCGGGGCCCAGCGGTTGCCGGCACGGACCAGCCTCCACCTTCGGGCGCATTCAGCGTCGGCGCGCTGAGCTACAGCGCCCGTTAACGATATAAATCGCGCTCCGGCTCCGGATTTTGCGCAGGAAAACCGCCTGCGGCGGGTTGCCGCTCCGGCCCCTCCTTGATATCACCTCGCTCGTCAAAAACGCGCCAGTTCCTGAAGGGTCCGATATGCTCAATGTTGTATCCACCGGGCTACGGGGAGAAGCGTCGATGTCGGCCAAGAACGGCTCGATCAAGCTGGTAGCCGGCAATTCCAATCCTGTATTGGCGCAGGAAATCGCCAAAGGCCTCGACCTGCAGCTTGCCAAGGCCGTGGTCCGGCGTTTCGCCGACATGGAGATCTTCGTCGAAATCCAGGAAAACGTCCGCGGCTCCGACGCCTTCATCATCCAGTCGACGTCGTTTCCGGCCAACGACCATTTGATGGAACTGCTGATCATCACCGATGCGCTGCGCCGCTCGTCGGCGCGCCGCATCACGGCGGTGATTCCCTATTTCGGCTATGCAAGGCAGGATCGCAAATCCGGCTCGCGTACCCCGATCTCGGCCAAGCTGGTGGCCAACCTGATCACCCAGGCCGGCGTCGACCGCGTCATGACGCTCGACCTGCACGCCGGGCAAATCCAGGGCTTCTTCGACATCCCGACCGACAATCTCTGGGCCTCGCCGGAGATGGTTCGCGACATCAAGGAACGCTTCGACCTCGCCAATGTCATGGTGGTGTCGCCCGATGTCGGCGGGGTGGTGCGCGCACGCGGACTTGCCAAGCGCATCAACACGCCGCTCGCCATCATCGACAAGCGCCGCGAACGCGCCGGCGAATCCGAAGTGATGCACGTGATCGGCGACTGCGCCGGCTATACCTGCATCCTGGTCGACGACATCGTGGACTCCGGCGGCACGCTGGTGAACGCCGCCGACGCGCTGCTCGCCAACGGCGCCAAGGACGTCTACGCCTACATCACCCACGGCGTGCTCTCCGGGGGTGCTGCCGCACGCATCGCCGGCTCGCGCTTGAAGGAACTGGTAATCACCGATTCGATCCAGCCCACCGAAGCGGTCCGCGTCGCCACCAACATCCGCACGCTGTCGATCGCCTCGCTGATCGCCAAAGCGATCGGCCGCACCGCCGCGGAAGAGTCGGTGTCGAGCCTGTTCGATTAGGACTCGTGTCCCGGACGCGGTGCGGCATTCTTCATGCCGCTCCGCAGAGCCGGGACCCCGGTTTCTTCGAGTCGCAAGCAAGCTGGACCCCGGCTCTGCAGCGCACCGCTTCGCGAAGAGCTACGCGCTGCGCTGCGTCCGGGGCACGCCTCACACAATCCCGGCCGCGACCTGGCCGCGCAGGCGCTCCAGGCTGAGCAGGGTGTTGGCGCAGGCTTCCGCGACCTCGATGCCTTTCACCGCAAAATGCTTGCGGAAGAAATCGAGATGCGCGGCACTTTCGTGGAACTGCTGCGGCGTCAGCACCGCGGAGAAGATCGGCACTTCGGTGCGCAGCTGTACGTCCATCAACGCCTTGATCACGGTGTCGGCGACAAACTCATGGCGGTAGATGCCGCCGTCGACCACGAGGCCGGCGGCGACGATGGCGGTGTAGCGCCGGGTTTTTGCGAGAATCTGCGCATGCAGCGGGATCTCGAACGAGCCCGGCACTTCGAACAGATCGATCTGCGCGGGGCCAATGCCGCGCGCCTCGATCTCGGCAAGGAACGCGATGCGGCATTCCTCGACCACCTCGCGATGCCAGGACGACTGCACAAATGCGACGCGTTGCGGCCTGGCGAACCGCTTGTGGTGCGCGGGCGGCGGGGGACGATCTTCCGGAGAGTGTTTTAGTTCGGGGTCTTGCAACATCTGATTCATGGCTTTCCTCTTGTCGAGACCAGAATCAGGGCACACGGAACGACGCGCCGCGCGAAAATGCGGCTGCCGCGACCGTTCTCTTTCATCCGGACTTTAACCGTCGGCTTCGGAATCACACCGAATCTGCTGACCCTTCCTCGTCAAGAAGAAGGCGCTCGCGGGCTTGGGCTTATCAACCCTTACCGCCGGTGGGGACTTTCACCCCGCCCTGAGAACATCGGCCGCCCGGTTGAGCGGCCTGAGCGGAACTATGCCCAAGCGCCGGGGCGCCAGCAAGCGTGATTCTCATGGAAAATGTGCATGTCCGCCATGACCGCCAAGCGAGACTTCGGAGCGAGACTCGCCTCGGTTGCGCCGGAATTAACACTTGTGGCGAAAGGCCTGTGGATGATTCTGTTTTGTTCCAATCGTTAACAGCGCGATTGCGATCAACTGTGGACGGCGCGCGCTTTGCCTGTGGACGGACTCCGCGTGCGGTTGCGCGGATTCCGCAAATCACATCACTTGAGCCACGCAAGCTCCGGCGTGGGCCGGAAATTGCACCCTGCAGCGGCGCGTCGGATCAGCGCGCGTCGGCGGCTCGCGTGCGTATCAACACATCAAAAGGCAAGGTCGAGACGGCATGTCCCTGCTCGAAGGCATCATCGATTCCCCGAACAATCCGCTTGCGGTGGTCGAGGACATCGCCGCCAGCAACAACTGGCCGTTCGAACGCTCCGGCGAGGACGAGGTCACCATCGTCTCCAAGGGCGACTGGACCGATTACCAGCTGTCGTTCACCTGGATGACCGAGATCGAGGCGCTGCATCTGGCCTGCGCCTTCGACATGAAGATTCCGCCCGCCCGCCGCGCCGAAGTGCAGCGGCTGATCGCTGCGATCAACGAGCAATTGTGGGTCGGGCATTTCGATATCTGGACCCACACCGGCATGATCATGTACCGGCAGGCGCTGGTGCTGCCGGGCGGCCTCGCGGCCTCCACCGCGCAATGCGAGACCATGCTGGCCGGCGCCCTGCACGCCTGCGAGCGCTATTATCCGGCATTCCAGTTCGTGGTCTGGGCCGGCAAATCCGCCGCCGAGGCGATGAGTGCCGCGATGTTCGACACCGAGGGCGAGGCGTAGGGTTTTTTGCGACGCGCGTCGCAACAAACTCTGCGTCGTCCCCGCGAAGGCGGGGACCCATACGCCGTGTCGCCGATGCTGTTGCACGGCGCTTGTTGCAAACCTTCTTATGAAATAGAAACGCTAGGGGTTATGGGTCCCCGCCTGCGCGGGGACGACGTGGGTATTTGTTTGCGATGACGTCACCAACCGGCACGCTGGCTAATCTGCAAGGCACCATCGTGCTGGCCGGCGCCGGCAAGATGGGCGGCGCGATGCTGTCGGGCTGGCTGGCGCAGGGGCTGGATGCAAACCGCGTCGCGGTGATCGAGCCGCATCCCTCCGAGGAAATCAAGGCGCTGCCTGCGAAGGGCGTGCGGCTCAATCCGGCACCGAGCGATCTCGGCAGCGTCGCGGCTTTGGTCATCGCGGTAAAACCGCAGACGTTTGGCGAGGCCGGCCCGCAATTGCGGCCGTTCGCGGGATCGTCGACGCTGGTGGTGTCGATCATGGCCGGCATCCCCATCGCGTCGATTACGCAAGTCTGCGGCGGCAGCGTCGTCCGCGCGATGCCGAACACGCCGGCGGCGATCGGCCGCGGCATCACCGTGGCGGTGGCGGCCGGCAATGTCAGCGCCGCGCAGCGCGCAGTCGCCGACGCGCTGCTGCGCGCCACCGGCGCGGTAGAATGGACCGGCGACGAGACGCTGATGGACGCGGTGACCGCGGTTTCCGGTTCGGGCCCGGCCTATGTGTTCCTGCTCGCCGAAGAGCTGGCGCGCGCGGGCGTCGAAGCCGGATTGCCGCCTGAGCTTGCGACAAAGCTCGCGCGCGAGACCGTCGCCGGCTCCGGCGAACTGCTGCATCGCTCCGAGCTGGATTCGGCCACACTGCGCAAGAACGTGACCTCGCCCGGCGGCACCACCGCGGCGGCGCTCGAGGTGCTGATGGGGCAGGACGGCATGCAGGAGCTGATGACTCGCGCGGTGGCTGCGGCGACGAAGCGGTCGCGGGAATTGGCGAAGTAATCTCTTCGTAGCCCGTATGGAGCGCAGCGCAATACAGGGCAGATTTTCAACGTTGCAAGATTCCCGGATTTCGCTTCGCTCCATCCGGGCTACGATTACAGCTACACCGGCACCCTTACCGTCGCGCGCAGCCCGCCCTTCGGGCTGTCGCCGAGCGTGATGTCGCCGCCGTGCGAACGCGCGATGTCGCGGGCAATCGCGAGGCCGAGGCCGGTGCCGCCCTCGTCCTGGTTGCGGGCGTCGTCGAGCCGCAGGAACGGCTTGAACACTTCCTCGCGCATGTCCATCGGAATACCCGGGCCATCGTCATCGACGGTCACGGTGAGATAGCGATGGTCGCGGTGGCCGGTGATCGCGATCGTATCGGCATGCCGTGCCGCATTCGATATCAGGTTGGCGAGGCAGCGCTTGAACGAGGCCGGCTTCACCGTGACCACGGGCAGTCCGTGAAACACCACGGTTGCGGCATGGCCGTGGCGCTCGGCGTCGCCGCGCAGTTCTTCCAGGGCCGCGGCCATGTCGGTCGGTTGCGCCTGCTCGCCGCTGTCGCCGCGCGCAAACGCGAGGTAGTCCTCCAGCATGCCCGACATCTCGTCGACGTCCCGGCGCATGCCGTCGACTTCGGGACTGTCGCCGATCAAGGCCAGTTCGAGCTTGAAGCGGGTCAGGATGGTGCGAAGGTCGTGCGACACCCCGGCCAGCATCGCGGTGCGCTGCTCGATCGAGCGCTCGATGCGCGATTTCATCTCGATGAAGGCCTGCGCCGCGCGGCGGACTTCGCGGGCGCCGCGCGGATGGAAATTCGGCGCCTCGCGGCCCTTGCCGAAACTTTCCGCGGCGTCGGCCAGCCGCAGGATCGGCTTGATCTGGTTGCGCAGGAACAGCACCGCGACGATCAGCAGGATCGACGAGGTGCCGACCATCCAGAACAGGAATATCTCCGAATTCGACGCATAGGCCGCACTGCGCTGGGCGAAAATCCGCATCACCGCGTCGTCGAGCTGGATGCGGATTTCCACCAGATTGGAGCGGCCGACGGTATCGATCCAGAACGGTCTGGCGATCTGCCGTCCCAGTTGCACCGACAGCGTCTGGTCGAGCAGCGAGAAGAACGGTTTTGGGCCCGGCGGCGGCATATCGCCGACGGGAAGAAAATCCACCACCAGCCCCAGTCGCTGCTGCGCGATCTTGCGCAGCTGGGCGCGGTCCTTGTCCTGCGGATAGCCCTTGTAGACATCGATCAGGCTGGCGATGTCCTGCACTACCGCTGCCGACAGCCGCCGCGTCACCGTGTTCCAGTGCCGCTCCATGAACACGAAGGCCACCACCGATTGCAGAATCACCATCGGCACGATCATGATCAAGAGCGCGCGGGCATAGAGGCCGGTCGGCATCCAGCTCTTGAACGCATTGCCCATCCGGCCGTTGACCGCGGAGACGCGCCCCGCGGCGGTGCGGATCAGCGTCAGTCCGGTGTCCAGTGTGCTCATGCGCTCAAGCTCACGGCGATGCCACCAGGCGATAGCCGATGCCGCGCACCGCCTGCAGGAACAGCGGATTGGCGGGATCGCGCTCGATCTTGCGCCGCAGCCGGTTGGTCTGCACGTCCACCGCGCGCTCGTTGACGCTGCCATCGCCGGTGAGCGCGCTGCGCGGCACGGTTTCGCCGCGCGCCAGAGCCAGAACGCGCAGCATCTCGCGTTCGCGATCGGTGAGATGAATGGTCTCCTCGCCGCGGCGCAATTCGCCGCGATCCAGATGATAGACGTAGGGACCGAACGCGATCGACTCCATCCGCGCCACCGGCAGCGGCGTCGTGCGCTTGAGGATATTGCCGATCCGCAACACCAGCTCGCGCGGCTCGAACGGCTTGGCGACATAATCGTCGGCGCCGATCTGCAGCCCCTCGATGCGGCTTTCGGCTTCGTGGCGCGCCGTCAGCATGACGATCGGCACCGAGGACGAGGTGCGGATGAAGCGGGCGAGATCGAAGCCGGTCTCGCCGGGCATCATCACGTCGAGGATCAACAGGTCGAAATGCAGTCCGAGCAGTTTTGCGCGGGCGTCCTTGGCGCTCATCGCGGTGGTGACGCGATAGCCTTCGCCGCAGAGAAAGCGCGATAGCAGATCGCGGATGCGGCGGTCGTCGTCGACCAGCAACAGATGCGGGGCATCGTCGGCCGGTTGCGGCGGCATTCGTGCGATTGTTGCAGCCTGGGGCACGATCATTCCTTCGCAGTTGCGCTGCCGGTTCCGAATATCGCTTCCAGCACCTTGTCGGGATCGTCGCGATCGATCATCCCGCGCAAGAACTGCCGTACCGTATCCGCGCCGGCAGGGTCGAGCTCGCCCATCGCGCGGGTGATGCGATCGGTCTGCAGGCCGGCGAGTTTGGCTACCAGCGCCTCGCCCTTTGCGGTGGCGAAAAGAAGGCGTTCGCGGCGGTCCTTGGCGCCGGCCTTCTGGACGATATACCCTTCATCGAGCAATTGCTTGAGAACCCGGCCCAGCGACTGCTTTGTGATGCGCAGCACGTCGAGCAGATGGGCCACCTTCAGCCCGGGATAGCGGTGGACGAAATGGATGACGCGGTGGTGCGCGCGCCCGAACCCGAATTCCTCCAGCACATGGTCGGCATCGCCGACGAAATCCCGATAGGCGAAGAACAACAGCTCGATGATATCCCAGCGCAAACCGGCCGAACGCGCGGCGGGGGAGGCCTCCGCTCGCTGCTCTGTAGCCCGCGCAGAAAAATTTACGTCAACCATATTGACATATCTTGGGTTCAATATTACAAAATCGGGCGTTACAGCGAAATATTAGAACCTTCGCCGTGACTCGGCCCGAAAGGTCCGATTTGAGAAGCATACTGGACTTCCGCATTCCTCCAAAGCCCGTCCTGGACACGATCCGGGGATGGCAGCCGGTTTTGCGGGCGGTCCGGACTTGACGTAGAACCAGCCAGCGCGACCGTACGGCGCCAAGGCTAATCCGGGAGAAGGTCCATGGGAGTTTCGGTCGCCAAGATCGACGACACGATTTGGTCGAGTTTCGAAATCCAGCCAGCGGCGAATCCGACCTCCGAGAAGGAGCGCGCGGCAAAGCTCGTGGACCCCGGCTTCGGCCGGATTTTCACCGATCACATGGCGATCGTCCGCTACAATCAGGCGAAGGGCTGGCATGACGCGCGCGTCGAATCCCGCGCGAATTTCCCGCTCGATCCCGCCTTGGCCGTCCTGCACTACGCGCAGGAGATTTTCGAGGGCCTCAAGGCCTACACGCGTGACGACGGCGGCGTGAACCTGTTCCGCCCCGACGCCAATGCCCGGCGTTTCCGCAGTTCGGCCGATCGCATGGCCATGGCGCAGCTGCCCGAGCCCGTGTTCATCGAAGCGGTCGAGCGGCTCGTGCGCATCGACCGCGCCTGGATACCGGGCGGCGAAGGCAGTCTCTATCTGCGGCCCTTCATGATCGCAAGCGAGGTCTTCCTCGGTGTGAAGCCTTCCTCCGAATACATCTTCGCTGTCATCGCCTCGCCGGTCGGCTCCTATTTCAAAGGGGGACCGGCACCCGTATCGATCTGGGTTTCCGAGAACTACACGCGCGCCGCGATCGGAGGCACCGGCGCCGTCAAATGCGGCGGGAATTATGCCGCGAGCCTGCGCGCGCAGGCCGAGGCCATCGATCGCGGCTGCGATCAGGTGGTTTTCCTCGATGCGGTCGAGCGCCGCTACGTCGAGGAACTCGGCGGCATGAACATCTTCTTCGTGTTCGACGACGGTTCGCTGCTGACGCCGCCGCTGGGCACGATCCTGCCGGGCATCACCCGCGATTCGATCATCGCGCTTGCGAAGGATTCCGGCACGCTTGTGCGCGAGGAGCTCTACACCATCGACCAGTGGCGCGCGGACGCCGCCAGCGGAAAGCTGAAAGAGGCCTTCGCCTGCGGCACGGCGGCCGTCATCTCGCCGATCGGCAAGGTGTGTTCGGCGACCGGCGATTTTCTCATCAGCGGCGGCACGGCCGGCCCGGTGGCGATGGGGCTGCGCAAGACGCTGATCGACATCCAGTACGGCCGCGCCCCCGACCCGCACAACTGGATCAGAAAGGTGCTGTGAGCGGCGGCGGACTAATTCTGCAGCGTCATGCGCGGGCTTGACCCGCGCATCCATCGATCTTCGCAAGAAGCGTTTTTCGAAGCGGATGGATGGCCGGGTCAAGCCCGGCCATGACGAAGCAAATCCTTAACCCCGATCCAGAACACCTCGCCGTCGGACTCCTCGGTGTCGAGCCAGAGCAGCGGCAATTGCGGAAACGCGTGTTCGAGCAACTCACGGCCGCGGCCGATCTCGCACAACAGCCCGCCATGCGGCGTCAGGTGCTTGCCGGCTTCATCCAAAATGCGCCTGACACTATCGAGGCCGTCGGCGCCGCCGTCGAACGCCAGTTTTGGTTCGAACCGGCATTCGCGCGGCAGCGCAGCCATGCCTTCGGCATCGACATAGGGCGGATTGGTGATGATCAGGTCATATCGCTTGCCGCCGAGCGGTTTGAACAGGTCGCCTCGGTGCAACGAGATGCGATCCTCAAGCGCGTAATCGGCGACGTTACGCGCAGCGACGTCGAGCGCGTCTTTTGAAACATCCACCGCGTCGATCCGTGCATTTGGAAACGCGCGCGCGGCCAGAATCGCAAGGCAGCCCGAACCGGTGCAGAGGTCGAGCACAGTTTCCACCGCAGCGGGCTCGTCGATCAGCGAACCATCCTCGCCGCCGAAATGCTGCTCCAGCAATTCGCCGATGAAGGAGCGCGGCACGATCACGCGCTCGTCGACATAAAATGGAAGTCCGCGCATGTAGATCTTGTTGACCAGGTAGGCGGCGGGCCGGCGCGTGGCGACGCGGCGCTCGATCAGGTCCAGAATTGTCTTGGCCTCGGCGGCAGTCACACGCGCCGCCGCGAACATCTCGAACCGGTCGGGATGCAGGTGCAGCGCCTCGCAGACCAGGAATGCCGCCTCCGCCACCGGATCGGTGGTGCCATGCGCGAACACCAGTTTCGCCGCGATGAAACGGCTCACCGCGTAACGCACGAAATCGAGCAATGTCAGCAATTCGCCGGGCGCGACTTTCGGGGATTTTCCAGCGGCAGGACGACGCCTCACCGGTGCTTTGGCGCGTTTCGCCATCAGGATTTGGTCCAGCGTCCGACCGCGGCATCATCGCGATCATGGGCATCGACCCAGTTCGTTCCCGCGCCGCCCTCCTCGCGCTTCCAGAACGGCGCGTGGGCTTTCAGGTAATCCATCAGAAACTCCGCCGCCTCGAACGCGGCGTGCCGGTGCGCCGACGAGGTCACGACCAGCACGATGTTCTCGCCGGGCTCGATGCGGCCGACGCGGTGGATGACGGTCAGCCCGGTGAGCGGCCAGCGCGACGCCGCCGTCTCCGCATGCCGCGCGATCTCCGTTTCCGCCATGCCGGGATAATGCTCGAGCGTCAGCGCGGCGATTGTCTTGCCGCCCTCGGTGCCGCGGCAAATCCCAGTGAATGTCACCACCGCGCCGATGTCGGCACGCCCTTTCGTCAGCGCTGAAATCTCTTGCGCGATGTCGAAATCGGCTGCCTGAATCCGGATGGTGACGGGGATCGCCATGGCGGGTTTAGCCGCCGGTCATCGGCGGAAAGAATGCGATTTCGCGTGCGCCGGCGATCGCGGTGTCGGGCCTGACGTGGATGTGGTCGATCGCGGCGCGGATCACCCGCGGGGTTTCGAAGGCGTGGGCGTAGTCCTCGCCGCGCTGCGCCAGCCAGCCGATCAACTCAGCCACGGTGCGAACCTCCGCCGGCGGCTCGACCGTTTCCTCGGCCTTGCCGACCCGTTCGCGGACCCAGGCGAAATACTTGACCTTCATCCCTCATCCTCCTCGATGAGGTGACGGACTCCGGCGCGAAAATAATCCCAGCCGGTATAGATGGTGATGATCGCCGAAATCCACAGCAGCAGCAGTCCGATTTGAGTCGTGAATGGAATCACCTGATCGCCGGCCTCGCCCGCGAGCAGAAATCCGATCGCGACCAGTTGCACGGTGGTCTTCCATTTCGCGAGTTTCGTCACCGGTACGCTGACCCGCAATGCGGCGAGATATTCGCGCAGGCCGGACACCAGAATTTCCCTGCACAGGATCACGATGGCGGCCCACAGCGTCCAGCCATGAATGATCCCGTCCGCCGCCAGCATCAGCAGGCAGGAGGCGACCAGCAGCTTGTCGGCGATCGGATCGAGCATACGGCCGAACGCCGAATACTGGTGCCAGATTCGCGCATAGTAGCCATCCAGAAAATCCGTGACGCCGGCAGCGATGAACACGGCCACCGCCACCCAGCGCAGCCACAGCGGCCCGTCCATGATGGCCTGCGCATAGATACAGCCCACCACCACCGGGATCGCCGCAATCCTGGCGTAGGTCAGCATGTTCGGCAGCGAGAACGAGTGCCGCGCCGCCCTTGTGGTGATAATGTTCATCCACCTTACCAATACCGCCGAAGCGCCGAGGTCAACCGTGCGCCGCCGTGATCCCGCAGCAAGCGCTGCAATATGACGCAGAATTCATCTGCTATCCCGGCTGCGCATGGAAAAACTCGAAAATCTTGCGCGCGCTTTCGGCGCTGACGCCCGGAACCTTGCCGAGGTCGGCGATCGAGGCCCGCTCGATTTCCTTCAAGGTTCCGAAGTGATGCAGCAGGGCACGCTTGCGTGACGGCCCGATGCCGGGAATTTCCTGCAGGCCCGCCTCGCGGATGTCTTTCTTGCGCAGCTTGCGGTGCGAGCCGATCACGAATCGATGCGCCTCGTCGCGCAGCCGCTGTATAAAATACAGCACCGGATCGCGCGGCTCCAGCTTGATCGGCTCGCGATTCGGCATGAACAGGGTTTCGCGGCCGGCGTCGCGGTCCGGACCCTTGGCCACCGCCAGCAGCGATACCCGGGTCAGCCCAAAACCGTCGAAAATTTCCCGCACCGCGTTGAGCTGGCCGCGGCCGCCGTCGATGATCACCAGATCGGGCCATTGCGGAAACGAGTCGTCGTCTTTGGGTTTTGCCGCCTCGCCCTCAACAGGCGGCGTCAGCAGCCGCTTGAAGCGCCGCTGCAAAACTTCACGCATCATGGCGTAGTCGTCGCCGGGCGTGAGCCCGTCCGACTTGATGTTGAACTTGCGATACTGGTTCTTGGTAAAACCATCGGGCCCCGCGACGATCATGGCGCCGACCGCGTTGCTGCCCTGGATGTGGCTGTTGTCGTAGACCTCGATCCGCTTCGGCGCATGCGGCAGACCGAGGGTGGTCACCAGTCCCTGCAGCAGCCGCGTTTGCGTCGCGGTGTCGGCGAGCTTGCGCCCCAGCGCCTCGCGCGCATTGGTCAGCGCGTGCGCGATCATCTCCTTCTTCTCGCCGCGCCTGGGCACGTTGACCTCGACCTTGAAGCCGGCCTTGATCGAAAGCGCGCTGGCCAGCAATTCGCATTCCTCGATGTCGTGCGAGAGCAGGATCAGTTTCGGCGGCGGCTTGTCGTCGTAGAACTGCGCGAGGAATGAACTCAAGACCTCCTCGGGCGTGAAGGATTTCTCCGCACGCGGAAAATAGGCGCGGTTACCCCAGTTCTGGCCGGTGCGGAAGAAGAACACCTCGACGCAGGAATAGCCGCCCTCCTGGTGGATGGCGAACACGTCGGCCTCCTCCACGGTGCGCGGATTGATGCCCTGCTGCGACTGGATCGCCGACAGCGCCGCGAGCCGGTCGCGGTAAAGTGCCGCGCTTTCGAACTCCAGTTCGGCGGAAGCCTTCTCCATTTCGCCGGCGAGCTGCTGCTTCACCAGCCGGCTGCGGCCGGACAGGAACTCCGTGGCCTCGCGCACCAGTTCGGTATAGCCGGGGAAATCGATCTCGCCGGTGCAGGGGCCCGAGCAGCGCCGGATTTGATACAGCAGGCACGGCCGGGTCCGGCTTTCGAAGAACGAATCGGTGCAGGAGCGCACCAGGAACGCGCGCTGCAGCGCCGTGATGGTGCGCCCGACCGCGCCCGCGGAGGCGAACGGTCCGAAATAGCGTCCGGGCCGCGTCTGCGCGCCGCGATGCTTCAGGATCTGCGGCGCCCAGTGGTCGCCGGTGATCAATATGTAGGGGAACGACTTGTCGTCGCGCAGCTGCACGTTGAAGCGCGGCCGCAGCTGCTTGATCAAATTGGCTTCGAGCAGCAGCGCCTCGGTCTCGGTGGTGGTCGAGACGATTTCCACCGATGCGGTCGCGGCGATCATCCGTTCTATGCGCATCGCCTGGCCGGTCGGCCGTGCATAGGAGGTGAGCCGCTTGCGGACGTTCTTGGCCTTGCCGACATAGAGCACGTCGCTGGCCGCGTTCAGCATGCGGTAGACGCCGGACGAGGTGGGCGCGTGGCGCACCGCGTATTCGATCGCGGCGCGGCCGACCGCGAGCGGGCCTTCCGGCACCGCCTCGCCGCCGGCGTCGACGATTTCCGGCAGCCGGGCCTCATCATCCTCGTCGGGACTGCCGGAGGGATCGATATCCGCTGCATCCGGCGGCAGATCCGCACTGGAATCGCGCTGCGATTTCGGCGGGTCGGGCTTTTCCTGGGGCTGGGTGGGGTCTTGATTCATCGGGCTGAATTTAGGCGCTGCGGCCGGACCTCGCCAGCCGGTAACACTTCGTTAAGAACAGGACTCGGGCCGTCGAGCCCCTTAACAGCCCCTTAACTTAAAACTCCCGATAAATCTTACTGGAAAAAAGCGCAGTTCCGTAACCGTGCGGCGGTTGCGGCCAGTGGCGTTGTGGAGTCCTTGAGATGAGCAGGATCGCGCTGGCAGCGGCTTTGATGACCGCGGGCCTGACGGTGTCGGCGCAGGCGGCGGACATCCCCTACGGCTCGCGCGCGCCCTACACCGTCAACCAGCCGCTCAATGCCTATAGCTGGGCCGGCCCCTATCTCGGCGGCAATATCGGCTATGGCTGGGGCAGCGTCGACAATAATCCGACCAGGCCGTCGGGGTTCGTCGGCGGCGTGCAGGGCGGCTACAACTGGCAAAACGGCCCATGGGTGGTTGGCCTCGAAGCCGACATCCAGGCCAGCGGCGCCAACGATACTTTCGCGCCGTGGAAATTCTCCAATCCGTGGTTCGGCACCGTGCGCGGCCGCGTCGGCTATGCGCTGAACAACGTGCTGTTCTACGGCACCGGGGGCCTCGCATTCGGCGAATTGCGCGGCCAGACCTTCGGCCTGACGGAATCCCACACCACCGCGGGCTGGACCGCAGGCGCCGGCGCCGAATTCGGCTTCGCCCGGAACTGGACCGCCAGGATCGAATATCTCTATGTCGATCTGTCCGACACCCGATTCGTCATCACCGGCGTGCCCAACGGCTACCGGTTCGGCCTCGCCCGTATCGGCGTGAATTACCGCTTCTAGTTTCAACAAGAAGAGTTTCGGCACCAACCTCCCGGCCGCTGCGCGGCCGGGATTTTTTTATCCATCGTCGTCATCCTGAGGAGCGGCCTCCTGGCCGCGTCTCGAAGGATGCGGCTACAGGTGCATGCGGCCCATCCTTCGAGACGCGCGCAAGAGCGCGCTCCTCAGGATGACGGTGGGTGCGTGGCCACGCCATGGACAACGCGAATCCACGTCCGTAACATCAGCGAATGCAACCGGGACAACCAAGCCGCACGGCGCTCGGCGCCGCCGGCCTTCGCGCCGCGCATCAGGTGCTTGACCGCGGGGCGATTTTCCCGGACCCGCTTGCGCTTCGAATCCTCGGCCCCGATGCCGACGCCCTGGTGCGGGAGGCGGAAGCGGCGGACCCGGGCAGGCAGCGGCTGCGCTGGTTCATCGCGAGCCGCAGCCGCATTGCCGAGGATGCGCTGCGGGTGGCTGTGCGACGCGGCGCTCGCCAGCTGGTGGTGCTCGGCGCCGGCCTCGACACTTCCGCCTATCGCGCGCCGCCATCGCAGCGCCTGCGCGTGTTCGAGGTCGATCATCCGGCAACGCAGGCGTGGAAGCGCGAGCGGCTGGCCGCGGCTGAAATCCCGCTGCCGCCGTCGCTCACCTTTGTTCCCGTCGATTTCGAGCGCGAGACCTTGGCGGAGAGCCTGGCCGCGGCCGGATTCGATTCCACCCAGCAGACGTTTTTCAGCTGGCTTGGCGTCGTGCCCTATCTGACCGACGAGGCGATCTTTTCGACGCTCGGTTTCATTGCCGGCCTCTCCGGCGGCGCGCACGTCGTATTCGATTACGTCAATCCTTCGGCATCGATCGCCGAGCCGGATCGGCGCGCCGCGCATGAGGCGCTGGCCGCGCGGGTTGCCGCAGCCGGCGAGAGCATCCGCAATCACTTCGACAGCGACGCGCTTCATGTCCGGTTGAAGGCGCTGGGCTTCCGCGAGGTCGAGGATTTCGGCTGGGCCGAGATTTCGGCGCGCTTCCTGTCCAGCCGCGCGATATCGTCAGGCGGCGGCGCCCACATCCTGCGCGCGGCGACGATAGCTTCGTAGCCCGGATGGAGCGCAGCGAAATCCGGGGCACGCAGTGCGCGCGGATGGTTTTTCCCGGATTGCGCTGCGCTCCATCCGGGCTACAGCGATTAGCGTCGCTCAGGACGAAATCACCAGATTGACCGCCTTCGGACCCTTGCCCTTTTTGTCCGGTTCGACCTCGAAGGTGATGCGCTGTCCCTCGGTCAGGTCCTTCAGCCCGGCCCGCTCCACCGCAGTGATGTGGACGAACACGTCGCGGCCGCCGTCGTCCGGCTTGATGAAGCCGTAGCCGCGCTCTCCATTGAAGAACTTGACTGTCCCCGTCATGGCCATCGGGAAAACTCCTCTCCCCGCATTGCTCCGCCGTCACGCGCCCCTCGCGTATCGGCTTGACCGGACATTTCGCGGCCGGAAAGCATGGCCATCGCGGCGGTTACGATCCGCCTTTAAAAAATTAGAGGCCTTGTCACTCCGCCGCCCCCATTCGCGGAAGCGGAACGTAAAGCCAGTCCTAACGCCTCAGCATAATACGGTTCCCGGTCAATTGCCTACGGGACTTTTCGCTGGGCCAGGCCCGGCAGGCGGCGCTCAGGGTTTGGGCACCTCGAGCCTGAACCGGCCGGCGCCGCCCTGGCCGAGCGGTTTTTCCAGCTCGGGCAGGATCGCCTTGAGTTCGGCCGCAAGCCGCCACGGCGGATTGACGATCAAAAGCCCGGCCGAGGTCAGCGCAGCGCCTGCCAGCTGCGGCGCCACGCTGAACTCCAGGCGCAGGCATTTGCCTGGGACGCTTGCCGCCGCGGCCACCTCCGCGACATGCCGGGCGAGGCTGTCGGTGGCGCGGCGGCTTTTCACCGGGTACCACAGCAGGTAGCTGCCGGTCGGCCATTTTGCGAAGGCTTGCGCAAAACCATTGGCCAGCCGCTCGAACTCGTCCTTCTGCTCGAACGACGGATCGATCAGCACCAGCCCGCGCCGTTCCTTCGGCGGCACGAAGGCGGGAAGCGCCACCCAGCCGTCGAGATCGACCACGCGGGCCTGGGTGTCGCGGCGCAGCGCATCGATCAGGCGCTTGCGCGCTTTGGGTTCGACCTCGCACGCCACCAGCCGGTCCTGCGGCCGCAGCAGCGCGCGGGCGATCAGCGGCGAGCCGGGATAGGTTTGCAGATCGCGCCCCGGATTGAAGGCCCGGACGATATCGAGATACGGCGCGACCAGCGGCAAGGTGGTTTCCGAAAACCGCGCCTGCATGATGCGCGCGATGCCGGTGAGCCACTCGCCGCCGCGGCGCGCTTCATCGCCGCTGAGATCATAGACCCCGGCGCCGGCATGGCTGTCGATGACGCGAAACGGAGCCTGCTTGTCGTGCAGATAAGTGAGTATCCGCACCAGCACGATATGCTTGATGACATCGGCAAAGCCGCCGGCGTGAAAGGCGTGACGGTAATTCATGGGGGACGGTTACGACATCGGGCGAGGAAAGTAACCACCGTCATTGCGAGCGAAGCGAAGCAATCCAGCGGGCGGCAAAGCGAAGACTGGATTGCTTCGTCGCTTCGCTCCTCGCAATGACGCTACCCGCCGCGCACCGGCGGCATCACCACCTGGTCGCGGCGGCAGGCGCGGCGGTCGATTTCCTCGCAGGCGTGGAATTGCAGGTCCTTGCTCAGGCAGATCCGCACTTCGCTCAAGCGCCGCTGATCGCAGACCACCGACACGGCCGAATTGCTCAGGCCCGGATTGGCCTTGACGAAGGCGGCCTCGATTTCGGCCGGCGCGATCGTCCGGTAGGTGGACAATTCGAGGAAATCGGCAGGAATTTTCACCGCCGCGCGCGCCTTGCGGATGGTTTCGAAATACGCGCGCGGGCTCAGGCCCGAACAGGTGCCATGCTTGTCCCATTCGTTGAAGATCAGCCCCGGCGCCGGCATCAGGTCCAGCATCGAGGTCATGATGTTGCGATCGAGCCGCGGCGACGGCCGCTGGCAATAATTCGGAAAGCCGCGCTCATATTGCGGCCACAGCCCATGGACCACGAACGAAAACGGCCGGCCGCCGCATTGCACCTCCTGTGAGCGCCCGCTTCTGCCGCGCTCGGAGGCGGCTTCGCAGAACGACGGCGACCACGACAGCGCCAGCACATAGAAATCGAATTCGCCGGGCGCATTCTGGCGCCGGTCCTGCGCCGACGCGCTGCCCGCCGCCGCAATGGCGAACAGCACAAGCGCAAACAACATCCTCGAAAAACCAACCATGACGACGCCCCTCTGCCCCTGGTCTCAAATCCTAGGCAGAGAACCGGAACATTTCAAGAACACAATTGGAGAAGCTGCGCCGCGGTACAACCGGCGCGCGCAAGGTGCCGAATCGGTTTGACGCGTTACGGCCGCGCGGCCTTGCAGGCCGGATTAAAGGCCCAGTTGCGGTCGAGGCCTACGACGCAGAATTCGACGCCGTTGCTGAAGCTGGCGAATCCGCCGTCCTCGATGATGGAAAAATACACCGGGCGCGGCTTGCCGTCGCTGATCATCGCGGTCGCCGCGCAATAGCGCCGCGGGATATTGTCCGATTGCCACGGACGGAAGGCGATTTCGTGCACCCGGTCATAGCCGGTGATCTGCAGCGTCGAATTCCAGAACTTGCTTTCCTTTTCGGCGAACCGCGACGAGATCTTGCCCAGCGCCCAGTCGCAGGGCGGCAGATTGCCGTCGTAGCGCGGACCGGACAGCCAGAAATTCTTCTCCAGCGGATTGGCCGCCTGCGCCGCCTGCCCGAACGCCAGCAGGCCGAAAACCACGCCGAGCGCGATAGCCAGACTGAATTTCTTGAGGGACATGAACAGGTCGCGCATGGGCAATCCGCCGGCTGATGCAGGTTGCGGACGGTGCCGCGAAAGCCCGGGCGAGGTCAAGTGCAGCGCGGCAACACCTGCCGATAACTCACCATCGACCCGGCGGCCGTGCTTTTCATCGCTGCCGGCGCGCTTTACAGTGCGCCCGCAAAGAGGGAGTCGACGATGCGAATGGCGATGCTGGCGGCGGTGTGCGGAATGCTGGCCTGCGGGCCGGCGCAGGCCGGTAACGTGCCGCCCTTCAAGGGCAACGACACCGGCGGCATCATCGCCTATGAGCTGGCCATGCAATCCGACGTCAAGCTGCTCGCGGTCGAGCACTGCGCCCGCTACGGCAAGGTGGCAAAATTCCTCGCGGCGCAAGCCTATTACGGCGGCTACATCTCGTTCGCCTGCCGCTGGGTGCCCTATGGCGCCGCCGAGCGGCCGCTGAGCGTGCGCTACTGAGGCGACCGCATCCGCCGATCGAAGTGCTGGAGGGCGTGGCATGACGCGACAGCTTGTTTCATTTCGTCTTTCGGGTTTTGCCGTTGCACTGCTGTGCGGCGCGCCGGCGCTCGCCGCCGAATTGCCCACCCGCAAGGCCGGACTGTGGGAATTGAAAATGCTGCGGACCGGCTCGCCGACACCCGAGATGACGATGCAGCATTGCACCGACGAGACCACCGACAAGAAGATGACGACGTCGCTCGCGCCGACGGCCAAGCAAACCTGCAGCAAGAACGATACACGGAAGACCGCGACCGGCTATGTCACCGACTCGGTGTGCAGTTCCGGCGGCGCCACCATGACCACGCATGCGGAAGTCACCGGGGATTTCAACTCCGCCTATTCGGTCAAGGTCACCTCGCATGGCGAAGGCGCGCCCGCCGGCACACCGCGCGACACCGACATGACGCTGCAGGCCAAATGGCTCGGCCCCTGCAAGGCCGACCAGAAGCCCGGCGACATCCTGATGCCCGGCGGTTTCAAGATGAACATCACGGACATGGAAAAGCTGAAGGGCCTGATGCCGGCGAAGTAGGGTTTCTTTGTCATTCCGGGGCGCGCCTCTTCGGCGCGAACCCGGAATCCATAACCACGACGATTCCTTCATTTGCTCTGGATTCCGGGTCCACGCGAAGACGCGTGTCCCGGAATGACGGCGGCTAACTCACCCCGCCCCAAGCCGCTTCTCGAAACTGGCGACGTTGACCAGACCGCGGGCGTGGCGGCCCTCGCCGATCTTGCGGTCGCCCTCATACGCTTCGACCTCGAACCGGATCACCCGGCGCTCCACCGCGATCACCCGCGCCGTGGTCCGTATCAGTGCGCCGACCGCACTTGCGCCGAGATGGCGGATATCGACCTCGGTGCCGACCGTGACCCAGCCGTCGCTGAGATGCGGCGCGATGGCGTCGGCGGACGCCATCTCCATTTCCATGATCATCATCGGCGTCGCATAGACCGCCGGCATTTTCGGCACGAAATGTTTTACGGTGCGATCCGGCGTCACGATCAGCGTGCGCTGCGCTCATGCCGACGGTGATGACATCACGGGCGTCCATGATGTTCCAGACCGTGTCCCGGACGCGGTGCAGCGTTCTTCACGCTGCTCCGCGTCCGGGACACGGTTTCCTTCTTAGCAAGCTGGGCCCCGGCTCTGCAGCGCACCGCTCCGCGAAGGGCTACGCGCTGCGCTGCGTCCGGGGCACGGGTGCGCGCTACTTCTGCGCGGCCTTGCGCTCCACGAAGGTCTTGCCGCCCTTCATCTTGTGCGCCAGCGGCGCCTCGTTGATCTGGATCACGACGGCGTCGGCATCGACGCCGAGGTTTTTTACCAGCGCTTGCGTAATGTCGCGCATCATCCCGGCCTTCTGCTCGTCGGTGCGGCCGGCGGCCATGCTTATGGTGATTTCAGGCATGTTGGTCTCTCCCTTTTCTCGTTTCTTTCGTCATGGCCGGGCTCGTCCCGGCCATCCACGTCTTTTCTGCAGAACCTCATTATCAAGACGTGGATGCCCGGGACAAGCCCGGGCATGACGACCTGAATGAAATGGCTATCCCCACCGCACGTCATGGCGCGCGAGGACTTCGCGCACGGCCTCGACGATCTTGTCCTCGTCGACTTCGTACTGAGCCTCGGCTTGCTTCTTCAGGTATTCCTCGCGGTCCTTTATCTCGGCGAGGCCAGCACCGAGGATGAGATCCTTGATCTGGATTTTGCCATTCGCCTTCTCGTCCGAGCCTTGAATAATTGCACAGGGGGAATTCCGTCTATCGGCGTATTTCATCTGCTGACCGATGCTGTGTTTCGGATTTCCAAGGTAAAGCTCGGCGCGGATGTTGGCGTTACGCAAGGTCGCGACCATTTTCTGGTAGCCGGCAATCTCGCCCCCGAACACGGTCACGACTACCGGGCCAAACTCTGGTTTGATGTCGAGCTTGCCGAGCATCGTGAGCGCCGCCTGCAGCCGCGACACGCCAATGGAAAATCCCGTCGCCGGCACCGGCTCGCCGCGAAATCGCGACACCAGACCGTCATAACGCCCGCCGCCGCCGACCGAGCCGAAACGCACCGGGCGGCCTTTTTCGTCCTTGGTTTCGAGCGTCAGTTCTACCTCGTAGACAGGGCCGGTGTAGTACTCGAGGCCGCGGACGACAGATGGATCGATGCGGACACGCTCCGAATATCCCGCAGACGCTACCAGCCGCTCGATTTCTTCGAGTTCTTCCAGACCAACATTTCTTAGCGCCCAGCCTGGCTTATTTGTATCACCGTCAACAACGGAGAGATCACCCGAAACACCCGGTAGTCTCTCGTCGTCGGCCGGAACGAGTTGAAGCAAAACAATATTGGTTTGCTCCTCGCTTAACATCGCTCCCTTCGTAAAGTCTCCGCTTTCGTCCTTGCGCCCCTCGCCAAGCAATAATCGCACGCCCTCGGGCCCAAATTTGTCGAGCTTATCGATCGCGCGCAACACAGTCAGCCTACGGCCTGCATTCTCATCTCCCGCGAGACCAATTCCTTCGAGCAATCCGTCAAAAACCTTGCGATTATTTACTCGAACGACGTACTGCCCTTTCAACCCCAGCGCCTCCATCGTATCCGCCGCCATCATGCACATCTCGGCATCCGCGGCCGGTGACGCGCTGCCCACCGTGTCGGCGTCGAACTGCATGAACTGGCGGAAGCGGCCGGGGCCCGGTTTTTCGTTGCGATAGACGTAGCCGGCGCGGTAGCTGCGATAGGGTTTTGGCAGCGAATCGAAATTCTCGGCGACGTAGCGCGCCAAGGGCGCGGTCAGATCGTAGCGCAGGCTGATCCACTGCTCGTCGTCGTCCTGGAACGAGAACACGCCCTCGTTGGGGCGGTCCTGGTCGGGCAGGAATTTGCCCAGCGCGTCGGTGTATTCGAAAGCCGGAGTCTCCACCGGCTCGAACCCGTAGCGCTCGAACACCTCGCGGATGGTTTCCGTCATGCGCCGCGTTGCGGCGATTTCAGCCGCGCCGCGGTCGGCGAGGCCGCGCGGCAGCCGGGCGCGGAGTTTTTGGGGTTTTTTAGGTTTGTCGGCCATTGGGCCGGGTTGGTACCAGCGCGGGCAGGAGGCGGCAAGCGCTGCCCTAACCTTGCCCCGCCTTGCGGGGAGAGGTCGGATTGCAAAGCAATCCGGGTGAGGGGCCAGGCACTGCACCCGCCGCAAACTCGGGATTTGCGGGTCAGAGAGCCCCTCACCCCGACCCTCTCCCCGCAAGAGCGGGGCGAGGGAGAAGGAAGCGACACGCCTTTTCGCTAAGTCCGGAACCGGAGATAGCCCGCACAGCGCCGAAACAACGTGGTAGCAAGGGGCCAACAACCCATAAGGAAGTCCTCCGGGGCTATGCAAGCGATGGCCGGCCCCACGATTCCCGAGGAATTCCTCAAGGCCGAAAATGTCGGCCTGCGCATGCTGCTCGAACAGGCCGGACTCGACGCCAGGGCGCTGCTGGCGCAGGCCGGCATCGAGGCCGAGCAGCGCGAGGCCGCCGACAGGCTGCAAAAGCTGATCCTGGAGGAACTGCACCACCGCATCAAAAACACGCTGGCGACGGTGAGCGCCATCGCTTCCCAAAGCCTGCGCACCGCCACCAGCCTCGACCACGGTCAGCAGGCGATCGAAGGCCGCCTGCTGGCGCTGGGCCGCGCCCACGATCTGTTGCTGCAGGCGCGCTGGGCCAGCGCCAGCCTCGCCCATATCGTGCAGGGCGCGACCGAGCCCTATGACAGCAAGGGCGCCGGGAAATTCACGATTTCAGGGCCGGATTTCAGGATTTCATCCGGCGCCGTGATCGCGCTGGCGATGACGCTGAACGAACTCTGCACCAACACCACGAAATTCGGCGCGCTGTCGGCGCCGGCCGGCCGCATCGAGATAAACTGGACCATTGATGAGGCTGGTCAGCGCCTGCAACTGAGCTGGACCGAAAAGGACGGCCCGCCGGTGCACGCGCCGGCCCGGCGCAGCTTTGGCACAAGGCTGATCGAAACCCTCGGCAAGCAGCTCAGCGGCAAGGTTGATCTGGCCTACGCGCCGGCAGGGTTCGTCTACACCCTGGACGTGCCGCTGAGCGCCCTCAAACCGCCTGCCTGACCTGCTTGAACTGCGCGCAGTTGTCCATTTCCGCCGCCTGCCGAAGCTGATAGCGTGCCGCGCAAATCCGCCGCGCCCGAAAAATACAAGAGGTCTTACGATGCTCGACAAAAGCCCCGCCCGACCCGCCGTCAACGTGCCGAACGATCTCGCCGCGCACTGGATGCCGTTCACCGCCAACCGCGCGTTCAAGAAGAACCCGCGGCTGCTCGCCGGCGCCAAGGACATGTTCTATTTCACCGTCGACGGCCGCAAGATCATCGACGCCGCCGCCGGGATGTGGTGCTGCAATGCCGGCCACGGCCGCACGCAAATCTCTTCGGCGATCGCCGAGCAGGCTGCGGCGCTGGATTACGCGCCGCCGTTCCAGTTCGGCATTCCGCAGGCGTTCGAACTGGCCAGCCGCATCGCGGACCTCGCGCCGGACGGACTCGACCATGTGTTCTTCTGCAATTCCGGCTCGGAAGCCGCCGATACCGCGCTGAAGATCGCGCTGGCGTATCACCAGCTCAATGGCCAGGGCACCCGCACGCGGCTGATCGGCCGCGAGCGCGGCTATCACGGCGTAGGCTTCGGCGGCACCTCGGTCGGCGGCATCGTCAACAACCGCAAGATGTTCGGCACGCTTTTGGCCGGCGTCGATCATCTGCCCCACACCTATGACCGCGACAAGCAGGCCTTCAGCAAGGGCGAGCCGGACTACGGCGCGCATTTCGCCGACGAGCTGGAGCGTCTGGTCAATTTGCACGGCGCCTCCACCATCGCGGCCGTGATCGTCGAGCCGATGGCGGGATCGACCGGCGTGCTGCCGGCGCCCAAGGGCTACCTCAAGCGCCTGCGCGAGATCACCGCCAGGCACGGCATCCTGCTGATCTTCGACGAGGTCATCACCGGCTTCGGCCGGCTCGGCTTTGCCTTTGCCGCGGAACGCTACGGCGTGCTGCCGGACATGCTGACCTTCGCCAAAGGCATCACCAATGGCGCGGCGCCAATGGGCGGCGTGCTGGTGCGCGACACCATCCACGACGCCTTCATGACCGGCCCCGAGCACATGGTGGAGCTGACCCACGGCTACACCTATTCGGCGCATCCTCTGGCCTGCGCCGCGGGCCTGGCCACACTCGACATCTACCGCGACGAAAAACTGTTCGAGCGGGCGAACAAGCTGGAGCCGAAATTCGCCGATGCGGTGATGAGCCTGCGCAAGGAGCCGAACGTGGTGGACATCCGCACCGTCGGTCTGACCGCCGGCATCGATCTTGCGCCGCGCGCGGACGCGCCCGGCAAGCGCGGCTTCGACGGCCTCAACAGCGCCTTCCACGACAACGATTTGATGCTGCGCGTCGCCGGCGACACCCTGGCGCTGACGCCGCCCTTGATCGTCACCGAGGACCAGATCGGCGAGATCGTCGAGAAGGTTGCGAAGGTGATCCGCGCGGTGGCGTAGCGTTTCTTACCTCGCCCCGCTCTTCGCGGAGAGAGGTCGGATCGCTCTTGCGATCCGGGTGAGGGGCAAGGCACTGCCTTCCATCCAGCTTCGAACTGCGGGTCGGTAGCGCACGCAGATCCGACCCGAGAGGCTGCAAACGTGGCGACGCGGTGCCTCGCCTCTCACCCCAACCCTCTCCCCGCGAAGATGCGGGGCGAGGGAGCGCGCTGCCGCTTCCGAAGCGCCGCGGAACATTCGAAACACGTCCACGTTCAAATCATAACTGGGGCAATGTCGGCTCCTTGGCATGAAGGATTGGGGGCATGGCCGCGCTAGCGGGCGATCGGCGGGCCGATAAACCGCCGGTTTCAGCCTCTCCACAAATCGGACCGGCGCAAGCGCCCCCGCCTCCCGCTGCGTTCGCGCATGAGCTAGCGCAGCACGGCCGCGGGCGGCGCTCCAAAAGCCCGCTGCAGATTCCGTGGGCCGGCTGGAAAGACATCCTGTGGCGCACCTACGAGCGCACCGGCGAGGACCGGCTGCTGGCGATTGCCGCGGGCGTGGTGTTCTTCGGGCTGCTCGCGGTATTCCCGGCGATTACTGCGCTGGTGTCGTGCTACGGCCTGTTCGCCAATCCCTCGACCATCGGCGGCAACCTGCAAACGCTGGCGCTGATGCTGCCGGAGGGCTCGTTTACGATCGTGCAGGACCAGATCGCCCGCGTGCTGGCCAAGGGCAACACCTCGCTGGGCGCTACCTTCCTGTTCGGCCTTGCGCTGGCGCTGTGGAGCGCCAATGCCGGCGTCAAGGCCGTGATCGACGCCCTCAACGTGGTCTACGAGGAGCGCGAGAAACGCGGTTTTATCCGACTCAACCTGCTGTCGCTGGCGTTTACGGCCGGCGGAATCGCGGCGTTGCTGCTGATGGTGAGCGCCGTAGTAGCGTTGCCGCTGGTGCTGGATCACCTCTGGCTCGGCAGCCAAAGCAAGACGATCGTCAGCCTGGTGCGGTGGCCGCTGCTGTTTGCGATGCTGGTACTGGCGCTGGGCGTGCTCTACCGGTTCGGGCCGAGCAGGCAGCCGGCGCGCTGGGAATGGCTCAGCGTCGGTACGGTCGCCGCCGCATTGCTGTGGATCGCCGGCTCGGCGCTATTGTCGTGGTATCTCTCCAATTTCGGGAATTACGACGCCACCTACGGCTCGCTGGGCGCTGCGATCGGCCTGATGATGTGGATGTGGATGTCGGCCATCATCGTGCTGTGCGGCGCGGAATTGAACTCCGAGATCGAGCATCAGACCGCGGTCGATACCACGGTGGGGCAGCCAAAACCGCTCGGCACCCGCGGCGCGGCCATGGCCGACACCGTGGGGCCGGCGCAAACTTAAGTTCTCAACAACCCCTGCTTTTCGAATCAACAATAATGCTAAGCTTGGTAGCGCCCCGAGCTCTGGGGTTTGAGGACCTTGCGCGCGTGATTCGCATTTCCACGATTTTCGTCGCCATCTGCATGGTGCTGGTCGCAGCCTCGCTGGGCCTCGTGCTGTATTCGGTGGCGGGCATCTCCGGATCGGAATCCGCGATCGTGGCGCTGACCGCGCTGACCTTCCTGATCCTGTACAATGCGGTGTCGATGCGGCTGCGCGACCGCACCGATGTCGGCGGCCAGATCGCGGATCTGTCGCGCGGCACCGCCGACCTCGCACGCCAGGTCGCGGAATTCGGCCGCCGCCTGGCCTTGGTCGAGGGCCGGGTGGTGTCGGCGAATTCCGCCAATGCCGATCGCGTGCAGTCGGTGGCCGGCGAGATCAACGAACTCGGCGTGCTGGTGCAGCAGCTGGCGGTATCGGTAGCGAGCCACGACGAGATGCTGTCGTCGGGGCTGCCGGCGGCGCCTTCGCCGGCGAACGACCCGCCGAACCATCGGCAAAAGCAGTCGGCGTTTGCCGACGAGGCCGCGCAAGATCCGGGCGAGCCCGTTGCCGAACCGGCCGCTGCCGATGCCTCCGCCGCCGGCCGCAGCAGCGCGCAGATCCTTGCCGCGGTAAAAAACGCCATCGAGGCCAACCGCATCGACATCTATCTGCAGCCGATGGTAACGCTGCCGCAGCGTAAGGTGCGGTTCTACGAAGCGGTGACGCGGCTGCGCGACGACGACGACCAGATCCTGACCGCCGACGACTTCATCGGCACCGCGGAAGCTGCGGGCCTGATCGGGCGCATCGACCATATGGTGATGCTGCGATGCGTGCAGGTGCTGCGCCGGCTGATGGTGCGCAACAAGGAGGTCGGGATATTCTGCAACGTCGCCGCGGCGACCTTGAGCAATTCCGCGACCTTCGCGCAGTGCCTGGATTTCCTCGAAGCCAACCGCGCGCTGGCGGCCTCCTTCGTGCTCGAATTCAAGCAGAGCACGTTCCGCAATCTCGGCCCGGTGGAGACCGAGCACCTCGCCGCATTGGCGCAGCGCGGCTACCGCTTCTCCATCGATCATGTCACCGACTTGCGAATCGAACCGCGCGAACTCGCCGACCGCGGCGTGCGTTTCATCAAGGTTCCCGCCACATTGCTGCTGGACCAGCGGCAGACCTCGGCGTCCGACATTCACCCTTCCGATCTGTCCGACCTGCTCGGCCGCTTCGGTATCGATCTTGTCGCCGAGCGAATCGAGGGGGAGCGTGCGGTGGTCGACCTGCTCGACTATGACGTGCGGTTCGGGCAGGGATTCTTGTTCGCCGCACCCCGGCCGTTGCGGCCCGAGACGGCGTCTGCTACCGGCGGGGCCTCCGCAGACAAAGCACAGGTTCCCAATGCCGCAGCACGACCCTCTTCCGATGCGCTCAAAGCCGACCCGCCGCGCGTCACGGGCAATGCCGCGCTGGCGCGCCGCGCCATCGGGCCGGGCTGACCGGCACCGTCATTCCGGGACACGCGTCTTCGCGTGGACCCGGAATCCAGCGGCTTGGCGCGTGGTTCTGGATTCCGGGTTCGAGGCCAAGTGGCCTCGCCCCGGAATGACGGCGTAGACGATGACGCTTCGCTTCGTCGACAACCTGCGCGACCTCGTAAGCGAGGTCGATGTCGTGCTCAGCGACATCTGGGGCGTGGTGCACAACGGCCTCGAGGCGTTTCCGGAGGCCTGCGAGGCGTTGCATACCTTCCGCCGGCAGGGCGGCACCGTGATCCTGATCACCAACGCGCCGCGGCCGGCGGATTCGGTGCAGCGGCAATTGCGCAAGCTTCATGTGCCCGACGAGATCTACGACGCCATCGTCAGCTCCGGGGATCTCACCCGGCACTACGTCGCTGATCATCCCGGCAAGAAGGTGTACTGGCTCGGGCCGGAGCGCGACAATTCGATCTATCGCGGGCTCGATCCGATACTCGCGCCGCTGGACCAGGCCGACTACATCGTCTGCACAGGACCGTTCGACGACGAAACCGAAACCGCGGAAGATTATCGCGGCATGATGCTGCAAGCGCGCGAGCGTAAGCTGCAATTGATCTGCGCCAATCCCGACATCGTGGTCGAACGCGGCGACCGGCTGGTCTATTGCGCCGGCGCCATCGCCGAACTCTATCGCGAACTCGGCGGCGACGTGATCTTCTACGGCAAGCCGCACCGCCCGATCTACGAACGCGCCGTCGAACTCGCCGCGGAACAACGCAAGCAGCCAACGCCACCGGGTCGCGTGCTGGCGATCGGTGATTCGGTACGCACCGATCTGGCCGGCGCCCATGGATTTGGAATCAATTGCCTGTTCGTGACCCGCGGCATTCATTCCGGCGATTTCGAAGGCATCGACCAGCTCGATCCGGCTTCGGTGAAAGAGCTGTTCGGCCACCCGCCGCTGGCGCTGATGCGGGAGCTAAAGTGGTAGGAAGCGCCTTCTTCACCTCGCCCCGCTCTTAGCGGGGAGAGGTCGGAGACGGAGCGCAGCGAAGTCTCCGGGTGAGGGGCCGGGCACTGCGTCAGACAGGATGGATGACCCTCGGGTCGCACCAGTCGCATCGAGTTTTATGTGCCGACCCGAGATGCTGTGAGTTTTGCAAGCGCAGTGCCAGGCCCCTCACCCGGCGCTTCGCGCCGACCTCTCCCCGCGAAGAGCGGGGCGAGGTTAGGAACTTAAGCCGTCGCCATGTCCGGGAATACCGCCTCGATCTTGGTCTTCAGCGTGGCGGCGTTGAACGGCTTGACGATGTAATTGTTGACGCCGGCCTTCTTGGCGGCGATCACGTTCTCGGTCTTGGATTCCGCGGTGATCATGATGAACGGCGTGGTGGCGAGGTTGGGGTCCGCGCGAACTTCGCGGAGCAGGTCGTAGCCGGTCATCGGCTCCATGTTCCAGTCGGAGATGATGAGGCCGTATTTCCGGGTCCGCATCTTGGTCAGCGCCGCCGAGCCGTCGCTGGCGTCGTCGATATTCTGGAAGCCGAGCTGCTTGAGAAGATTGCGTATGATGCGGATCATGGTGTTGTAGTCATCCACCACCAGGACCGACATCGACAAATCAACCGCCATCTTCAGGCTCCCCAACACGCGACGCTTGGCGGCGACAAATGCCGGATGAACCGGATTGCCGCCGCCGACCTCCCAAGCACTAGCATTCCCCCTTAAACAGCCCGTTAACCGGGTTGCCGAACCTGGAGTCCGGCCGCCCGCTTGACTTCGCCGGCGCCTCCGCGTCACGGTCCCGCCCCCGCCCGAATTGACCTTAAAGCATCCGCTAATGACGCCCCGTTTTGCCGTTATCCGCGACACCACGCCCAAAACCGCGATCCCCAAGGGGGCGGTGGTGGCGATGGGCAATTTCGATGGCGTCCATCTCGGCCACCGCGCCGTCATTACCGCAGCCCTCGAGATGGCGCGCAACCATGACCGGCCGGCGTTTGCCGTGACTTTCGAGCCGCATCCGCGCAGCTTTTTCAGCCCCAACACCCCGCAATTCCGCCTGACCAGCGAGACCAACAAGCTGCGCCTGCTGGCCGGGGCCGGCCTTGCCGGCGCCGTGGTGATGACCTTCGACAAGGCCCGCGCCGGCACGTCGGCGCAGGATTTCATTCACCATGATCTGATCGACCGGCTCGGCATCAGCGGCATCGCGGTCGGCTACGACTTTCATTTCGGCAAGGGCCGGGTCGGCTCGCCGGGCCTGCTGGTCGGCCAGGCCCCTCGCCTCGGCATCGAGGTCGACGTGCAGCCGCATGTCGACATCGACGAGCGCCCGGTATCCTCCAGCGCGATCCGCATGGCGCTGGCCGAGGGTCAGATCGAGGACGCCACCGCAATGCTTGGCAGCCCGTGGTTCGTCACCGGCGAAGTGATCCACGGCGAAAAGCGCGGCCGCGACCTCGGCTACCCCACCGCCAACATCAAACTCGACAGGAATTGCGGCCTCAAGCACGGCATCTATGCGGTGCGGGTCGGGCGCGGCCAAGGAAAGGATCAGATGCGGTTCGACGGCGTCGCCAGTTTCGGCCGCCGCCCCACCTTCGACAACGGCGCGCCGCTGCTGGAAGTGTTTTTGTTCGATTTCAAGGGCGACCTCTACGGCACGGTGCTTGATGTCGCCTTCATCGCCTTCATCCGCGACGAATTGAAATTCGACGGCATCGAGGCGCTGGTGCGCCAGATGGACGACGACAGCGCCAAAGCCCGCGCGGCGCTCGCGGCTGCGCCGGACTCGTTTCCGAAACTGGGGGAGATCGAGTGAAGCCGTATTAGGCGCTTCAGAGCAAGCGCGGTTCGCCAGAGTTCGATCCGAAGAACTCAGGGAAACATGCCGTGATCGATCTGTTCGAGCATTTCGCCCACGACAGCGGCGCCAACCTCGTCCTTCAACATATCCGCAGGCTTTTGTCCTGATAGAGACGCATTCGGGTGGTGCAACCAACTTTCGGCTTTCTCTTCGTCTCCGAAAACGCGAACGGCGAGCTGCCTGAGTGGATCGGCACTCATGAATTTTGCTCCGTCTGTCAATAGATTAAACTAGTATCAGGCCGCGAAAGAGCAACAGGATATACATTACCTCTCAGCATATTGGCCGGCATGTGCGGGGGGCTTTGCGAATGGGCCGCTTGCCTGCTAGAAGGGCGGCCATGTTGGCATGGCGCATCATAATCGGCATTAGCGGCCCGGCTTCCGCCTGAGTTTTAAGCTCAGCGCAAGACCGGGATTTTCCGTATTCGCCTCCCCCTTCAAGCTAACGCCTGATCAGAGCCGCCATGAACGATCAACAGAAGACCGCCGCCCCCGCGAAGCCGGGCACATCAGACTATTCCAAAACCCTGTATCTGCCGCAGACGGAATTCCCGATGCGCGCGGGCCTGCCGCAGCGCGAGCCGGAAATCCTTAAATCCTGGGACGAGATCGGACTGTACGAGAAGCTGCGCCAGGCCTCGGCCGGCCGCGCCAAATTCGTGCTGCATGACGGCCCGCCCTATGCCAACGGCAACATCCATATCGGGCATGCGCTGAACAAGATCCTGAAAGACGTGGTGACCAAGAGCCAGCAGATGCTGGGCTTCGATTCCAACTACGTGCCGGGCTGGGACTGCCACGGCCTGCCGATCGAATGGAAGATCGAGGAGGAGAACTACCGCTCCAAGGGCAAGCCGAAGCCGGATTTTCGGGATTCCACCGCGATGGTGGCGTTCCGCCGCGAGTGCCGCGTCTATGCCGAGCATTGGCTTTCCGTGCAGCGCGAGGAATTCAAGCGGCTCGGCATCATCGGCGACTGGGATCACCCTTACGCCACCATGGATTATTTCGCGGAAGCCGCGATCGCCCGCGAGCTGATGAAATTCGCCGCCAACGGCACGCTGTACCGCGGCTCCAAGCCGGTGATGTGGAGCGTGGTGGAAAAAACCGCGCTGGCGGAGGCGGAGGTCGAGTACGAGGATTACACCAGCGATACGGTGTGGGTGAAGTTTCCGCTTTTGGAGTTCAGAGCATCTGGACCGAGCAAGGCCGAGAACGCTGCCCTGGAGTTAGCTCTAAACGGAGCTTCTGTTGTCATCTGGACTACGACACCGTGGACATTGCCCGGCAACCGAGCGATCAGTTTCTCTGGCAAGATCAGCTACGGCATTTATCGCGTCTCGGATGCTGCGGCAGACAACTGGGCAAAAGTCGGCGAAAAATTAATTATCGCCGATAAACTTGCCCAGGATGTTTTTAAGCAGGCGCGCGTGACCGCTTATGAAAAAGTCGGCGTGGTTCCTGCCGGCGTGCTCGCCGCGATGGAATGCACGCATCCGCTCACAGGTTTTTCCGGCGGTTACGAATTTCATGTCCCTCTGCTCGAAGGCGATCACGTCACCGACGACACCGGCACGGGCTTCGTGCACACCGCGCCTGGCCATGGTCGCGAGGATTTTGACATCTGGACTGCGAATGCGCGCGCGCTGGAAGCGCGCGGCATCAACACCACGATTCCCTACACCGTCGATGAAAATGGCGCCTTCACCGATCAGGCGCCCGGCTTCACCGGTAAGCGTGTCATCAACGACAAGGGCGAAAAGGGCGACGCCAACGACGCGGTGATCAAGGCGCTGGTCGACGCCGGCATGCTGCTGGCGCGCGGCCGGTTGAAACATCAGTACCCGCATTCGTGGCGCTCGAAGAAGCCGGTGATCTTCCGCAACACGCCGCAATGGTTCATCGCGATGGACAAACCGATCGCGGACGACGGCAAGCCCGGCGAGACGCTGCGCGCCCGTGCGCTGCAGGCGATTGCGCAGACCCGCTGGGTGCCGCCGGCGGGGCAGAACCGCATCAACGGCATGATCGTCAACCGTCCGGACTGGGTGATCTCACGGCAGCGCGCCTGGGGCGTTCCCATTGCCGTCTTCACCAAGGAAAAGGGCGACGGCTCGGTCGACATCCTGCAGGACGAGGCCGTCAACCAGCGCATCGTCGAAACCTTCATGGATGAGGGCGCCGACGCCTGGTACGCGGTGGGCGCGCGCGAACGTTTTCTTGGGTCCGAATTGTCCGCAGCCGGTTGGCACAAGGTCGACGACATTCTCGACGTCTGGTTCGACTCCGGCTCCACCCACGCCTTCGTGCTGGAAGACCGCCAGAACTTTCCGCAGCTCGGCAACATCGTCCGCAAGATCGACGGCGGCGGCGACACCGTGATGTATCTGGAAGGCAGCGACCAGCATCGCGGCTGGTTTCATTCCTCGCTGCTGGAAAGCTCCGGCACCCGCGGCCGCGCGCCGTTCGACGTTGTGCTGACCCACGGTTTTACGCTCGACGAGCACGGCCGCAAGATGTCGAAATCCTTGGGCAACACCGTCGAGCCGCAGAAGGTCATCAAGGACTCCGGCGCCGACATCCTGCGGCTCTGGGTCTGCGCCACCGATTACGCCGACGACCAGCGGCTCGGTCCGGAAATCCTGAAAAACACCGTCGAGAGCTACCGCAAGCTGCGCAACACCATCCGCTGGATGCTGGGCACGCTGCATCATTTCAGACCCGGCGATGAGGTCGCTTTTGCCGAGATGCCCGAGCTGGAGCGGCTGATGCTGCATCAGCTCGCCGGACAGGATACCATCGTGCGCCGGGCCTACGCCGATTTCGACTACAAGACGGTGGTGGCTTCGCTCGCCGCGTTCATGAACACCGAACTGTCGGCGTTCTATTTCGACATCCGCAAGGACACGCTGTATTGCGATCCGCCGTCGTCGCAGCCGCGCAAGGCGGCGCTTACCGCCATCGATATGATCTGCGACGCGATCCTGAAATGGCTGGCGCCGGCGCTGTCATTCACATGCGAAGAGGCGTGGCGGCTGTACCGGCCGGACGCCGAGCCGTCGGTGCATCTCACGCTGTTTCCGGCTGGCCTCGAATCGCTGCGCGACGACGCGCTGGCCGCAAAATGGGACATCATCCGCAACATCCGGCGCGTCGTCACCGGCGCGCTGGAACTCGAACGCGCCGCCAAGCGCATCGGTTCGTCGCTGGAGGCCTCGCCGATCGTCTATGTCTCCGACAGGGCGCTGCTCGGCACGCTGTTCGACGTCGATCTCGCCGAAGTCTGCATCACCTCGAACTACGAGTTAAGGGAGGGCGACGCGCCTGCGAGCGCATTCCGCCTGAACGACGTTCCCGGCGTCGCCGTCGTCGTTGAAAAGGCCGCCGGCATCAAATGCGCGCGGTCGTGGAAGATCCTCACCACCGTCGGGGACGACCCGGACTATCCCGACGTCTCCCCGCGCGATGCGCAGGCGCTGCGGGAATGGAAGGCGCTGGGGGTAGGCTGATAACATTCGTCGTCCCCGCGAAGGCGGGGACCCATAACCCCTGGCGTTCGAAGCTGGACCCAAGAGCCGCAACATGGACGTTCTGCCTGAACACAAACGACACGGCGTATGGGTCCCCGCCTTCGCGGGGACGACGCTGCGTCTTGTGTCGATCGCATCGCCATGACCCCCTACCTCCGCTCCGGCATCGTCGCGGCCGTCGCCGTGCTCCTCCTCGACCAGGCCTCAAAGCTCTGGCTGCTGTTCGTGTTCGACATCGCCCGCCGCGGTGCGGTCAGGGTGACGCCGTTTTTCGATCTGGTGCTGGCCTGGAATACCGGCATCAGCTACGGCTGGTTCCAGACCGAAAGCGCGGCCGGCCAGGCGCTGCTGCTCGCGATCAAGGCGGTCGCAGTGATCGTTCTGGCGATCTGGATGGCGCGCTCGCAGACCCGCATGGCCGCCATTGCGCTGGGCCTGATCATCGGCGGCGCCATCGGCAATGCCGTCGATAGTCTGGCCTATGGCGCGGTGGTCGATTTCGCCCTGTTTCACGTCCAAATCGGCGAAAAGAACCTCAGCTGGTACGTGTTTAACCTTGCCGATACCGCGATTGTTGCTGGGGTTGCCGCCCTGCTGTATGACTCCTTCTTCGGGGAACCCGCCGTAAAAGCGCCCTGATCACGGCCGATACGAACGGTCGGGTCGATTGACGGTCAACACGGGGCGGAACTGCGCATGGATCGGCAGTCCGCGGAACAGTTTGAGCAGGACTGACGCGATGCTTAAAACCGAAAGCGGCGGCTGGATGGTACACACCTCGTCGCGAGCGATGCGCGCGTTGCGCCTCGCCAGCGTTGTGCTGGGGATCGGTCTTGTGATGTCGGCCAGCGCCGCCCGCGCCGAGGACGACGAAGATGATTTGACCTTCGAGGAAAAAATCATCAAGCAGATCATGACCGGGATCGGCGGCACCAATATGGAGAACACCGGGATCGATTACCGCGAGCGCTCGCCGCTGGTGGTTCCGCCCAAGATCGACCTGCCGCCGCCGGCTGCCGCAGCCGCCGAAGCACCGGTGCCGAACTGGCCGAAGGATCCCGAAGTGAAGCGGCGCAAGGAAGCCATCGCCGCGCGGAAAAAGGACAACAAGGATCCGGTGCAAGCAGCCCGCATCCTGACCCCGAGCGAACTGGCGGTCGGCAAGACCGCCAAGGGCGGAGGCTCGGCCGGACCCGATCTGCCCGGCAATCCCGGCGCCACCGCGATTCTGAGCCCGTCGCAACTCGGATATGAAGGCGGCCTCAGAGGCATGTTCGGCGGCAGCAAGACCGAGAGCGCACCGTTCAAGGGCGAGCCGACGCGCGACACGCTGACGATGCCGCCGCCCGGATACCAGACGCCGTCGCCGGGCTACGCCTACGGCACCGGGCCGAAGGAATCGCTGGTCAACAAGGTCTATAATCCTTCGCAAGGCAAATACGGCGATTAATTGCGCCTGTCGTGCAGTTTTCTTGCAGTTTTGTAACGGGTCACCGGCAGCCGCGCGGTGTATGAAGCCGCCACTTACCCCCGAGCGTTTGCGTTCGAGCCGGTCAACAGGTCATGATGTCTTCACACCGCTTCGCCACCCCGTTCTTCGCGCTCGCCTTGATGGCCGCTGTCTCAAGCGGGGACGCCCGCGCCCAGACCACGGTCACCTCCGCACGTCCGGCCACCTTTACCCTCGGCAACGGCATGCAGGTCGTGGTGATTCCCGACCACCGCACCCCGGTGGTCACGCAGATGATCTGGTACAAGGTCGGCTCCGCCGACGAGACCCCGGGTAAATCCGGGCTGGCGCATTTTCTCGAACATCTGATGTTCAAGGGCACCGCGACGCATCCGGCCGGCGAGTTCTCCCAGACCGTGCTGCGGATCGGCGGCAACGAGAACGCCTTCACTTCCGTCGATTACACCGGCTATTTCCAGCGCGTGCCGCGTGAGCAACTCCCCAGGATGATGGAATTCGAGGCCGACCGCATGACCGGCCTCGTGCTCAAGGACGAAAACGTGCTGCCCGAACGCGATGTCGTGCTCGAAGAGTACAACATGCGCCTCGCCAACAATCCGGATGCGCGTCTGGGGGAGCAGATCATGGCCGCGTTGTATCTCAATCACCCCTACGGCCGCCCCGTGATCGGCTGGCGCCAGGAAATCGAAAAACTCGGGCGCGAAGACGCGCTGGCTTTCTACAAGCGCTTCTACGCGCCGAACAACGCCACGCTGGTGATCGCCGGCGACGTCGACGTGGGCGAGATCCGCCCTTTGGTGGAGCGGACCTACGGCCAGATCGCGCCGCAGCCGGCGATACCGGCGCAGCGCATGCGCCCGCAGGAGCCCGTGCCCGCGGCGCCCCGCACCGTCACGCTTTCCGATCCGCGGGTCGAGAACCCCGGGGTGCGGCGCTATTATCTGGTGCCGTCCGCCACCACCGCGGCATCAGGCGAAAGCCCGGCGCTCGACGTGCTGGCGCAGTTGATGGGCGGCGGCAGCAACTCCTATCTTTATCGCGCGCTGGTGATCGACCGGCCGCTGGCGATCAGCGCCGACGCCGGCTATCAGGGCACCGCGCTCGACGACAGCCAATTCACCATCTCGGCTACGCCGAAGCCCGGCGTTGGGTTCGCCGAGGTCGAACAGGCGATCGACGGCGTGATCGCCGAGCTCGGACAGAATCCCGTCCGCGCCGAGGATCTGGAGCGCGTCAAGACCCAGCTGATCGCGGCTGCGATCTACGCCCAGGACAATCAGGCCAGCCTTGCGCGCTGGTATGGCGCGGCCCTCACCACCGGTTTGAGCGTCGATGATGTCCGAAGCTGGCCGGATCGCATCCGCGCCGTCACCGCCGAGCAGGTGCGCGCCGCCGCGCAAAAATGGCTCGACAAGAACCGTTCGGTGACCGGCTATTTGATCAAGGACACCACGCAAAAGCGCGAGGAGAAGCGTTCGTGACATCAGCCCGGATTTTCACGCGGCGGTCCGCGTTTGTTGTCGTTGCCTGCATCGCACTGGCAGTGCTGGCGTCGACGCCGTCGCACGCGGCGGCGAAAATCCAGCATTTGATTTCGCCCGGCGGCATCCAGGCCTGGTTCGTGCAGGACGCCACCGTGCCGCTGATCGCGATGGAGTATGCCTTCGGCGGCGGCGCCTCGCAGGACCCCGCAGGCAAGCCCGGCGTCGGCAACATGGTCGCCAGCCTGCTCGATGAAGGCTCGGGCGACCTCGACTCCAAGACATTCCACGAGCGCCTCGACCGCCGCGCCATCGAACTGAGCTTCAACTCGTCGCGGGACACCTTCCGCGGCTCGCTGCGCATGCTCAAGGATAACAGGGACGAGGCCTTCGACCTGCTGCGGATGGCGCTTACCTCGCCGAATTTCGATTCCGTCGACGTCGAGCGCATTCGCGCCCAGGTGCTTTCTGGCTTGCGGCGCGAAACCTCCAATCCGGGTTCGCTCGCCAGCCGCAAATTTCTGTCGCTGGCTTTTGGCGACCATCCGTATGGCCGGCCCGCCAACGGCACGCTGGAGAGCGTTCCGAAAATCCAGACCGCCGACCTCAAGGACTATGTCCGCCGCGTGCTGGCAAAAGACACGTTGAAGATCGCCGTGGTCGGCGATGTCGATGCCGCCACGCTGGGCAAGCTGCTCGACCAGACCTTTGGCGGACTGCCCGCGAAGGGCGATCTGGTGCCGGTTGCCGATATCGAGGCCTCCAAGCCGCCGCAGCGTTTCTTCATCCCGTTGGAGGTGCCGCAGACCGTGGTGACGTTCGGCGGCCCCGGTATCCGGCGCGACGACCCGAAATTCATGGCGGCCTATGTGGTCAACCACATCCTCGGCGGCGGCGGGATGTCGTCGCGGCTCTACCGCGAAGTCCGAGAGAAGCGCGGCCTCGCTTATTCAGTTTCGGAATATCTGCTGTGGATGGAGCGCTCCGCGCTGTTCGTCGGCAATACCGGGACCCGCGCCGACCGGGCCGGCGAAACCGTCGATGCCATCGACAAGGAAGTCCGCCGCATGGCCGAGGAAGGCCCGACCCAGCAGGAGCTGGACGAGGCCAAATCCTATCTGAAGGGCTCGCAGATGCTGGCGCTCGACACCTCCTCGAAGCTCGCTTCGGCGCTGCTGCAGTACCAGATCGACAAGCTCGGCATCGACTACATCGAACGGCGCAATTCCATCGTCGATGCGGTGACCCTCGACGATGCCAGGCAGGCGGCGAAGCGGCTGTGGGGCCAGGGCCTCAACACCGTGATCGTCGGCCGCGCCCCGCAGGCGGCGGCACAACCCGCCGCCGCGACGCCGCCTGCGGCGAACTGAGTCTTTCGGTTTCTCCACAACGCCGCCGTCATCCTGAGTTGCGCGCTCTTGCGCGCCTCGAAGGATGGCCGCACATACAATGTCTCTATCCTTCGAGGCTCGCCGAAGACGGCGAGCACCTCAGGATGACGCTTCGTTAGATCCCGCCCCGGTGAACGCCATGCTGCGGATTACCCGCGACCTCACAATCGACGAAAACGACATCGAAATCGGCTTCGTCCGCGCCTCCGGCCCGGGCGGGCAGAACGTCAACAAGCTCTCGACCGCGGCGCAACTGCGCTTCGATACGCGGCGCGTGGCGCTGGCGCCCGACGTTGCGGCGCGGCTCAATCGCCTCGCCGGCCAGCGCATGACCAAGGACGGCGTGATCGTGATCCACGCGCAGCGCTTCCGCACCCAGGAGCGCAACCGCGCCGATGCAATCGACCGGCTGCTCGACCTGCTGCGCGAAGCCGCGGTGCGGCCGACGCCGCGGCGTCCCACCAAACCGACCCTCGGATCGAAAAAGCGCCGCCTCGAAGGCAAGAAGCGCCGCGGCGACATCAAGGCCAGGCGCGGTTCGAGCGGGATCGAGGATTGAGGTCTGGTGTCCCGGACGCGGTGCGGCATTCTTCATGCCGCTCCGCAGAGCCGGGACCGTTACAAATGCTGCCTTCGTTACGACCCCGGCTTAGCAGCGCACCACGCCGCGAAGTGCGGCGCGCTGCGCAGCATCCGGGGAACGGCGTATCAATAGCGGGGAGAGACGACGAAGCGCCCTCCCGCCGGACCTCAAAAGCCCCTAAATTAGGTCCCCCATTCCACGAGTCGCCCACCCCATGCCCGTCCGCCAATTGCCAGAAACCATCGTCAACCGCATCGCCGCCGGCGAAGTGGTGGAGCGGCCGGCCAGCGTCGTCAAGGAACTGGTGGAGAACGCCATCGACGCAGGCTCCAGCCGGATCGACATCTTCACCGACGGCGGCGGGCGGCGGCGGATCGGCATTACCGACGACGGCGATGGCATGACCCACACGGATCTCGCCATCGCGGTGGACCGCCACGCCACCTCGAAACTCGACGACGAGGACCTGCTGCGGATCCGCACGCTGGGCTTTCGCGGCGAGGCGCTGCCCTCGATCGGCGCGGTGGCGAAGCTCGGCATCACCACCCGCCACGCCTCCGAGCCGCATGCGTGGTCGATGAGTGTCGAGGGCGGCGCCAAGTCGGCGATCATGCCGGCGGCACTGAGCCAGGGCACCCGCGTCGAGGTCAGCGATCTGTTTTATGCGACGCCGGCGCGGCTGAAATTCCTCAAGACCGACCGTACCGAGGCGGAGGCGATCCGCGAGGTGGTGCGGCGGCTGGCAATGGCGCGGCCCGATGTGGCCTTCACGCTGGCGGGCGAGGAGCGCGCGCCGGTGACCTGGGCCGCGGCGCTGCCCGGCGCGAGCGGCCGGCTGACGCGGCTCGGCGATATTCTCGGCGCCGACTTTCGCTCTTCCGCCATCGAGGTGCGCAGCGAACGCGACGGCGTGGTGATTGAAGGCTTCGCGGCCGCACCCTCGCTGACCCGCGCCAACGCGCTCGGGCAATATCTGTTCGTCAACGGCCGCCCGGTGCGCGACAGACTGATGCTGGGCGCGGTGCGCGCGGCGTATTCGGACTACCTGCCGCGCGACCGCCATCCGGTAGTGGCGCTGTTCGCCACGCTCGATCCGCAAGAGGTCGATGCCAATGTGCATCCGGCGAAGACGGAAGTGCGGTTCCGCAATGCCGGCCTGGTGCGCGCGCTGATCGTGCATGCGTTGAAGGACGGACTTGCGCGCGAGGGCAAGCGCACCGCGGCGGGCAGCGACGGCGCGGTGCTGGCGTCGTTCCGCCCGGCGTTCGCGCCGCGCACTAACTGGGACTGGCGGCGCTCGCCGGCCTATCCCGTGGCAGGCGGAGCCGCGACCGCATTGGCCGAACCGGGACAAGCCGCGTTCGATGTCGGAACGCCGACCGCGGATGTGCGCTTCGAGCAGGCGCCCGCGCCCGATCTGCTCGACCGTCCGCTGGGCGCCGCGCGCACGCAGATCCACGAGACCTACATCGTGTCGCAGACCCGCGACGGGCTGATCGTGGTGGACCAGCACGCCGCCCATGAACGCATCGTCTATGAGAGGCTGAAGGCGTCACTGGCGCGCAACGGCGTGCAACGGCAGCTGCTGCTGATTCCGGAGATCGTCGAACTCGACGAGGCGACGGTTGAAAAGCTGGTCGATCGCGCCGAGGAACTGGCGAGCTTCGGACTTGCGATCGAATCCTTCGGCCCTGGTGCCGTCGCGGTGCGCGAAACGCCGTCGCTGCTGGGCAAGGCCAACGCCGCGGGCCTGCTGCGCGACCTCGCCGAGCACATGGCGGAATGGGATGAAGCTCTTCCTTTGGAGCGCCGGCTGATGCACGTCGCTGCCACCATGGCCTGCCACGGCTCGGTGCGCGCCGGCCGTATCCTCAAGCCCGAGGAAATGAACGCGCTGTTGCGCGAGATGGAAGACACGCCGAATTCCGGCCAGTGCAACCACGGCCGCCCGACCTATGTGGAATTGAAGCTCAACGATATCGAGAAGCTGTTCGGGAGACGGTAGCCCGCATGAGCGTAGCGATATGCGGGGCACGAAGACCCGGATATCGCCTCGCTCATCCAGGCTACGAAACGAGACGCAAAAACACGAACTCCGTATCGTCATACGCCCGCCGCTCGAGCTCTTCGAAGCCTTCCGGCGCAGCAAACCCCGCCGCCTTCGCCTCCTCCACCACCAGCATCGCGCCGGGCGTGAGCCAGCCGCCGTCGCGCAACGACGCCGACGCCTTTTCCGCGAGCTTCCTGCCGTAGGGCGGATCGAGAAACACCAGCGCGAACGGCTCGACCGGATGCGCGGGGCCGAGATCGCCGGCATCGCGGCGGAACACTTTGGTGACGCCGCCGAGCCCCAGCGCCTCGACATTGTTGCGCAACAGCGCGCGGGCTTCCGCGCCATTGTCGACGAACAGCGCGAATTTGGCCCCGCGCGAAATCGCCTCGATGCCGAGCGCGCCGGTACCGGCGAACAGATCGAGCACCCGCGCGTCGCTGATCGGATCGCCATAGGCATGGATCAGGATGTTGAACAGCGACTCGCGCAACCGGTCCGCGGTCGGGCGGATCTCGCGCGAGGCGGGCGAGACGAGAGTGCGGCCCTTCAATCGCCCGCCGACGACGCGCATTACACACCGTCATCCTGAGGAGCCGCGCATCTTGCGCGGCGTCTCGAAGGATGGCCGCTTGCGCCTGTGGCCCATCCTTCGAGGCTCGCCGTGAAAAACGGCGAGCACCTCAGGATGACGGCGTCGGGTGTGGCAGCGATCATCGTCAGTCGTCTTTGGGCTTCAGATCGCGCTTGCCGTGATAGCCGCGCTGCGGGCGGCGCGGCGGGCCGTAGCCGTTGGCCTCCGCCTCGTTGCGCGCGCGGGCTTCCTCGCTGCCCGAGCGCTGCACCAGCACGCGGCGGCCCTTGCGGTCGGCGATCAAGCCGGTCTTGCCGGCCGGCTTGAACGGCTTTTTGCCGCGCGGCGCATCGCCAACATCGACAACCACCTCGTCCGGCATCGGCCGCGCGAATTCCGCGCCCGCCAATGCGGCAACCTTTTCGCCGAGCTGCTCGCGCAGCACGCGGGTTTTGACTTCCTCGACCTGGCCCTCCGCGAGTTCGCCTAACTGGAACGGCCCGTAGGACACCCGGATCAGGCGGTTCACTTCCAGCCCGAGATGCGCCATCACATTGCGGACTTCGCGGTTCTTGCCTTCGCGGATCGCGAACACCAGCCAGACATTGGCGCCCTGGTCGCGCTCCAGCACCGCGTCGATCGAACCGTATTTGACGCCGTCGACCTCGACGCCCTTCTTCAGCGCATCGAGCTGGTCCTGCGTCACCTCGCCATGGGCGCGGACGCGATAGCGCCGCAGCCAGCCGGTGTCGGGCAATTCCAGCACCCGGGCGAGCCCGCCATCATTGGTCAGCAGCAGCAGGCCCTCGGTGTTGAAATCGAGCCGGCCGATGCTGATCAGCCGCGGCAGGCCTTCGGGCAGGTTGTCGAACACCGTCGGCCGGCCTTCCGGATCGGCGTGCGTCGTCATCAGCCCGCGCGGCTTGTGGAACATGAACAGCCGGGTGCGCTCGCGCTCCGGCAACGGCTTGCCGTCGACGGTGATGACATCGCGCGTGGTCACATCCAGCGCCGGCGAGTTGATGACGCGGCCGTTGACCGAGACACGGCCCTGCACGATCCATTCCTCGGCGTCGCGGCGCGAGGCCAGGCCTGCGCGCGACACCACCTTGGCGATGCGTTCGCCGGCCTTCTTCGGCTTCGGCTCGGCAGCGGGAGCGCGCTTGTCGAATTCGGGCTTGCGCTCGCGATAGACGCCGCGGCCGCCGAACGCCGGACGCTTGGCGAACACCTTGCTGTCGTCCTCATTGTCGCGGCGCGGGCGATCGCCGGCCTCGGAGCGCGGATGCTCCTGCCAGGCGTTGCGATCTTCGCGGGGACGATCGAACTTCGGGCGGTCTGCTCGCTCGCGCGGCCGGTCGAACCGCGGGCGATCTGACTGCGGGCGATCCTCGCGCGGACGTGAAAAACGTGGACGCTCGTCGCCGCCGCGATCATCGCGGGGCTTGTCGAAGCGCGGCTTGTCAAAATTTCGTGCGCCATCGCGCGGTGGCCGCGTGTTGCGTCCGGCGTGATCCGGCGAAGAAGCGTCGCGCTTCTGCCACGGCTTGGACTCGCCGCGATCCGGTCGGTCGCCGAAGCTTTTACGCGGGCCGCGATCCGGCGCGCCGCGCGAAAACTTCTTGTCGCCACCAAATTTTCTCTCGGGACGATCGCCATCCTTGCGGAATCCCTCGCCACGCGGCGTGTAGGTTCGCTTGTCACCTTCGCCGCGCGGGGTGTACGGACGCTTGTCGCCAAATTTCTTGTCGGCGAATCGAGCGGCCGGACGCGCATCGCCACGGTCTGTGCGCGGTGCGCGGGCGTCGCGATTGTAGGGCGGACGCTCGCCACGCGGGGTGTAAGGCTGTTTTTCACCACCTTCTCGCGGCGTGTATGGACGCTTCTCGCCGCCGCCGTCGCGCGGGCGAAAATCCTTGCGCGGGCCGCGATCGGGCCGGTCGCCGCCACTGCGCGCCGGGCGGTCGTCCCGGTTGAACCGCGCGGGACGCGGAGCGTCGCCATAGTCGCGGCGAGGCGCATCGCCGTCGCGGCGCGGCGGCGGGCCTTCGCGCTTGCCGGCGTAGGGCTTGCCCGGCCCCGAATAAGGCTTCTTGCCGTAGGACTTGGGACCGTCGGACTTGCCGGCGTAGGGGCGCTTCTCGCCATCGGGCCTCGGCGTGTATGGCCGCTTGTCGCCATCGCTCTTGCCGGCAAAGCCGCGCTTGGCGAATTTCTTGTCCGGCCCGCGGGCCGCACCCGAGCGACCCTTGCCGCCGGAGGGGCGATCACGCCGGCCGCGCGGGGAATCGTTGTTTTTATCGTTATCGCGGGGCATGAATGGTCTCACTGCAGATAGATGAAATGATGATCAGACGGCGCGGACGATCCCCATGACAGCAACGCGCGCGCTTTGTTCAAGGCGCATTGTCACGCAAAACCGGAGTCCACTTTTGCTGAATGGGCTGTTCCTAGCAGAGTTTTCCCGGCAAGACGAGGCATGACCGCACCATCTTTCATGGATTTGGCGCTGAAAGCGGCCGAAAACGCCGGAAAATCCGGCGAAGTCCCGATCGGCTGTGTGATCGTGCGCGATAATGCCGTGATCGCCTCCGCCGGCAACCGCACCCTGTCCGACCGCGACCCGACCGCGCATGCCGAAATGCTGGCGCTCCGCGACGCCGCGCGCGCAATCGGCAGCGAGCGGCTGGTCGATTGCGATCTCTATGTCACGCTGGAGCCCTGCACCATGTGCGCGGCCGCGATCTCGTTGGCACGGGTGAGACGGCTGTATTACGGCGCGGCGGACCCCAAGGGCGGTGCGGTGGAGTCCGGCGTGCGGTTCTTTGCGTCGCCGACCTGTCATCACGCGCCGGAGGTGTATTCAGCGGTCGGCGAGCGCGAGGCGGCTGTGCTGCTGCGGGAGTTCTTCAAGGCGCGGCGGTAGCCCGTAGCCCGGATGAGCGCAGCGATATCCGGGATCTTTTGGCTCGAGCGCTGTCCCGGATATCGCTGCGCTCATCCGGGCTACGAAGTAAAAAACTCCTTCAGCGCCTTCACCGTCGCATCCGGATTTTCCTCCGTCAAAAAATGCCCGGAATCGATCGGCGCGCCCGTCACCTTGGTCGCCCAATTCTTCCAGGTGTCGAGCGGCGTCGCGGCGGCCTGGGCTATGCCGGTGTCGCCCCACAGCGCCAGCATCGGGATCGTGATCTTCTTGCCGGCGTCATGATCCGCCTTGTCGATATCGAAATCGGCTGACGCGCCGGCGCGGTAATCCTCGCACATCGCGTGCACCCGCGACGGATCGCGGAACGCGGCGAGGTAATGCTGCAGCGCGCGGGGATCGATGGCGTCGAGATTCTTCGATTTGGTCTGGCTCGCCATCTTCTGCTTCAGGAAGAAATCCGGCGCGCCGACGATCAGGGTTTCCGGCAAGGGATAAGGCTGCGCCAGAAACGTCCAGTGATAGATTTTCAGCGCGTAGCGCCAATCCATCTTCATCCAGTAATCGTAGGTCGGCAGGATATCCAGCACCGCCAGCCGCGACAGCCGGCCGGGATGATCGAGCGCCAGCCGATACGCGACGCGGCCGCCGCGATCGTGCCCGGCCAGCGCGAAATGCACATGGCCGAGCTGCTCCATCGCCTCGATCAGCGCATTCGCCATCGCGCGCTTGGTGTAGGGCGTGTGATTGTCATCGCTGCGCGGCATGTCGGACCAGCCGTAGCCCGGCAGGTCGGCGATGATCAGCGTGAATTTGTCGGCGAGCTGCGGCGCGACGCGGTGCCACATCACATGGGTCTCGGAAAAGCCATGCAGCAGCAGCAGCGGCGGCCCCTTGCCGCCGACCCGGGCGAAGATGCGGCCGGATCTGGTGTTGATCCATTCGGAGGCGTAGCCGGGGAATAGATCGGCGAGATCGGGCATGGTTGGCTCCTGCTGTCGTCCCCGCGAAGGCGGGGACCCATAACCCCTGGCGGAAGATTTTACTTGCTGTGGTTCAACATCGGTTTTCAATAATCGACGACACGGCGTATGGGTCCCCGCCTTCGCGGGGACGACGAATTGTCAGCTTCAAACTTTGTTTGTCGTCGCCAACGTGCTTCGAGAACTGTATTCAGGTCACAACCCATCCAGCAACTTCAAAAACAAACGAAAACGAGGAAACATCATGGCGATCGATTTCGAGATTCCCCCTGAAGCCAAAGCGATCCGCGAAAAAGTCCGGCAGTGGGTGCACGACGAATGCATTCCGGCCGAAAAGGCGCTGGACGACAAGCCGCTCAAGGAGGTGCTCGATCCCTTGCGCAAGAAGGCCCGCGCGCAGGGGCTGTGGTGTCCCTTCATCCCCAAGGAATATGGCGGCATGGGCCTCGGCCCGCTCGCCAATGCGCTGGTGCAGATGGAGCTCGGCGAAAGCTCGCTCGGCGCGCTGTCGCTGAACACGCAAGGCCCCGACGACGCCTCGATGCTGACGATTCTGGCGCATGGCACCGAGTACCAGAAGGAGAAGTTCTTAAAGCCGCTGCTCAACGGCGACAAGCGCATCTGCTTCTCGATGACGGAGAAGGCTTCCGGCGCCGACGCCACCGGGATGCAGACCCGCGCGGTGAAGGACGGCAACGAAAATTACGTGCTCAACGGCGAAAAGTGGTTTTCCTCCTCCGCCTCCGTCGCCGACATCGCGCTGGTGATGGCGAAAACCGATCCGGATGCGCCGCGCCACAAGCAGTTTTCCACGTTCATCGTCGAACTGCCGAACCCCGGCTACAACATCAAGCGCAATGTCAAGAACATGGCGATCGAGGGCCCGCATTATGACCAGCTCTCCGGCGGCCATTCAGAGATCGAGATCAAGGACCTCAAGGTCCCGGCCGACAACCTGCTCGGCGGCGAAGGCAACGGGTTCAATATGGGCCAGCACCGCCTCGCCTACGGCCGCCTGCGCCATGGCATGCACAACATTGCGAAAGCGCAGCGTGCGCTGGACATGGCGACCGCGCATGTGACGCAGCGCTCGACGTTCGGCGTGATGCTGTCGGACCGCCAGGCGGTGCAGTTCATGCTGGCCGATTGCGCCAGCGAACTCTACATGGCGCGCCTGATGCTGCTGCATATCGCCTACAAGGCGGAAAAGGGCCTCGACCTCACCCAGGAAAACTCCATCGCCAAGGTGTTCCTGGCGCATATGGTGCATAAGGTGGTCGACACCGCGATCCAGCTGCACGGCGCGCTCGGCTACAGCCAGGATACGATCCTGGCGAAGTGGTACACCCAGATCCGCTCGCAGCGGCTGGTCGACGGTCCCGACGAGGTGCACAAATGGCGGGTCGGCCGCAACGTCATCAAGGCGTACAAGAAGCACGGCACCACGGCGTCGGCGGCGGGCGGGGATTTGATTTGATCGTCGGACGCGACGACACACACTGACGTCGTCCCGGCGAACGCCGGGACCCATAACCCCTGGCGTTGATTGTTGCAGAAGGCATCTGCTCCATCGTTCAAACGATAGGATACGGCGTATGGGTCCCGGCGTTCGCCGGGACGACACTGAATGTGTTGCGACCGCTCGGGACGCCCGCCTCAACTCCGTAACCCGGGCGCCTCGTGCCCGGTGCGCGCGACGTATTCCGTATAGCCGCCGCCGTACTGATGGATGCCCTCAGGCGTCAGTTCCAGCACCCGGTTGGAAAGCGCCGCCAGGAAATGCCGATCGTGCGAGACGAACAGCATGGTGCCCTCGAACTCCGACAGCGCCGCGATCAGCATCTCCTTGGTCGCCATGTCCAGATGGTTGGTGGGCTCGTCCAGCACCAGGAAATTCGGCGGGTCGTACAGCATCTTGGCCATCACCAGCCGCGCCTTCTCGCCGCCCGACAGCACCCGGCATTTCTTCTCGATGTCGTCGCCGGAAAATCCGAAGCAGCCGGCCAGCGCACGCAATGAGCCCTGGCCTGCTTGCGGAAACGAGTTCCTCCAGCGACTGGAATACGGTGCGCTCGCCGTCCAGCAGGTCCATGGCGTGCTGCGCGAAGTAGCCCATCTTCACGCTGCCGCCCACCGCGACCGTGCCGTCGTCCGGCTCGGTGGCGCCCGCCACCAGCTTCAGCAGCGTGGATTTGCCGGCGCCGTTGATGCCCATGACACACCAGCGCTCCCGGCGGCTGACCATGAAGTCCAGTCCGTCGTAAATGCTGCGGTTGCCGTATCCCTTGTGCACGTTCTTCAGGCTGACGACGTCCTCGCCGGAGCGCGGCGCCGGCAGAAAGTCGAACGATACCGTCTGGCGGCGCCGCGGCGGCTCCACCCGTTCGATCTTGTCCAGCTTCTTGACCCGGCTCTGCACTTGCGCGGCATGCGAAGCGCGCGCCTTGAAGCGCTCGATGAAATTGATTTCCTTGGCGAGCATCGCCTGCTGCCGCTCGAACTGGGCCTGCTGCTGCTTTTCGGCCAGCGCGCGCTGCTGCTCGTAGAACTCGTAGTCGCCGGAATAGGTCGTAAGCTGACCGCCGTCGATCTCGACGATCCTGGTGACGATGCGGTTCATGAACTCGCGGTCGTGCGAGGTCATGAACAGCAGGCCCTCGTACCCTTTCAAAAACTGCTCCAGCCAGATCAGGCTTTCCAGATCCAGATGGTTGCTCGGCTCGTCCAGCAGCATGGCGTCCGGGCGCATCAGCAGGATGCGGGCCAGCGCCACGCGCATTTTCCAGCCGCCGGATAGCGCGCCGACATCGCCGTCCATCATCTCCTGGCTGAAGCTTAAGCCGCTCAGCACTTCGCGTGCGCGGCCCTCCAGCGCGTAGCCGTCCAGTTCCTCGAAACGGTGCTGCACCTCGCCGTAGCGCGCGATGATGTCCTCCATCTGGTCGGCGCGCTCCGGGTCGGCCATCGCATGCTCGAGCTCCTTCAGCTCGGCCGACACCTCGGCTACGGGACCTGCGCCGTCCATCACCTCGGCCACGGCGCTGCGGCCGCTCATCTCGCCGACGTCCTGGCTGAAATAGCCGATGCTGACGCCGCGATCGACCGCCACCTGGCCCTCGTCGGGCTGCTCCTCGCCGGTGATCATCCGGAACAGCGTGGTCTTGCCGGATCCATTGGGACCGACGAGGCCGACCTTCTCGCCCCGCTGCAGCGCCGCGGAGGCCTCGATGAAGAGCAGATGGTGGCCGTTCTGTTTGGAGATGTTGTCGAGACGAATCATGTGCACACGAGTTTGGGGAGAGTTGCGGCCGGTCTTAGGCCATGTAGTTGCCGTAGCCCGGATGAGCGCAGCGATATCCGGGTCAGCGTCCGTGGTTTCCCGGATATCGCTGCGCTCATCCGGGCTACGAAGCCGGACGTGCTAGCCCTTCTCCCGCTTCACCGCCTGCCAGCCGATGTCGCGGCGGCAGAAGCCCTCCGGCCAGTGGATGCGATCCACCGCCTCGTAGGCGCGGCGCTGCGCCTCGGCGACGGTCTTGCCCACCGCGCAGATATTGAGCACGCGTCCGCCATTGGCGAGAATTTTGCCGTCCTTTGCCACCGTGCCGGCGTGAAAGATTTCGACGCCTTCGATCTTGGCGGCTTCGTCGAGACCCTCGATCGCCGAGCCCTTGCCGTAGTCGCCGGGATAACCCTTGGTCGCCATGATCACCGTGAGCGCTGCGTCGTCGTACCAGCGCAGGCTGAAATTCTTCAATTGCCCGTCGGCGCAGGCGAGCAGCGCGGGCACGATGTCCGACATCATCCGCAGCATCAGCACCTGGCATTCCGGATCGCCGAACCGCGCGTTGTATTCGACCAGCTTCGGTCCCTGTTCGGTGACCATCACGCCGGCATAGAGCACGCCCTTGTAGGGCGCACCCATCGCGTTGAGCGCGCGCAGCGTCGGCATGACCATCTCGTCCATGATGCGGGCGCAGATCGCATCGGTCAGGACCGGGGCCGGCGAATAGGCGCCCATGCCGCCGGTGTTCGGCCCCTGATCGCCGTCGAAAGCGCGCTTGTGGTCCTGCGCGGTGGCCAGCGCCAGCGCGTGCTCGCCGTCGGACAGCGCGAAGAACGAGGCCTCCTCGCCGGTCATGAATTCCTCAACCACGACTTCCGCGCCGGCGGCGCCAAAGCCGCCGCCGAACATCATGTCGACGGCATCCAGCGCCTCGGCCTCGCTCATCGCAACCACCACGCCCTTGCCGGCGGCGAGGCCGTCCGCCTTGACGACGATCGGCGCGCCTTGCGCGCGGATGTAAGCCTTCGCCGCCCCGGCGTCGGTGAAATGCCGGTAGGCGGCGGTCGGGATATTATTGGCGCGGCACAGCGCCTTGGTGAAATTCTTGGAGCTTTCGAGCTGGCCGGCGGCTTTGGTCGGCCCGAACGCCTTGAACCCGGCCGCGTTGAGATCGTCGACGATGCCCGCCGCGATCGGCGCGTCAGGGCCGACCACGACAAAATCGACCGCGCTGGCCCGGCAAAAATCGATCACCGCGGCGTGGTCGGCAATATCGAGCGCGACGCATTCGGCCTCGCGCGCGATGCCGGCGTTGCCGGGTGCGCACCACAGTTTTGTAACCAGCGGGGAAGCCGCGATCTTCCACGCCAGCGCGTGTTCACGGCCGCCGGAACCGAGCAGGAGGATGTTCATGCCCGTCGGTTAGCGAAACGGGGCGCGGGACACAAGAGAACCGGGGCACTTTCGTACAAGACTCTCTTCCAGACGGTCGTCATTCCGGGGCGCTCGCCTCTTGGCGAGCGAGCCCGGAATCCAGCCACACGCTCCGACTGCTGGATTCCGGGTTCGCGCAAAGACGCGCGCCCCGGAATGACGACGGCGCATGGTTGCTAGGTTTCTTGTCGGACGGCGCGATAAGAGGTTAATCTGCAACGACTCCTTGTTGACCGCGCAAGCCGATGATCGACAAATCGACACCGAGGGTATTGGCCGTGGCCGGTTGTCTGACCGCCTTCGTGCCGGCTTTTGCGCAAGACGATCTGAAGACCGCGCCGGAGCGGCTTACCCTGCAGGCAACGACCGATCCGATCGGCGAGCGATGCCGCCGCATCGAAGCTCCCACACCCCTGATGCCGGTGTCGCTGCGCCGGACCTTCCACGACGATTTCAACGAACACCCCTTGGCAAAAGGAACGTGGGTACCTCACTACGCCGGTGGCGCCTCCTGGCCGGCGGCGCGCTACTGGGGCGGGGACGGCTCCGACTTCAAACGGAAGACCGCCTGGAATGGCGAACAGCAGATCTATGTCGATCCACGCTATGGCGGGCGGGAAACCACGCCGCTCGGGCTCGATCCGTTCAAGATCCGGAACGGGATTCTTTCGATCGTCGCATCGCGCACGCCTCCGGAACTAAAGTCGGTGCTGTTCAACAATGAATATGTTTCGGGCATCCTGACCACCCAAGGTTCATATGCGCAAAAATACGGGTATTTCGAAATCCGCTCCAAGATACCGGTCGGGACCGGGGTATGGCCGGCGTTCTGGATGCTGGCGGATAACGGCGGCTGGCCTCCGGAAGTCGACGTGATGGAAGGACGCGGGCAACGGCCCGGCGCGCTGGTGATGACCACGCATTGGAGGATCCCCACCACCCAGATCATCGAATCCTGCGGGTTTGATTTCTCGGTGCCCGACGCGTCGACCGCTTTCCACGACTATGGCGTGCTATGGATGCGGGATCGCCTGATCTATTTCATCGACCGCAAGCCGGTGTCCGATATCAAGGTTCCGGTCGGCTTTGAGGATCCGATGTACATGATCGTGAATCTCGCGATGGGCTCGAAGGATTTCCAGGGCGTCGGATTCGTCGATGCGGAATCTCCCGCCACGGTCGAATTCGAGATCGACAGGATTTCCGCCTATCAATTCGATTCGTATTAGAAGCAAACCTGACGGGAGAAGGCGATGCTCGGCAAGTTCTCGCGCCGGCACTTTGCGAAGCTGGCGGGATTTTCCGCGCTCGCGATGGCGGCGTCGCCGGCGAAGCCGCAGGACCGTGCGGCAAACCAAGCGCGCCAAACGTCCGGCAGTTTCCCGGATGGTTTTGTGTGGGGCACCGCTACTTCCGCGTATCAGGTCGAGGGCGCGGTCAGCGAAGACGGCCGCGGCCGTTCGATCTGGGATACGTTTGCGCATACGCCCGGCAAGATCGGGGATCGCAGCAACGCCGACCGCGCCAATGACCACTATCACCGTTACAAGGAAGACGTCGGGCTGATCCGGGAATTGGGGGCAAAGGCCTATCGATTTTCGATTGCATGGCCGCGGGTGTTTCCGAAAGGAACGGGCGCGCCGAACCCCAAGGGCCTCGATTTCTACGACCGCCTGGTCGACGAACTTCTTAAAGTTGGCATCGAGCCGTTCGCGACGCTCTATCATTGGGATTTGCCGCAGTCGCTGCAGGACAGGCTGGGCGGATGGCAGTCCAGCGAGACCTCAAAGGCGTTCGGCAATTACGCCGGCTATGTGGCCGAGCGTTTGAGCGATCGGGTAAAATCCTTCTTCACGGTCAACGAGGTCGGACGATTCGTGAACTTCGGTTATGGGTGGGGCATTGACGCGCCGGGCCTCAAACTGCCGCCGGCAAAGCTGAACCAGGTCCGTCACAACGTCGCATTGGCGCACGGTCTCGCGGTGCAGGCGATCCGCGCAAAAGGGCGCGCAGGGACCAAGGTGGGCCCGGCCGAGAACATCGGGGCCTGCCTGCCGGCGATCGCCACGCCGGAAAATATCCGCGCAGCGGAGATCGCCACCCGCGAATTGAACGCGGGCTTTCTGGGCGTGATCCTGGAGGGCAAATACACCGACGGCTTTCTCGCATACGCTGGCAAGGACGCCCCCAAATTTACCGACGAGGAATTGAAGATTATTTCCTCTCCGAACGATTTCGTCGGCCTGAACATCTATGCGCCGCAATATTACGTGGTAGCAATCGACCAGGCGCCGGGCTTCAAGGTTTTGCCGTTTCCGACTTCGTTTCCACATATGAATGTCGACTGGCTCAGGATCGGCCCCGAGACGGCCTATTGGGTGCCGCGGCTTGCGGCAAAGGTCTGGAACATCGAAACCATCTATATCAGCGAGAACGGCACCTCCGCCGACGACAAGGTCGCCGCCGATGGCCACATCTACGATCTCGACCGCATCATGTACCTGCGCAACTATCTCGCGCAGTTGCAGCGCGCGACTTCCGAGGGCGTGCCGGTGCGCGGCTATTTCCTGTGGAGCCTGATGGACAATTTCGAATGGATCTATGGATTCGAGAAGCGCTTCGGGCTGTATCACGTCGACTTCAAGACCCAGCGCCGCACGGCGAAGCTCAGCGCATCGTTCTATCGCGACGTCGTCGCACGCAATGCGATAGGGGCCTGAACGAGAGGGCCGACCTCAGCGGCAGATGCAACCCAGCCATTCGGAAACGACGACCTGTTTTGTGCTTTAATGGGGCATGCAGTGGATCGAAGCCCTTATCAACGTTTCCGGACTCGTCGGCTTCGTCGGCGTGGCAACGCTTTGGCCGAAAAACGGGCCGGTCGACGGGCTTCGTAATCGCTAAGGCTGCCCCGCCCCCGCCTCGATGATCTCCTTCAAATAAGCGACATGCCGCGCGAACGCGCCGCGCCCGGCAGCGGTCGCGGTTACCGTCGTTTGCGGCTTCTTGCCGACAAAGGCCTTGTCGACCGCGACGTAGCCGGCCTTGGACAACGTCTCGATATGGGCGCCGAGATTGCCGTCGGTGGCCCCGGTCAGTTTCTTCAGTTTTGCGAATTCCAGCCCGTTTCCCGCCGGCAGCGCGTTCAGCGCCGCCATGATTCTTAAGCGCAGCGGCTGATGGATGATGTCGTCGAGTTCGGCCATCGCTCTAGCTCCGGCGCATCCAGAGGCCGCCCAGCATGAGCCCGCCGCCATTGACCATGGCCATCCACAATTCGAAGTAAGGGCCGGACCAATAGTAGCCGACCAATGTCAGCGCGGTGATGCCGAGACCGATGGCGACGAAGGCCCATCCGAGCCAGAGACCGATCATCGTATAGGGCAGCATGAAAAACGTGGCCCAGAACGCATTCATTTCCCGCGGGCCGAAATGAGCCATGCCGACCGACCAGAACAGGCCGAACGCAAAGAAGCAGGCCAGCGCCGCGGCCACCCGGCCGTCGAACGTTCGCGCGCCGGATTTTTCGTGGATCAACAGGCTGATCGCCACCGATCCGATCACACCCAGCACATCGACAGCGATCCAGACCATCCCTGCGTGCCGGGGCAGCATCCAGGAGAGGACGTATCCGGTGAAAACCAGCGCGCCCCAGAGGATAAGGATGAGACTGGCGAGATTATAAAAGCGGGACTGGCGTACCCGGTCGGCGATCCGCTTGATGTCCGCCAGCGCCTCGGCCGCCTCGCGGCTTTCGATGCTCATGATCCCTCGCTCCCGCGCGTTGCGACGTCCTCGGCAATCCTGGCGGCAGTGCTTGCGTCGCTGACGGTCCCCATGTGATCGATGCCGTCGACCACATGCACATCGACGCGTGGAAAGTCCTTCACCGCGCCGGAATAATTGGCCGAGACCATCATCTCGTCATTTGCCGCAGCATAGATCGTGACCGGCTTTGTCGCGGCTGCGAGGTGACGACGATAATCCATACCTGCGCCAAAATTCGTCATCAGGCGCCAGGAATAAATCGAGGTCTGAAACGCCTGGGAATTCGGCGGTGTCGCAAAGGCGACAACCGGCAGCGATTCGCAGCACTCGATTCCTATCTTCTTCAGCGCAAGCAGCGCCAGGATTCGCGGAATATCCGGGCTCGCCCAGCCGCCGGCATCTTTCATGGTGGTGGGGGCGTCGTAGCCAAGATACGGCGCCAGCAGGATGGTTCGGGCAAATTCGTTCTGCAGAGGCGAGCCCGCGACCCGCAGCGCGAATCCGCCGCCGGCCGAGTGCCCGATCAAAATCAGCTGTGCCGCCGCATCGGTCCGCCTGATCCGCTGGACCAGATCGGCGAGATCATCCTCGAGCTGGCCGATATAAGCGACGTCGCCGCGCGTGCCCGATGCGCCATGGCCGCGCATGTCGACCGCGTAGGCCTCGACGCCTTTTGCTGCGAGCGCCCTGGAAACGGCATGCATGGCGGGACTGCCGCCGCTGGAGCCGTGCACGACGATCGCAATACGGCCAGTGCCCGGCGCGGCCGGCGGGTAATGGCGATAGGCCAGCTCAGTACCGTCCCGCGCCTGGAAGCGCGACAGCGGCGGCATGTCCGACCGATCGACGGTGCGCACGCCATTGATGACGGACTGCATCATGAGCGGCCGCGAAACGGGCACGGCCATCATGGCGGTCAGCACCAGTGCGAGCACGCCTGTCAGCGCCAGACCGAAGATCGCGGAACGCCGGAGCCACTTGAAAATCGTCCTCACCATGAAAAATCTCCTTTGGTGCATCTATTTATAGAGAACTCTGTAATCCAGAGTAATCTGGAAGTCAACTGTGTATTTGTGCGGGCACTACGCCCGGGCGAAATCCCCGCCCCTTGCGCGGGCACCCGAAAAGTCCGATTCGATATCGATGACCACCGCCGAAGCCCTGCTCAACGCGCCGGAATTCACCGTGTCCGAACTCTCCTCCGCGCTGAAGCGGACGGTGGAGGACGCCTACGGCCATGTCCGGGTGCGCGGCGAAATCTCCGGTTTTCGCGGCGCGCATTCGTCCGGGCATTGCTATTTCGCGCTGAAGGACGAGACCGCCAAGATCGAGGCGGTGATCTGGCGCACCACGCATGCGCGGATGCGGTTCAAGCCGCAGGAAGGCCTCGAGGTCATCGCCACCGGCAAGCTCACCACCTATCCCGGCTCGTCGAAATACCAGATCGTGATCGAGGCGATCGAGCCGGCCGGCATCGGCGCGCTGATGGCGCTGATGGAAGAGCGCAAGAAGAAGCTCGGCGCCGAAGGCCTGTTCGACGAGGCGCGCAAGCAATTATTGCCGTGGCTGCCGGAGGTGATCGGCGTGGTGACGTCGCCCACGGGTGCTGTGATCCGCGACATCCTGCATCGGCTGGCGGACCGCTTTCCCCGCCGCGTGCTGGTGTGGCCGGTCAAGGTGCAGGGCGAAGGCTCGGCCGAGCAAATCGCCGCCGCCATTCGTGGCTTCAATGCGCTGCCGGAGGCGGGGCGGATTCCGCGGCCGATCTGCTGATCGTCGCGCGCGGCGGCGGCTCGCTGGAGGACCTGTGGTCGTTCAACGAGGAGATCGTGGTCCGCGCCGCGGCGGAAAGCATGATTCCGCTGATCTCCGCGGTGGGCCACGAGACCGATATCACGCTGATCGATTTCGCCGCCGACAAGCGCGCGCCGACGCCGACGGCGGCCGCGGAAATGGCGGTGCCGGTGCGCGCCGAACTGTTTGTGGAAGTCTCAAGCTACCAGCGCCGCATGATGCTGTGCTGGCAGCGCGGCCAGGACAGCCGCCGCAACGAATTGCGCGCCGCGGTCCGCGCCTTGCCGGCGGCGGGGGAACTGCTGGCGATTCCGCGGCAACGGCTGGATGGCGCCGCGGCGGCGCTGCCGCGTGCGTTAAAAGCCAATACCCACGCGCATTTCCGCCGGTTTGCGCAATCCAGCGCGCGGCTGACCGTGCGGGTGCTGCGCGCGCAGGTGGCACATGCGGCACAGCGGCTAACGACGAGCGGCGAGCGGATGACGCTTTCAGCGCGCGCGCTGCTGCGCCGCCGACGCGACCGTTTTGCCGGGCTTGAGATTCGGTTGAAGGCCTCCAAACTCGCCAATGCGCAGGCGGAACGCAACAGAATCGCCCGTGACCGCGAACGCGCGCTGCGGTTGGCCGAGCGCGCGCGCCGCGCGCTGGTGACGGCGATGCAGCGCCAGCAAGCTCGCATCGCGCATAGCGGACAGTTGCTGGCGGCGCTGTCGTACAAAAGCGTGCTGACTCGCGGCTTCGCGCTGGTGCGCGATGAACGCGGCCACGCGGTGCGGGCCGCGGCAAGCGTCGGTCCGGGCGCTCGGCTCGATCTGGAATTTTCCGATGGACGTGTCGGAGCTACCGCCGACGCGGATCGGCCGGCGGTCGCGGCAACGCCAAAGGCTCAACCGAAAGCCGCTGCGAGCGAGCCGAAGCCCGCCGCGTCCAGGCGCGTTGCAAAGCCGGTCGGTCAGGGCAGTCTGTTCTAACGCGCCAGCCACTCCGCCACGCGCTTTTGCGAATCCGCGCGGGCGTCGGAATCGCCGCCGAGATGGCCGCGCTCCGGCAGGCTGGGGTCGGCTCCCGCGATTGCATGCAAGGGGAAATTCGCGCGATCGAAATCATGAACCGCGTTCGGATACACCACGATCCGCGCCAGCGCGCTGCGTCCCCGCGCGCCATCCACCATCTGCCGGCACGCGGCTGGCGAACTGACGTCGTCGCCGGCGCCGATCAGCAGCAATGTCGGCACCCGCGCGCTCCAGCCGAGGCCGGACGAGATCCGGCAGTCCGGATAGAACGCCACCGCCGACCGGAAATCCGGCTCGGCCTTGCGCGACGCCAGTTGCGGCCGCACCGCCCACAGCACCGCGCTGGCGCCGTGCGCCCAGCCGATCAGGCTGATGCGGTCCTGCGACACCCAGGGCTGCTGCAACAGCCATTGCCGCGACGCCATGATATCGGCGACGCGCTCGCGGCGGGCCAGCACGCGGCGCTCCTTGACCCGGCATTGCGGGCCGAGTTCGCGCGAGCCGTAGCTGTCGGGCAGCAACACGGCGTTGCCGTCCTTCAGCAACTGCTCGGCCCAGTCGCGATAGCGCGGCTGGATCTGGTCGGACTGTCCGTTCAATCCGCCGCAGCCATGCAGCGCAATCACGGTGGGAAACGGACCCGCGCCATCGGGCTTGAACAGCTGCGCGTGCAACGTACCGCTGTTTGAGGGAATCTCGACCTGCTGCGGCGTAGCCGACGGCGCAGCGCTCGCGGCAAAAGTCGCCGCGAGAAAGGCCATGGATGTAAGCGTTGAAAGCAGGCGCATCGCGTTCGGCCTATGCAGGGTACCGGAAACACCGCCCCGCGGGGCGAATCTATCACGCGTCGTGAGCGGCAATTCATCACAAATCGGTGGGTTTGACGACAGGACGGCAAATCCTGTTTATGCTAGGTGATATCCGAACACATCTACCCGCCGTGGCAACGGTTGGAACGATTCGAGGACATTAGCCGTGCTGAATAAATTCGGTCCCTCCGGCCATGGCGAAGCCCAGGTGCAATATCTCGATGGCGATTTCCGCGTGATCTCGCCGGGCACCTATGTGCGCTGCGCGGTCACCGGCGTGCAGATTCCGCTGGACGAGTTGAAATACTGGAGCGTCGACCTGCAGGAGGCCTATGCGGTTCCGAGCGCCGTACTGCAGCGGCATTATCCGGGCACGCTGAAGATTTCGTAGGATGGGTTGAGCGCAGCGATACCCATCCTTCCTTGCCGGCGCCTATGATGGGTTTCGCTTCGCTCAACCCATCCTACGATCTAAACTTTTTCGCGCGCGACTTGAACAGCCGGTCAGTCACAAACCGCAGCAATTTGGGATCGTCATCGAACCGCAGCGTCACCGCGAACGGCACGATGTCTTGGGCTGCCGGCATAAGCTTCCCGCCACTGCGCAGCCGCGCCATATCCTTTTCCGTGGTCACCAGTGTCAACCCGTCGCGTTTCGCTGTTGCGGCCAGGGCGTCGATCTCGTTTTTCGAGAACGGATGATGATCGGCGAAGGCTTTCTCCGCGGCCACCTCGACTCCGCCAGCGCGCAGCGTCCTGAAAAACCTGCCGGGGTCGCCGATACCTGCGAAGGCCAGCACGCGCTTGCCGCGCAAGGCTGCGACCGAAGCCTCGTCCGGCTTCAGATGCGCACGCAGCACCAGTCCACCCTGTGCGGCGATGGCTGCCGCGACCGTGTCGGCGGCGCTGCCATGGCCGACGATAATGAGCGCATCGGTGCGGACAAGTTGCGGCGGCAGCGGCGCGCGCAAGGGACCTGCCGGAAATACGCAGGCGTTGCCGAGCCCGCGGTCGCCATCGATCACGATCAGCGAGGCGTCCTTGGCGATCGCCGGATTCTGAAAACCGTCGTCCATCACGATGACGCTGGCGCCCTGCGACCGCGCCAATGCCACGCCATCGGCGCGGTCGCGGGCGACGACCACGGCAACCGCCTGCGCCATCATCAGCGGCTCGTCGCCAACGTCGACAGCCGCATGCCGGCCGGGATCGACCTTGATCGGCCCGCGCAGTCTTCCGCCATAGCCGCGGCTGAGCACGATCGGCGCCTCGCCGGCGTCGCGCAGCAGGTCGACCAGCGCCAGTACCGCCGGTGTCTTGCCGGCGCCGCCGACGTGATAGTTTCCGACGCAAAGCACCGGAATGCCGGCATCGAGCCCGTCGCGCGCCATCCGCCGCGCGGCGACTGCGCCGTAGACGGCGCCAAGCGGCATCAGCAACCGCGATGTCAGCGATGACGGCCGATACCAGAAGGCCGGCTCATGCATTCGCCGCTCCCATCTCGAGCCGCAACTGCAGCAGATACGGCTCCAGCGCCGCGAGCGTGCGCTCCAGCGCGCCGCCGAGCTGCTCGACCACGCGCCCGGCAGCCTCGACCGATGACTGCCGCGCCACCGGGTCCGCCAGCCACTGCCCGAGCTGCTTTACCAATGCTTCCTTCGTGCCGGCCTGTTTCGCGCCGCCGGCCGCGTCGAGCGCATCGTAAACGTCGGTGAAATTGAACACATGCGGTCCATGCACGATCGCGGCACCGAGCTTGATCGCCTCGATCGGATTCTGGCCGCCATGCTCGACCAGCGAACCGCCCATGAACACGACCGGCGCCAGCCGGTAGAACAGTCCCAACTCGCCCATGGTGTCGGCGATGTAGATATCGGTGGTCGCGGTCGGCAAATCCTCGTGCGAGCGCAATGCGGCGTGGAGGCCGGCCGCGGCGATCGTGCCGGCGATGGCCTCGCCGCGATTGGGATGACGCGGCACGATCACGGTCAGCAGCGATGGGAAATAGCCCGCCAGTTCGCGATGCACCTCGGCCAGGATTTCCTCCTCGCCGGGATGGGTGGATGCCGCCACGATCACCGGCCGGCCGCGCGTCACCGCCATCAGCCGCTCCAGCCTGGCATCGTCGGCGGGCGGCGCCGGCACATCCAGCTTCAGATTGCCGGTAGTCACGACGTTGCGGCTGCCGAGCGCTGCGAACCGTTCGGCGTCGATATCGGACTGCGCGAGACAGACCTCAAAACGAGCCTAACAACGCCTCGATGGTGCCGGAAAACCGGCGCCAGCGCGGAAACGAACGGTGCGACATCCGGCCGTTGATGAGAACCATCGGCAGCCGGCGCGCCGCGCCCGCCAGAATCATGTTGGGCCATAGATCGGATTCGATGAACAGCGCCAGCGACGGCTGCCAGTGATCGAGAAAGCGCGCGACGTAGCGCGGCGAATCGTAGGGCACATATTGATGGATGACGTCGGCGGGAAACCGCCTGGCGGCGATTTCCGCCGAGGTCACGGTGCCCGAGGTGAGCAGGATGCGGAGGTTGAGCGCCCGCAATTTTTCGATCAGCGCCGCCGCCGCCAGCACCTCGCCGACGCTGGCGCCGTGAATCCACACCAGCGGGCCGTGCGGCCGGACGGCGCTGGTCACGCCGCGGCGCTCATCGATGCGCGCGGGATCTTCCTTGCCGTGCTTCAGCCGCCGCTTGAACAGCATCGGCGTCAGCGGCACCGCGACGGCGGACAGTTTCTGGTAGACGCGCAGCGTCAATGGCAGCGGGCTTGCCATCAGGCCGCCTCCGGACGTCCGACCTTCGCATAGGCGCGGCGGGTCGATTCGTTCAGATACTCCTCGAGTTGCTGGCGCAGTCTTTCCATGGTCTCGGCATCGGCATCGGGCGGCACGACAATCGCGTCGATGCCCACCACTGCACCCTGCCCAAACGGCAAATTGATGGTGGTGCGGTCCCAGTTCTTCAACTGGATGAAGCGGCTGGTGACCATCGCGAAAGGCAGGATCGGGCGCCCGGATTCGCGCGCCAGCATGATGATGCCCATGCCGGCAATGCGCGAGCGCTTCGGCACGTCGGCGGTCAACGCCATGTTGTAACCGTCTTCGAGCGAACGCACCATTTCCTTGAATGCACCGACGCCGCCCTTGCGGTTGAACGCCGAGCCGTGATCGCCGGAGCCGCGCACGGTTTCGACGCCAAGCCGTTCGGCGACGATGGCGTTGAATTCGCCGTCGCGATGCCGCGACACCAGCACCTTGGCGCGGTAGTGGTCCTTGGTCTTGATAAAGGAGGTGAGGAAATGCTGGCCGTGCCAGAATGCGAAGATCAACGGCTGGTGCGGCTCGGCCCGCTCATAGACGTCGGGAGGATCGAAGCTGAATTTGTTGGTGCGCCAGACCAGCCGCAAATATTCGGCGACGAGGAAGCCAACGGCCAGCTGGAACCAGCGGGCCCGCAACAGCATGCGTAACAGTTTTTTCAACGGGCGGGCTTCACGTCTTGGCCGGGATCCAGCAGCCGGTGCAGGTGCACGACGAAATAGCGCATGTGGGCGTTGTCCACGGTCTGCTGCGCCTTCGCCTTCCACGCCGCATAGGCGGTTGCGTAGTTCGGGAATACGCCGACGATTTCCACCTGATCGAGATCCTTGAAGGTCGTGTGTTCGAGATCGGTGAGTTCGCCGCCGATCACAAGATGAAGCAGTTGCTGCGGGGCACTATCTGGCATGACTCGTTTTCCTAGTGTGGGCCCGGCAGGCAGATTTTAGACGAAACTTGAAAACGCTCAAGGCAGCGGACGCTTCCGGAAATGCTCGATGATTCCTGCATGGCGATCACGCCCCGCTGCCACCAGCACCCCGTGCGTCACCTCCGGGCGATTGTACGGGATCGCGTCCCCCGACAGCGCGGTCATGTTACCATCCGCTTCGTGCACGATCAAATCGGCCGCGGCAAGGTCCCAGTCGCGGCTTTGACCGCCTGCAAATGCCGCATCGAGCCGGCCGTCGGCGACCCGGCACAGCCGAAGCGCCAGCGAGCCGATTCGCGGATACAGCACAATTTCGTCCGCAGTCTTCCTGAGTCGCTCGACCAGCGGCTTCGGGCCGGCCATGCGGGAAAAATCCAGTTCGGTGCCCGATGTCGCGTGAAGCGCCACACCGTTGCACGTCGCGCCCTGTCCGCGTGCGGCGAAAAAGAATTCATCGCTGGCCGGCGCGAACACCGCGGCCAGCAACGGCTGCTCGTTTTCGACCAGCGCCACGCTGACGCACCAGTCTTCCTTGCCGGCGAGATAGCCTCTGGTGCCGTCGATCGGGTCGACGATCCAGACCAGGCGCCGTTCCGAGACGCGAGGGATCGTCAACGCTTTCTTCCGAAAGCCAGCCATAATCCGGCGTCGCGGATCGCAGCCGCTTTTCGAGCAGGTCATTGACCGCGATGTCGGCGTCCGACACCGGCGACGATGCGCCCTTGGTCCAGTTCTTCAACTCGGTGCGGAACAATGACAGCGCCAGCGCGCCGGCCTCCCGCACCGTGGCCGCCAGCAACGCGGAGTCGCGCTGCAAAATACCGGCGCGCGCCGGCAGTATCGTCGCGCATCGCGTCGGCGCTAGCGTCCGCCAACCGTCAACCCTTCGATGCGCAGCGTCGGTGCATTGACGCCGTAACGGAACTCCAGATCGTTGGCGGGCGTCAGCGACTTGAACATCTCGATCAGGTGTCCGGCGATCGTCACTTCGCTGACCGCATAGGTGATCTCGCCGTTCTCGATCCAGAAGCCCGATGCGCCGCGGCTGTAATCGCCGGTGACGCCGTTGACGCCGGAGCCGATCAGGTCGGTGACATAGAAGCCCTGCTTGATGTCCGAGATCAATTCGGCCGGAGTCGGCTCGCCGGCCTCGAGATGAAGATTGTACGATCCCGGCGACGGCGACGACGACACGCCGCGATGGGCATGACCGGTGGTGGCCAGGCCAAGTTCGCGCGCGGTCGCGGAATCCAGCAGCCACGACGTCAGCACGCCTTCGTCGATGATCGCGAGCTTCTTCACCGCGACGCCCTCGGCATCGAACGGCTGCGAGCGCAAGCCGCGCACCCGCAGCGGATCGTCGATGATGCGGATATTGCTGTTGAACAGCTGCTGGCCGAGACGGTCTTTCAGGAAACTGGTCTTGCGCGCGATCGACGCGCCGTTCGCAGCACCGACCAGATGGCCGACCAGCGAATTCGACACCCTGGGATCGTACACCACCGGCACCTTGCAGGTCTCGACCTTGCGCGGATTGGCCCGCGCCACCGCGCGCTCGCCGGCCTTGCGGCCGACGCTCGCGGGCGATGCGAGATCGGAGGCGTGCTGCGCCGAGTGTAATCGTAGTCGCGTTCCATGGCGGTGCCATCGCCGACGATCGCGGTCATGGAGATGCCGTGGCTCGATCGCAGATAGGAGCCGTGAAAGCCGGTGCTGGTGACCAGCACCATGCCGCCGATACCGGCCGAGGCCGAGGCGCCGCCGGATTTGGTCACGCCCTTGACCGCGAGGCCGGCGGCTTCCGCCTCGACGCGCGGCGCTCGAGTTCGGCGACCGACGGCGTCACCGGGATCGAGCATATCGAGATCGGGGAATTCATGCGCCAGCAACGATGGATCGGCGAGGCCGACATATTGATCGTCGGGCGCGACCCGCGCCATCGCCACCGCGCGCTCCGCGAGCTTCGCCACGCCGTCGCCGCTGATGTCGTTGGTCGAGACCACCGCCTGGCGGCGTCCGACCAGCACGCGCAGGCCGACGTCGTCGCCTTCCGACCGTTCGGATTCCTCGACGCGCCCGTCGCGCACTTCGACGCCCTGCGATACGCCGCGCACCGCGACCGCGTCGGCTGCGTCGGCGCCGGCGCGTTTGGCGGCCTCCACCAGCCGCTGCGCCAGCGTCGAGAGCGCGGACTGGTCGAGCAGGCCGGAGTGTGACGGATGTGGAAGAAAGCCTTGAGGCGGGGGATGGTGAAGAGATCACGAACAAATTCCTGACGCTTGAATGCAAATCGGCTGACCCTTCAGATGTGCCTGATTCACGCGGACTTCAAGCATTTTCGTGGGCCTGAAACCAAAGAATTTCACTAACCGCCGCAAGGTCTCGTCAATCATGTGAGCCAAGGTGTTGTCAATCATGCGGGCGAATGCAGGGCAAGGTACCTTCGATTAACCAGCCTTTTTAAGCCAATCCGGACGCGGCTCGCCTAAGGTCTCACGTATCGACCGGGAACATAATCCCGGCGGGGAGATCAAAGCCGTGAGGCGTCAAACAGCAACAAGCGGGATCAATCCCGCCGGGTCGAGCCGCGCATTGCGGCTCGACCCCCTCTCTCTGCCCGTCAGTTTCGCTGCGCACGACATCCGTGCCGATGGCGGCGTGCGGCAAATCGAACTTCATCGCGAACGCGTCATCCTGCGCCGTGCCGTGCACGGCATGCGGATGGCGATCAACGTCCGCGTCAGCGACTTTCTTGGCGATAGCGATGCGCGAAACCAGCGACGGGCAGACGCTCGTGCTGGTGCACCGCGATCCGTCGCTGTCGATTCCCTTGGGCGTCAGCGCCGACGCGACGAGATCGCTTCGGCATGGCAGACGTGGAGCGACATTTTTTCGCTTCCGCAATTGCAGGACAGCTCACGCGAGCCCGCGCCCCGGCGCCGGCGCCGCAACGCGATCCGCGCGCGGCGGCCGAAATTTCTGGTGCGGCGGCGGGCGGGTGGTTTGCTCAACGTTGCGGGGAACTATCAGGGCGAGCGCGAGATCATCGCGCG
>CAVPZO010000045.1:0-59193 GCA_963710045.1 uncultured Alphaproteobacteria bacterium | reverse complement strand
TCCCTACGCAACGGTCCGGCTCGGCTACGTCGCGGGCGTCCATTTCAATGCCGATATCGGGCTTGCCACTGTGCGCGCCGAGCATCGGGCATTCTATCGCCGCGTGTTCCTGCAGGAACCGCTGTGCGAGCCGCGATTGTTCCCCGGCCTGCTGAAACCGGTCGGACTGATGGCGGCGCACTATCCGACGCTGCGCGAAAAGGTATTTGCCCGCTATCCCTATTTGCACTCCAGCGCCTTCGAGCGGCGGATGCTGTTCGAGCGCGGCGGCGAGCGTGGCTCGGCCCCTCGGAATGAGCGGAGTTGCCTTTCGATCGCGCTTCGATCTGCGCCGGCGCCTGATTCGTATCCCGCACCTGCTTGGATCGGTTCCGGGCGTAGCCTGGCCTGCCGGAGAACGCCGTTCCCGCGGCTTGCCCCGGCGCGCCTTCACCTTGGCGCCACATTTACAAATCATTAACTATCGCGAGTGCTTTTCGCCGATTGGTGGCATTTGATGCGGTTGCGCAACACCTCATCAAGGTTGACGGAACGTTCGCTTAACCATCGCCCTGTAGACCGGATAACAGTCGGAAAAACGTGAGCGTGGAGGCTCCGGAATGAAACATCAGATGCGTATCCTCCAGGGATTGAAACTGGCTGCGGTGCTCGCAGTAGCGCTGTCGATGGGAGCTTGCGCCAACAAGAACCCGCTCGGCGCCGATAACGCGATGGCCAATGCGGCGACGCCGGGCAGCCAGCAGGACTTCGTGGTCAATGTCGGCGACCGCGTATTCTTCGAGAGCGACCAGACCGAATTGTCGCCGCAGGCGATCGCGACCCTGGAAAAGCAGGCGCGCTGGCTGCAGAGCTACAACCGCTATGCCTTCACCATCGAAGGCCACGCCGATGAGCGCGGCACCCGCGAATACAACATCGCGCTCGGCGCGCGCCGTGCGCAGTCGGTCCGCACGTTCCTCGCTTCGCGAGGCATCGATGCCAACCGGATGCGGACGATTTCCTACGGCAAGGAACGCCCGGTCGCGGTGTGTAACGACATCTCGTGCTGGTCGCAGAACCGCCGCGCGGTCACGGTGCTGAACGCCAGCTCCTAAAGCGACCACTCTTGATCAGCTATCGCCGGCGCCCTTTGGGGCGCCGGTTTTGTTTTGGCGTCCCCCGTTAGCGACGTTCGATAAAATCCCGGATCACCGCGATGGCGCGTTCGGGCGCATCGGGGACCACGGCGTGCCGGCAATCCGCAAACCGTTCGAACTGAACGAGATGCGCCGGCAGGGCGCTAGCGAGTTCGGCCTGGCTCTCGATCGGATGAATCGGATCGTCCTCGCCGCCCATCACCAGCGTCGGACACCGGATGCGGTGCAGATCCGGGAACATGTCGAAAGTCTGACTCTCGCCGCCCGGTCTTGTGAACCATTGCAGCACTTCCGGCCGGTTGACCGCGCGGCGCGCCACATCCGGATGACGGGGAGTGCGAAAATAGTGCGGAAGCGCCAGTCGCCGCCACGCCTCGAGCGAAGCTTCGTCATGGCCCCGGACCTCGAAAAACCGGCGCCGCGCCAGCGCGCCTGTTTCCGGCCCTCCGAAGCGTTCGAACAGCGCCACGCGCTGCTCGCGGTGCGAACCTCCCGCGGCCTCGGTGCTGATCAGGATCAGTTTTGCAGGATGCGCCGGATGGCGCGTCGCGTAGGCCAGCGCGACCATGCCGCCGAACGACGCGCCCAGCACGATCGGATTGACGATGCCTAACGCATCGCAGAACGCGCGTACGTCGTCGCCCCATTGCGCCAGCGTCCATGCCTCTTTGGGACCGTCCTCGCTGCGGCCATTGCCGCGATGGTCGAGGTAGACGATCTGAGCGACCTCCGCCAGGCCTGTGTAGTCGGGTTTGTAGATCGAATGGTCGGCGCCGGGGCCGCCGTGCAGCATCAGCAAGGTGGGCTTTTCCCGCATGGCGGGACCGTCGGGGACGAGGCGCGCGCCCTCGACATCGAAGAACAGCCGCACACCGTTCACAAGCACATGCATGAGCCGATCTCCCGCGCTCGAGCCGGCGAATTGCCCTGCCGGTCATGCCCGCTTGATGCTTTGCTAAGGATACTCGACCCTGGCTGGCATCAGTCACATTTTTGGCGTACTCCCTGCCTCAATGTATCGCGTTCGATGTGACGTCAATTTCATTCGTCAGGCCAACATGTCTTCCAGATTTTCCTTTGCTGCGCGCGCGGCCCTCATGGCCGCGATGCTGGCGGCCGCCTCGCCGGCACTCGCGCAACAAGCTTACGACGTCGATCCGGAAATCCGGATCCAGCAGCTTGAGAACCAGTTGCGGCAACTCACCGGCCAGAATGAGGAGCTGCAATACCGCAACCGGCAGCTCGAGGATCGCCTGAGGCAGCTGGGTGCTGCGCCCGCCGGCCAGCCGGCCGTTGCCCAACCCAGCGTCGCGGCCATTCCGGCGCAACCCGGCCCAGTTCCCCGGCAACCACCGGTTCAGCAGCCGCCTTACGATCAGCAGATCGCGGCGCCGGCGCCGATCATCCAGGAACCGCCGGCGCCGCAACCGCAAACTCGCCGCCGCGGCGATGCCTTCGATCCCAGCCAGAATCCGAATGCGCCGGGCGCGCCGCGCGCGCTCGGCGGCGGACAACTGCCGATCCCGAGCGATGCGCCGGTCGGCGCGCCCGGAGGACGCGGGGCAGGCGAGCCGCTCGATCTCGGCAACACCGCCGGCGTTCCGCGCGATCCCGGCGCCGCAATCGCCCCGCGCGGCCCCGGTGCTACCGCGGCGCTGACCACCTTGCCGCCGTCGGCGACGCCCAAGGATGAATTCGATCTCGGCATCGGCTACATGCAGCGCAAGGACTACGCGCTGGCCGAAGAAACCATGCGCAATTTCGCGCAAAAATATCCGGCCGATCCGCTGCTGGCGGATTCGCAATATTGGCTGGGTGAAAGTTTTTTCCAGCGCCAGAAATATCGCGACGCCGCGGAATCCTTTCTCGGCGTGACCACCAAATTCGGGTCTTCCGCGAAAGCGCCGGACGCACTTTTGCGGCTCGGGCAATCGCTGGCGGCCCTGAACGAGAAGGAAGCCGCCTGTGCCGCGCTCGGCGAAGTGACGCGGAAATATCCGCGTGCCTCGGGCGGCGTCAAAGCGGCCGTGGATCGTGAGCAGAAGCGCGTCAAGTGCTAGGTAATTGAGCGTCATTGCGAGGAGCGAAGCGACGAAGCAATCCAGTCTTGCTTGCCGCTTCTGGATTGCTTCGCTTCGCTCGCAATGACAACAATTGCTTCATGCGTGAAGAATCGCCGATCTCGGTCTCGGAAGCAAAGCATCTGTTCGCAGATTGGATAGTCGCGCCGGCGATTGTTCTCGCCGTCTCCGGCGGGCCCGATTCGATCGCGATGATGTGGCTGGCGGCGCGCTGGCGCCGCGCCCTCAAGCGCGGGCCGCAGCTCATCGCCGTCACCGTCGACCATGGCTTGCGCAGCGAGGCCGCGCGCGAGGCGCGTGAGGTGAAGCATCTGGCCAAAATCCTCGACCTGCCGCATCGCACCTTGCGCTGGAGCGGCGCAAAACCCAAAACAGGACTGCCGGCGGCGGCCCGGGATGCGCGCTATCGGCTGCTGGCCAAGGCTGCGCGCGCGGCCGGCGCTACGCATGTGCTGACCGCACATACACGAGACGATCAGGCCGAAACCCTGCTGATGCGGATGTCGCGGGGCAGCGGGATTGCTGGACTTGGCGCGATGGCGCGACAGTCGCAGCGCGACGGCGTGGTGCTGGCGCGGCCGTTGCTGCAGGTTCCGAAGGCGCGGCTGGTGGCGACGCTGAAAAAAGCGAAGATCAGTTTCGCCGACGATCCGACCAACCGCGACACCGGCTTCACCCGTCCGCGTCTGCGCGCGATCATGCCGGCGCTGGCCGCCGAGGGTTTTGATGCGCGCAATCTGTCACGGCTGGCAGCCCGCCTGGCGCGCGCCAATACGGCGCTGGAGCTTCTGGTCGACGGCGCCGAGCGCTATCTCGCGCTCGGCCAGCTTGACCCTGATCATGCCGGGTTTGACGCCACTGCGTTCGCCGCCCTTGCGGAGGAAATCCGCCTTCGCCTACTGCTGCGCAGGATCGACCGGGTCGGCCACGAAGGCCCGGCTGAACTCGGCAAGGTCGAGGCGCTGCTGGCGGCGCTCGACCGCGGGCCTGCAAAAGGCCGAAATCAGGCTGAAACAGACCCTCGCCGGCGCGCTGGTCAGCCTTGCCGACGGCCGCATCCGCATTGAACCGGCGCCGCCGCGCCGCAGACGGACGGTTTGAGGGTGGCCTCGGCCTTAACCACCCACGGGAAAACAGCCGTTTCACCGCCATTATTTGAACCGGAATGCGGCTAAGATGCGTTAAATAGTCCTGCACCGTTCCCTTGGCATCGACGGGGGCGGCACCTAGATTACAGACCAGCCGACCGCGATGGATTCCTTCACGGATTCTGCCCCAGCCGACCCAAGGACATAAGGCCGCGATCCGCGCGGCCACGAAGGAAGTTCGATGAACGCCAATCTGCGCAATTTCGCCCTCTGGGTCATCATTGTCTTGCTGCTGTTGGCATTGTTCACGCTGTTCCAGAATCCGGGTCAGCGCGCGTCCTCGCAGGACATCTCGTTCTCGCAGCTTCTGACCGAAGTCGATGCCAATCACGTCCGCGACGTGGTGATCCAGGGTCCGGAGATTCACGGCACCTTCACCAACGGCTCGAGCTTCCAGACCTATGCGCCGAATGACCCGACGCTGGTGTCGCGGCTCTATAACGGCAAGGTCTCGATCACCGCAAAGCCCCCCGGCGATAACGTGCCGTGGTTCGTGTCGCTGCTGGTGTCCTGGCTGCCGTTCATCGCGCTGATCGGGGTGTGGGTGTTTCTGTCGCGCCAGATGCAGGGCGGCGCCGGCAAGGCGATGGGCTTTGGCAAATCGCGCGCAAAAATGCTGACCGAGGCGCATGGCCGCGTCACCTTCGAGGACGTCGCCGGCGTCGACGAGGCAAAACAGGATTTGCAGGAGATCGTCGAGTTCCTGCGCGACCCCGGAAAGTACCAGCGTCTCGGCGGGCGGATTCCGCGCGGCGTGCTCCTGGTCGGACCTCCCGGCACCGGCAAGACCCTGATCGCGCGCGCGGTCGCGGGCGAAGCCAACGTGCCGTTCTTCACCATTTCGGGCTCCGACTTCGTCGAGATGTTCGTCGGCGTCGGCGCGTCTCGCGTGCGCGACATGTTCGAGCAGGCCAAGAAGAACGCGCCCTGCATCATCTTCATCGACGAAATCGACGCCGTCGGCCGCCATCGCGGCGCGGGCCTGGGCGGCGGTAATGACGAGCGCGAGCAGACGCTGAACCAGTTGCTGGTCGAGATGGACGGCTTTGAGGCCAATGAAGGCGTGATCCTGATTGCGGCCACCAACCGTCCCGATGTGCTCGACCCTGCGCTGCTGCGTCCCGGCCGGTTCGACCGCCAGGTGGTGGTGCCGAACCCGGACGTCGTCGGCCGCGAGCAGATACTGAAAGTTCACGTCCGCAAGGTGCCGCTGGCGCCGGACATCAACCTGAAGACCATCGCGCGCGGCACCCCCGGCTTCTCCGGCGCCGACCTGATGAACCTCGTCAACGAAGCCGCGCTGACGGCTGCGCGGCGCAACAAGCGCATGGTGACGCAGGCCGAGTTCGAGGAAGCAAAAGACAAGGTGATGATGGGCGCCGAGCGCAAGTCGCTGGTCATGACCGAGGAAGAGAAGATGCTGACGGCCTATCACGAGGGCGGCCACGCCATCGTCGGCCTCAACGTCATCGCCACCGACCCGATCCACAAGGCGACCATCATTCCTCGCGGCCGCGCGCTCGGCATGGTGATGCAGCTGCCCGAGCGCGACAAGCTGTCGATGTCGCTGGAGCAGATGACCTCGCGGTTGGCGATCATGATGGGCGGCCGCGTCGCCGAAGAGCTGGTGTTCGGCAAGGAGAAGGTCACCTCCGGCGCCTCCTCCGATATCGAGCAGGCGACGCGCCTCGCGCGCATGATGGTGACGCGCTGGGGCCTCTCCGAAGCGCTGGGCACGGTGTCCTACGGCGAGAACCAGGACGAGGTGTTTTTGGGCATGTCGGTGTCGCGCACCCAGAACGCATCGGAAGCCACGGTGCAGAAGATCGACATCGAGATCCGGCGCTTTGTCGAGGAAGGCTACAACGAAGCCACGCGCATCCTGACCGAGAAGCGCGCCGACCTCGAAGCCCTGGCCAAGGGCCTGTTGGAATTCGAGACGCTGAGCGGTGATGAAATCATCGACCTGCTCAACGGCAAGAAGCCGAACCGCGAATCGGTGCTGGAGCCGACCGGCCCGCGCACCTCCGCGGTGCCCCCGGCCGGCAAGACGCGCCCGCGTCCCGATCCCGACGCGGGACTGGAGCCGCAGCCGCAGGCGTAAGCGGCATGGCTGCCGCCGGTTGAGACCGAAACGGGCGCATCATGCCCCCGTTTTTTTGGACGGCCCACTGACAGGGACAGGCGGCGTGGCTGCCGCTTTCGGTCTTTGAGAGACGACCCGCCTTCCTTGAGCTGCGAGAACTCAAACAAACAAGTAATCACTCGCGTGAATGCTGGCGCCGTTCGAGAAAGTGATAATATCGTGCACAAGTCCGTCCGCGGAATTGATGCTCCAGTGCGTCGCATCGACGGCGGTCAAACTCGCGCCTTCGGCGGAAGTGCCGTAGCCCGAGAACTGCAGCTGATCGCCGGCCGCAGCGCCGTTGCCGGCAAAATCCGCAATAGTGTCTCCACCGGCTTCGCCACGGTGAAAAACGAAGGTGTCGTTACCGGCGTCGCCCGCGAGGAAATCGATACCGGCACCGCCATCCAGCACGTTGTCGCCGGCATTGCCGTAGATGGAGTCGTCCTTCGACGATCCGATGGCGTTCTCGATGCTCGAGAGCGTATCGTTGGCCACGCCGTCCCAGGTGATCTGGCCGCCGAGGTCGATGATCACGCCCAGGCTGGAGCTCGCATAGCTAACGGTGTCGCTGCCGGCGTCGCCGTCAATCAAATCGGTTCCGCCATTGCCGCCGTCGAGCACGTTGTTGCCGGCATTGCCGTAGAGGGAGTTGTTGTTCGACGATCCGATCGCATTCTCGATGCTTGAGAGCGTATCGTTGACGACGCCGTCCCAGGTGATCTGGCCGCCGAGGTCGATGACCACGCCCAGGTTCGAGCTCGCATAGCTCACGGTGTCGATGCCGGCGTCGCCGTCAATCAAATCGGTGCCGCCATTGCCGCCGTCGAGCACGTTGTTGCCGGCATTGCCGTAGAGGGAGTCGTTGTTCGACGATCCGATCGCGTTCTCGATGCTCGACAGCGTATCATTGGCCACGCCGTCCCATGTGACCTGGCCGCCGAGGTCGATGATGACGGCCCTGCTTGAACCGGCATGGCTGACGGTGTCGCTGCCGCCGCCGCCGTCAATCAGATCGGTGCCGCCATTGCCGCCGTCGAGCACGTTGTTGCCGGCATTGCCGTAGATGGAGTCGTTGTTCGACGATCCGATCGCGTTCTCGATGCTGGACAGCGTATCGTTGGCCACGCCGTCCCAGGTGATCTGGCCGCCGAGGTCGATGATTACGCCCAGGCTGGAGCTCGCATAGCTCACGGTGTCGCTGCCGCCGCCGCCGTCAATCAAATCGGTGCCGCCATTGCCGCCATCGAGCACGTTGTTGCCGGCATCGCCGTAGATGGAGTCGTTGTTCGACGATCCGATCGCGTTCTCGATGCTCGACAGCGTATCGTTGGCGACGCCGTCCCAGGTGATCTGGCCGCCGAGGTCGATGACCACGCCCAGGCTGGAGCTCGCATAGCTCACGGTGTCGATGCCTGCGCCGCCGCCGTCAATCAAATCGGTGCCGCCGTTGCCGCCGTCGAGCACGTTGTTGCCGGCATCGCCGTAGATGGAGTCGTTGTTCGACGACCCGATCGCATTCTCGATGCTCGAGAGCGTATCGTTGACGACGCCGTCCCAGGTGATCTGGCCGCCGAGGTCGATGATCACGCCCCGGCTCGAGTTCGCATAGCTGACGGTGTCGCTGCCGCCGCCGCCGTCGAAATTGTTGGCCAGGGCATCGCTGTAGAATGTGTCGTTGGAATTCAATGCGGGCGCCACATTTATCGCCACCGTATCGGTATCGGATAATGGTTCGGTGCCGGGGCCGCCGGCATCCTGAGTGAGGACGGTCAGAACGTCGCTGCCGGTGAATCCGGCGACGCTGTGGTAGATCACATTGTTCGCCGTCGCCAACGCAGCGTTGATCTGCGCGACGCTGCCGGTCAAAATGACCGTGTCGGTGCCGCTGCCGCCGACCGTGGCGCCGCCGAGGGCCGCGACCGTCAATGTGCCGTGGTCGACATGCAGCGTCGCCGTCAACGACGTCGAGTCGGAATCGTTCACCGACAGTCCGGCGATCGCCTGATCGATATCTCCGGACGTGCTGACCGCGCCCGGCACGGTGTTGACCGGCGCGTCGTTGACAGCCGTCACCAGCACCGTTTGGGTGAAGGAACCGGTGTCGTGGCCGCCACCGGCGGTGCCGGAGCCGTCGACCAGCGTGAAGGTCACGGTGCGTCCATCCGCGGTGGGATTGTCGCTGCTGGAGAAGAATCCAACCGCATCCGCCAGCGCCTGAACGGCGGCCGCATCGGCGCTGGCGTTGAGCGCGACCGACAGGCTCGCTGTGCCATTGCCGGACAGGGTGCCGATCGCCGTGCCGTCGTAGCTCACCGATGTGCCGGAGACCTCGATCCCCGTTCCCGGTGTCTCGGACACGATCAGCGTCAGGCCGTCCCCGGCATGACTTCCGGCGGTCAGTTCCGCCGTCAGCGATCCGCCCGCGAACGTCGAATTATCGGCGTCGGATACCGTCACCGGCTCGGTGTTGACGGCAACGGCGGAAGCGCCTTCGACATGGACGGCGGGATCCTGGGCGAGAGTAATTTCCTTGACGAAGATGTCCGAGGCGCTGTTGGTGTCGCCCGGCACCAGGTTCGAGGCGCTGCTGCTGAACACGATGCTGCTGCCATCGGGCGAGAACACCAGTTGGAAGGTAATCCCATTGGCTTGCGCGCCGTTGGCATCGACGGAGACGCGCGTGACCGCGCCGGTCGCAAGATCCTTGATGAAGATGTCCGACACGCCGTTGGTGTCGCCGGCCACAAGATTCGTGGCGTCGCTGTAGAATGCGATCTTGCTGCCATCCGGCGAGAACACCGGCAAGAAGCTGCCGCCATTGAGCTGCGCTCCGGCGCCGTCGACGGAGACGCGGGTGACCGTGCCGGTCGCGAGGTCCTTGAGGAAAATGTCGCCGGCGCCGTTGGTGTCGCCGGCCACCAGGTTCGAGGCCCTGCTGGTAAACGCGATGCTGCTGCCATCCGGGGAGAACTTCGGTCCAGAGCTGCTGCTATTGCCCGGCACACCGGCGGCATCGACGGAGACGCGGGTGATCGCGCCGGTGGTGAGGTCCCTGACGAAAACGTCGCGGCTGGCGAAGGTGTCGCCGGCCACCAGACGGGTGTCGCTGTCAAACGCGATCTTGCTGCCATCGGGCGAGAACGTGGGGGAGGAGCTGCCGAAATCGGTCCCGTCGGTGCCGGCGACGAGGGTGGTCGCGCCGGTCGTGAGGTCCTTGAGGAAAATTTCGTATCCGCGGTAGGTGTTGTGTCCCTGGTTGGCGTTTGAACTGGCATACGCGACCTTGCTGCCATCGGGCGAGAACACCGCTCCGGTGATGCTTCCCGCATCGGCGATAAGGGTGGTCGCGCCGGTCGCAAGATCCTTGATGAAGAGGTCGCCGCCCGTGGTGACAAACGCGATTTTGCTGCCATCCGGCGAGAACACCGGTTGGAAGCCGTGCAGATTGAACTGAATGCCAAGGCCACCGGCGGTGACCAGGGTGATCGCGCCCGTTGTGAGGTCCTTGAGGAAGAGGTAGGAGCCGCCGTGGGGGGTGCCGGGCACAAGGTTGGAGGCCGTACTGCTGAACGCGATCTTGCTGCCATCGGGCGAGAACACGGCTCCGGAGCTGGTGCCATTGCCCTGCGTTCCCGCCGCGTCGGTCGAGACGCGGGCGATGTCGTAGCCTGATTTCAAGGCATTGATCGATGGCGCTTGGTTAGGCATTCCGGTACCCCAAAAAGATGGCGCGTTTGCTATTCTCAAAAAGCGTCGAAGCGCGCCGCGTAACGGGCTTTGATTCTGGACAAGGCTGAAGCTCCGTTGCCCGGCGCACAAATCTCGACGGAGTGAGGGCCCGCCTTCCTTGAGCTGCGGTGCGGCCGAGAGAACTCAAACAAAGAAGTAATCGGTCGAATGGATGCTGGCGCCGTTGGAAAGCGCGATAATGTCATGGACAGTCCCGTCCGCAGAATTAATGCTCCAGTGCGTTGCATCGATGTTTGTCAAATTCGCGCCTTGTGCAGCGGTGCCGTAGCCTGAGAACTGCAGCTGATCGCCGGCCGCAGCGCCGTTGCCGGCAAAATCCGCAATAGTGTCTCCGCCGGCTTCGCCACGGCGAAAAACGAAGGTGTCGTTACCGGCATCGCCCGCGAGGAAATCGATACCGGCACCGCCATCCAGCACGTTGTTGCCGGCATTGCCGTAGATGGAGTCGTCCTTCGACGATCCGATCGCGTTCTCGATGCTTGAGAGCGTATCGTTGGCCACGCCGTCCCAGGTGATCTGGCCGCCGAGGTCGATGATCACGCCGGCGCTCGAGCTCGCATAGCTCACGGTGTCGCTGCCGGCGTCGCCGTCAATCAAATCGGTTCCGCCATTGCCGCCGTCGAGCACGTTGTTGCCGGCATTGCCGTAGAGGGAGTCGTTGTTCGACGATCCGATCGCATTCTCGATGCTTGAGAGCGTATCGTTGACGACGCCGTCCCAAGTGATCTGGCCGCCGAGGTCGATGACCACGCCCAGGCTGGAACTGGCATAGCTCACGGTGTCGCTGCCTGCGTCGCCGTCAATCAAATCGGTGCCGCCATTGCCGCCGTCGAGCACATTGTTGCCGGCGTCGCCGTAGATGGAGTCGTTCTTCGACGATCCGATGGCGTTCTCGATGCTCGACAGCGTATCGTTGGCAACCCCGTCCCATGTGACCTGGCCGCCGAGGTCGATGATGACGGCCCTGCTTGAACCGGCATGGCTGACGGTGTCGCTGCCGCCGCCGCCGTCAATCAGATCGGTGCCGCCATTGCCGCCGTCGAGCACGTTGTTGCCGGCATTGCCGTAGATGGAGTCGTTGTTCGACGATCCGATCGCGTTCTCGATGCTGGACAGCGTATCGTTGGCCACGCCGTCCCAGGTGATCTGGCCGCCGAGGTCGATGATTACGCCCAGGCTGGAGCTCGCATAGCTCACGGTGTCGCTGCCGCCGCCGCCGTCAATCAAATCGGTGCCGCCATTGCCGCCATCGAGCACGTTGTTGCCGGCATCGCCGTAGATGGAGTCGTTGTTCGACGATCCGATCGCGTTCTCGATGCTCGACAGCGTATCGTTGGCGACGCCGTCCCAGGTGATCTGGCCGCCGAGGTCGATGACCACGCCCAGGCTGGAGCTCGCATAGCTCACGGTGTCGATGCCTGCGCCGCCGCCGTCAATCAAATCGGTGCCGCCGTTGCCGCCGTCGAGCACGTTGTTGCCGGCATCGCCGTAGATGGAGTCGTTGTTCGACGACCCGATCGCATTCTCGATGCTCGAGAGCGTATCGTTGACGACGCCGTCCCAGGTGATCTGGCCGCCGAGGTCGATGATCACGCCCCGGCTCGAGTTCGCATAGCTGACGGTGTCGCTGCCGCCGCCGCCGTCGAAATTGTTGGCCAGGGCATCGCTGTAGAATGTGTCGTTGGAATTCAATGCGGGCGCCACATTTATCGCCACCGTATCGGTATCGGATAATGGTTCGGTGCCGGGGCCGCCGGCATCCTGAGTGAGGACGGTCAGAACGTCGCTGCCGGTGAATCCGGCGACGCTGTGGTAGATCACATTGTTCGCCGTCGCCAACGCAGCGTTGATCTGCGCGACGCTGCCGGTCAAAATGACCGTGTCGGTGCCGCTGCCGCCGACCGTGGCGCCGCCGAGGGCCGCGACCGTCAATGTGCCGTGGTCGACATGCAGCGTCGCCGTCAACGACGTCGAGTCGGAATCGTTCACCGACAGTCCGGCGATCGCCTGATCGATATCTCCGGACGTGCTGACCGCGCCCGGCACGGTGTTGACCGGCGCGTCGTTGACAGCCGTCACCAGCACCGTTTGGGTGAAGGAACCGGTGTCGTGGCCGCCACCGGCGGTGCCGGAGCCGTCGACCAGCGTGAAGGTCACGGTGCGTCCATCCGCGGTGGGATTGTCGCTGCTGGAGAAGAATCCAACCGCATCCGCCAGCGCCTGAACGGCGGCCGCATCGGCGCTGGCGTTGAGCGCGACCGACAGGCTCGCTGTGCCATTGCCGGACAGGGTGCCGATCGCCGTGCCGTCGTAGCTCACCGATGTGCCGGAGACCTCGATCCCCGTTCCCGGTGTCTCGGACACGATCAGCGTCAGGCCGTCCCCGGCATGACTTCCGGCGGTCAGTTCCGCCGTCAGCGATCCGCCCGCGAACGTCGAATTATCGGCGTCGGATACCGTCACCGGCTCGGTGTTGACGGCAACGGCGGAAGCGCCTTCGACATGGACGGCGGGATCCTGGGCGAGAGTAATTTCCTTGACGAAGATGTCCGAGGCGCTGTTGGTGTCGCCCGGCACCAGGTTCGAGGCGCTGCTGCTGAACACGATGCTGCTGCCATCGGGCGAGAACACCAGTTGGAAGGTAATCCCATTGGCTTGCGCGCCGTTGGCATCGACGGAGACGCGCGTGACCGCGCCGGTCGCAAGATCCTTGATGAAGATGTCCGACACGCCGTTGGTGTCGCCGGCCACAAGATTCGTGGCGTCGCTGTAGAATGCGATCTTGCTGCCATCCGGCGAGAACACCGGCAAGAAGCTGCCGCCATTGAGCTGCGCTCCGGCGCCGTCGACGGAGACGCGGGTGACCGTGCCGGTCGCGAGGTCCTTGATGAAAATGTCGGTGGTATTGTTGGTGTCGCCGGCCACAAGGTTCGAAAGATTGCTGTCAAACGCGATCTTGCTGCCGTCGGGCGAGAATACCGGGTCGCGGCTGCTGGCATTGGGCGCGCCGGCGGCATTGGGGGAGACGCGAATGATCGCGCCGGTCGTGAGGTCCTTGATGAAAACGTCCTGGGTGTTGAGGTCGTCGGGAGCCACCAGGCGGACGTCGCTGTTAAACGCGATCTTGCTGCCATCGGGCGAGAACGACGGATCGAAACTGCCGAAATCGAGCTGGCCCGCGGGACCAGAGACGCTGGTGAGCGCGCCAGTTATGAGGTCCTTCACGTAAACCTGGTATCCGACGTAGCTGTCGTGCGCTATAAGCGTCGTTGAACTGGAAAACGCGATCTTGCTGCCATCGGGTGAAAACACCACTCCGGTGATGTTGTCCGCATCGACGGGGATTTCGGTGATCGCGCCGGTGGTAAGATCCTGGACGTAGAGGTTGCTGCTGTTCGCATCGACATATGCGAGCTTGCTGCCATCGGGCGAGAACGCCGGTGAGAAGCTGCGGACATTGCCCTGTCTACCCATGTTATCGACGGCGACCAGGGTGACCGCGCCCGTTGTGAGGTCCTTGAGGAAGAGGTAGGAGCTACCGCTCGGGGTGCCGGGCACAAGGTTTGTAGCGTTGCTGCTGAACGCGATCATGTTGCCATCGGGCGAGAATACAGCTCCGATGCTGCCGGCATTGCCCTGCGTGCCCGCCGCATCTGTCGAGACGCGGGTGATGTCGTAGGTTGATTTCAAGGCATTGATCGATGGCGCTTGGTTAGGCATTCCGGTACCCCAAAAAGATGGCGCGTTTGCTATTCCCAGAAGCGTCGAAGCGCGACGCGTGTCGGGCTTCGGTTCTGGACAAGGCCGAAGCTCCGCTGCCCGGCGCACAAATCTCGACGGCCCTTGGCAGTAGCTTCGCCAATCACGATGCGCCGGTCGGCGCCAAACCGTCTGAATTTACCAAATATTAGCTTTCGAGAAAAAGCACGAAGTGCATGTAAAGTCGACAGAAAAATGACTCGAGCATTGCTTTTGCCGCAACCACCATGCGGTCCCCTTCGTGCCCCCAACCCGGGCGGGCGTACGGTGCATTCCCTGTGTTGTAGAGTTCCCTGCGAGGAACAGATAGCGCGCGAAATTTGCTAGCGCCTTTTTGTTTGCCGTCATGGCCGGGCTTGTCCCGGCCATCCACGTCTATTGCATCACAGAGAGAGTAAGACGTGGAACCGGCATGACGAACAAACATGACAACTCCGCCCAAAACGACCATGCTGGCGCGGTACGGCCGTAAACAAGGCCGGCAAAGGGGGAGGGAAAGATGCGTCTCGCTACGCCTGTCGCCGCGTGCGCGGCACTTGCCGTCACTCTGTCGATCGCACCGCTTGCCGCCCAGACCGTGCGCGGCGTCACATCAACCGAAATCAAGATCGGCCAGACCATGCCCTACAGCGGCCCGGTCTCGGCGTTCGGCGCGCTCGGCAAGGGCGAGGTCGGTTATTTCAAGATGGTCAATGAGCGCGGCGGCATCAACGGCCGCAAGGTCAACCTGATTTCGCTCGACGACAGCTACGCGCCGCCGAAGACCGTGGAGCAGACGCGGCGGCTGGTGGAGAGCGACGAGGTCGCGCTGATCTTCTCCTCGATCGGCACCGCGCATAACACCGCGATCGCCAAATATCTGCAGAGCAAGAATATCCCGCAACTGTTCATCGGTTCCGGCGCGTCGAAATTCGCCGATATCACGCAATATCCGCAGGCGACCCTGGGCGTGCAGGGGCCGTTCCGCTACGAGGCGCGGCTGTATGCGCGCCATGCGCTGGCGAAGAATCCGAACGCGAAGTTCGCGGTGATCTCGCAGAACGACGACTTTGGGCGCGACTATCTGCTTGGATTGAAGGACGTGCTCGGCGAGAAATACGATTCCGTCGTCACGGCGGCGACCTATGAGATTCAGGACCCGACCATCGATTCCCAGATCGTCAAACTAAAGGCCTCCGGCGCCGATGTCTTCGTGATCGCGGCGACGCCGAAATTCGCCGCGCAGTCGATCCGCAAGGCGTTCGAGATCGGCTGGAAGCCGATGACGTTCCTGTCCAATGTCGCGGTGTGGGTATCCACGGTGATGGAGCCCGCCGGGATCGAGGCCGGGCAGGGCATTCTGTCGACGGCCTATGTCAAGGATCCCGACGATCCGGCGTGGAAGGATGACGCGGGGGTAAAGGGCTGGCGGGAATTCATGATCAAATACGTTCCCGACGGCGACCTGCACGACACCAATTACGTCAATTCCTACAACAGCGCGATGGCGCTGGAGCACGTGCTGAAAGCCTGCGGCGACGACCTGTCGACCGAGAACATCCTGAAGCAGGCCTATGCGATCAAGGACCTGGAGTTGCCGATGCTGCTGCCGGGCATCAAGGTCAACACCTCACCGACCGATCACATCCCGGTCGAGCAGATGCAGTTCATGCGCTTTACCGGCAGGACGTGGGTGCGGTTCGGCGAACTGCAGACGGGGAATTGACAACTCGTCATTCCGGGGCGCGCCTCTTGGCGCGAACCCGGAATCCAGACGCCCGGTAAATGGTTCTGGATTCCGGGTTCGACGCCATTGGGCCGCGCTGTGCGGCCCCTTGGCGTCGCCCCGGAATGACGCTATCCGAGCTTCCCGACCTCTGCCTCCACCAGCGACCAGCATTTCGATCCGAGTTTTTCCTTCCAGGCCGCGTAGACGCCGGGAAGTTTGGCGCGGAACGCGGCCTGGTCGACCTCGTTGAACACCAGGCCGCGCTTGACGAAATCGTCGCGCAGGCTCGCATTGAGCGCGCCCTGGTCCAGGCGCTGCTGGCGCACGGCTTTGGTGAAATTGCGCTCGATCACGCCCTTGATGTCGTCGGGCAGCGCGTTCCATGTCGCCGGATGCGCCATGGCGTTGAAGCCGGACCACATGTGGTTGGTGAGGCTTACATAATTCACCAGTTCGTACAGTTTGAAGCCGTCCACGATCGCCAGCGGATTTTCCTGCGCTTCGACCACGCCTGATTTCAGCGAGTCATAGATCTTGTTGGCCGAAGTGGTCGCCGGCCGGGCGCCGAACGCGCCAAAGGTGTCGAGCATCATCTGCCCGGGCGGCACACGGATTTTCATGCCGGCAAAATCGTCAGGCGAAACGATCGGCCGCGAGATCGCTGCGACCTGCCGCATGCCGTTGTCGAAGCCGGCGACCGGAAACAGATGCAGGCCCTTGGCCGCCATCTTCTGCCCGATATATCTGCCGAGCGGCCCGTCGACCGCCTTGTGCGCCTCCGCAGCATTCTTGAACGCGAACGGCAATTGCTGCGCTTCGGCGACCGGCACCACCGTGCCGATGATGCCGCCCATCAGTGTGAAGAACTGGATCTCGCCTGCGATCAGCATTTTCAGCGCGTCGGGATCGCCGCCCGGCAGCTTGTTATTCTCCGCGTAAACCGTGGTCTCGACGCGGCCGTTGGTCTCGCTGCGCACGGCCTCCCACATCGCGGTGAGGTTCCTGTGCAGCGTGCCGGACGCCGCCTGGTTGTGATACTGCGAAAACCTGTAGTCGGCGGCGCGCGACGGCCGCACGATGAGTGTCGATCCCATCGCCGCGGCGCCGGCCAGCAGCGATCGTCGCGTCCATTTTCCAGCCATGTCGTCCTCCTGTCCCGCCTCGTGCCGGGCGGTGTGATGCGAGGTGCGAATGTCGTCGATATCAGGCGCCTTTGCCACGCCATTCGGGTTGTGCGGGTGCTCAAACCTTAAGATTTCTTCAAGCCTGTCCGGCTTATTGATTGAGACGGCGCGTGTGAGCGCGCGCCAAGGACAGCCCATGGCCGCGCCGGTTTCCGTCCCATCGATCCCCGAACAGAACGCGCCTCCCGCGTTGCTGTTCAACGCCTGCTTTGTGCTGTTGGTCATCAATGCGGCGTTTTTCCCGACCGCATATTTCGCCCATTGGTGGATCACCGATCCGAACGGGCTGGGCATCCCGACCGATTTCGTCAACGTCTGGTCCGCCGGCAAGCTGGTGCTCGATGGCCATCCGGCGTGGGCTTATGACTGGGATATCCAGAAGCAGGTTCAGGTCGGCCTGCTCGGTCAAACCTTCGTGGGCCATTTCGCCTGGCACTATCCGCCGCCGTTCCTGTTCGTGGCGGCTTTCCTCGCGCAGTTTCCTTATGCGGTGGCGTTCATCGGATGGGTTTCGGTCAGCCTCGTGCCCTACCTCGTGACGATGCGCGCGATCGTCGGCCGGCCGTTCGGCTGGATGCTGGCGGCGGCGTTTCCGGTGGTGCTCACCAACACGCTGGTCGGGCAGAACGGTTTCCTCACCGCGTCGCTGGTCGGCGGCATGTTGATCTTGCTGCCGACGCGGCCGATCCTGGCCGGCATCTGCCTCGGGCTGTTGAGCTACAAGCCGCAATACGGCCTGCTGTTTCCGATTGCGCTGATCGCAGCATCGCAATGGACGGTGTTTTTCACGGCGGGAATAGTCGCGGCCGCGATCGCCGCGGTGTCGTGGCTCGCCTTCGGCACCGAGAGCTGGCAGGCGTTCTTCCATTGGCTGCCGATGTTTTCGCAGGCCTTCCTCACCGAAGGCCGCGCGCCGTGGGGCAAGATGCAGAGCATCTTTGCGCTGGTGCGTTATTTCGGCGGCAGCGAGCCGTTGGGCTGGGCCTTCCAGTGGACCATGATCGCAGCGGTCGCGGCCGTGCTGGTGCTGCTGTGGCGCAGCCGGGTGCGCTATTCGCTGAAAGCCGCGGCGCTCGCGACCGGCACCTTGCTGGTGACGCCGTATCTGTTTCTCTACGACGTGATGGTGCTGGCGATCGCGGTTGGGTTCCTGGTCCGGATCGGGCTCAGCGACGGTTTCCGCCGCTATGAATTGCCGGCGCTGGGGGCGACGGTGTTCCTGCTGATGTTCTATCCGCTGTTCGGCGCCCCGACCGGCCTCGGCGCGACATTGATCGTCGCGGCGCTGATTGCCGGGCGCTGCCTGGTGACGCGCACGCGCTCCGCGACGTCGGCATCGCCGATCAACATCGGCCAATTCCAGACTTAGCCGTCATTCCGGGACGCGACGAAGTCGCGAACCCGGAATCCAGACACAGGCGCGATTGCCTCTGGATTCCGGGTTCGCGCGAAGGCGCGCGCCCCGGAATGACGGGTTGATGCCGTTGTCATGAATGCTTGTCAGCCGTTCTGAATTGGTGTTCAGTTCTTTCAGCGAGTCTTGCAACATTCGCTCAAAAACTCCGCTCCCGGGACGAAACGCGGCATGGTTTACCGGCGGACTCATCAGGTCGTAAAACGCCTCGCGGCGCGCCGCAGCGCTATCCTGGCGGCGGCGCGGGACGCCGCCGCGGAAGGCGGCATGGCCGCGGTGCAGATTGCGCCGGTAGCAAGCCGCGCCAATGTCGCCGCCGGCACCGTCTACCGCTATTTTCCGTCCAAATCGGATTTGATTTCGGAGCTGATCGCCGACGTCTCCCGCGACGAACTGGCCGCGATCCGCCGCGCCGCCGATGCCGCGCCCGGGCCGTCCTCGGCGCTGGCCGCGGCCGTCACCACCGTCGCGGTGCATGTGCTGTCGCACCGCAAGCTTTCGTGGGGCATCCTGGCCGAGCCGGTCGACGTCGACGTCACCGCGTCGCGGCTGGCGAGCCGCCGCGAGATCGCCGGCGAGATCGAATTGCGGATCGGGGCGGCGGTGCGCGCCGGGCACCTGCCGGCGCAGGACACCGCGCTGGCGGCGTGTGCGCTGCTCGGCGCGCTGCATGAATTGCTGGTCGGGCCGCTGGCGCCGGATAATCTCGACGATCCCGCAAAACTGCGCGACGCCGTGCAGACCGTCACGCTGCTGGCGCTGCGCGCGGTCGGCGTGATGGACGCCCGCGCCCGCGGCCTTGTGGTGCAGGCGGTGCTGCCGGCGAAAATACTGGCGGGGGCGTAGGCGCTTTTCTTGTCCCGGACGCGGTGCGGCATTCTTCATACCGCTCCGCAGCGCCGGGACCCCGGTTCTAACGCCGCGTTACCGGGACCCCGGCTTAGCAGCGCACCACGCCGCAAGAGGCGGCGCTGCGCTGCATCCGGGGAACGGCTCCCTACTTCGTCTTGCCGTCCTTGTCGTACTGCGCGAGGAATGCCCAGAGATCGCTGGCTTCCTGCTCGTTCTTGATCCCGGCAAACACCATTTTGGTGCCGGGGATCTTGGCCTTCGGGTCCTTGATGTAATCCTTGAAGGTGGCTTCATCCCAAGTGAGGCCGGAGCTCTTGTTGGCCTCCGTGTAGGAGTAGCCTTCGACGGTGCCGGATTTGCGTCCCGGCAGTCCGTTGAGCACCGGACCGACCTTGTTCCTGGCGCCTTCACCGACCGCATGACAGGCCAGGCATTTGTTGAAGGAGGTCTTGCCGGCGGCGACATCCTGCGCCATGGCGGCGGACGATGCCGCGGCGGATGCGATGACGATCAGCGTGCTCAGGGTCAGTTTTTTCATGGAATGCTCTTGGATCGATTAGGGACGTTCCGCGACCTGTTTGTCGCATAAGCGGGCCGCGATGGACAAGCGGGCAGGGGCCGGTGTTCTGGCGACCTACCCAAACGCATCGGGACGTGCTTGTTTCCATGCGATAAAAAGCAGCGCGCATGCGCCCGCCGGAGAGCCGGAATGACCATATTGATGCCCGCGTCGGATCAGGCGGTTCTCGGCCGCCGCGATAAAATCGTGGCGGATTTGCGCGCGATCGTGCCGGGCGAGGGCGTGATCGACTCGGCCGCCGAGATGGTGCCGTACGAATCCGATGGCCTGATGGCCTATCGCCAGCCGCCGATGGTGGTGGTTCTCCCCGACACCACCGAGCAGGTATCGCGGGTGCTGAAATATTGCTTCGAGCAGGGCATCAAGGTGGTGCCGCGCGGCTCCGGCACCTCGCTGTCCGGCGGCGCGCTGCCGCTCGCCGATGGCGTGCTGCTGGGCTTGAGCAAATTCAAGCGCATCCGTGAGATCGATTTCGACAACCGCGTGGTGGTGACCGAGCCCGGCGTGACCAACCTCGCCATCAGCGAGGCGGTGGCGCATGCCGGGTTCTATTACGCGCCGGATCCATCGTCGCAGATCGCCTGCTCGATCGGCGGCAATGTCGCGGAAAATTCCGGCGGCGTGCACTGCCTGAAATACGGCATGACCACCAACAACGTGCTGGGCTGCGAGATCGTGCTGATATCAGGCGAAATCATCAAGGTCGGCGGCAAGTCAGCCGAGACCAGCGGCTACGACGTGATGGGCATCATCACCGGCTCCGAAGGCCTGCTCGGCGTCATCACCGAAATCACCGTGCGCATCCTGCAAAAGCCGGAGACGGCGCGGGCGCTGATGGTCGGGTTTGCGCAAGTCGAGGCAGCCGGCCAATGCGTGGCGGATATTATCGGCACCGGCATCATTCCCGGCGGCATGGAGATGATGGACAAGCCTGCGATCCACGCCGCGGAAGCTTTTGTCCATGCCGGCTATCCGCTCGACGTCGAGGCGCTGCTGATCATCGAACTCGATGGCCCAGGCGTCGAGGTCGACGAGCTGATCAAGCGGGTCGAGGCGATCGCGCGGCGCTGCGGCTCGACGACACTGCAAATTTCAAATTCGGAAACAGAGCGCCTGCTGTTTTGGTCCGGCCGCAAGGCGGCTTTTCCCGCCGTGGGGCGCATCTCGCCGGACTATCTTTGCATGGACGGCACCATTCCGCGCGGCGCGCTGCCGCTCGTACTGACGCGGATTCGCGAATTCTCCGAAAAATACGGGCTCGGGGTCGCCAATGTGTTTCACGCCGGCGACGGCAACCTGCATCCGCTGATCCTGTACGATGCCAACAAGCCCGGTGAGATGGACAAGGCCGAGGCCTTCGGCGCCGACATTCTCAGGCTCTGCGTCGAGGTCGGGGGGGTCCTCACCGGTGAGCATGGCGTCGGCATCGAGAAGCGCGATTTGATGCCTGAGATGTTCAGCGAGATCGATCTCAACCAGCAGCAGCGGCTGAAATGCGCCTTCGACGCGCAGGGGCTGCTCAATCCGGGAAAAGTGTTTCCGACCTTGCATCGCTGCGCCGAACTCGGCCGCGTGCATGTCCACGGCGGCAGGCTGGCGTTCCCGGAACTTCCGAGGTTTTGAGGTAATGGTGACTCACCTCAACTACAGCCGCGCCGCATATTCAGCCGTCATCCTGAGGAGCCGCGCGTTTGCGCGGCGTCTCGAAGGATGGCTCCGAGGCACTTGCGGCCCATCCTTCGAGGCTCGCCGAAGACGGCGAGCACCTCAGGATGACGGCGGTGTTGGTCTGAGGCATCGATCCTATCGAGAGGTCACGGCGTATGGGTCCCCGCCTTCGCGGGGACGACAGCGGATGGCGTCGTCGTGGACACCCTGAAAGTACGTGACGCCAAGGACGTCGAGCAGGTGGTGCGCGCGGCGCTCGCCAGCGAGCAGCCGCTGGAAATCATGGGCCACGGCAGCAAGCGCGCCATCGGCCAGCCGATGGCGACCAACGCGCTGCTCGACCTCGCGGCGCTGAACGCGGTGACATCCTACGAGCCGAACGAGCTGATCATCACCGTGCAGGCCGGCGCGCCGCTTAACGATGTCAAGTCGCTGATCGATTCGAAAAACCAGCAATTCGCGTTCGAGCCGATGAACACTTCGCTTCTGCTCGGCACGCCGGACATCGGAACCATCGGCGGCATGATCGGCGCTGGCCTTGCCGGTCCGCGGCGCATCAAGGCCGGCGGGGCGCGGGACCATCTGCTCGGCGCGCACGCGGTGTCCGGCTTCGGCGACAGTTTCAAGGCCGGCGGGCGGGTGGTGAAAAACGTCACCGGTTACGATCTCTGCAAGCTCTTGGCGGGATCGTGGGGCACGCTCGCGGTCATGACCGAGGTGACGCTGAAGGTGATGCCGCGCGCCGAAAGCGAACGCACGCTGGTGCTGCGCGGGCTCGATGACGTGACCGCAAACCTGGCGATGACGGCGGCGCTGGGCTCGCCGTTCGATGTTTCGGGCGCCGCGCACGTGCCGAATTCGGCGTTCCGGGCGGCCCAGGGGGCGCTGGCCGATCTGGGATCGCCACCACAGGCGGTGACCTTGCTGCGGCTGGAGGGCATCACGGCCTCCGCTGCGCACCGCGCGGCGTCGCTCAGCGAGGCGCTCGGCGCCTTCGGAGCGGCGGAGATTGTCGAGGATGCGACTTCGGCGGCGATCTGGAGTTCGATACGCGACGTCGCACCCTTCGCCGCCAACGGCGCGTTGGGAGCCTGGCCGGTGTGGCGGATCGTTTGCCCGCCGGCGTCGGGCGGGGCGCTCGGCCAGGCTTTGTCGCGCGATAGCGGCGGCGACGTGATCTATGACTGGGGCGGCGGATTGATCTGGGCGGCATTGCCGCCCTCCGCCGATGCGAGTGCGGAAATGCTGCGCTCTCGCGTCAACGCGATCGGCGGCCACGCCACGCTGGTCCGGGCGTCCGAGCTGGTGCGGCGCAATGTCGACGTATTCCACCCGCAGGCGGCGGGGCTTGCGAGCTTGAGCGAGCGCGTCCGGCTCAGCTTCGATCCGAAAAATATCCTCAATCGCGGCCGGATGCTGCGAGGGTCCGCGACATGAAAACCGAATTCAGCCTGGCGCAGCTTGCCAATCCCGATATTGCCGAAGCGGACAAGATCCTGCGGGCCTGCGTGCATTGCGGGTTCTGCACCGCGACCTGCCCGACCTACGTGCTGCTCGGCGACGAGCTCGATAGCCCGCGCGGCAGGATCTATCTCATCAAGGAGATGCTGGAGAAGGACAAGCCGCCGACCAGGGAGGTGGTCAAGCACATCGATCGCTGCCTCTCCTGCCTCGCCTGCATGACCACCTGTCCTTCCGGGGTGAATTACATGCACCTGGTCGATCAGGCGCGGGTCAGGATCGAGAGGGAATACACAAGGCCGCTGACCGAGCGCGCGTTGCGCGCGGTTCTGGCGTGGGTGCTGCCGCGGCCAAAACTGTTTCGCCTCAGCATGATCCTGGCGCGGCTGGGACGGCCGCTGGCGGCCTTGTTGCCGGCCTCGGCGCCGGGAGCGGCGACACCTTCTTTATCTCGGCGAATCAAGGCGATGCTGGCGCTTGCGCCGCGCGGACTGCCGCCGCCCGGCCCGGCCCGTGGAAGCGTATTTCCGGCGATCGGGCGCAAGCGCGGAAGGGTCGCGCTGCTGCAAGGCTGCGCCCAACAGGTGTTGGCGCCGCGCATCAATCGGGCCGCGATCAGCCTGCTGACGCGGCACGGCATCGAGGTGGTGCTGGTCAAGGACGAGCAGTGCTGCGGCGCGCTGACCCACCACCTCGGCCGCGACGGCGACGCGCTGGCGCGCGCGCGCGCCAACATCACCGCGTGGCTCGATGAGGCCGGTCGGGGCGGGCTCGACGCCATCGTGGTGACGACGTCCGGGTGCGGCACGGTGATCAAGGATTACGGGTTCATGCTGCGCGAGGACCGCGACTTCGCCGGACCCGCCGCGAAAATTTCGGCGCTGGCCAGGGACATCAGCGAATATGTCGGCGAGCTGGATCTGCCTGTGCCGCAGCGGCGCAGTGATCTCGTCGTCGCCTATCACTCGGCATGTTCGCTGCAGCACGGACAGAAAATCGCGCAGCTTCCGAAAGAATTGCTTTCCAAGAATGGATTCGTGGTGAAAGATGTGCCCGAGAGTCATTTGTGTTGCGGTTCGGCAGGCACGTACAACATTCTCCAGCCTGACATTGCGGACAGATTGCGCGATCGCAAGATCGCCAACATCGCGATGGTCAAGCCGGACATGATCGCCGCCGGAAATATCGGATGCATGGTGCAGATTGCCGGTGGAACGTCGGTCCCTGTGGTTCACACCATTGAGCTTCTCGACTGGGCGACAGGCGGTCCGCGGCCAGGATTGAACTGATTGGTTTTGAGGCCCGCTGCAGCGGAAGACTCAGAAGCTCGATCGATACGATTGGCGGCAACAGGAGGACCATGATGGCTAAAAAGGCGAAGAAAGCGAAAGGCAAGAAAGCCAAGAAAAAGGCCGTAGCAAAAAAATCAGCGAAGAAATCGGCAAAGAAATCAGCGAAAAAGAGCGCCAGGAAAACCAGGAAGCCGGCGAAGAAGCCAGCCAAGAAGGCCGCGCCGAAGAAGCCAGCCAAAAAGGCGGCTCCGAAACCTCCGAGGCCTCCAAGGCCTTCTGTTTCGGCACCCACTGCAGCGTCGTATATACCCGCTCCAACGCCGGCCCCGTCAGATGGGCATTCGGACGACGACCATTCGTCCGGCTCCGATCGTCACGACGATACGAAGTAAGGCGCGACAGTCGCGGCCCGCGTGGGCCGGCTGGGTTATCGGATCATGGAAGGCCGTAGCGTCCGCTGCGGCCTTTTCTGTTGGGCCCGCCACCGTGGCGCCGAATCGCAACGGCCAGTCTGATCCTTTATCGCAGTTCCAGATTCGGCCCCGGATGTGTTGCACAGACGCCCCAAGAACACTTCAAGCCCGGCTTCCGACGCGCGATTCCATTCAAAAATTGTTGTCGGAATGCAACACACACCAACAACATCTAGCGTAAAGCCGAAAACGCCTAAAAAGGCGGCAGTTGCTTGACTTTTTGGCTTCCCGCAAAGGGTGCGGCCCCGCAGATTGGTCCATGGAAATTGGTTGCAGTCGATTGTCGCTGTGCTTGGGGCCTTCGAAGTCGGACTGATCTTACAACGATGGGGATCGTCATGAAGAAAATGGTTTTGTTAGCAACGGCGCTGGCACTGCTTTCGGGTTCGGCTCTCGCGGCGGACATGCGGGTCAAGGCGGTCAAGGCACCTCCGCCGCCAGCGTTCGATCCGTGGGATATCGCCTTCGGCAGCGCGATCATGAGTGACTACGTGTTCCGCGGCGTCACCCAGTCCAACCACAAGCCCTCGGTGGCGGCTTACTTCGAGCCCCGCTACAACGTCACCAAGGACCTGCAGCTCTACATCGGCCTCGCCGGCGAGAGCATCTCCTTCCCGAACCGCGCCGCCGCTGAAATCGACATCTACGGCGGTATCCGCCCGACCTTCGGCATGTTCGCCTTCGACTTCGGCGTCTGGGGTTATCTCTATCCGGGCGGCAAGTGCTACAACGCCGCCGCGCTGCCCGGTTCGGGCATTCCCGGCTCCGACGCCAGCTGCGCCGTCAGCCCGTTCGGCAATTCCGATCCGGTCACCCTCGGCCTGCCCATCAACGGCAACTTCGCCAAGAAGAACGCCAGCTTTTATGAAGGCTACGCCAAGGTCAACGTGACCCTGAACGACATGTTCCAGATCGGCGCCAACGAATACTACTCGCCGAACTTCCTGAACCTCGGCGCCTGGGGCAACTACGCCTCGGTCACCGGCAAGTTTACCGCGCCGGCCCCATGGTTCGGCACCAGCGGCATCGGCATGTATGTCTCCGGCGAGTTCGGCCGGCAGTGGCTCGGCACCTCGGACGCCTTCTACGGCACCCCGGTGTTCCCGGGCGGCATTCCTGAGCCGAGCTACAACACCTGGAACGTCGGCGTCGGCTTCACCTACAAGGTCTTCACCCTCGACTTCCGCTATTCCGACACCAACCTGTCCAAGGGTCAGTGCAACGCCTTCACCAGCGACTTCACTGCGACGACCGCAACCGCGGCCAGCGTGTCTGCCATCAACCCGGGTGGGTTCGAGTCCGGGTGGTGCGGCGCGACCGGCATCGTCAAGCTCTCGGCTGACCTGACCGCGATGACCAACCTGAAGTAAGTCATCCTCCCACGACCATGAGGGCGGCAGAGCGATCTGCCGCCCTTTTGTTTTGCGTAAGGGGTCAGGAAACTTTCACGCCATCCCGGTGTCCCGTAGCGCGAATCGGTCACCGTCGCGCGCAAGGGTCGCGCCGCGCTGATGGAAAGCCTCAAGCGTGCTGCGATGTCCGATCGATATGATCGTCGTCGCCGGCAATCTGTCCTTGATCAGATGGTAGAGCGCCGCTTCCGACGGTTCATCCAGAGACGCGGTAGCTTCATCGAGAAACAGAAACTGCGGCGCATGCAGAAGCGCGCGCGCGATGCCGAGACGCTGCTGCTCGCCGAGGGAAAGCGTCCGGTTCCAGTGCGCGTCTTCGTCGAGCCGCAACGCCAGCTTCGGCAACCCTACCGCTGACAGGGTTTCGCCGACCTGTTCCGGACTGAATGCGCTTGCTTCCGCCGGGTACGCAATGGCCGCCCTCAGGGTGCCGACCGGGAAGTAAGGCCGCTGCGGCAACATCATCAGCGTGGCTTGCGCTGGAATTGCGATCGAGCCGGTCCCGAACGGCCAGATCCCGGCGATGGCGCGGAACAGCGTCGACTTGCCCGAGCCCGACGGTCCCGTCAGCAAGGTGCGTTCGCCGCTGCGGATCGAAAAACCGTCCGCCGTCACCAGCGGGGTGCCATTGGGCAGGCTGACGCTGAGTTTTTCGAGGCCGATCGCCGCCTTGTCGTCGGAGCCGACATGAATGATGTTTTCCCTGGTGGTCAGCGCGGCGGCGTTTTTGATGGACTCCTCAAAACCGCTGAGACGCGCCACCACCGACTGCCATTCGGCGAGCGTGCGGTACGACGTGATGAAGAACGACAACGAATCCTGCACGCTGCTGAAGGCGGATGCCGTCTGCATCATGCCGCCGAGCTGAACTTTTTCGGCAAAATAGGCCGGCGCCACCAGCACGTAAGGAAAGATCACGGAGGCTTGCGAGTAGGTGGCGGTGAAGGCGGTCAGCTTCTTGGTGCGCTGCATGATGCCGAGCCAGTTCTCGACCACCATGCCGAATCGCGACAGCAGCCGCGTACGCTCGACGGGCTCGCCATGCAGCAGCGCGATCTGCTCGGCGTTTTCCCGCGCCCGAACCAGGTTGAAACGGAAATCGGCTTCATAGCGCTGTTGCTGGAAATTGAGCCCGACCAGCGGCCAGCCGATCAGATGGGTCAGCGTGGTTCCGAGCACCGCGTAGATCAACGCGCCCCACACCAGGTAACCGGGGATTGCGATCTCCCTGCCGAACAGATGCAGCGGCGCCTGGTTGGACAAGCCCCATAGAATGAAGACAAACGACACCAGCGTTACGACCGCGCTCAGCAGGCCGATACTGAGCTGCAGCGTCTGTTCGACGAAACGCTGGGTGTCTTCGGCGATGCGCTGGTCCGGATTGTCCGCGGCGTCGCCGAGCAACTGCATCCGGTAGTGATTGGCGTCATGCAGCCAGCCGCCGAGATAGCGGTCCGTCATCCAGCGCCGCCAGCGGATCTGCAGCCACTGGTTGAGATAGAGCTGATAGACCTTCAGCCCGATCCAGAATGACGCAAGGACGCAGAAATAGCCGATCTGGTAGGTGAATACGGCCTGGTTGCGCTCCTGAAGCGCATTGTAAAACACATTGTTCCAGCGGTTGAACAGGACGGTCAGGAATACCACCGCAAGCTCGATGGTGATCACCGCGGCCAGAAGGCCGCGGCCGGCCCATTTGTCCTCGGAGCGGAAGTAAGGGATTGCAATGCGCCATACGGCCGCGAGCGTGGAGCGGATGTTGTTCACAGGCTGTTGTCTCCGGAAGAAGGGCTGCAAAGCCCTGAAAAAGCGAATGAATCGCGACGGTGTAAACTAAAATTGTAGAATTCGTGGCCTGCGGCGGCTTGTCGCAGCTTGTAGATTAATCCTAGCATGGACATGACGGCGAGGGGTGGGGGCCTTCCCGGTTCGCGAGGTTGTGAGCGGAGTCTGGCGGTAGCCGGATACGGTGAGCCTCGTGCATTGCATGGAAAAGCTCCCGCGATCAGGCCAGACGCGCTTGACCGACCACGCTGGTCCGCGCGCCCAATAATAGCGTGGGGGGAGACTCCTGATGTGGAATCAAATCTACGATCCGCTCGGCAATTCGGCGCTGTCGACCATCGCCGCCGCGATCCCGGTGGTGACGCTGCTGGTGCTGATCGCCAGCGGCAAGGTGAAGGCGCACATCGCGGCCGTCATCGCCCTGATCGTCGCCAATATCATCACGATTTTCGTCTATACGATGCCTGCCAACATGTCGATCCGAGCATCGTTGCTCGGCGTCGTGGTCGGCTTCTTCCCGATCGGCTGGATCGTGCTCAACGTCATTTTCCTCTACCGTATCACGGTGGAGACCGGGCGCTTCGAACTGCTGAAGCGCGCAATCGGCGGTGTCACCAATGACCGCCGCTTGCAGTTGCTCTTGATCGCATTCGCCTTCGGCGCGTTCTTCGAGGGCGCTTCAGGGTTCGGCACACCCGTTGCGATCACTGGCGCGGTTCTGATCGGCCTCGGCTTCTCGCCGCTCGCAGCCTCCGGCCTGTCGCTGATCGCCAACACCGCGCCGGTTGCCTACGGCGCGCTCGGCACCCCGATCCAGGGGCTTGCCTCGGTGACCGGCCTCGACCCCTACATTCTCGGTGCGATGGTCGGAAGGCAGTTGCCGTTCTTCTCGCTGCTGGTGCCGTTCTGGGTAGTGTGGGCGTTCGCAGGCTGGAAGGGCATGAAGGACGTCTGGCCGGCGATTCTGGTTACCGGCGTCTCGTTCGCGATTCCGCAATTCGTGATCTCGAACTACATCAACCCCTGGATTGTCGACATCGGTGCGTCCCTGATCTCGATGGGCTGCCTTATCCTGTTCCTGAAAGTCTGGCAGCCGAAAGAGCTGTGGCTGTCGCCGGCGTTGCGCGGCAAGGATGAATCGGCGGCAACGATGAAGGCTGCGACGCCGATGGACACCACGAAGCTCACCTCGGCGCAGCTTTGGAGTGCGCTGCTGCCGTGGATCATCGTCTGCATTGTGATGCTGATCTGGGGCAGCGGCGCGTTCAAGAACTGGGCAAACTCGATCTTTGTCTGGAATTATCCGGTTCCGGAACTCCACAACATGATCAATAAGGTGCCGCCGGTGGCGGCCAAACCGACGCCGGAAGGCGCCGTGTTCGGATTCACCTATTTGTCATTTACCGGGTCGGGAATGCTGATTGCCGCGATCATCTCCGGTTTCCTGATGGGCTTCTCGCCCGCCAGGATGCTTGGAGAATACGGCCGCACCATAAAACTCTGCGCGATTTCGCTGATCACGATTTCGGCGATGCTGGCGATCGGTACCTTGACGCGGTTGTCGGGCGTCGATGCGACGCTCGGTCTGGCGTTCGCGGCGACCGGCGTGCTGTATCCCTTCTTCGGCACGCTGCTCGGCTGGCTGGGCGTGGCGCTGACGGGATCGGACACCGCCTCCAACGTGCTGTTCGGAAACCTGCAGAAGATCACGTCGGAGCAACTGGGCATCTCGCCGATCCTGATGAGCGCGGCGAACTCCTCCGGCGGCGTCATGGGCAAGATGATCGACGCCCAGTCGATCGTGGTGGCCTCCACCGCCACCAACTGGTACGGCCACGAAGGCACCATCCTGCGCTATGTGTTCATGCACTCCATCGTGCTGGCGTGCCTTGTGGGACTGCTGGTGATGCTGCAGGCCTACGTCTATCCGTTCACCGAGATGGTCTTGAAGTAAGCCTTCCGTCCGGCTACGAAACGAAATCCCCGCGGCGGAGGTCGCGGGGATTTGTTTATGAGGGCACAGATGAAGTCCGCGATCACGGTTCTGAGGCGAGCGGGTGTTGCACTGGTTTTGGTCACGGCGTTGCAAGCTGCGCCCGCCCGTGCCGACGACGAGTTTCCGTTCGGGCTCGAAATGACGCTGGACGTGGCGCGCCAGCCCGGCTCGAAACGGCTTCCGAGCCTGGAAATCGGCGACCGCGGCGAGGTCATCCTTGAGTTGTGGTGCAAGGGCGGCAAGGGCCAATTCTCGGTCGCCGGCAACACCGTCATCTTCGTCGCAGGTCCGCTGGAGGATCGCGCCTGTCCGCCGGCGCGCGCGCAGGCCGACGACGATCTGGTGAAAGCGCTGGGCGAAGCCGCAACCTGGAAGCGGCAGGGCGATTTCGTCTCGTTCACGGGTACGAAATCGCTGCGATTCCGGATCAACACCAACTAAGCGTCATTCCGGGATGCGCCCTCTTCGGGCGCAGACCCGGAATCCGGCAACCTGGTCTGGATTCCGGGTTCGCGCGAAGAGGCGCGCCCCGGAATGACGATCAATCCTCGCGCAAGATCATGTCGGCGCAGGCGCCGGCGGACTGAATGACGCCGGTGTATCCGCCGAATCCGGCATAGGCCGATGAGAGATACAGCCCCGGCAGCGCCGTGCGCGGCGAGCGGTTTGGCGCGCCCCCGACCGAGCTTTGCGGCGTCGGTGCGAATCCATAGACCGCGCCCTCCGGGGCATTGAGATACTGCCGCACCGAAAGCGCGGTGTTGAACGACGCTGCGGTGACCGCGCCCGCGAGCCCCGGATAGAACTGGTCGAGATAGCGGGCGATCGCATCCTGCCAGCGCGCGCGCTTGTCGCGATAGAAGTCCAGATCCGAACCGTCCCAGTTCGAAAGGCGGTCGGGCCCGAAGATCGAGAGCACATGGGGCGGAGCGGGCACGCCGGAATCGATCGCCGCGTAATCGACAATGGCAAAAGGCGGCATCCGTCCCGCCGGCTCGTCCGCCATCAGCCCCGCCGCTTGCGCATAGTCGTCCAGCCGCGTCATCCAGGGCGGCAGCAATTGCGTCGAATAACCGGCGATCCCGAATTCGCGCGGCGGTTTTGCCAGGCCCAGCGTGAGGGCGAACAGCGAGACGGAAGGCCGCCGCCCGGCGTAACTGTCGTTCAATTTCCGCGCCGCGTCCGCCGGCAGCAGCGACGCCAGTATTTCCGGCGCGGCGTTGCTGACGATGACCGCACCCTCGACGCTCTGGATATCGCCGCCGTCTTTCGCGGTATGCGTCACGCCGCAAGGCTGGCCTTGCGCATTCAAGTCGATTGCCGTGACGACGCGGCGGATCATCACCTCGCCGCCCGCCGTCCTGACCGCGCGCGCGAGCGCGCTGGAGAGCCGCTGCGAGCCGCCTTGCACATAGCGCCCGCCGCTGAGGAAAAAACCTCCCTGCGACATTGCAAAGAACGGCCACGACAGGGTGGCGGGATCGTCGTGATAGTAGGAGAGGTTTGCGGCGAGCGCGCATTTGATCGCTTCGTTATTGCCGAAAACGCTGTCGAATTTCTGCGACAGCGACAGCGACCGATCGCTCTCGGGAACGACATTGATATCCGCGGCCGACGCGAGACGCTGCATGTCGTCGAGCACGCTGTCGATGCCGCCGCGGGCATCCGGGAAACGCTCCGTCAGCGCGCGCCGCGCCGCATCGAAATTGTCCGGCATCGCAAACGGCTCGCGCAGCGGACCGCCGCGGGCTTCGTAAAACCCGCCGCCCGGAATCCACTTCACCGCGTCCAGCACGCCGGCGCGGACCAGCGCGCCGTGCTTGGGATCGCGGGGATCATTCGGGTCGCTGGTTTCATGCAGCGAGCCCTCGACAAACAGGTCGCCGGATTTGTAGCTTGACGCAGCACCCCCGACCGAGTTGCTGCGCTCGATCACCAGAACCTTGCGTCCGGCGCGCGCGAGAATTGCGCCGGCGGTCAAGCCTCCAAGGCCCGCGCCGATCACCACTACCTCATAGCGCGCCATCAACCGCAAAACCCTGCAAGCCTTCGATCAAGGCTGTTCATTGCCGCTATGCGGCGGCATGTCAAATCGTGTCCCGGACGCGGTGCAGCGTTCTTCACGCTGCTCCGCAGAGCCGGGACCGTACCGGGCGCTGCGTTCCGTTACGGCCCCGGCTCTGCAGCGCACCGCTTCGCGAAGAGCTACGCGCTGCGCTGCGTCCGCGGCAGGGAGCTATTTCCATGCCGATTTGTCGGCGTCCCAGCGCTGGCCCTTGAATTCCTTTGCCAGCGCTTCGACCGATCCGTTGTCATCGACCTGTTCGCCTTCCTCATCCATGCCGGTGGCCTCAGTCAGGTTGAGCCTGGCGCCCGCCGCCTCATCCGCGGTGGTGATGGAGGGGTTGCCGACCCAGAGCATCAGGCGGTCGGACGCGCCGGGCTTGTCGGAAGAAACCAGCGCCTCGACTTCGATCGTGTCGGTCAGTTCGAGCGCGGGATAGACCTGGCTCGGGCGCTTCAACGTCAGTTTCAGCTTGCCGGTGTTCTCGCTCCATTGCGAGGACGCCAATTTTGCCGACATTGCTTTTGCGATCACGGCGGCGATGGCCGCCCCGAGCCTATCCCGGTTCAGCCTGTCACCGTCGCGCCATCCCGCCGCCGCAAAACGGATCGCGCGTTCCATCTCGACCGCGCCGGCGGTCCAGCCGGCGGCGACCACGCCGGGCGAGGCTTTCGCTTTCGCGATCAGTGCCGCGGCGCGGTCCGGATCGACGCTGATGGTGATGGTCTGCTCGCCGGCGCGCAGCGCGTCGCAGGAGACGCTGAGGCTGCTTAACGACACCTCGACCGGCTGGCCCTTCAGGCTCTTCAGGAAATCCAGCGCCGCATCCAGTTTCACCCGTACCGCGACCGACTCCGGAGACACTTCCGTAAAATCCTTTGGCGCAGCGGCAATGCTATCCTCGGTCGACTGGTTATCCTTGAATTCCTGCTCGCTGAGATCGGAATTATCCGACGATGAAACTTCCGTCACGGTCTGGCCGATGCCGATCTGCCCCTTGAATTCGAAGCTGTCGCCGGTCGGCTTGCGCGTGAGCTTCACCGTTACCGGCAGCTTGTCGCCGAGGCTTTGCGTGGTTCCGGTCAGGTTCGGTCCGCTCACCGCAAGATTGGCGACGAAGCGATCCTTGCGTTCGGAACCTTTCTCCGCGGGGTAGCAGACGTCGAGCACCGCCGCCGTCACGGTCTTGCCCTGGCGGGTCTCCTTGAGGATGACGTCGGCATTGCCGTCCATCAGGCCGTCGATCGAGGTGAAATACCGCGTCTCGCTGGCGCTCGGCGCTGATTTTGGGGACAGTTTCATTTGCGCGAGGGCCGGACTCAACGCGGCCGCCGTCAGGCCGATCAGACAGAGCAGAAGCGCGCGCATTCAAAATTCCTCGCAAGAGAATCGGGACCTTCTATCAAACCCCGCACAAATGACCAAAAAGAAGGCCGCCCGGAGGCGGCCTTCAATGTCGGATAACGCCGGCGGGGCCCTGAATCAGAAGCCCATGCCGCCCATTCCGCCGCCGCCACCGCCGGGCATCGGCGCGGCCGGCTCCTTCGGCAGTTCGGCAACCATGGCTTCGGTCGTCACCAGGAGGCCGGCGACGGAGGAAGCATCCTGCAGGGCGGCACGCACCACCTTGGCGGGGTCGATGATGCCCTTGGCGACCATGTCGACATATTCTTCGGTCTGCGCGTCGAAGCCGTAGGTCTCGGACTTGTTCTCGAGGATCTTGCCGACCACGATGGAGCCTTCGACGCCGGCATTTTCCGCGATCTGGCGGATCGGGGCTTCCAGCGCCTTCAGCACGATATTGATGCCGGCCTGCACATCGGAATTATCGTTGACGATGCGGCCGACCGCCTTCCTGGCGCGCAGCAGCGCCACACCGCCGCCGGGCACCACGCCTTCCTGCACCGCCGCGCGGGTGGCGTTGAGCGCGTCCTCGACGCGGTCCTTCTTCTCTTTCACTTCCACTTCCGTCGCGCCGCCGACGCGGATCACCGCGACGCCGCCGGCGAGTTTTGCCAGGCGCTCCTGCAGCTTCTCGCGGTCGTAGTCCGAGGTGGTTTCCTCGATCTGCGCCTTGATCTGGCCGACCCGGGCTTCGATGTCCTTCTTCTTGCCGGCGCCGTTGACGATGGTGGTGTTTTCCTTGTCGATCACCACCTTTTTGGCGCGGCCGAGCATGCTGATCGTGACGCTTTCGAGCTTCATGCCGAGTTCATCGGAAATCAGCTGGCCGCCGGTCAGGATCGCGATGTCTTCCAGCATCGCCTTGCGGCGATCGCCGAAGCCGGGCGCCTTGACGGCGGCGACCTTGAGGCCGCCGCGCAGCCGGTTGACCACCAGCGTCGCCAGCGCTTCGCCTTCGACGTCTTCGGCAATGATCAGCAGCGGCTTGCCCGATTGCACCACGGCTTCCAGCACCGGCAGCATGGCCTGCAGGCCGGACAGCTTCTTCTCGTGCAGCAGGACGTAGACGTCTTCCAGTTCGGCGGTCATTTTCTCGGCATTGGTGATGAAATAGGGCGACAGGTAGCCGCGGTCGAACTTCATGCCCTCGACAATGTCGACCTCGGTTTCCAGCGACTTGTTTTCCTCGACTGTGATGACGCCTTCATTGCCGACCTTCTGCATTGCCTGCGCGATCATCTTGCCGATGGCGGTGTCGCCGTTCGCCGAGATGGTGCCGATCTGGGCTACTTCGGCTGAGGATGCGACCGGCTTGGCGCGCTTTTCGATGTCCTTGACCACGGCGGCAACCGCGATGTCGATGCCGCGCTTCAGATCCATCGGGTTCATGCCGGCGGCAACCGATTTGCCGCCCTCGCGGACGATGGCCTGCGCCAGCACCGTGGCGGTGGTGGTGCCGTCGCCGGCGGTGTCGTTGGTCTTGGAGGCGACCTCGCGCAGCATCTGCGCGCCCATGTTCTCGAACTTGTCCTCGAGCTCGATCTCCTTGGCGACGGTGACACCGTCCTTGGTGATGCGCGGCGCGCCGAAGCTTTTTTCGATCAGGACATTGCGGCCCTTGGGGCCGAGCGTCACCTTCACCGCGTTGGCGAGAATATCGACGCCGCGCAGCATGCGCTCACGCGCGTCTCCGGAAAATTTTACGTCCTTGGCAGCCATCTTTGGTACTCCTTAAACGATTCCGTTCGTCATGGCCGGGCTCGTCCCGGCCATCCACGTCTTGTCGGTTGAAAGAAGAAAGACGTGGATCACCGGGACAAGCCCGGTGATGACGCCGTAAATGCGGGAAGCCGCGGATCAGTGCAGCACGCCCATGATGTCGGACTCCTTCATGATCAGGAGTTCCTCGCCGTCGAGCTTGATCTCGGTGCCCGACCATTTGCCGAACAGCACCTTGTCGCCGGTCTTGAGTTCGATCGGGATCAGTTTGCCGGCCTCGTCGCGCCCGCCCGGGCCAACGGCCACGACTTCGCCCTGCGAAGGCTTTTCCTTGGCGCTGTCGGGAATGATGATGCCGCCCTTGGTCTTCTCTTCGGCGTCGATGCGCTTGACCACGACACGGTCATGCAGTGGACGAAATTTGGTTTTAGCCATGAGGTTTCCTCTGGAAGGTTCGCTTCGGGGGGCTGACGTGCGGTCGACCGCGGATCGGAATGCGAGGAGAGTTCGCGCCCTCCGGGCGGAACCGCCTGCATCCTTAGCAATCGCGCTCGGGGAGTGCTAATTGTGCGCCCCGAAATATGGCTTGGCGCCGATCCTGTCAAGCAAGGGCTTAAGTCCTTGGTGAGGCCGATATAGGATGCTGTCGGAAACCAAATCGGAGCGCCGGCGTAATTGGCTGGACATCATTGCTCCGACAGGAGTTTTGCGCTTGGCTGCGGGACGGATGCGGTCAACGATTTTTGTTCGGGGGGATGCCATGATGAGTTCAAGCAGCACGCGCGCAGTGGTCAATCTGGGGATCGCCGCGGCATTGGCCGTGTTCCTTGGGGCGTGCGGAAGCATGAGCCTGCCCTCCTTTTCGTCAGGGCCATCGGCGCCCCCGGAACCCGCGGTCGCGCCGGACATGCCGGCGACGATCCGCTCCGACGAAATCGCCGGCCGCTGGGGTCTGGCTTCCTACCAGAATCCCAATGACCGGGTGCGGACCGAGAAGGCGGCGCAGGGGCAATGCAAGCAGCCTTATGTCATCACCGTGGGACCGACCGGTGGCGTGATGATGCATCTCGCCGATCAGGCGACGCCGCAGGAACTGCGGCTGAAGGGCAGTCCGAGCGGCAAGAATTACATCGGCCCGCCCGGACCGGTTCCCGGCGAGCAGGACCGCGAAATCGTTTCCTTTGACGGCCGCATCCTGGTGACGCGGTTTGTCGACAAGGATGCCGCGGTCCGCTACGGCAACATGGTCTATGTCCGCTGCGCTCCCCGCGCCTGACCCAGGCCAGCCGTCCATCTCGTCTGTAAAGCCGTGACCCGATGCATAAACTGCGCGACCTCGTTTTCGGACCGGGCCGCGCCGTTTCCGTTCTGTCGCTGACGCAAATTCTCGCCTGGGGCATCCTGATCTACCCCCCGGTGCTGATCCTGCCGCATCTCGCAGCCGACCGCGGCTGGTCGTTGGCCTTTGCCATGGCGGGATTTTCGATCGGTCTCGTTACCTCGGGAATGCTGTCGCCAACGGTCGGCCATCTGATCGATCGGCATGGCGGCAATATCGTGATGTCGCTGGGCGCACTGGCGGGGGCGCTCGGCCTCGTATTGCTGACGCTCGCAGACCAGCGTCCGGCCTATCTCGCATGTTGGCTGCTGATCGGCGCCGCGATGTCGTCGACGCTGTACGATCCGGCCTTCGCGACGCTGACGCGGATATTCGGAAGCTCGGCGCGCCGGCAGATCACCTTTGTGACGTTTGCCGGCGGGTTTGCCTCCACCGTCGGCTGGCCGGCGACGCATTTGCTGCTGCAGCATCTCGGCTGGCGCGGCACCTATCTTGTGTTTGCGGCCGTACTCGCATTTGTGGTCGCCCCGCTGCATGCTTTCGCCCTGCCGCGCACGGTCGCCGTAGCACCGTTGCCGGTTGCGGGATCCCACCCGACGGCCTTGCCTGCGGCGCCGATGCTGCCGGAAGGCTGGCCCTTCATGCTGCTGGTCGCGGCGTTCGCGCTGCACGCCTTCATTCTCTCAGGGGTCACGTCCAACCTGCTGGCGATGCTGCAGCGGGGCGGAATGGACGCCGCCACCGTCGTTGCGGTGGGGGCCCTGTTCGGGCCGGCGCAGGTGGCGGCACGGCTGGTCGATTTCATGCTGGCGGGCCGGACCCATCCGCTCTGGATCGCGCGGGGCGCGGTCGCATTGATGGCATTCGCATTCGCCATGCTGTCGTTCGCCGGAGCGTCGCCGTTGGTGGCGGCATTGTTTGCCATTGCATTCGGCGCGGCCAACGGCGTCATGACCATCGCCCGAGGCGCGCTGCCGCTGCTGATGTTCGGCCCCACGGGCTACGGCCGGGTCATCGGGCGCATCGCGCGGCCGGCGCTGTTCGTGCAGGCGCTGGCGCCCTTCGTGGTGGCGTCCGCGGTCGAGCGGTTCTCCGATCGTGCCGTGCTCGAAATGGGGATCGTCGGCGCGCTGCTGGCGCTCGGATGCTTCCTGGCGATCAGGCCGCCCGGCGTTCCCCGGACGCAGCGCAGCGTGTAGCTCTTGCGAAACGGTGCGCTGCAGAGCCGGGGCCCCGGTTTGCTGCTGCTCGAAGAAACCGGGGTCCCGGCTCTGCGCAGCAGCGTGAAGAACGCTGCAGCGCGTCCGGGACACAGCCTTAGTTGAACATTGCGTCGATATCGTCCTGCGAGGCGTGGCCGGCGTCGCCCGCGAGTTTCGGGCCGTTCAGCAGCCGGGCGTCGCCGACGCGATCGTCGACGGCGCCGGGCGCGTGCGCCTTGATGGCATCGACGCCGCCCCAGATATCCATCATGACGGTGATGTGGTGCTCGATGAATTTCATCGTCGCCATCACCTTGCTGATGCGCTGGCCGGTGAGATCCTGGAAATTGCAGGCCTCGAAGATCGAGACGACGCGCTCCTGGATTTCCTCGCTGAGCAGCCGCTGCTGGTCCGGAGAGGTAACCTTGGCCAGCGCGGTCGCGGCCTGGTCGATCGCCTCGGTGGCTTCCAGGATTTGTTGCGTCGCCTCTTCGGTACCGCCGACCACGGCGCCGAGCTCGCCGGTCATTTTGGCCATTTCCGCGCCGTCGAAACTCTTGCCATGCAGCACCGCGATTTCCTGCTTGGTGCGGTTGATGGCGTCGTGAATGAGATCGAGTTCGACCTTGAGCTTTTCACACTGCTCGATCTGGGCGCGGTAGGTCTGCAGCAGGATCTGTGCGTCGCTGGCCTGCTGCGGCGTCGGATCGATGTCGTTTTGCACTGCGGCGCCGCGGTGCGGACCCGCCATCTGCTCGCGAATGGCGCGCAACTCGTTCATGATTTCGCGCTGCATCGGCATGATGTCGCCATCGGCATCGGCCGCGACCGGCGCTGCGCCAAAAAAAGACTCTTCGATACGAAAGCGCTTGCGATGGACCGGCATCCTGAAATCCCCAACCCTCAATGCAAGCGTTGTAGACCGAGGTGTTTTAACGCCGGGTTCACGCGGGAACTGTGCGTGAAAAGCCGCCGCCGGCGCACACCCTTGGTTAACCATGAGCGCTTCGCGTTCACCGATTATCAACGTTAACAACGAGAACAGCGAGGCTGCCAGACATGGTGAATCGAAACGCCGGTTTTGTTTACCAAACCGATTAGGTTTTGATTTTACTTAATGGCGTGTAACCGCCGCGCTCACACCAAGCGCATCCACGACGAAACAGTGCAGAGTACGTCGATGTTCAGAAAAATCTCCCTCGCGCTGCTTGCCGGCGCATCCACCCTCGCCGTCAACCTTCATCCAGCCGCCGCGATCGAAACCACCGAACCCACCGTGGTCTATGCCGACCAGATGCCGCAGCGGCCGGCGCCGCTGCGCGTCGCTTCTGCCGATCGCGCAGGCATGGGCGGCGGTTTCATCGAGTTTCTGTTCAGCGACGGTCAGTCGGGCCGGCGTTATCAGCCGCAGCAGTCGTACGACTCGCGCCGTGCGCTGTTACCTCCGATGGATCCGCAGCAAATGCGTCAGCAAGACTACGCCGTCGAACCGGCGCGTCCGGCCTTCGACCCGAAATTCGAAAAGCAGATGGTCGAGTATCACGGCAAGGAAGGCGCCGGCACCATCGTGGTCGATACGCCCAACAAGTTCCTGTTCCTGGTGCAGGGCGATGGCAGGGCGCTGCGTTACGGCATCGGCGTCGGCCGTCCGGGCTTCACCTGGTCGGGCGTCAAGACGATTTCGGCGAAGAAGGAATGGCCGGCCTGGACGCCGCCGCCTGAAATGCTGGCGCGCCGTCCCGATCTGCCGCGGCACATGGAAGGCGGCCCGCAAAATCCGCTCGGCGCCCGCGCCATGTATCTGGGCTCCTCGCTGTATCGCATTCACGGCTCCAACGAGCCGTGGACCATCGGCACCAACGTATCGTCGGGCTGCATCCGGATGCGCAACGAGGACGTGATCGACCTGTATGGCCGGGTCAATGTCGGCGCCAAGGTCGTCGTGCTCTGATCGCAGTGCCTTGAAAATAAAAACGGCCGCTTCATCGAAGCGGCCGTCTACTTTGATGTCCGTCGCAACGAGCGTCAGGCCGTATCGCTGTCGCCGCCGCCGTCGAAATCGTCCGAATCCAGATCCATATCGTCATTATCATCGTGGTCGTTCGACGCCTGGTCGAAGAACCCGGCGCGTGAACTGTCATCGGCGCGATGACCGCCCGAGCCGATATCATTGAGGCCGGCATCGCGCGCGAGATCGCCGCCGGACTGATCCGAACTCCACGGCTTGCCGCCTCCACCGCCGCCAAGACCGGCAGAGTCGCCAAAACCGCTTTGATGGCCGCCGCCCATCATTCCACGGATGCTGTTCATCAGCAGCCCGCCGCCAACCACGCCGGCTGCGGCGGCTGCGGCCGTTCCCAGAAACGAGCCGCCGCCACCGCCCATCGGCGCCTGCGGCCCGCCATAGGGCTGGCCGTATTGACCCTGGTTGTATGGTCCCGGACCTTGTCCCTGCTGCAAGACCTGGCCGGTGTTCCAGGCCGGTCGGCTGTTCACCTCGGGCGGGCGAACATTCGGCACCGAACCGCGCGACGGGGTCGGCCCGAAGATCGCATCGCGCATGGAATCGAGGAACCCGCCGGATTGATGCTGTTCGGGCTCGCCGCCCTCGAGTTCCTGAATGCGGGCATTGGCGCGCTTGAGCGCTTCGTCCTGCAGCAATGTGGTCTGTACCAGCGCATAGTTCGCGTTCGGCGCCCGGCGCAGCCCTTGCGAGATGGCCGCGACGGCGTCCGGATCGCGTGGTGCGCTCTCCAGCTTCGAGAGCCGATCGAAAAGGTCGTCAACCAACTGACGTTCTTGCGGGGTCATGACAATCTCCACTGCGCCCGCCTGCCGAGCGCGGGGGAGATGTAGGAACGCTTTATGTCGCAAGTAGTGCCGCCCGGAATTAAATTTGCGGCTGCGGCAAAACGACCGGCGGATTACGCCAGCGTAACATTGTTCAGCGCCAGCAGCCGCGGAAAGGCATCGCTGGCGAGATACGTGTATTCGCGCTCGCGCTGATCCGTTAGCGGATCGAGGCTGACAAGCACGTCGTCGACAAAACCGGGATGGCACATGATGAGGCCGCCGTCCGGCAGGCCATCGAGAAACTGCCGCATCAGTTCCGCAAAATCAGGCGCCTGCGAAAAATCGTAGGCGCCGGCGAATGCCGGGTTGAACGCGATGTTCGCGCGCGATGCGCTACGCCGGAACGGCACGCTTAACAGGTCGATCAACAACGCCTTGGGCATGCCGAGCCGCTGCGCCAGCGGCTGACGGCGTCCGCCCTGGCGCACCCAGGCATTTGGCGCTGCTTCCTTCACCGCCGCCAGAAACGCGTCGCGCACTTGCGGAAACAGCTGAACATGCTGGTGGCCGTCAACGAAATCCGGGGCGCGTCCGAACTTTTCCATGAACGCTGCGAGCTGCGCGGTCAATTCCGCGCGAATGATTTCAGGATCGAGCCGCCGCAGCAGGCCCGCGCGCAACAGCCTGGGGAACGCTGGGAATAGCCCGCCGTCCAGCGGCTTGAAATGCATGGTCAGCGGATGAAACGGCGCGGTCAGCGTGGCATGCAGGCCGATGGCGCAGCGCGGACTCTTTGCCGCCGCATCGTCGAGCGCCTTCACCTCGTCGCGGCCGATCGCGGGGCCGATCACCATCGCCGAGGTGGCGTTGAGACGCCCGCGTTCGATCAGGCCGCGGATCGCGCGGTTGACGCCGGGGCTGAGACCGTAATCGTCGGCGCAGAGCCAGAACCGGCGCGGCGGCGCGTCGCCGTTCATTCGGCGGCGGTCCGTTCGGATTCGCCGGCGTTTGTCGTAACGTCGGCGCGCTTTTCGCTGTGCTCGGCCACGAAATAGATCGGCCTTGCCTTCAGTTCGGACAGGATCTTGCCGATGTATTCGCCGACAATGCCGATCATGATCAGTTGCACGCCGCCGATGGTCATCAGGCCGACCACCAGCGACGGATAACCCGGCACGGATTTGCCGCTGACCCAGGTTTCCCACAGGATCGAAAGGCCGAACAGGAAAGCTACCGAGGCCAGCAACACCCCGAGCAGGCTGGCAAGCCGCAGCGGCGCCACCGAAAACGAGGTCAAACCTTCAATCGAGAGGCCGACCAGCCGGCCCGGGCTGAAGCTGGTGATGCCGTGCGCGCGCGGCGCGGGCTCGTAATCGACGCGGATCTGGCGGAAGCCGATCCAGCTTGCGAGGCCCTTGAAAAACCGGTTGCGCTCGGGGAGCTGCCGCAATGCCGCCGCCGCCCGCGGCGACAGCAGCCGGAAGTCGCCGGCGTCTTCGGGGATTTTCTGCCGCGCGCCCCAGTTGATCAGGGCGTAGAAGCCGTGCACCGCGAGGCGGCGCAGCGCCGATTCGTTGTCGCGATGCGCCTTGGCGGTATAGACCACGTCGTAGCCGTCATCGATCCAGTGCCCGACCAGTCTCTCGACCAGATCGGGCGGATGCTGGCCGTCGCCGTCCATGAACATGACGGCGCCGCGCCGGGCGTGATCCAGCCCCGCCATCAGCGCGGCTTCCTTGCCGAAATTGCGCGACAGCGACACCACCTGGACATCGAGCGCCGCGGCGGCAAGGCCGCGCGCGATGCTGAGCGTGGCGTCGGCGCTGCCGTCATCGACGTAGACCACCTCGCAGGCGAGGCCGTAGCGCTGCCGGAGCGCGCTCGCCAGCGCGCCGAGCCGCTCATGCAGCAGCGCGAGGCCAGCCGCCTCGTTGTAAAGCGGCACGACGATCGACAGTCCCTGCGCGGCCGCGGTGGCCGCGTTGGTGGACAGGCGAGAAACGTCACTACCCAGCGTCATCGATCAGGTCCAGAAATTCTTAAACAGCATACGGCAACCGACCGAAACAACATAGGATAACCGATCCAAGCTGTCGCCACGATGAACGGATTCAACCTGTTCAAGGCCGCAAGAAGGCTTCCAGCCTGGCAAACAGCGGATTGTCGCGGTCGAGCACATAGTCCAGCGATGCCACCGACACCGTGTCCGCGCCGTGGTCGCGCAGGAAACTGCCGAGCGCGTAGAGCTGTGCCGGCGGGCAGTGCAGGGTGACCATCCCTGATGATGTCGGCCCGCCGAACGGCGAAACCACGCCGAAGCGGTTATGCGCCTCGGCCAGAAGTGCGGCGTCGCAACCGGCAAAACGGGTGCGGACCTCGCGGTATTTGCTGGCGCGGGCGCGGGCGGCGATATGATCGAGAATGACGCGCGCGGTCTCCAGCGCCTCCACCGACCAGTCGGCGTCGCGCGAGGCCACGAGGTTGGCCTGGCTGCGCAGGATCGTGCCGTCGTCGAGCACCTTGAGGCCGTTGGCGGCGAGCGTCGCACCGGTGGTGGTGATGTCGACGATCATCTCGGCGGTGCCGACCGCGGGTGCGCCTTCGGTGGCGCCGGCGCTTTCGACGATGCGGTAATCGACAACGCCATGGGACGCAAAGAATGACCGCGTCAGGTTGACGTATTTGGTCGCGACCCGCATCCGCCGATTGTGCTGGGCGCGGAATCCGGTGGTGACGTCGTCGAGATCGGCCATGGTGCGGACGTCGATCCAGGCCTGCGGCACGGCGACCACCACATTGGCGCTGCCAAAACCCAGCGGCTCGATCAGCAATACGCGGCTTGCGGCATCCGGAATGCTCTCACGCACCAGGTCTTCGCCGGTGACGCCGAGATGCACCGCGCCGCGCGCCAGTTGCGCGGCAATTTCGCTCGCCGACAGATAGGCGATCTCGACATTGTCGAGGCCCGCGATGGCGCCGCGATAATCCCGCGCGCCGCGCGGCTTTGCCAGCGCAAGGCCCGCGCGGGTGAAGAACGCCTCGGCGTTTTCCTGCAGGCGTCCCTTCGAGGGCACGGCGAGAACGAACGGCGCGGTCATGGCGCGCTCCCGATCTGCGTCAGGGCTTCGACCCAGATGGAGAACCCGACCGCGGGGATCGGCAAGCTGGCGCCGAGCTGGGTCATCAATCCGTCGTAGCGTCCGCCCGCCACCAGCGGCTCGGTGCCGTTGCCCTTGGCATGCAGTTCGAATTCGAAGCCGGTGTAGTAATCGAGGCCGCGGCCGAACGAGGTGGCGAACCTTACTTTTGCGGTGTCGATGCCGCGCGCAGCCATGAAGCCGATGCGGCTTTCGAACTGATCGATGGCGGCCGAAATATCCAGCCTCGCATCGGCGGCCAATGTGCGCAATTGCGCCAGCGCGTCGTCGGGATCGCCGGAAATGGCGAGGAATCGCTTGATCGCTTCCCGTTTCTCGCGCGGCAGTCCGCCGCCCTTCAGCGTCGACTGCTCGAGAAAGCGATCCGCGATCTCGGACACCGAACGGCCGCCGACATTGGTCGCACCCGCAATCGACATCAGATCGGTCACCAGCGCCAATGCGGCCTTGCGATCCGAACCGGCGAGCGCCGCCAGCACCCCTTGATATTCATTGCGTGCCGAACCGGTCGGCACCGCGAGGTGCTCGATATCCTGCTCCAGGCTGATCTTGCGGTTGAAATCCTTGATCAGCCGCCGCCGCCAGACCGGAAAAAGCTCGAGCGCGTCGAGCAGCGCGTTGAACAGCGCGACATCGCCGGTGCGGATTTCAACCTCGGGCAACCCGAATGCCTCGACGGCCTCAAGGCCGAGCGCGAGCATCTCGGCGTCGGCCGCGGCGCGGTCCTGGCGCCCGAAGGATTCGATGCCGGCCTGCAGAAATTCGCTTGGGGCTCCGCCGCGATAGCGGAACACCGGTCCGAGATAGCAGAACCCGGCCGGCTGGCCGGCGCGGGGGGAGGCGAGATAGTCGCGCGCCACCGGAATGGTGAGGTCGGGCCGCAGGCAGAGTTCCTCGCCGCTCGCGTCGGTGGTGAGGTACAGGCTTTTGCGGATGTCTTCGCCGGACAGGTCGAGGAACGGCTCGGCCGGCTGCAGGATCGCCGGCTCGGCCTGCACGTAGCCGGCCTGCGCGAACGACAATAGCAGCGCCTCCGCCCATGCGGCGGATCCGGTCGCACCAGGGGCGGCGGTCTCGTTCATCTCGAAGGTCTCGGAGTCTCGGCGTTGGCGCCGGATTTGGCGCAGCCCTTAGCATGGCTATCGGCCGGTTTCGACCAAGATCGGCCAAAGGGCTTAATGACCGGCAGCCTATTTACGGCCTCCCGGGGCCGGTCCAGTCGCCCAAAACCGCCTGGACCAAGGCCAGCGCCGCCACCGCGGCGGTGTCGGCCCGCAGGATCCGCGGTCCCAGCGAAAGCCTCAAGGTTTTGGGCTCACGCAGCAGCAAGGCACGCTCGTCCTCGGCAAACCCGCCTTCCGGGCCGATCAGGACATCGATCCCGGATGCCGCGGATTCTGCTTGCAGCGCCAGCACCGGATTTGCCGTCTCGGCGGCCTCGTCGCAGAAGATCAGCAGGCGCCGGGCCTCGCGCTGGCCGAGCCAGCGGTCCAGCGGCAGCGCTTCCGCCACGGCCGCGATGCTCAGGATGCCGCATTGCTCGGCCGCCTCGACGACATTGGCGCGCATCCGCATCCCATTGACCCGCGCGACCTGGGTGAACCGGGTCAGCACCGGCTGCAGGCGTGAGGCGCCCATCTCGACCGCCTTTTGCACCATATAGTCGAGCCGGGCGTGCTTGAGCGGTGCAAAGACGTAAGTGAGGTCGGGCAGGCGGTCCTGCGGCCTGGTCTGGGTAACGACCTGCAGATGGTCGGGGCGCTTGCGGCCGGAGATGACGGCCTGCCATTCGCCGTCGCGTCCGTTGAACACCAGGATGGTGCCGCCGGCGACAAGCCGCAGCACGTTGCCGAGGTAATTGCCCTGGTTGCGGTCGAGCGGGACGCTGGCGCCGGCTGCGAGATCGGCATCGACGAACAGCCGGGGACTGCGAAAATCGGCAACAGGCATGATCATTGTTCCGTTCAGGCGCAGCGTTTTAGCCTAAAGACGCGCGATTCACGCAATTATCAGCGCCTGGCGCGGCCACGCGCCGCGCTGTTGCCTGATTCGACGGGTTGTTAAGAGGCGGCAGCAATCGTAAAATGCCCTGAATCGGAAATCGCTTTCTTCTCGAAGGCGTTGGGGATGGACCTTGCCGGAGGAACACCTTTGATTATCCGCCGTTTGATCGTGCCGCTGACCGTGGCGGCCATTACCGCCTGCGCGGTGCAGGCCAACGCCCAGGGTGCGTTCCCGGCGCCATTGCCCGGTCAGGCCGCATCGCCATTTCCGCCTGTCAATGGTGCTGCGCCAGCCAATGCCTCGCCGTTTCCCCCGGTCAACGGGGCGGCTCCCGCCGCCTCATTCGGACAGCCGAGCGCGTTTCCTTCGAACGGCGCCGCGCCTCTCGCCGGCGGTGCGCCGACGCAGCCGATGGGTGCTCCGCCACAGGCGGCTGGAGGTGCGAGCGAAGCCTGCATGAAAAATTTCGTGCCGCTGCGTGACGAGGCCGAGAAGCGCGGCAAGCTGATCAGGGCCGCCATCGAGCGGCACGCGCAGCCCGACGAAGCCTGCAAGCTGGTCGAGAGCTACTCGAAGGCCGAACTCAAGATGATGGAATACGTCAAGCTTAACTCAACGAAGTGCAATATTCCGCCGCAGATCTCCGAGCAGATGAAGAAGGGCCACGTCGGCACCCAGGCGACGCTGAAGAAAGTTTGCGGCGCGGCGCAGGCGCAGCAGCGCGGACCGGCCGGGCCTTCCCTGAGCGAACTCTTGGGCTCGTCGTCAGCGCTTCCCGAGGCAACCGCCACCAAGAAGGGCGGCAGCACCTTCGACACCCTGAACGGCAACGTACTCGCGCGATGACCAGATGAGCGGCGCCGCGGCCCGCGTCTCTGATGCGACCGACAACTGGGTCGATACCCGCGCGCCGCTGTGGTCGCGGCCTTACTTAAGGCTCTCCCGTCTCGACCGCCCGATCGGATCGTGGCTGCTGTTGATGCCGTGCTGGTGGTCCGCGGCGCTGGCCGCCGGCATCGCGCACGATGTCAGCCGGCTGCCCCTGCTGCTGGTGCTGTTCCTGATCGGCGCATTCGCCATGCGCGGCGCCGGCTGCACCTGGAACGACATCACCGACCGCGACCTCGACGCGCAAGTGGAGCGGACGCGGTCGCGTCCGATCCCGGCGGGGCAGGTGAGCGTGCCGCAGGCGGCCGCCTTCCTGGTGCTGCAGGCGCTGGTGGGCCTGGCGGTGCTGCTGCAGTTCAACCGCTTTGCGGTGGGATGCGGGATCGCCTCGCTGGTCATCGTCGCGGTCTATCCCTTCATGAAGCGCATCACCTGGTGGCCGCAGATCGTGCTTGGGCTGGCGTTCTCGTGGGGCGCGCTGATGGGATTTGCGGTCACCTTCGGCCGGATCGACGCCACGGCGCTGGTTCTGTATGCCGGCTCGATCGCCTGGGTGGTCGGCTACGACACCATCTACGCGCACCAGGACGCCGAGGATGACGCGCTGATCGGCATCAAATCCACGGCGCTGCTGTTCGGCGCGCGCACGCGTCCGGCGCTGCTGGCGTTTTATGGGTTGGCGGTGGCGCTGATCGGAATGGCGCTCACGCTTGCCGGCGCGGGCTGGATGGCGTGGATCGGGCTCGCGGCGTTTGCTGCGCATCTGCTCTGGCAAATCTCCAGATTGGAGATCGGCGATCCCGCATTGTGCCTGCGCATTTTCAAATCCAACCGCGATGCGGGATTGCTGCTGTTTGCGGGCCTGTTGGCGGATGCAATGCTAAGGGCGGCGGGGTAGAGGTTTGTGTTCCCCGGACGCAGCGCAGCGCGTAGCCCTTGCGAAGCGGTGCGCTGCAGAGCCGGGGTCGTAACGAATGCCGGCGTTTGGTATGGTCCCGGCTCTACTGAGCGGCATGAAGAATGCCGCGCCGCGTCCGGGACACGAGCAAGAAAACGACCCGAGGATGCGCCGATGAAGAACGCAAAATTGTCCCGCCGCGGTATGCTCAAGGCCACCGGCGCGTTGCTTGCGGGCGCAGCATTCTCCACCCGCGTGGTTGCCGCGGCGCCGCCGCCCGAGCCGGTGACGCCGGCGCTGATCGAAGCCGCGAAGAAGGAAGGTCAGGTGATCCATTACACCTCGACCGACCTGCCGGTCGCCGAGAAGCTCGCGAAGGCGTTCGAGGCGAAATATCCGGGCATCGCGGTGCGGGTCGAGCGCACCGGCGCCGAGCGCCTGTTCCAGCGCATCGGCCAGGAATATGCCAGCAACATCCGCGCGGTCGACGTGGTGAATTCATCGGACGCCGCGCATTTCATTCTGTGGAAACGCGACGGCCTGCTGGCGCCCTACGTGCCGGAGGATGTCGCGAAATTCTATTCCTCCGAACACAAGGATATCGACGGCCAGTTCGCGAGCTGGCGGATCTGGCTCAGCATCATCGCCTACAATACCAACATGGTGAAAGCGGAGGAGGCGCCGAAAAGCTTTGCCGACCTGCTCGATCCGAAATGGAAGGGCAAGATGGTCAAGGCGCATCCCGGCTACAGCGGCACCATCATGACCGCGACCTATCAGATGCAGCGCGATCTCGGCTGGACCTTTTTCGAGCAGCTTGCCAAGCAGAATATCATGCAGGTGCAATCTTCTGCCGATCCGCCGAAGAAGCTGGAGATCGGCGAGCGCGCGGTGATGGCCGACGGCAACGAGTACAATATTTTCCAGATGAAGGAAGCCGGCCGCCCGGTCGAGCCGGTCTATGCCAGCGAAGGCTCGCCGCTGATCATCGGGCCGAACGGCGTCTTCAAGACCTCGCCCCATCCCAACGCGGCCAGATTGTTCCAGTCGTTCTGCTTCAGCCGCGACGCCCAGCAGCTCATCATCGACGCCGGCGGGTTGCGCTCGGCGCATCCGCAGACTTTGGAAAAGGCCGGGCGCAAGCCGTTCAAGGACATCAAGACCATGAAGGACGACGCGGCCGCAGTAGAAAAAGAGAGCGACGCCATCAAGGCGCGCTATACCAGGATCTTCCGCATCTGATCCGTCGCCGATTGAAGCATCATGGCATCATCTGAATTACCGAAGACTTCCGTCGCCGAAACGCTTGCCCGGAAAATCGTCGCGTTGAAGCCCGGCGGCCTGCCGGCGGTGACCACGCGCAAATGCGAAGACCTGCTGATCGACGTGGTCGGGTTGTGCGTCACCGCGCGCAACGAGGACTACATCCGGAGCGCGCTGGGCAGCTGGACGATGACGGCCCATGCACGGCGATCGGCCACACACGCACGCTGACCGCATCGGGTGCGGCCTTCGTCAACGGCACCGCGGCGCATGGCGAGGATTTCGACGACACTTTCGAGGGCGGGCCGGTGCATGCCGGCGCCGTGGTGGTGCCGGCGGTGCTGGCGGCGTGCGAGCGGCACAATCCGGATGGTTCCATGGCCCTGATCGGGATCGCCGTCGGCTGCGAGGTGCTGTGCCGGCTCAGCGTGGTGGTGCCGAAGGCGGTGCATAAGGCCGGCTTTCACCCCACCGCGATTTTCGGCGCAATGGGAGCTGCCGCCGGCGTCGGCGCGGCACTCGGCCACAACGCCAGACAGATCGTCGACGCGCTCGGGATCGCCGGCAGCATGGCGGGCGGCATCATCGAATATCTCGCCGAGGGCGCCTGGACCAAGCGGCTGCATGCGGGCTGGGCGGCGCAATCCGGTATTCGCGCCGCGCTGCTGGCGCGGCAGGGTTTTGCCGGGCCGCGCACCGTGTTCGAAGGCGTGCACGGGCTGTTCAACGGTTTTGCGCACACCACCGAGGGCGACTACGAGGCGCTGACCGGCGATTTCGGTGAGCGCTGGGTGATCGATACCCTGGCGTTCAAGCCTTATCCGTGCGGGACCATGGCGCAGCCCTATATCGATTGCGCCAGGCGGCTGGCCGCGCGCGGCGTTGCGGCCGAGGATATCAAGGAGATCGTGTGCGAGGTGGCGGAGGGGACGGTGCACCGGCTGTGGGAGCCGCTCGCCGACAAGCAGCGCCCGCGCAACGGCTACGCCGCCAAGTTCGCGGTGCCGTATCTGCTGGCGGCAGGATTCGTGCACGGCGGCGTCGGGCTCGGCGCATTTACGGAAACGGCGATCCGCGATCCAAAGGTGCTGGCGCTCGCGGCAAAAGTGAAATTCGTGGTCGACCCGGATAACCCTTATCCGAACAACTACACCGGCCACATCCGTGCCACCCTGAACGATGGCAGCGTGATCGAGGAGCGGCAGCCTTATCTGCGCGGCGGTGCGCAGGAGCCGCTGACGCGGCAGGACGTGACGGACAAATTCGCGCTCAATGCGCAGCACGGCGGCTGGAGCAGGGCGCAAGGCGACGCCGCGCTGAAGCTGATGGCGGGGTTGTATGATGGGAAGATCGATCTGAGCGCGTTACGAAGCTAGTTGCCGTCATGGCCGGGCTCGTCCCGCCTGCGGGGCCGAAGCCCCTTCGGCGCGGCGAAGGCCCGGCTGTCCACGTCTTGAGCGCCGCAAAAGAAAGACGTGGATGCCCGGCATAAAGCCGGGCATGACGAGGAGAGGATGGGGAATGGCCGACAAAGAACTCAACGGCAAGGTCGCCATCGTCACCGGCGCGGGGCGCAATATCGGCCGCGCCATCGCGCTGGCGCTGGCGGAAGGCGGCGCGTCCATTGTGGTGAATGCGCGCGGCAACCGCGCCGAGGCGGACGCCGTCGCGCATGAGATAGAAGCCATCGGCGGCAAGGCGCTGGTGCATATCGGCGACGTGGCCGATGCCGCCGCAGTGCAGGCGATGGCCGACGCCGCGGCGAAGCATTTCGGCGGCATCGACATTCTGGTCAATAACGCCGCCCTGCGGCGCGAAAAGCCGTTCAGTGAGATGAGCCACGCCGAATGGCGCGAGATCATGGACGTCACGCTCGATGGCGCGTTTCATTGCGTAAAGGCCTGCCTGCCGGCGCTGAAAAAAAGCGGGGCGGGCACCGTGATTAACATCGGGGGCCTGAGCGCGCACACCGGCGCAAAGAATCGCGCCCATGTGGTGACGGCGAAGGCGGGGCTGATCGGCTTTACCCGCGCACTGGCGCATGATCTGGCCGACGACGGCATCACGGTGAACTGCGTGGTTCCCGGGTTGATCGGGACGCCGCGTCCGAAGGACAAGCCTGAACCCGCGCATCATCTCACCCATGGGACCATCACGGGCGGGCGCGGCAAGCCGGAGGATGTCGCAGCGTCGGTGCGATTCCTGTGCGGGCCGGGCGGGCGTTACGTAACGGGACAGGCCGTTCATGTGAATGGCGGGGCGTATCTGGGGGCGTAGCAACAAGCAAAGCGTCGTCCCCGCGAAGGCGGGGACCCATAACCCGTGTCGTTTCCACTAGAAATCGCCGTTGCAACGTCGCACCCTGGCCACGAACGCCAGGGGTTATGGGTCCCCGCCTTCGCGGGGACGACAAAAAGATTTTCGTTCATCAACATTAAATTTTTTGAATCTTGAGGGACAGTTATCCCCGTCCTCAAAACCTCCCTTATCCTGCTCGCGTCCTGTCCGATGAGGGGCCGCTTTCTAGAAGCGACCTTTCAGCGGACAGAGCGAAAGCTGGCCGGACCGGGGCGCCCCGGAACGGTCGACGGCCTGGTGGTAACGGTGGAGCGCTGGGAGGCGCTGCGCCTAGCCTTGGGCGCGCGCGGTGCCTTGCCGCGCGAGGTGGGTACGTTAATCCCGCCTCCGGGGGTGCCTCGCAAGCACCCTGGCGCCTCCCACCGCTCCATCCCCTCGCTTGGGTTCGCGAGGGACTGGCAAACCTCGGACGCTTTGCGCCGCGAGAATGTAGAGGCTTGGCTGTTTGAATTTGTGGATCAGAAATCTGAAGCGAGGCGCCTCTTAACCTCGCCCCGCTCTTTCGCGGGGAGAGGTCGGCGCGAAGCGCCGGGTGAGGGGCCGGGCACTGCGCTGCCGGATCAAAAACTTATCGGGTCGGAAAGCCTGCAACGCAATTTGCCGACCCGAGAGTCCGTCGATTGTATTTATCGCAGTGCCTCGCCCCTCACCCGAAGCCTTCGCTGCGCTACGGCTTCGACCTCTCCCCGCAAGAGCGGGGCGAGGTTAAGCGAGTGTTGTCCGGCGGATCAGTTCCGCGCGATGATCTCGCGCTCGCCCTGATAGTTCCCCGCTGCGTTGAGCAAACCACCCGCCCGCCGCCGCACCAGAAATTTCGGGCGCCGCGCGCGGATCGCGTTGCGGCGGCGGCGCCGGGGCGCGGGCTCGCGTGAGCTGTCATGCAATTGCGGAAGCGCGAAGATTTCGCTCCACATCTGCCAGGCCGAGGCGATCTCCTCGCGCTCGGCGCTGACGCACAATGGAATCGACAGCGACGGATCGCGGTGCACCAGCACGAGCATCTGCCCGTCGCTGTTTTCGCGCATCGCTATCCCAAGAAAGTCGCTGACGCGGACATTGATCGCCATCCGCATGCCGTGCACGGCACGGCGCAGGATGACGCGTTCGCGATGAAGTTCGATTTGCCGCACGCCGCCATCGGCACGGATGTCGTGCGCGGCGAAACTGACGGGCAGTGAGAGAGGGTCGAGCCGCAATGCGCGGCTCGACCCGGCGGGATTGATCCCGCTTGTTGCTGTTTGACGCCTCACGGCTTTGATCTCCCCGCCGGGATTATGTTCCCGGTCGATACGTGAGACCTTAAGCGAGCCGCGTCCGGATTGGCTTAAAAAGGCTGGTTAATCGAAGGTACCTTGCCCTGCATTCGCCCGCATGATTGACAACACCTTGGCTCACATGATTGACGAGACCTTGCGCGGTTAGTGAATTCTTTGGTTTCAGGCCCACGAAAATGCTTGAAGTCCGCGTGAATCAGGCACATCTGAAGGGTCAGCCGATTTGCATTCAAGCGTCAGGAAATTGTTCGTGATCTCTTCACCATCCCCCGCCTCAAGGCTTTCTTCCTCATCCGTCACCTCCGGCCTTCTCGACCAGTCCGCGCTCTCGACGCTGGCGCAGCGGCTGGTGGAGGCCGCCAAACGCGTCGGCGCCGACGCAGCCGACGCGGTCGCGGTGCGCGGCGTATCGCAAGGCGTCGAAGTGCGCGACGGGCGCGTCGAGGAATCCGAACGGTCGGAAGGCGACGACGTCGGCCTGCGCGTGCTGGTGGGACGCCGCCAGGCGGTGGTGTCGACCAACGACATCAGCAGCGACGGCGTGGCGAAGCTTGCGGAGCGCGCGGTGGCAATGGCGCGGGTGGCGCCCGACGATCAATATGTCGGCCTCGCCGATCCATCGTTGCTGGCGCATGAATTCCCCGATCTCGATATGCTCGACCCGGTGACGCCGTCGGTCGCCGAACTCGAGCGCCGCGCTGTCGAGGCGGAAGCCGCCGGCCTCGCGGTCAAGGGCGTGACCAAATCGGGCGGCGCCTCGGCCTCGGCCGGTATCGGCGGCATGGTGCTGGTCACCAGTACGGGCTTCCATGGTTCCTATCTGCGATCGAGCCACGGCATCTCCATGACCGCCATCGTCGGCGATGGCACCGCCATGGAACGTGACTACGATTATACGTCGGCGCAGCACGCCTCCGATCTCGCTTCGCCCGCGAGCGTCGGGCGCAAGGCCGGCGAGCGCGCGGTGGCGCGGGCCAATCCGCGCAAGGTCGAGACCTGCAAGGTGCCGGTGGTGTACGACCCCAGGGTGTCGAATTCGCTGGTCGGCCATCTGGTCGGTGCTGCGAACGGCGCGTCGATCGCGCGCAAGACCAGTTTCCTGAAAGACCGTCTCGGCCAGCAGCTGTTCAACAGCAATATCCGCATCATCGACGATCCGCTGCGGGTGCGCGGATTGCGGTCGCAGCCGTTCGATGCCGAGGGCGTCGCGGTGAAGAAGCTCGCGATCATCGACCAAGGCGTGCTGACGTCGTGGCTGCTGGATTCGGCGACCGCGCGCGAACTTGGCCTCGCCACCACCGGTCATGCCCATCGCGGCGTGTCCTCATCGCCGTCGCCGGGATCGTACAATCTTCATCTCGAGGCCGGCGAGCCGACTCCGGCCGAGTTGGTCTCGGACATCAAGCAGGGCTTCTATGTCACCGACCTGATCGGCTCCGGGGTCAACGGCGTCACCGGCGATTACAGCCGCGGCGCATCGGGCTTCTGGATCGAGAACGGCGAGATCACCTATGCGGTGAGCGAAGTGACCATCGCCGGACACCTGATCGAGATGTTCAAGTCGCTGACGCCCGCCAACGATCTGGAGTTCCGTTACGGCGTCAATGCACCGACGCTGCGCATCGAGGGGTTGACGGTTGGCGGACGCTAGCGCCGACGCGATGCGCGACGAACCGCCGGCGCGCGCCAGTATTTTGCAGCGCGACTCCGCGTTGCTGGCGGCCACGGTGCGGGAGGCCGGCGCGCTGGCGCTGTCATTGTTCCGCACCGAGTTGAAGAACTGGACCAAGGGCGCATCGTCGCCGGTGTCGGACGCCGACATCGCGGTCAATGACCTGCTCGAAAAGCGGTTGCGATCCGCCACGCCGGATTATGGCTGGCTTTCGGAAGAAAGCGTTGACGATCCCTCGCGTCTGGAACGGCGCCTGGTCTGGATCGTCGACCCGATCGACGGCACCAGAGGCTATCTCGCCGGCAAGGAAGACTGGTGCGTCAGCGTGGCGCTGGTCGAAAACGAGCAGCCGTTGCTGGCCGCGGTGTTCGCGCCGGCCAGCGATGAATTCTTTTTTGCCGCACGCGGACAGGGCGCGACGTGCAACGGTGTGGCGCTTCACGCGACATCGGGCACCGAACTGGATTTTTCCCGCATGGCAGGCCCGAAGCCGCTGGTCGAGCGACTCAGGAAGACTGCGGACGACATTGTGCTGTATCCGCGAATTGGCTCGCTGGCGCTTCGGCTGTGCCGGGTCGCCGACGGCCGGCTCGATGCGGCATTTGCAGGCGGTCAAAGCCGCGACTGGGACCTTGCCGCGGCCGATTTGATCGTGCACGAAGCGGATGGTAACATGACGGCGCTGTCGGGGGACGCGATCCCGTACAATCGCCCGGAGGTGACGCACGGGGTGCTGGTGGCAGCGGGGCGTGATCGCCATGCTGGAATCATTGAGCATTTCCTGAAGCGTCCGCTGCCTTGAGCGTTTTCAAGTTTCGTCTAAAATCTGCCTGCCGGGCCCACACCAGGAAAACGAGTCATGCCAGATAGTGCCCCGCAGCAACTGCTTCATCTTGTGATCGGCGGCGAACTCACCGATCTCGAACACACGACCTTCAAGGATCTCGATCAGGTGGAAATCGTCGGCGTATTCCCGAACTACGCAACCGCCTATGCGGCGTGGAAGGCGAAGGCGCAGCAGACCGTGGACAACGCCCACATGCGCTATTTCGTCGTGCACCTGCACCGGCTGCTGGATCCCGGCCAAGACGTGAAGCCCGCCCGTTGAAAAAACTGTTACGCATGCTGTTGCGGGCCCGCTGGTTCCAGCTGGCCGTTGGCTTCCTCGTCGCCGAATATTTGCGGCTGGTCTGGCGCACCAACAAATTCAGCTTCGATCCTCCCGACGTCTATGAGCGGGCCGAGCCGCACCAGCCGTTGATCTTCGCATTCTGGCACGGCCAGCATTTCCTCACCTCCTTTATCAAGACCAAGGACCACTACCGCGCCAAGGTGCTGGTGTCGCGGCATCGCGACGGCGAATTCAACGCCATCGTCGCCGAACGGCTTGGCGTCGAAACCGTGCGCGGCTCCGGCGATCACGGCTCGGCGTTCAACCGCAAGGGCGGCGTCGGTGCATTCAAGGAAATGGTGCGTTCGCTCGAAGACGGTTACAACATGGCGTTGACCGCCGACGTGCCGAAGCGCTCGCGCATTGCCGGCATGGGCATCATCATGCTGGCGCGCGAATCCGGGCGCCCGATCCTGCCTTTCGCGATGGTCACCAGCCGCTTCATCCAGTTGAAGAACTGGGACCGCACCACCATCAATTTGCCGTTTGGGCAGGGTGCAGTGGTGGGCATCGACGCGATTGTCGTGCCGCCCGATGCCGATGCCGAGACCATGGAAAGACTGCGCCAGCAACTCGAGGAGTATCTGAACGAATCGACCCGCCGCGCCTATGCGAAGGTCGGACGTCCGGAGGCGGCCTGATGGCAAGCCCGCTGCCATTGACGCTGCGCGTCTACCAGAAACTGTCCGCCGTCGCGGTGCCGCTGACGCCGATGCTGTTCAAGCGGCGGCTGAAGCACGGCAAGGAAGATCCCGCGCGCATCGATGAGCGCCGCGGCGTGACCAGCGCCGTCCGGCCGCACGGCCCGCTGGTGTGGATTCACGGCGCCAGCGTCGGCGAGGTGCTGGCGGCGGCGGCGCTGATCGAAAAATTGCGGGCGCTCAACCTCCGCATCCTGCTCACCTCGGGCACCGTGACCTCGGCGGAAATCGCCGCCAGGCGGTTTCCCGCCGACGTCATCCATCAATATGTGCCCTACGATTCGCCGCGCTACGTCGCGCGCTTTCTCGATCACTGGCAGCCGTCGCTGGCGCTGTTCATCGAATCCGATCTATGGCCCAACATGATTCTGGCGGGCGCGGCGCGCCGGCTGCCGATGGTTCTCATCAACGGCCGGATGTCGCACCGTTCGTTTCCGCGCTGGCGCCGGTTTTCCGGCACCATCGAGGCGTTGTTAGGCTCTTTTGAGGTCTGTCTCGCGCAGTCCGATATCGACGCCGAACGGTTCGCAGCGCTCGGCAGCCGCAACGTCGTGACTACCGGCAATCTGAAGCTGGATGTGGCGGCGCCGCCCGCCGACGATGCCAGGCTGGAGCGGCTGATGGCGGTGACGCGCGGCCGGCCGGTGATCGTGGCGGCATCCACCCATCCCGGCGAGGAGGAAATCCTGGCCGAGGTGCATCGCGAACTGGCGGGCTATTTCCCATCGCTGCTGACCGTGATCGTGCCGCGTCATCCCAATCGCGGCGAGGCCATCGCCGGCACGATCGCCGCGGCCGGCCTCCACGCCGCATTGCGCTCGCACGAGGATTTGCCGACCGCGACCACCGATATCTACATCGCCGACACCATGGGCGAGTTGGGACTGTTCTACCGGCTGGCGCCGGTCGTGTTCATGGGCGGTTCGCTGGTCGAGCATGGCGGCCAGAATCCGATCGAGGCGATCAAGCTCGGTGCCGCGATCGTGCATGGACCGCATGTGTTCAATTTCACCGACGTTTACGATGCGCTCGACGCGGCCGGCGGCGCGAAACAGGCCGGCACGAAGGAAGCATTGGTAAAGCAGCTCGGGCAGTGGCTGGCGGACCCGGTGGCGCGGCAGTCATCGGTCGAGGCTGCCGGGCGCGTGGTCGAGCAGCTCGGCGGCGCGCTGGAGCGCACGCTCGCGGCGCTGGAGCCGTATCTGCTGCAGTTGCGGCTCGAGATGGGAGCGGCGAATGCATGAGCCGGCCTTCTGGTATCGGCCGTCATCGCTGACATCGCGGTTGCTGATGCCGCTTGGCGCCGTCTACGGCGCAGTCGCCGCGCGGCGGATGGCGCGCGACGGGCTCGATGCCGGCATTCCGGTGCTTTGCGTCGGAAACTATCACGTCGGCGGCGCCGGCAAGACACCGGCGGTACTGGCGCTGGTCGACCTGCTGCGCGACGCCGGCGAGGCGCCGATCGTGCTCAGCCGCGGCTATGGCGGAAGACTGCGCGGGCCGATCAAGGTCGATCCCGGCCGGCATGCGGCTGTCGACGTTGGCGACGAGCCGCTGATGATGGCGCAGGCGGTTGCCGTGGTCGTCGCCCGCGACCGCGCCGATGGCGTGGCATTGGCGCGGTCGCAGGGCGCCAGCGTCATCGTGATGGACGACGGTTTTCAGAATCCGGCGATCGCCAAGGACGCCTCGCTGATCGTGATCGATGGCGACCGCGGGCTCGGCAACGCCTGCGTATTTCCGGCAGGTCCCTTGCGCGCGCCGCTGCCGCCGCAACTTGTCCGCACCGATGCGCTCATTATCGTCGGCCATGGCAGCGCCGCCGACACGGTCGCGGCAGCCATCGCCGCACAGGGTGGACTGGTGCTGCGTGCGCATCTGAAGCCGGACGAGGCTTCGGTCGCAGCCTTGCGCGGCAAGCGCGTGCTGGCCTTCGCAGGTATCGGCGACCCCGGCAGGTTTTTCAGGACGCTGCGCGCTGGCGGAGTCGAGGTGGCCGCGGAGAAAGCCTTCGCCGATCATCATCCGTTCTCGAAAAACGAGATCGACGCCCTGGCCGCAACAGCGAAACGCGACGGGTTGACACTGGTGACCACGGAAAAGGATATGGCGCGGCTGCGCAGTGGCGGGAAGCTTATGCCGGCAGCCCAAGACATCGTGCCGTTCGCGGTGACGCTGCGGTTCGATGACGATCCCAAATTGCTGCGGTTTGTGACTGACCGGCTGTTCAAGTCGCGCGCGAAAAAGTTTAGATCGTAGGATGGGTTGAGCGAAGCGAAACCCATCATAGGCGCCGGCAAGGAAGGATGGGTATCGCTGCGCTCAACCCATCCTACGAAATCTTCAGCGTGCCCGGATAATGCCGCTGCAGTACGGCGCTCGGAACCGCATAGGCCTCCTGCAGGTCGACGCTCCAGTATTTCAACTCGTCCAGCGGAATTTGCACGCCGGTGACCGCGCAGCGCACATAGGTGCCCGGCGAGATCACGCGGAAATCGCCATCGAGATATTGCACCTGGGCTTCGCCATGGCCGGAGGGACCGAATTTATTCAGCACGGCTAATGTCCTCGAATCGTTCCAACCGTTGCCACGGCGGGTAGATGTGTTCGGATATCACCTAGCATAAACAGGATTTGCCGTCCTGTCGTCAAACCCACCGATTTGTGATGAATTGCCGCTCACGACGCGTGATAGATTCGCCCCGCGGGGCGGTGTTTCCGGTACCCTGCATAGGCCGAACGCGATGCGCCTGCTTTCAACGCTTACATCCATGGCCTTTCTCGCGGCGACTTTTGCCGCGAGCGCTGCGCCGTCGGCTACGCCGCAGCAGGTCGAGATTCCCTCAAACAGCGGTACGTTGCACGCGCAGCTGTTCAAGCCCGATGGCGCGGGTCCGTTTCCCACCGTGATTGCGCTGCATGGCTGCGGCGGATTGAACGGACAGTCCGACCAGATCCAGCCGCGCTATCGCGACTGGGCCGAGCAGTTGCTGAAGGACGGCAACGCCGTGTTGCTGCCCGACAGCTACGGCTCGCGCGAACTCGGCCCGCAATGCCGGGTCAAGGAGCGCCGCGTGCTGGCCCGCCGCGAGCGCGTCGCCGATATCATGGCGTCGCGGCAATGGCTGTTGCAGCAGCCCTGGGTGTCGCAGGACCGCATCAGCCTGATCGGCTGGGCGCACGGCGCCAGCGCGGTGCTGTGGGCGGTGCGGCCGCAACTGGCGTCGCGCAAGGCCGAGCCGGATTTCCGGTCGGCGGTGGCGTTCTATCCGGACTGCCGGATCTCGTCCGGCCTCGGCTGGAGCGCGCGGGTGCCGACATTGCTGCTGATCGGCGCCGGCGACGACGTCAGTTCGCCAGCCGCGTGCCGGCAGATGGTGGATGGCGCGCGGGGACGCAGCGCGCTGGCGCGGATCGTGGTGTATCCGAACGCGGTTCATGATTTCGATCGCGCGAA
>CAVPZO010000044.1:0-92888 GCA_963710045.1 uncultured Alphaproteobacteria bacterium | reverse complement strand
TCGGCCGAAGCGCGGCGCCTGAGGCTGATCGAAGTCATCAATACCATGTCGCGCTCGGTCGCGATGGAGATGGATCTGCGGCTGGAGGCGGCCGCGATGTCCGAGATGGCGGAGAATACAAGCGACGATCCCGATTTCCGCGTGCCCACGTGATGGGACCGCACCACCCCCGCGTGATGACCATCGAGTGGATCGACGGCATCCCGATCAACGACCTCGCCGCCATCGACGCGGCGCCGGCCGACCTGCCGACCTCGGCCGTAAGGTGATCCACTCGTTCCTGCGCCATGCGATGCGCGACGGCTTCTTCCATGCCGACATGCATCAGGGCAATCTGTTCGTCGACGATGCCGGGCGGCTGGTCGCGGTCGATTTCGGCATCATGGGCCGGCTCGGGCCGAAGGAGCGGCGCTTCCTCGCCGAGATCCTGCTCGGCTTTATCACCCGCGATTATCTGCGCGTCGCCGAGGTGCATTTCGAGGCCGGCTATGTGCCGCCGCATCATTCGGTGGAGGCTTTCGCGCAGGCGATCCGCGCCATCGGCGAGCCGATCCATGACCGCACCGCCGAAGAGATCTCGATGGCGAAGCTGCTGACGCAGCTGTTCGAGGTCACCGCCCTGTTCGACATGCGCACGCGGCCCGAACTGATGCTGCTGCAGAAGACCATGGTGGTGGTCGAGGGCGTGGCCCGCGCTCGACCCGAAGCTCGACATCTGGACGCCGCCGAGCCCGTGGTGCGGGAATGGATCGAGCGCAACCTCGGACCGATCGGCCGTGTCGAGGGCACGGTGTCAGGGGCCGGCGAGTTGGGCCGCGTGCTGTCCGGACTGCCGTCGATCGCGTCCGCGCCAATCGTCGTGCTGGAGCGCTCGAGGCCATGTCCCGCGAAGGGCTGACGCTGTCGCCGGAGACCGTCGCGGCGATCGGCCGGGCGGAAGGACGCAAGAGCCGCTGGCGCACGGTGGCCTGTGGATCATCGCCCTTGCCTTGATCGGCATCCTGTTCGGGTCCGGACTCTTGACTTCGATTGCAATGCAATCATTTTGTGATCTCGTTGCTAGCATATTTCACCGGTAGCGACCATGGCCAGCCTGACAATTCGAAAGCTCGACGAGGCCCTGAAGGCCGAGCTTCGGCTGCGTGCGGCCCGCAACGGCCGCTCGGTCGAGGACGAGGTTCGTTTGATCCTTCGCGACGCGTCACAGAACCGACCCGGGCTCGCCGCATCGCCGTCGCAAGCGTGCCCATCGCCAAGATGACCGCTCACGTGTTGGCGCTGGGCAATCGCCGCGTTACTCTGATCATCGGCGGCGGCATCGCCGCCTACAAGTCGCTCGACCTGATCCGCCGGCTGAAGGATCGCGGCTTTTCGGTGCGCTGCGTGCTGACCAGCGCCGCGCAGAAATTCGTCACGCCGCTCGCGGCCAGCGCGCTGTCGCACGAGCGCTGCTACACGGACCTGTTCGATCCGCAGAGCGAGTTCGATGCCGGCCACATCCGCCTTGCGCGCGACTGCGACCTCATCGTCGTGGCGCCCGCCACCGCCGACCTGATGGCGAAGATGGCGAACGGCCACGCCGACGATCTCGCCACCGCCTTCTGCTCGCGACCGACCGGCCGATCCTGCTGGCGCCGGCGATGAATCCGCTGATGTGGAATAACGCCGCGACCCGCCGCAATGTCGCGCACTTGCGCGCGACGGCGTCGCCATGGTCGGACCCAATGCCGGCGAGATGGCGGAAGCGGGCGAAGCCGGCGTCGGCCGCATGGCCGAGCCGTTGGAAATCGCGGCCGCGGCCGACAATTCTTGCGCCGCCGCAGCAGCAATCCGCTCGCGGGCAAGCGCGTGCTGATCACCGCAGGCCCGACCCACGAGCCGATCGATCCGGTGCGCTACATCGCCAACCGCTCCTCCGGCAAGCAGGGCTACGCCATCGCGGCCGCGGCGCAGGCCGCGGGCGCCGAGGTCATTCTGATCTCCGGCCCGGTCGAACTGACCGATCCCGCCGGCGTGACGATGATGCATGTGGAATCGCGCGCGCGAGATGCTGCAGCGGGTCGAAGCCGCACTGCCGGCGGACATCGCGATCTTCGCCGCCGCCGTCGCCGACTGGCGCGTCGCCAATGCAGGCGCGCAGAAGCTCAAGAAGACCGCGGCGGGCATGCCGCCGCTGCAGCTGGTGGAAAATCCCGACATCCTCGCGACGATCTCGAAACTGCACGACCAGCGCCCGCCGCTCGTGATCGGTTTCGCCGCCGAGACCGAAAACCTGATCGACAACGCCAAGGCCAAGCTCGCGCGCAAAGGCTGCGACTGGATCGTCGCCAATGACGTCTCGCCCGCGACCGGCATCATGGGCGGCGACCGCAACACGGTGCATCTGCTCAAGCGCGACGGCGCCGATATCAGCGTCGATTCCTGGCCGCCGATGGACAAGGACGAGGTCGCCGCCGCCCTGGTCGCGCGCATCGCCGCAGCGCTGGTGGACGCAACATGAGCGCCGCGATCAGTCGAGGTCCAGCGGCTGCCGCACGGCAAGGGCCTGGCGCTGCCGGCCTATCAGAGCGCGCACGCCGCCGGGCTCGATCTCCTGGCGGCCGTGCCGGAAGACGCGCCGATGATTCTCAGCCCCGGCAAGCATGCGCTGGTTCCGACCGGGCTGATCATCGCACTGCCGCCGGGGTTCGAGGCGCAGGTCCGCCCGCGCTCGGGCCTTGCCGCCAAACACGGCGTCACCGTGCTGAACGCGCCGGGCACGATCGACGCGGATTACCGCGGCGAGATTGGCGTGCTCCTGATCAATCACGGCGATGCGCCGTTCACGATCCGGCGCGGCGAGCGTATCGCGCAGATGGTGATCGCGCCGGTGACGCGGGCGGAACTCGTCCCCGTTCCGCAGCTCTCGCCGACGGATCGCGGCAGCGGCGGTTTTGGGTCGACCGGGCGCTGACAGCACGTCGATTTTTCGGAAAATCGCACCGCAAAAGTTAACGCCGCGCATTTTTTCGCAATGCAGTTTGCGTTCACGATTCGGACTCTTACCCGCGGACTCCCGAAGGGGATATTGTGATTCGATTCGCGAACGGTGGGGTGAATTGCCGGGCGTGCAGTCGTGCGGTTTGGGGCAGACCATGTCGGACGTGATCGCGGCGATGCGTCGGACCTTGCTATCGTGCACATCGCTGGTGCGCGACGGCATCGTTGGCGTTGCCGTGAGCGTGCTGGCGACGAGTGCTCCAGCCCACGCCGGCGACTTGCAATTGGTCGAACAAGCACTGGCGACGTTGTTCGATCTTGACCGCCAGGAAGTGGCGGTGCTGGCCACCGCGCTGGCCGTGCTCGGCTTTTCCGTTGTCGCCGCGATCCTGCTGATGCGCACGCGCGTCCGCGCCGCCAATAATGAAACGCGGCTGCGTTCCGAACTTCGCGGCCTGCAGGTCGAAGCCGATCGGTTCCGGGCGCTATTGTTCGCCGAACCGCAGGTTCTGGTCTCGTGGGCGGCGGGCGACAACCGTCCGCAGATCAGCGGCGATATCTCGCTGCTGCTGCCGCAGGAGGCCCAGCAGTCGCCGCAGCGCATTCTCGCATTCGGAACCTGGCTGTCGCCGGAGCCGGCGCTGCAGATGGATCATGCCGTGAACGCGCTGCGCGAGGCCGGCGAAGGTTTTTTGCTCAATCTCACCACGTCCACCGGCCGCTCCATCGAAGCGATGGGCCGCGCCATCGGCGGCCAGGCCATCGTGCGGATTCGCGAACTCAGCGGCTTGCGCCGCGAACTCGCCGAAATGACCCTGCGTCACAAGGGATTGCTGGAGGAAACCGAGATGCTGCGCGGCTTTGCAGCCGCCGCACCCTGGCCGATCTGGGCCAAGCGCGCCGCCGGAGGGCTATTGTTCGCCAACGCGGCCTATGCGCGGGCCACCGAGGCCGCCAATGTCGCCGACGCGGTCCGGCGCGACCTCGAACTGCTCGACAGCGGCGACCGCAGCGACATGGCCCGCGCGCTCAACGACAACTCGGCCTTTTCCGCGCGACTTCCCATCGTGGTCGGCGGCGAGCGTCGCTTCTACGATGTGCATGCGCTGAAGGTAACCGGCGGCAGCGCCGGCATCGCCATCGACGCCAGCGAGGCAACGGCGCTGCGCGACGCGCTGGTGCGGATGGCGGAAGCGCACCGCCGCACGCTCGATCAATTATCCTCCGGCGTCGCGGTATTCGACGGCCAGCGGCGGCTGGCATTTTACAACGACTCCTATCGCCGGCTGTGGGATCTGGACCGCGCTTTCCTCGATGGCAACCCTGACGATTCCAGCGTGCTGGATCGCCTGCGCGCCGCGCGAAAACTGCAGGAGCAGCCGGATTTCCGGGCGTGGAAAGCCAAGCTGCACGAAGCCTACCGCGCGGTCGAACCGGAAAAGGACCGATGGTACCTCCCCGACGGCCGCGCGATCAGCGTCGTCACCACGCCGAACCCCGAGGGCGGGGTCACCTATCTGTTTGACGATGTCACCGAGAGCCTCGAACTGGCGCGGCAGTATGACGGCCTGATCAACGTCCAGCGCGAGACGCTGGACAACCTGGCCGAAGCCGTCGCGGTGTTCGGCACAAACGGCCGCGCGCAATTGTTCAACCCCGCCTTTGCCAAGATGTGGAAGCTGTCGGCCGAGGCGCTGCAGCAACAGCCCCATATCGAGACCGTGGAAGCCTGGTGCCGGCCGCTGTTCGATGACGCTACGACCTGGCAGACGCTGCGCGAGGCCATCACCGGCATCGAAAACCGGATCGCGGTGCCGCTCAAGCTGGAGCGCAAGGACGGCAGCGTGCTCGACTGCATGACCATGCCGCTGCCGGACGGCGCCACCATGCTGACGTTCCAGGACATCACCGACACCGAGAACGTCGAGCGCGCGCTGCGCGAGCGCAACGAGGCGCTGGAGACCGCCGACCAGATGAAGGTCGATTTCGTCCACCACGTGTCCTACGAGTTGCGCTCGCCGCTGACCAACATCATCGGCTTCGCCGATCTCCTGACCGATCCCACCACCGGCCCGCTGATGCCGAAGCAGGCGGAATATCTCGGCTACATCACCACCTCGACCAGCGCGCTGTTCGCGTTGATCAACAACATCCTCGATCTCGCCACCATCGACGCCGGCGCCATGACGCTCGAACTCGGCCCGGTCGACATCCGCAAGACCATCGATGCCGCCGCGGAAGGCATTCAGGACCGGCTCGCGACCGACCGCATCGCACTCAAGGTCGATGCCGATCCCGGCATTGGCGACTTCATCGGCGACGAGAACCGCGTCAAGCAGGTGCTGTATAATCTTCTCGCCAATGCCGTCGGATTCTCGCCGCACGATGCCGCGATCACCTTGAGCGCGAGGCGCACCGAACACAGCGTGGTGTTTGCCGTGACCGATTGCGGCCCCGGCATTCCGCCCGACGTCAAGGACAAGGTGTTCGACTGGTTCGAGAGCCATTCCAACGGATCGCGCCATCGCGGCGCCGGTCTCGGCCTGTCGCTGGTGCGTTCCTTTGTCGAACTGCATGGCGGCAAGGTGCGGGTCGATTCGATCGTCGGCAAGGGCACGACCGTGACGTGCGAATTTCCGGTCGATCAGGCGCATCGCAACGCCGCGGAATGACCGAGCCTTCGACATTCTCGACGGCGCTCGCAAACGAGACGGCGACCGCGCATCTGATGGCCGACCTCGCGCTGCTGATCAATGCCGGCGATGTCATCACGTTGTCGGGCGATCTCGGCGCCGGCAAGACCGCGGCGGCACGCGCGATGATCCGCTATATCGCCGGCGACGAAACGCTGGAAGTCCCAAGCCCGACCTTCACGCTGGCGCAGGGCTATGACCTGCCGCCGTTCCCGCTGGTTCACGCGGACCTCTACCGCGTCAACGACGCCGGCGAGCTGGAAGAAATCGGCTTGTCACCCTTGCCCGAGGGCGCCGTGGCACTGATCGAATGGCCGGAACGCGCGGCGAACGCGCTTCCCGCCGACAGGATCGACATCGCGCTGAGCCATCGCCCGGCGCTGGGCTCGACCGCGCGCGCGGCCGTCATCACCGGCCATGGCAAGGCGGCCGCCCAGGTCGAACGGCTGAAAGCGTTGCGCGAGTTTCTCGATGGCGCGGGTTTTATCGACGCCCAACGCCAGCGCATGGCCGGCGACGCCTCCACGCGCTCCTACGCGCGACTCGCGCGCAACGACGACGTCGTCATCCTGATGAACTCGCCGAGGCGGCCGGACGGGCCGGCGATCTACGACGGCAAGCCCTATAGCGCGGCCGTCCATCTGGCCGAAGACGTCAAACCCTTCGTCGCCATTGCCAACGGCTTGCGCGAGCGCGGGTTTTCCGCGCCGGCCATCCATCATGCCGATCTCGATGCAGGATTGCTCATTACCGAAGATTTCGGCAACGCAGGTTTTGTCGAAGGCGATCCCCCAGCGCCGATCGCCGAGCGCTATCAGGCTGCAACCGACATGCTGGCGGCGCTGCATCGTTTGGCCTTGCCGGAAACGCTGCCGCTGGCGCCGCAGATCACCTACACTATCCCGGCCTTCGACACCGACGCGCTGCTGGTCGAGGTCGGGCTGATGCCGGAATGGTACCTGCCGGACCGCGATGCAACACCGACCGCCGAACTGCGCGACGAATTCATCACAAGGTGGCGGGAGCTGCTGGCCAGGCCCGCGGCGGCGGCCAAAACCTGGGTGATCCGGGATTTTCACTCGCCCAATCTGATCTGGCTCGACGCGCGAGCCGACATCGCCAAAGTCGGCATCATCGACTTTCAGGACGCCGTGCTCGGCCCCGCCGCCTACGATCTGGTGTCGCTGCTGCAGGATGCGCGGATCGACGTGCCCGAGGCGCTCGAGCTTGCGATGCTGACGCGTTACATCAAGGCGAGACTCGCCTCGGACGGCGGCTTCGATCCGGCGGCCTTCGCGGAACTCTATGCCATCATGTCGGCGCAGCGGAATACGCGGCTGCTCGGCACCTTCGCGCGGCTCAACCGGCGCGATGGCAAGCCGCAATACCTCAAGCATCAGCCGCGGATCTGGACCTACCTCAACCGCTCGCTGGACCATCCGGCGCTGTCCGGTATTCAGGCCTGGTATGCCGCCCATGTGCCGCCGCCGGTTCCCTGATTTACAGGCTGTTAACCAACCTGCCCTTAATCTGCGCACAAAGTTCTACCTTGGGCTGCGGCAGCGCCCATCCGGCGAGGGATTACGATCATGGCTACAGAACGCCGCAAGGGCGAACGCATTACCTTCGAGCGCGGGATCGCCGCGCATATGATGGGCATCGACGGCACCTGGCGCCGCGACTGCACCATGGAAGACATTTCGGAAACCGGCGCCAAGCTGACCGTCGAAGGCTCCGTCGAAGGGCTGCATCTGAAGGAATTTTTCCTGCTGCTGTCCTCCACCGGCCTTGCCTATCGCCGCTGCGAACTGGCCTGGGTCAATGGCGACCAGATCGGCGTCAATTTCCTCAAGCCCGCCGACAAGAAGAAAAAGACCCCGCGCCGCAACCCGGCAACGGCGGACGTCTGAAGCTTCAGCGCCGCGTGTCGTACATCCGTCATCCGCAGCACCTATGCGTGAGCGGTGCATCGCTCGAATCACCGTGATAGGATCGGCCGCGACAAATGCTGAAACCGACGCGCCCTGAGAATCTGCTGAACATGCCCGTAAAGCCCGCCAAAGCCATGGTCCTCGCCGCCGGTCTCGGCGTCCGCATGCGGCCGCTGACCGACCGGATGCCAAAGCCGCTGGTGCCGGTCGCGGGGCGGCCCTTGCTGGACCATGTGCTCGACAAGCTGGCGGAGGCCGGCGTGCGTGAGGCCGTCGTCAACGTGCACTACCTGCCCGACCAGATCATCGATCATGTGGCGTCGCGCGCGCAGCCCCATGTGACCATCTCCGACGAGCGCGATGCCGTGCTGGGAACCGGCGGCGGCGTGGTCAAGGCGCTGCCCTTGCTCGGCGACGCGCCGTTCTTCCATGTCAATGCCGACACCATGTGGATCGACGGCGTGCGATCCAATCTGGCGCGGCTGGCGGAGGCCTTCGATCCCGCGCGCATGGACATCCTGCTGCTGATGGCGCCGACCACCAGCAGCATCGGCTATCACGGCCGCGGCGACTACGCGATGGCGGCCGACGGCACCTTGCGCAAGCGCAAGGAACTTCAGGTGGTGCCGTTCGTCTATGCCGGCGTGGCGATCATGTCGCCCGCGATTTTCGAAGGCGCGCCGGCAGGCGAATTCTCGCTGACGAAAATGTTCGACCGCGCCAACGAACAGGAGCGGCTATACGGGCTGCGGCTGGACGGCGTCTGGATGCATGTCGGAACCCCCGACGCCATCGCCGCGGCGGAAGACGCCTTTCTCGCCAGCGTGGCGTGATCTTTCGTCATTGCCGGGCTTGACCTGGTAGTCCATCTTCTTCGACCTCGTCATTCCGGGATGCGCCCTCTTGGGCGCAGACCCGGAATCCAGCGCCATGCACTGGTCTGGATTCCGGGTTCGCTCGCTTTGCTCGCGCCCCGGAATGACGGGTTTGGACGGATGCGCGGGTCAAGCCCGCGCATGACAAATTACCAATTCGCACCGCCAATATGCCCATGCCATGATGCGTCCCGATCCGACGAATCAGGACATCCATGCGCGTTTTCAACGTTCCCGCATCGGCGCCGTTTTTGCGCACGGTCATCGCCGCGCTGGTCGATGGCCGGCTGGTCGAGGGCTTCAACGCGCGCGCAAATCCTGAGCAGCTGGCGCAGGCGATACTCTATCTGCCGACCCGGCGCGCCGGACGCATGGCGCGGGAGATCTTTCTCGATGTCCTTGGCACCGATGCCGTCATCCTGCCGCGCATTGTCGCGCTCGGCGATATCGACGAGGACGAACTCGAATTCGCGCAGGCCGCCGCAGGCTCGGACCTGACCTCTCTCGACACGCCGCCCGCGCTGGACGGAGTGCGCCGCCGCCTGCTGCTGGCGCAACTGATCGACGCCTGGGCAAAGCAGCTGAAGCCGGGCGATGCGGGGCAGGCGCCGCTGGTGACCGGTGGACCGGCCGCGACTTTGGCGCTGGCGGACGATCTGGCGCGACTGATGGACGACATGGCGACACGCGGCGTCGACTGGAACGCGCTGGACGGGCTGGTGCCGGATGCGCTGGACCAGTATTGGCAGCTCACGCTGCGGTTTTTGAATATCGCGAGGGAGGTCTGGCCGGACATCCTCAAGGCTCACGGCAGGATCGAACCGGCGGCGCGGCGCGACCTGCTGATCGAGGCCGAAGCGGCGCGGCTTACGCAATACCACGATGGGCCGGTGATCGCGGCGGGGTCCACCGGATCGATGCCGGCGACGGCGCGCTTCCTGAAAGCCATCGCCGGGCTGCCCCAGGGCGCCGTGGTGCTGCCGGGTCTCGACACCGATCTGGATGACGAGGCGTGGCAGTTGATCGGCGGCGCCACGGACGCGGAAGGCAAGCTTTCCGCGGCCGCGTCGAACCATCCGCAATTCGCAATGCATGCACTGCTGGATAAATTCGGCCTCAAGCGCAGCGACGTCGAATTGATTGGCATAGCAGCGCCGCACGGTCGTGAGCTGCTGATGTCCGAAGCGATGCGGCCATCGAACGCGACGGCGCAATGGCATCGGCGGCTGGCCAAGCCGGAGGTTGCGGAGAAAATTTCGGCCGGCATGCAAAATCTCGCGGTGATCGAGGCCGCCAATCCCGAGATGGAAGCGCTGGCGATCGCGGTCGCGATGCGCGAGGCGCGCGAACTCGGCAAATCGGCGGCACTTGTGACGCCGGATCGCGCGCTGGCGCGGCGGGTGGAGGCCGCGCTCGGGCGCTGGCATCTCGCATACGACGATTCCGGCGGCGACGCCCTGACGGATACGCCGACGGGAATTTTCGCCCGGCTGGCCGCGGAGGCGGTGGCGAAACAATTAGAGCCGCCGACGCTGCTGGCGCTGCTGAAGCATCCGCTGCTGCGGCTGGGTGGCGCGCAAGGAGCGTTCAGAAATGCTGTCGAGACGCTCGAACTGGCGTTATTGCGCGGGACGCGACCTCCGGCCGGAAGCGGTGGACTGGCGAAGGAATTTGCTCGATTTCGAGAAGAGCTTGCCAAACTCGGCCGCGGCGAAGCATCGACGCTGCATCGCGCCGAACCACGAACCAGACTTGCAGCTACCGACCTCGACCGCGCCGAAGCGCTGATCGCGCAATTGCAGGCTGCGCTCGCACCCCTGGAATCCACCGATCCGTCAAAGCCGCATGATTTTTCCGATCTTGCCGAATGCCACCGCAAGATCCTGATCGCGCTGTCGCGCGACGAAAACGATGTCGCCGTCGCGTTCGAGGGCCATCAGGGCCTGGCGCTCACGGCCGCGTTCGACGATCTACCCGGCGAGCCGGAGCGCAGCGGACTGATGGTTCAGCTCGGCGATTATCCGGACGTGTTCCAGACCGCCTTCGGCGACCGAATCGTGCGGCGGCCGGAAGCGGCAGGCGCGCACTTACGCATCTACGGCCAGTTGGAAGCGCGGCTGACGGAAAGCGACCGCATCATCCTTGGCGGCCTCGTTGAAGGCGTGTGGCCGCCGGCGCCGCGCAACGACCCCTGGCTGAGCCGGCCGATGCGGCACCAGCTTGGCCTCGATCTGCCGGAGCGGCGCATCGGCCTCTCCGCGCACGATTTCGCGCAATTGCTCGGCGCCGACGAAGTGATCCTCAGCCATGCCGCGAAGGTCGGCGGCGCGCCCTCGGTCGCGTCGCGTTTCCTGCATCGGCTGGAGGCGGTGGCGGGGGAGCCGCGCTGGGAAGCCGCGAAGGCTGCGGGCGCCAGGTATGTCCACTTTGCGAACGAACTGGACCGGCCCGATAAAGTCGAACCGATCCCGCAACCGATGCCGAAACCACCGCGCATCGCGCGCCCGTTAAAACTGTCCGTCACCGCGATCGAGGACTGGCTGCGCGATCCCTACACGATCTACGCCAAGCACATTTTGAAGCTGGAACCGCTCGATCCGGTCGATATGCCGCTGTCGGCAGCCGACCGCGGCTCGGCGATCCACAATGCGCTCGGCGATTTTACGCAAACCTACAGGACGACGTTGCCGGATGACCCGGCAGGCGTGTTGCGGCGGATCGGCGAAAAACATTTCGCGCCGCTGATGGACCGGCCCGAGGCGCGGGCGCTTTGGTGGCCGCGCTTTCAGCGTATCGCGGCATGGTTTGCCGGCTGGGAGGCCGAACGGCGGTTGAATATCACCAACATCGATGCCGAGATTGAAGGCAAGATTTCGATTCAACTCGACAACGAACGCACCTTTACCCTCTCCGCGCGCGCTGACCGTATCGAGCACCGCACCGACCGCACCTTTGCGATCCTGGACTACAAGACCGGCGCGCCACCAAGTAGCAAGCAGGTCCGACTAGGGTTATCGCCGCAACTTACGCTGGAAGCTGCGATCCTGCGCGCAGGCGGCTTTAAACCAATCGCAGCGGGCGCTTCCGTCAGCGAACTGATGTATGTGCGGCTAAGCGGCAACAATCCGGCGGGTCAACCGATGCCGATGGAATTGAATGCCAGCAAGAACGACGATCAATCACCCGATAAGGCCGCGGACTACGCGCGCGCAAAGCTTGAGGAGCTTATCAAAATATTCGACAACGACGAGCAACCCTACAAGTCGCTGGTGCTGCCGATGTGGTCCTACGAGTACGGCAGTTACGATGACCTGGCGCGGATCAAGGAATGGTCCGCGGGCGGGCACGGAGACGACATCGAATGAAAGCGCCCCGCGCCAGCATCCCCGATGCGGTTCGCGATACGCAGAGGCGCGCCTCCGATCCTGCGTCATCGGCCTTCGTCTCCGCCAATGCCGGCTCCGGCAAGACCCACGTGCTGGTGCAGCGTGTGATCCGGCTGCTTCTCAACAGCGTGCCGCCGGAAAAGATCCTCTGCATCACCTTCACCAAGGCGGCAGCCGCCAACATGGCAGAGCGGGTATTCACGACGCTGGGGCACTGGGTCACGCTGGACGATACCAAGCTCGACGCCGCGATTCGTGATGTGGGAATCGCCCGACCGGACGCGAGACTGCGCAGCCGCGCGCGCGAACTGTTCGCTAGCGCGTTGGAAACGCCCGGCGGACTGAAAGTGCAGACTATCCACGCGCTCTGCACCCGGCTCCTGCAGCAGTTTCCGTTCGAGGCTAACGTGCCTGCGCGTTTTGCGGTGCTCGACGACCGCGACCAGACCGAGATGATGGAGCGTGCCAATCTCAAGGTGCTGCTGGACGCATCGCGCGATTCGGAAAGCTCCGCGGGCCGCGCCCTCGACGTCGCCATGTCCAGCGCCGCCGACGTGACGTTCAAGGACGTGGTGCGCGAAGCTTGTCTGAGCCGCGATCACTTCATGGCATGGACCGACAGCGCAGGGAGCATCAATGCAGCTATGGGGCAGGTATCCGCCGCGCTCGGGGTAAATCCGAAAGAGAACCTTGCGGACATCGAGCGCGAGATCGTCGATGGCCCGCATCTGCCGCGATCGCAATGGGAAGGCCTAGCCACGGCCCTCGATACCGGAAGCAAATCCGATTCCGACCAGGCGGCCCGGCTTCGCGAGGCACGGGTTTTTTCCGGCAGCGAACAGGTCGATGCCTACCTCAACGTGTTCCTGACCGATGCGCTGGCGCCGCGCAAATCGGTGGTAACGAAGAAGTTTTGCGACAACAACCCCGTGATCGGCCGATCGTTCGAGCAAGAGGCCGACCGCATCGGCCCGCTGATCGAAAAGCGCCGCTCACTGACGATCCGCGATCGCACGCAGGCCCTGCTCATCATTGCGACCGCAGTTGCCGCCAACTACCGCCGCGAAAAGCAGGAACGCGGGCTGCTCGACTACGGCGACCTGATCGACAAGACGCTAGCGATGCTGGACCGGCCGGGCGTTCCCGGCTGGGTGCAATTCAAGCTCGACCGCGGCGTCGATCACGTGCTGATCGACGAGGCGCAGGACACAAGCCCTCGGCAGTGGGAGATCGTCGCGCATATCATTTCTGAATTCACGTCGGGCGAAGGCGCGCGCGACGGCGTCAGGCGCACCATCTTTGCGGTCGGCGACGAGAAGCAGTCGATCTTTTCGTTCCAGGGCGCCGCGCCGCGCGAATTCGAGTTGCGCCGCAAATCTTTGCAAAGCAAATTCGAGGATGCCGGACTGAAGTTTGATCCGGTATCCTTGACCTATTCATTCCGTTCGGGCGCCGCGATCCTGCATTCGGTCGACCATGTGTTCCGCAACGAAGAAATCTACCGCAGCATTCACGCCGCCGAGATCGGCTATCCGATCCATGAGTCGCTCACCGATGCCGGCCCTAGCCTGATCGACCTGTGGGCGCTGGAGCTGCCGAAAAAAGCGCAGGATATCGAGGGCTGGCGGGCAGCGTTCGATGCGGTATCGGAGACCAGCCCCGAAGTCCGGCTCGCCCGGCGCGTCCAAGCCGAAATCAAGAAGCTGATCGCTGACGGCACCATGACAGGGCCCGTCGGCGACCGGCGGCCGCTGCGCTATGGCGACGTGCTGGTGCTGGTGCGGCGGCGCGGCAACGCGTTCGACACCATCATTCAGGCGTTGAAGCACGCCAACGTTCCTGTTGCGGGCGCAGACAGACTGAAGCTGACCGAACATATTGCGATCATCGATCTGATGAACCTCGCGGATGCGCTGCTGCTGCCACAGGACGATTTGGCGCTCGCGGTGGCGCTGAAGAGTCCGCTGTTCGGCCTTGGCGAAGATGACTTGTTCAAGCTGGCGTACGAGCGGAAGGGGTCGCTTCGCCGGGCGCTCAACCATCACTCCGGATCGAATGAACGGATCGCGGCTGCCTTGGACCGTCTGAAACAATGCGAGCGCCGTTTCGCAACCGAGACGCCGTTTGCGTTCTATGCCTGGCTGCTGGGCGGCGACGGTGGCCGTCTGCGCATCCTGCGCCGGCTCGGGCACGAAGCCAACGACGCGCTCGACGAATTTCTCGAGCTCGCGCTTGGCTATGAGCGTAAGGCCCCGGCATCGCTGCAGGGCTTCATGGCGTGGCTGCGCGCCGCCGATACGGAAGTGAAGCGCGATATGGAAATCTCGCGCGACGAAGTGCGGGTCATGACGGTGCATGGCGCCAAGGGACTGGAAGCGCCCGTAGTGTTTCTGGTCGATACCACGACTTCGCCCTCGGATACCACGCGTCTGAAACTGATCCGGATGCCGCAGGGCAACGCGCAGCCATCCGCGCCCGGAGTTGTGGTGTGGGCCGGCAAGAAGGCGGAAGACCCGCCCGCGGTCGCAGCTGCGCGAGCGGCCATGCTGGGCGAGACCGAGGACGAATACCGCCGGCTGCTTTACGTGGCGATGACCCGAGCGGCCGACCGGCTGATCGTCGCCGGCTGCATGCCCGGCAATCGCAACGTCTTGCGCCCGCTGTCGTGGTACGACCTGATCGAAAAGGGCTTAAGCAATTCCGGCTTGCACATGCAGAACGTGCCGCCGCCGGATGGCGTGGTGAAACGTTTTTCGCGGGCAGAGGACGCAAGTCCCGTGGTGGCCGCGGCGGCACCGGGCCAGACTGCTGTCAGCGCGATCTCCTTGCCGACGTGGCTGCGTACGCCCGCGCCGCGTGAAACGCCCATCGGCAACCTCGTGCGGCCCTCGGATTCCGATGAGGCAACCGGCCAAACCATCCGCCGCAACGAAGCTGCCCAATTGCGTAAACGGGCACGGCTGCGCGGCAAGCTGGTGCACCGGCTGCTACAATCGCTGCCCGATGTTCCAGCCGAACGCCGGCGCGATGCGGCGCTGCGATATTTCGCGCGCAATGCCGACGAATGGAAGGCTGAAGAACAAGAGGCGCTTGCCACCCAAATACTGGATTTGATCGGCGACAGCCGCTTTGCCGCGGTGTTCGCGCCCGGAAGCCGCGCCGAAGTCTCCATCGCAGGAAGGCTGGACCGGCCGGGACGGCCGCCCGCGCTGATATCCGGCCAGATCGACCGGCTGGCGGTGACGCCGGCCGAACTGCTGATCGTCGACTACAAAACCAATCATGCCCCGCCGCGCACCGTGGCCGGGACGCCGGCGGCCTATATCCGCCAGCTCGCGCTCTACCGGGCGGTTCTCACAAAACTTTATCCCCAACTACCGATCCGGGCCGCGCTGCTGTGGACCGAAACGCCTGAAATGATGGAGATTCCGGCCCCCGCGCTGGACGCGCAACTGGCCACTATTATCCGAAGGGATGAGCGAGCTTGACCCGGCACCCCCCCGTTCATAGGTTGATTGCATGATCCCGGCGGCGATTCTTCTGCCGCTTTCAAACGCAGTGAACGAGGTGTTGCAATGGCCGTTGGCAAGGTTTCTGACGCCGATTTCGAAGCCGAAGTGCTCAAGGCGACTGGCCCGGTCGTGGTCGATTTCTGGGCCGAATGGTGCGGCCCCTGCCGCATGATCGCGCCGGCGCTGGACGAGATTTCCGGCGTGATGGGCGACAAGGTCAAGATCGTCAAGCTCAACGTCGACGAGAGCCCGAAGACGGCCTCAAAATACGGCGTGATGTCGATCCCGACCCTGATGATCTTCAAGGGCGGCGAGATGGCCTCGCGCCAGGTCGGCGCAGCACCAAAGCAGAAGCTGCAGCAGTGGATCACGGCTGCGGTCTGATCCGCCTCTCGCGATAATTTTTCATGGCGGCCGGCGACGCTCTCGCCGGCCGTTTTTTGCTTTACCGGATCCATCCTGTAGCGAGCGCCGACGCCAGTTCCGGCTGACCGTTTTTCCGCGCCAGCGCCGCCATCGCTTCGTGATCGTACGGCACGTGGCGGAAGGTCACACGCCAGCTTCCATCGATCAGCTCCAGGATCGCGTAGCGCGCGTCCGGCGTGCCCGCTTCCATCACATGCGGGAACGGATGCTTCGCGCGATATCCGGGACAGCCGACGCTGCCCGGATTGACCACCATTCGACCGTCGCGAAGTCTTACCGCACGCGCGATGTGGGTGTGGGCGCAGAGAATCAACGATTGCTCGACGCCCTCTGCCGGATTCTCGACCGCTTCCAGCGACGACATCCGAACCGCACCATCCGGCAATACCGTCTCCAGCCAATAGACTTCATCGCTCCTGGCCGTCCCGTGGCAGAGAAAGACCTGATCGCGAAACACAAGCGTCGGCGGAACCGCGCGCAGCCATGCGAGATGGCCGGAATCGAGTTGCGCAACTACGGGCCGTTCCCACGAGCCCATCTTCTCGGGCGGCCTGTCGATCAGATAGCGGTCGTGGTTGCCAAGCACGTGAACCGCGCCGAGCGCCATTAACATTTCTATAGTGCGGCGCCCGTCGAGCGGCCCGCTCACCATATCGCCGAGATCAACAATGTCGTCGATCCCTTGCGCGCGGATGTCGGCGATAACGGCCTCCAGCGCGAGGTAGTTTCCGTGAATGTCGGCTATCGCGGCAAACCGCATCAGGCCCTCATTTCGGCAGCGTGCCGTTGGCAGCCAGCACATGGCCTGCGAGATACAGCGAGCCCGTGACGAGAATCCGCGGCGGCACCTCGTAAGACAAGCGCGTCAGCGAACGCAACGCCGCCTCGACCCCGGAGGAGGTTTCGACCCGCATGCCCAGGTGCCGCGCCGCATCGGCCAGCGTGTCCGGCGCCATCGCATTGTCGCGGTCCGGAATCTGCACGGCGATGATGTGCCGGGTCAGGCCCGCAAAGTTGGCGAGAAAGCTTTCCGCGTCCTTGTTGCCCATCATGCCGGCGATCACCACCAGCGGCCGCGATACCCGCTCCTCGAGATCGCCCAATGCAGCCGCCACCACGCGCCCGCCATCGGCGTTATGCCCGCCATCGAGCCATAATTCGCAGCCCCGCGGCGCCAGATCGAGCAGTTTTCCCGACGCCAGCCGCTGCATCCGCGCCGGCCATTCGGCGCCGAGGATGCCGGCCTCGAAGGCGGCGGCGTCGATCCTGAACGCATCGAGCGCGCGCAAGGTTGCGATCGCAAGCCCGGCATTGTCGAACTGATGCCGCCCGAACAGTTTTGGCGCGGCCAGATCCATCAAGCCGCGCTCGTCCTGATAGACCAGCCGCCCGCGCTCGACATTGACGTGCCACTCCTGCCCCGCTGCATGCAGCGGCGCATGCATGCGTTTTGCCTGTTGCTCGATCACGGCCGCCGCCTCGGGCGGCTGCTCCGCCGAGATCACCGGCACGCTGCGCTTGATGATGGCGGCCTTCTCACCGGCGATCTTGATCAGCGTGTCGCCGAGAAATTCGGTGTGGTCCATGCCGACAGGCGTGATGACGGCGGCCCGCGGCGCGTCGATCACATTGGTGGCGTCGAGCCGTCCGCCGAGGCCGGTTTCCAGCAGCACCACATCGGCCGGATGCTGGGCAAACAGGCAAAACGCCGCCGCGGTCTGGATTTCGAAGATGGTGATGGGCGCGCCGTCATTGACACGCTCGCAATGCTCCAGCGTCGCGCGCAATTCGGCATCCTCGACGAGAACGCCGCCGCCGGCTTTGCCCAAGCGAAAACTCTCGTTGATCCGCACCAGATACGGCGAGGTAAGGACGTGAACGCGCAAACCCGCCGCTTCCAGGATCGCACGCAGATAGGCGATGGTCGATCCCTTGCCGTTGGTGCCGGCGACATGAATCACCGGCGGAAGTTTGCGTTCGGGATGACCCAGCCGCTGCAGCAGCCGATGCACCCGTTCCAGGTTCAGATCGATATGCCTGGGATGCAGCCTCGACATCCGCGCGAGGAGGTCGCCGAGCGGCGGCGCCGGTTTGGCTGCGGGCGCGTTCACGCTTGCGGTGCTGCCGGCACCGCGTCCGCAGTCGATGCGATTGGAGCCTGCGCCGCGGTCGGCTCCGCCTCGGGTCTTGGCGCGGGTTCGATCGCGGGCGACCTCATCAACAGCCGGCACAGCCGCGCCAGGGTCGGACGCAGATCGTGGCGATGCACCACCATGTCGATCATGCCGTGGTCCTTGAGGTACTCCGCGCGCTGAAACCCGTCCGGCAATTTCTCGCGGATGGTCTGTTCGATCACGCGCGCGCCGGCAAAACCGATCAATGCACCGGGCTCGGCGATCTGCACGTCGCCGAGCATGGCATAGGACGCGGTGACGCCGCCGGTGGTTGGATTGGTCAGCACCACGAGATACGGCAGTTTTGCCTCGCGCAGCATCTGCACCGCGACAGTGGTGCGCGGCAATTGCATCAGCGACAGGATGCCCTCCTGCATCCGCGCCCCGCCGGAAGCCGCGAACACGATGAAGGGCGATTTCTTTTCCACTGCGAGCTCAAGGCCGCGCACGATCGCTTCGCCGGCGGCCATGCCGAGCGAGCCGCCCATGAAGTCGAAATCCTGCACCGCAATGACGACCGCGGCCCCCTCCAGCTTGCCGTAGCCGACCTTGATGGCGTCGTTCAGGCCGGTCTTGGCGCGCGCATCCTTGATGCGGTCGGCATACCGGCGCTCGTCGCGGAATTTCAGGGGATCGGCGGTAACCTCGGGCAGCGCGATGTCGTACCAGACCTCGTTGTCGAAGATCGACTTCAGCCGCGCCACCGCGCCCATGCGCATGTGATAGTTCGAGCCGGGGATGACGAACTGGTTGCTCTCGACGTCCTTGTAGAACACCAGCTGCCCGGTATCGGGGCACTTGATCCACAAATTCTCCGGCGTTTCGCGGCGCAGGATGCTGCGAATTTTCGGCCGGACCACGTTGGTGAGCCAATTCATGTCTCGCTCCGTGCGACAAGGAATCGCTTGGCAATATATGGCGGCCCGGGCGATGCCCGGCAAGCCGCCTGGGCCTGTGTCGCCTGCAATTGTGGCTTATTCCGCAGCCTGCTTGGCTCCGCGCACGCCCTGCGCCAATGAGGCCACCAGGTCGGCCACTGCGGCGACGGTCCTGGCCGTGGCCCGGCCCTCGGCATCGAGGCTGCTTGCCAAGGCATCGACCAGCGCCGTGCCCACCACCGCGCCATCGGCATTCTCGGCGATGGCGCGCGCGGCCTCCGGGGTGCGGATTCCGAAGCCGACGCAAACCGGCAGTTTTGTGTGGCGCTTGATCCGGCTGACCGCCTCGGTGACCGCCGTGATATCGGCGGCGGCGCTGCCGGTGATGCCGGTGATCGACACGTAATAGACAAAGCCCGAGGTATTCGCGAGCACCGCCGGCAGCCGCTTGTCGTCGGTGGTCGGCGTCGCCAGGCGGATGAAATTGAGACCCATCTTCAGCGCGGGAATGCAGAGTTCGTCGTCCTCTTCCGCCGGCATGTCGACAAGGATCAGCCCATCGACGCCGGCAGCCCTGGCATCGGCCAGAAACCTGTCGACGCCGTAGATGTAGATCGGATTATAGTAGCCCATCAGGATGATCGGCGTGGTGTCATCGCCGCCGCGGAAGTCACGCACCAGCGCCAGAGTCTTCTTCAGTGTGGTGCCGGCCTTCAGCGCGCGCAGGCCGCTTGCCTGAATCGCCGGACCATCCGCCATCGGATCGGTGAAGGGCATGCCGATCTCGATGATATCCGCGCCCGCCTCCGGCAGCGCCCTGATGATGTCGAGCGAGGTTTTAAGGTCGGGATCGCCGGCCATCAGAAAGGTGACAAACGCCGCGCGGCCTTCGCGCTTGAGCTCGGCGAAACAGGTATCGATACGGGTGGTCATGATTTCTTCCCCCGCAGGATTTCCGCGACCTGCGGGATATCCTTGTCGCCGCGGCCGGAGAGGTTGACCACCATCAGGTGATCTTTTGGCCGCTTCGGCGCCAGATCCATCACCTTGGCGATGGCATGCGCCGATTCCAGCGCGGGAATGATGCCTTCCATCTGTGACAGCAGCTGGAACGCGGCCAGCGCTTCATCGTCGGTCGCGGACAGATACGTCACGCGGCCGGTTTCATGCAGCCACGAATGCTCCGGCCCGATGCCAGGATAATCCAGCCCCGCCGATATCGAATGCGCGTCCTGGATCTGGCCGTCATCGTCCATCAGGAGATAGGTGCGGTTGCCATGCAGCACGCCGGGCCGGCCGCCGGCGATCGATGCCGCGTGCAATTGCGTCAGCCCATGGCCTGCCGCCTCGACGCCGAAAATCTCCACACCGGGGTCGTCGAGGAAGGGATGGAACAATCCCATCGCGTTGGAGCCGCCGCCGATGCAGGCGATCAGCGAATCCGGCAGACGGCCTTCGGCCTCCTGCAGCTGCGCGCGGGTCTCGTTGCCGATCACGCACTGGAAATCGCGCACCATCGCCGGATAGGGATGCGGCCCGGCGATCGTGCCGATGCAGTAATACGTATTGTGGACGTTGGTCACCCAGTCGCGCAGCGCTTCGTTCATCGCGTCTTTCAGCGTGCGGGTGCCCGACTGCACGGGGACCACTTTGGCGCCCAGCATCTCCATCCGGAACACATTCGGCGCCTGCCGCGCCACATCGACCGCACCCATATAGACGATGCACTCAAGACCAAACCGCGCGCACAGGGTCGCCGTGGCTACGCCATGCTGGCCGGCGCCGGTCTCGGCGATGATGCGCTTCTTGCCCATGCGGCGCGCGATCATGATCTGGCCCAGCACGTTGTTGACCTTGTGCGAGCCGGTGTGGTTCAGCTCCTCGCGCTTGAGATAGATTTTGGCGCCGCCGAGATGGTCGGTGAGCCGCTCGGCGTAATACAGCGGCGACGGCCGGCCGACATAGTCCTTCAGGTAGCCGTTCATCTCAGCGTGAAACGCCGGATCGGCCTTGGCCTCGGCATAGGCCTTTTCCAGGTCGAGGATCAGCGGCATCAGCGTTTCGGCGACAAAGCGGCCGCCGAAAATACCGAAATGCCCGGTCTCGTCCGGACCGCTGCGGAAGGAATTGGGCAGGTTTGGATTCATCTTACCCTTTCGTCATGGCCGGGCTTGTCCCGGCCATCCACGTCTTGCTTGCTGCTTCGGCAGACGTGGATGCCCGGGACGAGCCCGGGCATGACGCCGTTGAAAATGCGCGCGCGGCGCGAATGAAAGCACGGATCATGTCGGGGTCCTTGATGCCAGGCGCGCTTTCCACCCCCGAGGATACATCGACGCCGCCCGCACGCGTGACACGCACGGCCTCCGCGACATTCGCAGCGTTGAGGCCGCCGGAAACCATGAAGGGAATTTTGAGGTCGAGATTTTCCAGCACATGCCAGTCGAAGGTGGCGCCGAGGCCGCCGGGGCGGGTGGCATGTTTCGGCGCGCGGGCGTCGAACAGGATGTGGTCCGCCACCGCGGCATAGCCCGGCAGCGCCGCGAGGTCGGCGGAGGTTTCGACCGCAATCGCCTTCATCACTGGCAGTCCGAATTTCTGCTTGATGTCGCGCACCCGCGCCACCGTTTCCTTGCCGTGCAACTGCAAAATGTCCGGCTGCAGCACTTCGACGATATTGGCCAGCGTCGCGTCGTCGGCATCGACCGACAGTGCGACTTTGACAGCGCGGCCCTCGGCCTGCTTGCCGAGTTCACGGGCCTTTTCCAGGCCGAGATGCCGGGGCGATGGGGGAAAAAACACGAATCCCACCATGTCGGCGCCAGCTTCAAGTGCTGCGTCGAGCGTCTCACGCGCGGACAGGCCGCAAATTTTGACGATCAGGGACATGGCTCAGGGCACAGGTTAAAACAGCGACAACAGGTCAAGGAAAACAGGGCGATCGGGGCGGGTTCTACAATGTCGCGCCGTGCTTGTCTCGCCCGGCGGCCCCGTATCCGGCGCCCTGCGGGGGCAGCGCCAGGAAGCGCTGCGGATCGCCCCGCGAGGCGGTCATGGCGCCAGTGCGCAGCTCGGCCAGCTGCGTCTGAGCCCGCCTCGCATCGGCCTCAGATTGCCGCGCCGCGCGCCGCCAGTGGCGCTGCCGGAACCAGGTCGCGGTGCCGCCCGCCACCACGCCCAGGATTGCCACCACGATGATGACTGCGAACAGCGGCATGGTGAAGCCGACCGACGGATCGCGGGTATTGAACGGATCCAACGACACGGTCACGAAGTGCCGGTTGGCCACCGCGAAAACGACAAACAGCAGGCCCAGCGGAATCACGATCAGGGCCGTGAAAAATTTGCGCATGAAGCTCTCTCGCTGTGGAGCGGACCTGACCTGCTCACGCGCCCGCGTCGGCAGCCCCAGGCTCGCGGTTCAGCCGTTCGCGCATTTCCTTGCCGGTCTTGAAAAACGGCACGCTCTTCTGATCGACCGGCACGTGGGCGCCGGTGCGCGGATTGCGGCCTGCGCGGGCGGGGCGATGCTTCACCGAGAAAGCGCCGAAACCGCGCAACTCGACGCGGTCGCCGCGCGCTAGGGCAGCGACAATTTCATCGAGGATCGCGTTCACAATGTTCTCCACATCCCGCTGATAAAGGTGCGGGTTGTGCTCGGCGATGCGCTGAACGAGTTCGGATTTGATCATGGGAAACGGGACCCGTGGCGTGGGGACATCCATTTCCGTGAAAATGCCTTGAACTGTCAAGACGCTAAATGAAATTCCGAGCGTCCGAAAGCACGTGACAAATGGCCGGATTGGGGATTGTGACAACGCCCGCAATGCGGGAGAAAGTGACGGAAACCGGACTTACGCGGTTCAGTTCGAGGCCGCGGGACGCCATAACGCCAGCATGCCATCGAGGCTGAGGTGTTCGATCGCCCGGGCGACGCCAGCCTGCTCGATCTGGCGCGCGACCGCGCTCAAACCCAGCGCATCGAAGGTGATCGAAGCTGCGGTACGCAGAAACGTCAGGTCGCCGAACCGCGGCGACAGCTTGAAATCCCGCACCGGCAGATTGCTTTTGACATTCTTGTTCGCGACCAGCCACGCGATCGCGGTCTTCTCGTCGCCCAACTGGTCGATCAGCTTCAGATCGACCGCCTGACGTCCGGTGAAGACGCGCCCGTCGGCGACTTTTTCCAGTAACGCATCGTCCATGCCGCGGCGCTCTTTCACGAGGCCGCGAAACCACGCGTAAGTATCCTTCACCAGCGCATCGAGCGCCGCGCGCGCTTCGGGGCTGGTCGGCTCGAAGCCGTTGGGCGCCGCCTTCAGCGGCGAAGACTTCACTTCCTCGATCTTGACGCCGACGGTTTTCATCAGCTCGGTGACGTTCGGAATTTGAAACAGCACGCCGATCGAGCCGACCAGCGAGGTCTGCTGGGCGACGATGTGATCGGCGGCGATCGCCGTGATGTAGCCGCCCGACGCGGCGAGGCCATCGACCACCACGACCAGCGGCTTCTTCGCCTTCAGGCGCACCAGCGCGTCGTAAAGCTGCTCGGAACCGGCCGTGGTGCCGCCGGGGGAATTGATGTGCACGATCACTGCCGCGGCCGATGATTTTTCGAGCCGCTCCAGCGCCTCGGCGCGAACCTGATCGCTGCGGATCAGGCCCTCGATATTGACGCGCGCGATCGAGCCGGACACGGCCAGCGCCTGACGGCCGCCCGGCGTCGCCAGCACGCCGACGGTGACGATCGCCACGATCGCCACCAGCACCGCGGCGACGCGCCAGAACGTCAGCTTGCGGCGCATCCTGCGGCGGTCGACGATCACATCGGAATCAAGCGACATCGAGTTTCTCCTGGGGCGCCTGCGCGTTTTGCATTCGCAGCGTGGACATCGGGTTACCTGAATACATCAATTGCGATGCTTTATGAAGAAAACAAGGCCCCTGAAAGTTATGAACTCGTCATCCGTCTTCACCGCGAGCCTCGAAGGATGGGCCACAAGCGCCCGTGGCCATCCTTCGAGACGCCGCGCAAGCGCGCGGCTCCTCAGGATGACGGTGTAGTAAAACAAAAAGGGCCCCGGTCGAAACCGGAGCCCCATGTTTTTAACGCCGCCGAAAGCTTACTTCTCCGCGCGGCCCTTGAGCGCGGTGCCGAGAATGTCGCCCAGCGTCGCACCCGAATCCGAGGACCCGTACTGCGCGATGGCTTCCTTCTCTTCGGCGACTTCCAGCGCCTTGATCGAGACCTGCACCTTGCGGGCCTTCTTGTCGAACTGGATGACGCGTGCGTCGACCTTTTCGCCGACCGCGAAACGCTCGGCGCGCTGATCGGAGCGCTCGCGCGCCAGTTCAGACCGCTTGATGAAGGTGGTGAAATCGGTACCCGAGATCTGCACCTCGATGCCGCTTTCCTTCACCTCGAGCACTTCGCAGGTCACCACCGCGCCCTTCTTGACGTCGCCGGGTTCGGCAAACGGATCGCCCTCGAGCTGCTTGACGCCGAGCGAGATGCGCTCCTTCTCGACATCGACATCGAGCACGATGGCCTTGACCATGTCGCCCTTCTTGAAGTTGTCGATCACCTGCTCGCCGGGAAGCTTCCAGTCGAGGTCGGACAGATGCACCATGCCGTCGACGTCGCCTTCGAGCCCGAGGAACAGGCCGAACTCGGTCTTGTTCTTGACCTCGCCCTCGACGGTCGAGCCGACCGGGAATTTCTCGATGAACACTTCCCACGGATTGCGCATGGTCTGCTTGAGGCCGAGCGAAATCCGGCGCTTGACGGAATCCACTTCCAGCACCTGCACTTCGACTTCCTGCGAGGTGGAGACGATCTTGCCGGGGTGCATGTTCTTCTTGGTCCACGACATTTCCGAGACGTGGATGAGGCCTTCGATGCCTGGCTCCAGTTCGACGAACGCGCCGTAGTCGGTGATGTTGGTGACGCGGCCGGTGAAGCGCGCATTGAGCGGGTATTTGGCCTCGATGCCCTGCCACGGATCGTCCAGCAACTGCTTCATGCCGAGCGAGATGCGGTGGGTTTCGTGGTTGATCTTGATGATCTTCACCTTCACCGTCTGGCCGATGGTCAAAACCTCGGTCGGGTGATTGACCCGGCGCCACGCGATGTCGGTGACATGCAGCAGGCCGTCGATGCCGCCGAGATCGACGAACGCGCCGTAATCGGTGATGTTCTTGACCACGCCGTCGATGACCTGGCCCTCTTCGAGGTTTTGGACCAGCTCCTGGCGCTGCTCGGCGCGGGTCTCTTCCAGCACGGTGCGGCGCGACACCACGATGTTGCCGCGGCGGCGATCCATCTTGAGGATCTGGAACGGCTGCGAATTGTTCATCAGCGGTGCAACGTCGCGGATCGGGCGGATATCCACCTGCGAGCGCGGCAGGAAGGCCACCGCACCATCGAGGTCGACGGTAAAACCGCCCTTGACCTGGTTGAAGATGACGCCGTGCACCTTCTCGTTATTGTTGAAGGCCTTTTCGAGCTTGCCCCAGCTTTCCTCGCGCCGCGCCTTGTCGCGCGACAGCACGGCTTCGCCGAGCGCATTTTCGATGCGGTCGAGAAACACCTCGACCTCGTCGCCGACCTTGAGATCGGCCTCGCGGCCGGGACCGTTGAATTCGCGAAGCGCCACGCGGCCTTCGGTCTTGAGGCCGACGTCGATCACGGCCATGTCTTTTTCAATCGCAACAACGATGCCCTTGATGACGGAGCTTTCCTGCAGATTGCCGCCTGCGAAGGACTTGTCGAGCATCGCGGCAAAATCGTCGCGCGAGGGATTATAGGAAGAAGCAGTCGAAGCCATTTGTTCTCCAGATGCGGGTATCGCCGGCCATTCGGGTTAAAGGGCGTATCGCGCGTGAAGTGTTGGGGGTCCGCAAACCCTAACGACCGTCCCCGCAAAAAATTGCGAAAGCGGGCCGGCAGCATGCCTGCACGTTCGATACGTTGATTTGTTCCGGGGTCAGAGCTTTCGATCTCAAGACCGGGAGCGGGCTTCTCCTCCAATGACGGCAGGGCGTCAAACCCTCGGCCGGCCCGCTCGGACGGCCTCGACAATGTCGATGGCGGCCCGGACGCCGCCTTCTATATCCAACTGCGAGTTGTCGAGCAAGTATGCATCTGAGGCCTGTTTTAAAGGCGCAACGGCCCGATTCTGGTCCCGTTCGTCGCGTTTGAGGATATCCGCCAGCACCGCGGCCTCGTCGGCATCCTCGCCCCTCGCGCGGGCTTCCAGGGTGCGCCGGCGGGCCCGGACCTTGGGGTCCGCGACAACGAAGATTTTCACGTCGGCATGGGGGCAGATCACGGTTCCAATGTCGCGGCCGTCGAGCACAGCACCTGGCGGATCGGACGCAAATTGCCGCTGAAAATTGACCAGCACCTCCCGCACCTTGGGGATCGCCGAGACCACGGAGGCCGCCTCGCCCACCGTTTGGGTCTTCAAGGCCGGATTTCCGAACTTTTCGGGATCGAGCGCCAGCGCCGCGGAGACCGCTATCATCTCGTTGGTGAGATCGGCCCCTGCGTCCAGCAGCGCCTTGGCCACCGCGCGGTAGATCACGCCGGTATCGAGGTGACGATAGCCGTAATGCGCGGCCAGCCGCTTGCCGAGCGTGCCTTTGCCTGAAGCCGCGGGTCCGTCGATGGCGATGATCATGAGGAGGCGCGTCCTGCACGGTTGCCGGGGCCACGCGCGCGGCGCAACGGCCGCTCCTCCGTGAAGATGTTGCGGGAGGCGAATTCTGCGGGACTGGAGAAGGTGAGATATTCGCGCATCCCGGCATCCTCAAACGGCGTGGTGTGCCACGCGCGGTCAAGATACCGCGACGGTGTGAAAGCCCATGCCGGGACACGCGGCAGGGCATATTCATGCGAAAGATATTCCGCGACCGCGCCGATCAGCGCGTCCTGGCGCGTACCGATCGATACCGGCTCCTCGCGCAGCATCTCGATCCGGCTGGCCGAGTCCGGCGCGGTGTAGAAGGTATCGAGAAATTCGGACAGCGCCTTTTCCAGCGGTTCGCCCTGCTCAATTCTCGTCGTCGCTTTCGCGAGGGTATTTGGGCGCATTGGTGGCTGGTTCCTGGGACAACAGCCGCTTTAGCACAAAACGCTGTTTGTCAGCATCCGTGGCGCTGCGGGGGAAAAATTCGGCCAGAACCCCGATCGCCTGCTCGACTTCGATGATACCGACAACCCGCAACAGATGCGCCGTGTCGGCCATGTCCGCGGCGCCCTTCTCGAAGTCGGAGATGCGCAGCGACTTGAGTTTCATCGCCAGCAGGTAGCGCGCTGTCGGGATGAAAACCGACAAACCCACGGCTTCGGTCCGGCGCGGAAAGTTGCCGAACGGCAGGTGATCGCGCTGAAGCTCGGCCAGCGGACTTAGATGAAACGTCACTGCGTCGTTGAGCCAGTCCTCGCTCCAGCCCCTTTCGCGCGCGATGGCTATGACGGCGGTGGTGAGCCACCCCGGCCATTCGCCGCCGATCTCGGCGATATCGACATCCTCCGTCGCGAACCGGAAATTGCTGGCCAGCATCAGTGCCGACCCGCCATAAACGGCAATCTGCAATTTCGTTCCGGCCTCGACGGCGGCGTAGCCGATGCGATCGAACGCGTCGAGCAATGCATCGCGGTCGAAGGCTGAACTCATCGAGACTGCCTCACGAAAACTCCGCCCCCAGCCCGCGCATCATCGGGATAAACGTCGGAAAGCTGGTGGCGATGAACGCCGTGTCGTCGACCGTCACCGGCTTGTCCGAAGCCAGCCCCATCACCAGCGCCGACATCGCGATGCGATGGTCCATGTGGGTGGCGACGAGGCCGCCGCCCGGCACGTGGCCCTTGCCCTCGACGATCATGTCGTCGCCGACAATCTCCACCTTGACGCCGTTGACGCGCAGCATGTCGGCGGTCGCCTCCAGCCGGTCGGATTCCTTGACCCGCAATTCCTGCAAGCCCCGCATGATGGTGGTGCCTTCGGCAAACGCCGCAGCCACCGCCAGCACGAGATATTCGTCGATCATCGACGGCGCGCGTTCCGGCGGCACCTCGACGCCGCGCAGTTTGGAGGCGCGCACGCGGAATTGCGCCATTGGCTCGCCGGCGTCGCCGCGCACCTCGCTCTCCTCGATCGAGCCGCCCATCTCGCGCAGCGTGGTGAACAGCCCGGTGCGCAGCGGATTGGTCATCACGTCGGTCAGCACGATGTCGGAGCCCTCGACGATCAAGGCCGCGACGATCGGAAACGCCGCCGATGACGGATCGGCCGGCACCACGACATCGGCGCCGTGCAGCTCGGGCTGGCCGGTAAGCGCGATCCTGCGGCCATGGCTGCCCTCGCGAACGGAGCTGATCTGCGCACCAAAATGTTTCAGCATCAGTTCGGTATGGTCGCGGCTGGCCTCGGTCTCGATCACGGTGGTGATGCCGGGCGCCGACAGCCCGGCCAGCAGCACCGCGGACTTGATCTGCGCCGACGCCACCGGGGTACGGTAGAGGATCGGCAACGGATCCCGCGCGCCCTGCAAGGAAAGCGGCAGCCGGCCGCCCTCTTTGGCTTGGCCGACCCGCGCGCCCATCAATTGCAGCGGATCGAGCACCCGCCGCATCGGCCGGCTGCGCAGCGACGCATCGCCATCGAAGGTGGCCAGGATCGGACAGCCGGCGACGGCGCCCATCACCAGCCGGCAGCCGGTGCCGGAATTACCGAAATCCAACGGCGCGTCCGGCTGCGCAAAGCCTGCGACGCCTGTGCCGCGGACCGACCACGTGACGGCGCCATTGCCGGAATCTGCGTTCTCTTGGCGCTCGACCCGTGCGCCCAGCGCCCGCATCGCCCTGGCGGTATTGAGCACGTCCTCGCCCTCGAGCAGCCCGGTGATCCGGCTTTCGCCGACCGCCAGCGCGCCCAAAATCAGGGCGCGGTGCGAAATCGACTTGTCGCCGGGAACGCGGACATTGCCGGTCAGGGCTCCGCTCGATCGGGCCTCTAATGGCGTCGGCTGGTCGGAATGGGTCAAGATTGTGTCCTCTGCGCGCGCGCGGCACGTAACACATGGGCCACGCCGCGTCACGCGGCCGTAATATCTGTCGCAAAGCACTATTGACAGCGGCGGTGCAACTAGCCAAGTGAAGCACCGTTTTTCGAAAAATTCCCAGGACTCCGCACGTGGCCAAATCCGATCTCGGAACCAAACGCATTTGCCCGACCACTGGCAAGAAATTCTATGATCTCAACAAGAACCCGGTGATCTCGCCCTATACCGGCGAGGTGGTGCCGATCGCCCCGATTCCGCCGCCCCGCACCCGCGCCGACGCCGCTGCCCGCGCCAGCGCCGCAGCCGCCGCATCGGCCGCCGAGGCCGTGCCGGAGCCCGCCGAGGCCGAAGAGTTGGTGCCGCTGGAAGAAGCCGATGCCGAGGAGAGCACCGGCAAGGTCAAGGCCGTGGTGCCGGAGTCCGAAGACGACATCGAGATCGACGAGACCATCGAGGACGATGATGACGACGATTCCACCTTCATCGCCGACGAGGAGGAAGGCGACGAGGACGTGACCGACATCATCGGCGACGTCACCGGTGACGAGGAGACTTGAGATCAGCCCTGAATTGTGTTCAGGGTCTTGCCGCCTACGCTGTTCGAGGCGCGGGCAAGGTTCGGGGCCATAGCTCAGCTGGTAGAGCGCTTGCATGGCATGCAAGAGGTCAGCGGTTCGACCCCGCTTGGCTCCACCAGCCTTCGCTGGCTTCGCCTGCTTCGGCTAGGCGAGCCCTATCGTAGCGAAGGCTGTCTCGCCGTAGCCCGAAGGGCGTAGGCGGGCCGTTGCAACCGGCGCTCGCTTGATCCCGGCAACGCCGCCGTTACGCTGCCTGACGTAGCTGGGGCGGCAGCACCATGAGATACGTCTACATTCTCGAAAGCCTCGATTCTGAACATTTCTACGTCGGAATCACCGATGACCTCCGCGCCCGGTTGACGAAACACAACGCCGGTGAAGTAACGCACACTTCGAAATACCGGCCTTGGAAGCTAAAGCGGGATGCCTTTAGGTCGACTCGGTTTGGGATTCCCAAATCAGGGCTGTTCTGATTTAACATACTGGCTGGGATGGAGGCCAGTATGGATGGGCAAACCATATTCAATGGATCTTCGCGAGCGCGTGGTTGGCGCGGTTGGGGTTGGAGGCCTGTCCTGCCATCAGGCGGCGGCACAATTCGGCGTGGGCGTCAGCACGGCGATTGTCTGGGTGCGGCGCTTGCGCGAGACCGGCAGCGTTGCGCCGGGGCAGATGGGCGGGCACAAGCCGAAGGCAATTTCGGGCGAGCACCGTGCCTGGTTGTTGGAGCGTGCCAAGGCAAGGGACTTCACCTTGCGCGGGCTCGTCGCCGAACTCGCCGAGCGCGGCCTCAAGGTCGATTATCGGGCGGTCTGGAACTTCGTCCACGCCGAGAAGCTGAGCTTCAAAAAAAACCGTGGTGGCCAGCGAACGCGATCGCCCCGACGTCGCGCATCGGCGGGCGCAGTGGCACAAGTATCAAAACCGCATCGAGCCTGAGCGTCTGGTCTTCATCGACGAGACATGGACGCGGACTAACATGACGCCGTTGCGCGGATGGGCACCGCGTGGCCTGCGGCTCCAGACCAAGGCCCCGCACGGGCACTGGAAGACCACGACCTTCCTGGCCGCGCTACGCCATGACCGGATCGACGCTCCATGGCTATTCGATGGTCCGATCGACGGGGAAAGCTTCAGAACCTATGTCGAAAAAGTCCTCGTCCCCACGCTTCATCCCGGCGACATCGTAATCATGGACAATCTCGGCAGCCACAAGGCCAAAGCCGTGCGCCAGCTTATCCGCGCGGCCGGTGCCAAGCTCTTCTTCCTGCCGAAATACTCGCCCGACTTGAACCCGATCGAGCAGGCCTTCGCCAAGATCAAGCACTTCTTGCGCAAAGCCGCCGCGCGCTCGGTCGAAACTATCTGCACCGCGATCGGCGAAATCCTCGGAGCTTTTACACCCGACGAATGTGCCAACTATTTTCAAAATTCAGGCTATGCGTAAACCTAAATGCATCATGCTCTAAGGACCTACATCGCGTTCAGCGATGAAAAGCGAGCTTTCGCGTTCGAGAGGTATCTGAAGTCGGCATCAGGCCGCGCATTTGCGAAAAAGCGCTTCTGATGATTTATGTCTCTCATGACATCCCCGCCCCCTAACCCCTCCCCCGGCGCCATCACCGGCCTGCGCGTGATCGATCTGACGCGCGTGCTTGGCGGGCCCTATTGCACGCAGATCCTGGCCGATCACGGCGCCGACGTGGTCAAGGTCGAGCCGCCGGCCGGCGACGAGGTGCGCGACTGGGGGCCGCCGTTCCATGACGACGACGCGGCCTATTTCGTCGGCATCAACCGCAACAAGCGTTCGATCGGACTCGACCTCGCCTCGGAAGGCGGCCGCGAAGTCCTGCTCAAAATGCTGGAGAGCGCCGACGTCCTGATCGAGAACTTCAAACCGGGCACGCTGGACAAATGGGGCATCGGCAACGACGTGCTGCGCGCGAAATTTCCAAAACTCGTGCATTGCCGGATTTCGGGCTTTGGCGGCGACGGTCCGCGCGGCGGCAATCCCGGCTATGACGCCATCATCCAGGCCATGACCGGCATGATCGCGGCGACCGGCTCGCCCGAGAGCGGGCCGATGCGGATCGGCGTGCCGCTGGTCGATATCACCACCGGGCTTTACGCCGCGATCGGCATTCTGATGGCGCTGGCGGAGCGGCAGAAATCCGGCCTCGGACAGTTTCTCGAAACCACGCTGTATGAAACCGGCCTCGCCATCATGCATCCGCATGCGGCGAATTATTTCATGCACGGCAAGCCGCCGAGCCTCACCGGAAACGAGCATCCCAATCTGGTGCCCTACGCGATCTTCCCGACCCGGACCGACAACATCTTCATCGGCGTCGGCAATGACGGCACCTTCCGCAAGCTGGCCAGGGAGATCGGCAAGCCGGAGCTCGGCACCGATCCGCGCTTTGCCCGCAACAAGGACCGCATCGCCAACCGCGATGCGCTGCGCGCCGAACTCGCCGCCGTGTTCAGCCAGCATGACGCCGGTCCGCTGTGCGATCGCCTGCTCGCCGCAGGCCTGCCGGCCGGCCCGGTGCAGTCGATCGACCAGGCGCTGACCAGCGCCCACACCGTGCACCGCGGTGATGTGGTCGAGAAAGGCTGGTACAAGGGCGTGGCCTCGCCGATCCGCTTTGAGCGCAGCAAGGCATCCTTGCGCGGCGCGCCGCCAAAATTCAGCGAGCATGCTACCGCAGTGCTGACGGAATTCGGCTATTCGAAGGGCGAGATCGACGCGCTGGTCAAGAACGGCGTGGTCTGCGGGCCTGAACGGAAGCGCTAAGATCCACCCGCGATATCACCGCGAGTCGTCCCGGCGAACGCCGGGACCCAGAACCCCTGGCGTTAATTGTTAAGGAAGGCATCTGCCCACTGCCGAAACGAGAGTCCTCGCCCTATGGGTCCCGGCGTTCGCCGGGACGACTCGTTGAAACGTGCCACCCGCCGCCTCCGCCTATTTTCCCGCTTCCCTCGGCCGGCGCTTCCCCCGTAACATTGTTTCGCTTATACGGTCATTTGCACGTCATCCGGCGCTGTTATCGCGCGAAATGAAGATGACGGTCCAACCGGGAGGGATTTGATGGCTATCCGACAATTCGGCGCTGCCGCCGCAGTCACTGTTGCGCTCGCGCTCGCCTCGCCTGCTCACGCGGTCACGGAACTGCAGTGGTGGCACGCCATGACCGGCGGCAACAATGACATTGTCAACAAGCTCGCGGAGGAGTTCAACGCCAGCCAGAGCGACTACAAGGTCATGCCGTCCTACAAGGGCCCATATCCCGACACCTTGAACGCCGGCATCGCCGCGTTTCGTGCCGGCCAGGCTCCGCACATCATGCAGGTGTTCGAGGTCGGCACCGCGACAATGATGAGCGCGACCGGCGCTATCAAGCCGGTCTACCAGATGATGAAGGATGCGAACGAACCGTTCGATCCCAAGGCTTACCTTCCGACCATCACCGGCTACTACTCGACCTCCAAGGGCGACATGCTGTCGTTTCCCTTCAACTCCTCTTCGATGGTGATGTGGATCAACAAGGATGAGCTGAAGAAGGCCGGCGTCGCCGAGATTCCGAAGACCTGGCCGGAAGTGTTCGATGCCGCCAAGAAACTGAAGGCGGCGGGTCACACGACCTGCGGCTTCTCCAATGCCTGGGCGTCATGGGCGCATATCGAACAGTTCTCCGCCTGGCATAACGTGCCGATCGGCTCCAAAGCCAACGGACTGGACGGCTTCGACACCGAACTGAAGTTCAATTCGCCGGTGCACGTCAAGCACCTGCAGAACCTGATCGACCTGCAGAAGGACAAGACCTACGATTATTCCGGCCGCGGCAGCGCCAGTGAGGGCCGCTTCGGCTCCGGCGAATGCGCGATCTTCCTGACGTCGTCGGGCTATTACGCGACCGCGAAAGGCACCGCCAAGTTCGATTTCACGTCGGCGCCGATGCCGTATTATCCGGACGTCACCGGTGCTCCGCAGAACTCGATCATCGGCGGCGCGTCGCTGTGGGTGATGGGTGGCAAGAAGCCGGACGAGTACAAGGGCGTCGCCAAGTTTTTCACGTTCCTGTCCGACACCAACCGCCAGGCCAAGCTGCATCAGGAATCCGGTTACCTGCCGATCACCAAGGCCGCTTACGAAAAGACCAAGGCGGACGGCTTCTATGAGAAAAATCCGATACCGGAAACGCCTCTGAAGGAGCTTACCAACAAGGAGCCTACCGAGAATTCGCGCGGTCTCCGTTTCGGCAACATGGTGCAAATGCGCGACCTCTGGGCAGAGGAAATCGAGGCTGCCCTGGCCGGGCAGAAAACCGCCAAGGAGGCACTCGACGCGGCTGTGACTCGTGGAAATGCCATGTTGCGTGCGTTTGAAAAGACCGCAAAATAGGCGTCCATAGAACGCCCTCTCCCATCCGGGAGAGGGCGTCCTCGCACCATACGGAAGCCGCGACGACCTAATGGAAAAGTCCGCCGTCTTCAACAGCAAGCTGCTTCCGTATCTGCTGCTCATTCCGCAGCTCATCATTACATTGGTGTTCTTCTATTGGCCGGCCAGCCAGGCGCTATGGCAATCGTTCAAGCGCGAGGACGCGTTCGGGCTGGTTTCGGAGTTCGTCGGTTTCGAAAATTACCACGCGCTGTTCACCCAGCCCGAATATTACAAGGCGATGCTGACGACGGCGGTGTTTTCATCTCTCGTTGCGGTGCTGTCGCTCACCATCGCGCTGTTGTTTGCCACCCAGGCCGACAAGAACCTGAAAGCCGCGCCGGTCTACAAGACCTTCATGATCTGGCCTTACGCCGTGGCACCGGCGGTCGCCGGCGTGCTGTGGATCTTCATGTTTCATCCCTCGCTCGGAACGCTGGCGCGGCCGCTGCGCTGGATGGGCTTCGACTGGAATCCGCTGCTGAACGGCAACCACGCCATGACGCTGGTGGTGATGGCCGCGGTGTGGAAGCAGATTTCCTACAATTTCCTGTTCTTCCTGGCCGGGCTGCAATCGATCCCCAAAAGCGTCATCGAGGCCGGCGCGATCGATGGCGCAGGCCCGATGCGGCGGTTCTGGACCATCGTGTTTCCGCTGCTGTCGCCGACCACCTTCTTCCTGCTGGTCGTCAACATCGTCTACGTGTTCTTCGATACGTTCGGGATCATCGACGCGGTGACCGGCGGCGGCCCGGCGGGCGCCACCACCACCATGGTCTACAAGGTCTATGCCGACGGCCGGCTCGGCGGCGATCTCGGCGGCTCGGCGGCGCAATCGGTGGTGCTGATGGTCATCGTCATCGCACTCACCGCCATCCAGTTCCGCTATGTCGAGCGCAAGGTGCAGTACTGATGGTCGAGCACCGCCCCTGGAACGACATTATCGCTTACGCCATCCTCACCCTCGGCGTTTTCATCGTCGCCTTTCCGGTCTACCTCGCATTGATCGCTTCGACCCACGACGCAGCAACCGTGGTAGGCGGCAACATGCCGTTGTCGCCGGGCGGCCACGCGCTGGAAAACTATTACCGGGCGGTCTTCATCGGCGGCTCACGCACCAGCCGCGAGCCGGTCGGCCACATGCTGATGAATTCGTTCATCTCCGCGATCGGCATCGCGGTGGGCAAGATCTTTATCTCCATCCTGTCGGCCTATGCCGTGGTGTATTTCCGCTTTCCGTTCCGCAAGACCGCGTTCTGGATCATTTTCGTGACGCTGATGCTGCCGGTCGAGGTACGCATCTATCCGACCTACAAGGTGGTGGCGGATTTGCGCATGCTCGACACCTATGCAGGGCTGATCCTGCCCCTGATCGCATCCGCGACCGGCACGCTGTTGTTCCGGCAGTTCTTCATGACCGTGCCCGACGAATTGCTGGAGGCCTCGAAGATCGACGGCGCCGGTCCGTTCCAGTTTTTCAAGGATACGCTGCTGCCGCTGTCGATGACGACCATCGCAGCGCTATTCGTGATCCAGTTCATCTATGGCTGGAATCAGTATCTGTGGCCGCTGCTGATCACCACGCAGGATTCGATGCAGACCATCGTCACCGGCATCAAGAAAATGCTGACGACGACCGATGAGTTGGCGGAATGGCAATTGGCGATGGCCACCGCCATCCTCGCGATGCTGCCGCCGGTCGCGGTGGTGGTGTTCATGCAGCGCCTGTTCGTGCGCGGCCTGGTCGAGACGGAGAAGTAGCGCACGATGGCAAACGTTACGCTGAAAGACGTCCGCAAGACCTACGCCGGCGGGTTCGAGGCCATCAAGGGCATCAGCCTCGATGTCGGCGACGGCCAGTTCTGCGTGCTGGTTGGGCCCTCCGGCTGCGGCAAGTCCACCTTGCTGCGCATGATCGCCGGCCTCGAGACCACGACGTCCGGAAAGATCGACATCGGCGGCCGCGTCGTCAACGAGATCGAGCCGGCCGAGCGCGACATCGCCATGGTGTTCCAGAACTACGCGCTCTATCCGCATATGAGCGTCTACAACAACATGGCTTACGGCCTGCGCAACCGGCGCATGCCGGAAGCCGAGATCGACACAAGGGTCAATGAAGCCGCGAAAATTCTCGAGCTCGGCGCGCTGCTGCAGCGTAAGCCGCGGCAACTCTCCGGCGGCCAGCGCCAGCGCGTCGCGATGGGCCGCGCCATCGTGCGGCAGCCGAAAGTGTTTCTGTTCGACGAGCCGCTGTCGAACCTCGACGCCAAGCTGCGCATCGCCATGCGCGTCGAAATCCGCAAATTGCAGCGGCGCTTGAAGACCACGTCGATCTACGTCACCCACGACCAGCTGGAGGCGATGACGCTTGCCGATATCCTGGTGGTGATGAACGGCGGTGAGGTCGAGCAGCTCGGCAATCCGCTCGATGTCTACCAGAAGCCGGCGACGACATTCGTGGCATCCTTCATCGGCGCGCCGCCGATGAATCTGATGCCGCTGCGTGCAGACGAGATCAAATCGCAGTTTTCGGGCGACAGCCGCGCCGCGTCCGCGGCCGGCATTTTGGGTATCCGGCCGGAGGACCTGGTGATTTCCACCGACACGGTTGCCACCGGCGGCATCACGCTCGACCTCACCGTGGAGGCGATCGAACGGGTCGGCCCGGAAACCTTCGTCTATGGCACCCGCCAGCACGAAATCCAGGCCGTCAGCGCCAACCCCGGGGAACTGCCGCCGGGCGAGGTGATCGTACGGGTTCCCGGCACCAGCGCGCCCGCCATCGGCCAGCGCATCCGGGTCACCGCGCCGCGGGAAAAACTGCATCTGTTCAGCGCCGACGGCCGCAGCCGGATCGATTTGTAAAAGCTCCCGTCATTCCGGGACACGCGTGTTCGCGTGGACCCGGAATCCAGACCGCTTGGCAAAGGCTCTGGATTCCGGGCGCGCGCTTCGCACGCCCCGGAATGACGTTTAGAGCTCTTTCCGGCCCGTTTCAGGCCGCTTGAACGCCCCGCAAATCATGCCCATATTGGCCTTGACCGGACGGCAAGACCGCCTGCCGGTCGCAATGGGGTGCCGCAAGGGCCCCTCAAAGTCGCTTCGAGAGGACTTTGTGATGTCTCGTGTTCCTTCGTTATCCAGTCCGTTCCTTTTGGGATTCGACGAAATCGAGCGTGCGCTCGATCGCGTCGTGAAAGGCGCCGACGGTTATCCTCCCTACAACATCGAGCGCTGCGACCGTCACAACGGCCAGCCCGAACGCCTGCGAATCACGCTGGCGGTGGCGGGTTTTACCCGCGACCAACTCGATGTAACCATTGAGGAAAACCAGCTCGTGATCCGGGGCCGCCAGCAGGACGACAAGGCCAGGCAATACATCCATCGCGGCATCGCCGCGCGCCACTTCCAGCGCACCTTCGTGCTGGCGGAGGGGATGCAGGTGCTGGGCGCGGACCTGAAGAACGGGCTGTTGTCGATCGACCTGGCCAGGCCGGAACCTGAAAAGGTCGTTAAGACAATTGCTATCAATGAACATGAATAATGGGAACTAGTAGCGGACTCGACCGCTTGGTCTAACAGAGGAGTCGAGACCATGGCTGAAGCTAATGTTGCGTACGAACCCGATAGCGTCTCCCCCGAGGCGCTGGCGACCCTGGGCGAGGGCCAGCTCGCCTATGTGAAGCAGATCCGTTCCGAGGACGTGCCGGGGCTTTTCCCCCAAGCGCCGCGCATCGCGCCGGGACTGAAACTGTTCGCGCTCCACGCCGCCGACGGCACGCCGATCATGCTGACCGACAGCCGGGAAGCGGCGATCGCCAACGCCTGGAGCAACGAATTGCAGGCCGTCAGCGTTCACTGAACGCGCGGCAAGGCTGCCAGCCATTGAACGGCGGGCGGCTGAATTGAGTTTGGATACGCGGGTCGCTTCCGGTTGATCGGGACGGCCCGTGTTTTTTTGGTCTCCGTTCCTTATCCTTGCCATTGTACCGGACATATCCTATTCTAGTCACCGTGACTAGAATGAGATACTCGCAATGACTACCGTAAAAAAGCGTTCTTCGGCTGGCCGATCGGCCTCGGGTACGGGACGGTGGCGACTCCAGGACGCCAAAGCGCGCTTCAGCGAGGTGGTCAGGGACGCGCAGCAACGCGGCCCGCAACGGGTGACGCTTCACGGAAAGGACGCCGTCGTCATTGTCGGAGCTGACGAGTTTGATCGCCTTCAACGACCGTTGACAGGCCGCGATATCATCAACGCGCTCGCAGGGTCGCCGCTGGCCGACGTTCCGTTCGAGCGGCTGAGTGTCAAGTCGAAGGTACGGGACATCAAGCTGTGAGAGGTTGGTTGCTCGATACCAACGTTGTTTCCGAACTCCACAAACCAAAACCTCATTCCAGAATTGTCGATTTCATCGACATTCAACCCGGCGCAACATTGTTCGTTACCGAAGTCACGCTGGCGGAAATCCGGTACGGCATCGAACAGTTGGGCGACGCCCCTCGCCGCGCCGACCTTCATCGGTGGCTGGAGCGAAATTTACGGCCATTGTTTGCTGGTCGCGTCCTGACTATCACGGAGGAAGTCATCGTTCGGTGGAAAACCCTGGTCGTCGAGGGGCGCAAACGCGGCCGTACGTTCGGTCAACCGGATTTGTTTATTGCGGCAATCGCGGTCCTTGAGGACCTTGTCGTCGTGAGCCGGGATATCACCGAGTTCGTCGAAGCCGCCGTGCCGGTGTTCGATCCCTGGACGGGTGCGCTTTACTTCAATGGAAAGAAGACAGTGCTGAAGGAACCAGCAGGCCTCTATGCCGTCTCGGAAATGATCTCGAAGGGATGACCCGGTGCCTACCGTACGTTCGCCATGGCCTGTGGACTGATTGCAATATTTGCTACCAAAGGACGCTAAATGGCTGACAACCCGCAACTGAAGCGCGAAGCGCGCCAGCAGGACATTGAGCGGCTACGCCAGCTGTGGGACGCTGGCATCGCCAGCGGCTCGGCCGGCGAACTGGACATGAAGAAACTGCGCCGCGAAGCCCGCGCGCGGTTGAAGGGCGCAACGAGAGCCGCCGGCAATGCCGACTGAGTTGGTCTGGTCGAACCAGGCCCGTACCGACCTGCTGGAAATCTACGTAATGATCGGGCTTGAGCAGCCCGCCGCTGCCGAACGCTATTTCGATCGCATCGAGAAAAAGGCTCGCCTGCTGAAATCGCAACTGCGCATCGGCGTGCGTCGATCCGATATTCGTCCATCCATGCAGATGCTGGTCGAGGCGCCTTATCTGATCTTGTACCGGACCGAGCCCGATACAGAGGAAGGCCCGGTCAGCACGGTTGAATTGTCCGCGTCATTGATGGCCGCCGCGATTTAAGCGGAATATTTTGATGTACGGAAAAGTGTCGGTCATGTCTCCGAACAGGTATCGGCTATGTCCCCGGTCTGAACACTAAAGCCAAGCCGGCTGTTACGCCGCGCTGGCCGGCGGCAGCGCCAGCACCGAATAGATCGCCTGCGCGTCGCGCGAGGCGCGCAGTTTCTTGGCGACGTCCTGGTCGCGCAACAGGCGCGCGATCCGCGCCAGCGCTTTCAGGTGATCGGCGCCCGCGCCTTCCGGGGCCAGCAGCAGGAACACAAGATCCACCGGCTGGCCGTCCATCGCCTCGAAATCGATCGGGCGCTCCAGCCGCGCGAACAGGCCGAACAGCTTTTCCAGCTTCGGCAGCTTGCCGTGCGGGATGGCGACGCCGTAGCCGACCGCGGTGGTGCCGAGCTTCTCGCGCTGCAACAGAACCTCGAAGATCGAGCGCTCGTTCTGCCCGGTCAAGGTTGCCGCGCGCGCGGACAATTCCTGCAGCGCCTGCTTCTTGCTGTTGACTTTCAACGCCGGGAGAATCGCCTCGGGCGCGACCAGATCGGTAATCGTCATGGGGCTTCCGAGGTGAAGTTGGAACGTCGGGATTGTGACATAGGTTTACATGAGGCGGCGTCAAGCGGGGAAACGTACGGTCCGGACTTGCGTCAATTTGTAACGCAAAACCAGTGCCAATTCCTTAAATTCCAGGCCGGCCCGGCAAGGCGGCGGACTTATAGGGACCGCCTCGGGGGGCGTCAATGCTGCGCGGCATTTAACCACCGGGGGTCACCACCGGCGGATCGACCCAGCCGACGTTGCCGTCCGGCCGCCGGTAGATGATGTTGACCCGTCCGCTGCTGCCATGCTGGAAAACGATCACCGGCGCACCGGTCAAATCCAGCTCCATCACCGCCTCGCTGACCGAAAGCCGTTTCAGCGACGTGGTTGCCTCGGCGATGATCACTGCATTGTAGGCGGTCACCTCGTCCTCGCCGTCCGAACCCGGCGCTTCGATGACATAGCTCGGTGCATCCAGCGTCGGCATGCTCATTTCCGCGATGGCCACGGCCGCCGCATGGGTCTTGCGGGCGGAACGATCCTTGAGGCGGCTCTTGTAGCGGCGCAGCCGCTTTTCGATCAGCACCAGCGCCTGATCGGCGCTGGCATAGGCGTCCGCTGCATTCGACTCGGCCTCGAGCGTGATTCCCGAATCCAGGTGCAGCGCGCAGTCGGTGCGGAAACCGAAACCGTCCTTGCTGAGGGTGATATGGCCGGAATAATTGCCGTCAAAATATTTGCGCAGCACTTCTTCGGTGCGTTCGCTGACGCGTCCGCGCAGCGCTTCGCCGACACTGATGCTTTTGCCCGAGACCCGTACGGTCATGTCATGCCTCGTTCTGCCAAGGGTTCAAGAAATCAGTATCCAGATTGGCGAAAGCCGATCAAGCCGGTGCGGTGTCGCGGGACCGGTCGGAAGGTACGGCTGGCGCCGAAAGTGCATTGCCGAGCATGCTCTGCTTGTCGCGGCGGCGCTGCACCGAGGACGGGATACGCATTGCCTCGCGATACTTCGCCACGGTGCGGCGGGCTATATCAATGCCGGCCTCGCGCAATCGTTCCACGATGGTATCGTCCGACAGGATCGCCGTCGCACTTTCCGCGTCGATCAACTGCTTGATGTGGTGGCGAACGGCCTCGGCGGAATGAGCTTCGCCGCCATCGGCCGAGGCGATCGAGGCGGTGAAGAAATACTTCAACTCAAAACTGCCGCGATTGGTCGCCATGTATTTGTTGGCGGTGACGCGCGACACCGTCGATTCGTGCATCTGGATGGCGTCCGCCACCGCCTTGAGATTGAGCGGCCTCAAATGGGCCACGCCTTGCGTGAAAAACCCGTCCTGCTGGCGGACGATCTCGGTCGCGACCTTCAGGATGGTGCGGGCGCGCTGATCGAGCGCGCGCACCAGCCACGTCGCATTCTGCAGACAATCGGTGAAATAGGATTTGTCGCCGTCCTTGCGGATCGTCTTGGACAGTTCGAAATAATACACCTGATTGACCAGCACCCTCGGCAGGGTGTCGCTGTTGAGTTCGACATGCCAGCCGCCGTCGGGGCCCGGCCGCACATAGACATCAGGCACCACGGTCTGCATCCGCGCCGAGCCGAATTTCAAGCCCGGCTTCGGATCGAGCCGCCGGATCTCGCCGATCATGTCGGCGAGATCGTCGTCATCGACGCCGCAGAGTTTTCTTAAACTTCCGATATCGCGTTTCGCCAGCAGGTCGAGATGCTCGACCAGCGCCTGCATCGCCGGGTCATAGCGATTTTGTTCGCGCAGCTGGATCGCGAGGCATTCGCTCAAATTCCGTGCGCAGACGCCGGGCGGATCGAATTTCTGCAAGGTGGCAAGCACCGCCTCGACGTCCTGGGGCGGCGCGCCCAGCCGCTCGGCGGCCTGGCCCAGATCCAGCGGCAGGTAACCCGCCTCGTCCACCAGATCGATCAGATATTGCCCGATCATGCGCTGCGCGGGAGCCGTGAACGCGACCGCCAACTGCTCGGCGAGATGGCTGCCGAGGGTGATCTCGGCCGCAACGAAGGCTTCAAGGTTGTAGCTGTCGTCGTTCGACGCGCCGCCGCCCCATTCGGTATAGGCGGTAGGTGCGGCGTCCTGGGCGGTGCGCGCGGCGGCCTCGGCCGGCTCCTCGGAAAACACGTTGTCGAGGCCGGTATCCAGCGTCTGCTCGATCTCGGCGCGGCTGCCGAGGTCGCGGTTCAACCACTCGTCCTGGACCGGCTCGAAATTGTCGCCGCCCGCCCCGTTTGCCAGCTCAGGCCGGTCGCCGGGACTGTCATCGAAGCCGGAAGCCGGATCGTCACGGTCGGAGAATTCAGCGCGTTCCGGCGGCGGTTCGCCGCGCAGCGGCGGCTCGGTGCCGTCATTGGCGCGCTCCAGCAGCGGATTGCGCTCCAGCTCGTCTTCGACAAAGGCCGCCAGATCGAGATTCGACAGTTGCAGCAGCTTGATCGCCTGCATCAGCTGCGGCGTCATCACCAGCGACTGCGACTGGCGGAACTCTAATCTCTGCGAAAGCGCCATGTACCCAAGTACCGTTAAGCAAGAACCGAACCACGGTTTGGTCCGATTCTTGCTTAAACCAGTACAAAGCCGATGTACACGGCTTGACGAATTGTAAATTTGGGCTAGAGGCGGAATTCCTCGCCAAGGTAAAGACGCCGTACATCCGGGTTGTTGACGATCTCGTCCGGATTGCCCTCGGTCAGAATCTCACCGGCATAGACGATATAGGCGCGGTCGGTCAGCCCCAGCGTTTCGCGCACATTATGGTCGGTGATCAGCACACCGATACCGCGATTGGTGAGGTGGCGGACCAGGTCCTGGATGTCCCCAACGGCAATCGGATCAATGCCGGCGAAGGGCTCGTCGAGCAGCATGTAATTCGGCCGCGTCGCCAGCGCGCGGGCAATTTCCACGCGGCGGCGCTCGCCGCCGGACAGCGCGATCGATGGCGTTTTACGCAGTCTTGCGATGTTGAACTCGTCGAGCAGCGAATTCAGCTCGGCCTCGCGCTTTTTCTTGGAGGGCTCCACCACCTCCAGCACGGCGCGGATATTCTGCTCCACCGTGAGGCCGCGAAAGATCGAGGCTTCCTGCGGCAAATAGCCGATCCCGAGCCGGGCGCGCTGGTACATCGGCAGCTGGGTGACGTCATGGCCATCGAGTTCGATGGCGCCGCGATCCGCCTTGATCAGGCCGGTGATCATGTAGAACACCGTGGTCTTGCCGGCGCCGTTGGGGCCGAGCAAACCGACCGCCTCGCCGCGGCGGACATAGATGCTGACGCCGCGAACCACCTGACGCGAGCCGAAACTTTTTTCCACGCTATGCACAGCCAGATAGCCGGCCTTGGCGGCGAAGCGCGGAGCAGCCGCGCCATTGCCCGCAGTACGGGGCCGGGGTTTTTCCGCGGGCGCAGCGGGTGGAGCGTCCCGCCTCAACAGGGGCGGCGCCTCGCGGACCGCGTCGCGCGCGATCGGCGGCGCATCGCGCACCGGCTGGGTGAGCATGTCGCCGATGCTGTCGCCGAGCGCAGTGATGTCCGCATGCGACCGCGCAAATCGCGGACCGCTTTTCCGAGCGCGCCGACGGAACATGCCGAGTAAATCCACCATCCCCGCTTCGCTCAGCCTTTCACGGTGATCCGCGGCAGCACCGCGGCGATTCGATTTTGCGCCGGCCGCATGTTCTTTGTCCCGTGGAACGCTAGCGCAAATCCCACTTTGCCGGAAAATGCTTTACGGATCGCATCCCGGGCCGTGCGGTAGATACAGGCTGGCGCGGACCGGTTCAACCTCGGCGCCGGCATCTATGCAGCAACTTATTGATATTATTTCTGTTTATTTGCTGCCGGTGCAGGAGATGCCGGCGCGGGCGCCGGAGCGGCGCTGGACCCCGGCATGCCTGGGATGCCCGGAGGGCCGCTCCCTCCCGACGACTGGAACAGGCCCTGCACGCGCCCGGTGTCGGATTCCACGCGTGACACGCCGGTGGTCATGTCCACTACCAGGCGGTCGCCTCGCAAGATGTTCTGGCCTTGGGTCAGAACCACGCCGCCCTGCATGGTGACCTGGTTGCTTTTGGTGTCGAAGATCGCGGTCTCGCCGGTCACGATCTGATCCTTCTGGGTGACGACGACGCTGCCTCTGGCTTCAAGCCGGCGGATCGACGAGCTGCCGCCGGGCCCCGGCGTTGCCGACTGGATCGGCCCCGGCTTGGCGCCCTTGGGAGCAGCGGGTGCCGGCGCAGGCGCAGCACTCTGATCGTAAAACACCACCAGCGATTTGGAGGTCATGGTGGTGTCGCCCTGCACCACCTTCACATTACCGGCGAAGGTTGCTTCTTTCTTCTTGTCGCGCATCTCCAGCGACGCCGCTTCGATCTGAATCGGCTGGTCGCGATTTTGCGAGAAACCCTGCATGGCGTTCGGCACGCCCTTCACGGCACTTTGCGCGCCGGCGTCGCCAACCGCCATCATCGCAAGCGCAATCAGGACTGCGACCATGCAGCGCGCGAGGCGCCGGACCGACGTGCTGCGGAGAAACGTCATCTCAAATTCATTTCGCGTTGGCGCGCTTGGCCGATGACGGCCGCGCTTTGGTGGGCTGGGCCGCAGGCGGCTCGGGTGCGGGTTCGGCCGCGGGCTCAACGGATTCGGGATCAGGACTATCCATGATCAGGTTCATCACCACATGGCCCTCGAAGCGAACGAGTGCTCCCTTTTCCGTGATTCGAAGCTTGTCGGCGGTAAGCGTTCCGTTGAGCAATTTGACGTCGACCGGTTCTTCCGAGGTTACGGTGCCTTTGCCGATGTCGAGCAGCGCCTGCGACAAACGCGCTTCATAGCCGGTGGAAGATTGCAGGAAGATATCCTTGCGCAGATCCAGCAGCTGCGCCTTGGTATCGAACAGGCCGGTGCGCGCTTCCATTGTCACCGTCGAGCGGTCTTCCTGCAGGATCTTGGCACGCAACACCTTCAGTTCGACGTGATCGGGATTGTTCAGATCCTGCGTCGCCGTTTTCGCCCATAATTCATACGGCCGTTGATCCGGCGAGAAGCCGGACATGTGCGGCGATTCCATTGTGATCCTGGAGCCGGACACCACCAGGTTGTCCATGTCGATCGGCAACTGCTTCATCAAAGCGCGGAACGGATTGAAAATCGATATCGCGACCACGCCGGCCATCGCCAAAGCCACCACCGTCGGAACCGCGATGCGCAGCACCCGCACCAACCGGCTGTGGCGCGCGGCGATGGCAAATCGCGCGTCCATGCCGGCTTGAAGGGCTGGATTCTGGACCGAATACACCGCTGCTCCGAAGCGACGAGGATTGACCCCGACAATCTACGCTGAAATGCCTAATAATGCAGCCTTACCAGAACGATTAGTGTGACCGAAACGGGGCGATTTGCCCTTGTTGGGGTGCTACATCGTGTCCCGGACGCTGCGTTCCCCGGATGCTGCGCAGCGCGCCGCGCTTGCGGCGTGGTGCGCTGCTGATCCGGGACCGTAACAAGCTCAGCATTCGTGACGGTCCCGGCTCTGCGGAGCAGCGTAAGGGACGCTGCACCGCGTCCGGGACACGGTGTACTTTGCGTTCTTCACGAATGCGCGAAAATGTCCTCGGTGTCCCAGCCCTGCAGATCGAGGTGCGCCCGGGTCGGCAGAAAGTCAAAACACGCCTGCGCCAGCCCGGTGCGGCCCTCGCGCGCCAGCATGGCGTCGAGCCGCTCGCGCAACGCATGCAGGTGCAGCACGTCGGAGGCGGCGTAAGCCAGTTGCGCGTCGCTGAGCATCTGCGAGCCCCAGTCGCTGGACTGCTGCTGCTTCGACAGGTCGATGTTGAGCACTTCGCGCACCAGGTCCTTCAGGCCGTGGCGGTCGGTGTAGGTGCGGCAAAGCCGGGACGCGATCTTGGTGCAATACACCGGCTGCGGCATCACGCCGAAGGCGTTGTACAGCGCCGCGAGATCGAATCGCGCGAAGTGAAAAATCTTGGTGATGTCCGGATTCGCAAGCAGCGCCTTGAGGTTCGGCGCGTCGCCATGATCCTTCGGAATCTGCACCACATCCGCGCTGCCGTCGCCGGGCGACAATTGCACCACGCAGAGCCGGTCGCGATGCGGATGCAACCCCATGGTTTCGGTGTCGATCGCCACCGAATCGGTATAGCGGGCGAGATCCGGCAGATCGCCGCGATGCAGGCGGATGGTCATGGTGTCCTGGTCTCTCGGGCCACGTCGAATCGAAGCGCAGCGTAGCGCGAAGACAAAGGCAAGGTAACACCCCCTGGGGCGCTCATTCGGGCAAGCCGCAGCCGCTCATTCAAACGGTACGCCGATCAGTTGTTGCGACACCTCCCAGAGTTTGGCCGCGCCGGCCTTGTCGCTGGCTTGCGGCATGATCCATGCCGGAGCCGGCGGCCCTTTCAGCTCATTGAGGCCGCTCGGACCATAATATGCGCCGCCTTTGGCTTGCGGAGAGGTCGCTGCAAACAACGTCGGCAGCGCGCCGCTTTCAGCGGACTGACTGAACAGCGGCGCGGCAAGCTGGCTGGCAAACGAGAGCAGTCCGGCGCCCGGCCCGCTCGTGAACAGATCGGTACGGGCCCATCCCGGATGCGCGGCGTTGCTGATCAGGTTCCAGCCCGCGGCATCGCTGCGGCGCTGCAGTTCGAGCGCGAACATCAGCATCGCCAGTTTCGATTGATTGTAGGCCTTCCACGGCGAGTAGAGCCGCTCGCCCTGCAAATCGCTGAACTGAATGAACCCGGTCCGATGCGCGACGCTGCTGAGATTGACCACCCGCGGCTGCCGGGCGCTGCGCAGCTGCGGAAGCAATCGTGCCGTCAGCGCGTAGTGGCCGAGATAGTTGGTACCGAACTGCATTTCGAAACCGTCGGCGGTGGTCTGCCGCCTCGGCAGCGCCATGACGCCTGCGTTGTTGATGAGCAAATCGAGCGACGAATGCATGGCGGTGAAGCCGCGGGCGAAATCGGCCACCGAGGCAAGATTTGCCAGATCGAGCGCCTCGAAATTGATTTTGGCGGCAGGGAATTGGTCGCGGATTTTCGCGACCGCTTGATGCCCTTTGGCCTCGTTGCGGCCCGTGAGCACCACCTCCGCGCCGGCCTGTGCGAGCCTCATCGCGGTCTGATAGCCGAGGCCGCCGGTCGCACCGGTGACGACGGCGAGCTTGCCCGCCTGGGGCGGAATGTCGGCAACGGTCCAGTCGGCCATGGCACTCTTCTCCGGAATTGGATCGATCGCTGCGCCCATCCGGCGTCGGAAAGCTCTCCGCTTCTCAGGAGAAAATGGATCCGGCGCGATTATTTGGCGCGAAGCTGCCCGATGGCGCTGAGCCAGTTTTCCATGTGGAAGGTTGTTGCGATCCTACCATCCTTGATGGTCTGGATGTCGATTGCCATCATCCTGAAACTCTTGCCGGAGTGGGGCACGCCGAACAGCTCGCCTGACGGCGTGCCGGTCACCTCGCCGCGCACGATGACGCGGTCGCCCGCGACCAGCATCTCCTTGATGTCGAATTTCATGTCCGGAATGGTGTTGGCAAAATTTGCGACCACCTTGATCGAGGTGTCTCGGCCCCAGCATTCGCCGGGCAGATAGCCCGAGCAGGATTGATAGTCTTCGGCCAGGATTTGCTCCTGAATGGCTTTCACATCACCCCGGCCGGCGACGTTGAACAGGCTGTACCAGGGCGCGATGGCGGCGCGCGCCTGTTCGTCCGTGAGGCTGGTCATGGCTTTGTCCTGCAGGTTGACGGGTGGGTCAGCGGCCCGCGCAGAATCGGCGAGGGAAACGGCGGAAAGCGCAGCGCATATGACGAGTATGTATTTCATCCTACATACTATGAAGGTCGACATACCGATTTGCAAGTGATATTTTCAGACATGGCAAAAACGATTGATTCCAAAGGGAAAACCTTGGCCGCCGCGGCAAAACTGTTTCGCCAGCAGGGCTATCACGGCACCGCGCTGCACGACATTCTGGCCGCCGGGGGCTCGCCGCGCGGCTCGCTGTATTTCCACTTTCCGAAAGGCAAGGAGGAAATCGGCGAGGCCGCGCTGACGCTTGCGGGGGAAGCCGTGCGCCAAGCCATCGCGAAGGCTGCCGAAACCTCGGAGAATGCCGAAATGTTTCTCATCCGGATCGCACGCGGCATGGCGTCGGATCTTGAGAAGTCCGGTTACAAGGAAGGTTGTCCAATCGCGACCACCGCACTGGAAACCTCGTCGCACTCCGACGTGCTGGGTGCCGCGACCCGCACCGCATTCCAGAAATGGGAGAACGAAATCAGGCGCGGGCTGGAGCGCTTCGGCATCGGCGAGGCGGAATTGGTCGCCACCACCGTGCTCAGCCAGCTCGAAGGCGCATTGCTGCTGGCGCGCACCTATCGCAGCCTCGAGCCGATGCACCGCGCCGAGGAGGCGCTGAAGCTGCTGGTGAAGGGGAGGCAAATCGCGACTTGAAATCCGGCCGAGCTAATAATAGTTATTGGACATCCAAATTTGCGGCCACGAAAAATTCGCCATGGCGATCAGTGCAGACCTGGGAAAGAGCCTTGAAAAATTTGTGACGAAACTGGTCGCAACCGGCCGGTACGGGTCCAAGAGTGAGGTGCTGCGCGAGGGGGTGCGGCTGATCCAGGATCGCGAAACCCGGCTGGCCGCGCTCGACGCCTCGATCGCCCGCGGTCTGGCGGACGCCGATGCCGGCCGCGTCACGCCTGCGGTCAAGGCCTTCGATCGCGTGGAATCGATGCTGCGTGCGAAAGCAGGTACCAAACGGCCGTGATTGTCGTCCTCACGGCTGAAGCGGAATCTGATCTCGAAAGCATCGCTGAACATGTTGCACGCGATAGCGTGACGGCTGCGCTCAGTCTTGTGCATGAGCTGCGGGAGAAATGTCTCGCGCTCGCTGAAGCGCCACGCGGCTATCCGCTGGTGCCGCGCTACGAACATCACGGCATCCGCAGGCGCCCATTTGGCAGTTACCTGATTTTCTATCGCGTCGGCAGCGAGGCCATCGAAGTGGTGCATATCCTGCACGGCGCGCGCGACTATGAGCCATTGCTGTTTCCGGGACGATGAAGCGGCCGAATTTCCCGTAATATGAGCGTTAACTGCTATCCCCGGCGAAATAAACCGGGTCAATATAGTCCATCACGAAAGTCATCGGAGAGCCGTGATGAAAACCGAGCAACAACGCCTGCCCCGCTTCGCCGTGCTGATCGACGCCGACAATACCTCGCCGCAGATCGCAAGCGGGCTGTTCGAGGAGGTGGCGAAATTCGGCGAGGCCAGCGTCCGCCGCATCTACGGCGATTTTTCCAACCAGCGGCTCAAATCCTGGACCGAAATTCTGCAGAAATATGCCATCGATCCCTATCAGCAATTTGCTTACACGACGGGCAAGAACGCCTCCGATATCGCGCTGGTGATCGACGCCATGGACCTGTTGCACAGCGGCCGGTTCGATGGATTCTGCCTGGTATCCTCGGACAGCGATTTTACCCGGCTTGCGTCGCGGCTGCGCGAACAGGGCGCCGACGTCTACGGCTTCGGCGCGCAGAAAACGCCGGAGAGTTTCAGGCAGGCGTGCCGCCGCTTCATCTACACCGAGAATTTGCTCCCGCAGGCGCCGGCATCGAATTCCAGCGCTGCGCCGAAATCAAAATCATTGCAGCCGCCAAGCGCCGCCCTTCCGCTTTTGAAAAAGGCCATTTCGCAGGCTGAAAACGAAGGCGGCGGCTGGGTAAGCCTCGGCATCGTCGGAAGGCAATTGACGAACCTGGTTTCGGATTTCGATCCCCGCAGCTACGGCTTCACGAAACTGAGCGACCTCGTGCGAAACATCGGCATGTTCGATGTCGAGAAAACCGACAGCAACCGCACCCGCATCCGCGCCAAGCCAAAGGAAACCGCGAAGGAGAGCGTGAAGGGCAAGAGAACGCGCAAAAAGAAGGTGACGAGTACTCCAGCGGTCTGAATTACGAGTTCAGTTCCTCTTTCGGAACATCAATTGCCCCGGCAGAGTCGGGAACCGGACATAATAAAGCCGGTTATCCCGGCGATCTACTGAGCCGGATTCAACCGGCATTCTTGAAGATCCGACCGTTATTGATCGGGCTTGGGAAACTGGTCGCAGCGCGACCTCCAGGATCAAAAATCAAGACAGCTTGGAGGTTTGCCATGCCCTCACGAAACGACTCGACGCGAGCGATCGCACGGCTTCAACTGGAACCGCCCGTTTCCCACGATACGAGTTTGCCTGGATTGCTACAGCGAGCCGCCGGCCATGTACGTGAAGCCAGGCGCGGTGCTCCCTCAGAACCCGATGAATTGGTGCCCTCAGTGCTCGATGCCGTCGCACGCGATTACTTTCGCCATGCCGTCAAAAAACACCGAAAGGGTACGCGCCGAGCGCTTGCCGTTCTACTGGCGCTGTCGGCAATGACCCTGTTCGCCGCTCCGGCGATCGCTCAGACGGATTACGATGGCGTCTGGAACGTGACCGTCATCACCAGGGCCGGAAGCTGTCAGCCGACCACCAGCTATCCATTGGTGGTGGCCGATGGCAACGTGTCCGGCGCCGCCGACCTGTCAGGCAGCGTCGGACGAAATGGCGTGGTCAGGGCTTCGCTCAAGGGCGCTCATGCCAGCGGGCAGCTGAGCGGCAATGCCGGATCCGGACGATGGAATTCGGCGTCGGCCGGAATGCCCTGCAGCGGCCGATGGAGCGCGACAAGGCAGTGACGCTGCGCGGGGTGCTTATCTCGAACGACAGTGACTGCTTGCAACAAAAGCGGAAGCACCGCTGCGACTCTTCCTAAATAGGTTCGGCAACGGTCCCCGGGACAAAAGCCTTTTTTAGGGGCAGTAGCATTTGATATCGCGGCTCGAAGCGGTCGTAATGGTTATAAATCAACGCCACGAGTTCCTCTCCACTCAGCAAGCGAAGATTGTGTTTGCTTCTTTCAAACTGTCGCGCTTGCGCAGAATACTCTCCGAGTGTGATGAACAAACCATGCTCGCGTGAAGCCTCGACGTGACCGTAGAGTTGAGCGACTTCGGGCTGGCCAACGGTATTTAGCGTCTGTTTACATTGCACCTTGATGATAGGTGGTTCAAATCCAAGCTCATCCTTGTGCGCGATGACATCGACTCCACCATCCCCTGACTTCTGCGTAACTCTCGCGTGATACCCCATGCGTTCCAGCAGATGTGCCACAAACGCCTCGAATTGATATGGGTCAAGTTTGGATTTAAGCCTCTTGATTACGAAATCTTCCGTTATGTCTTCGGTCGCGGCTGAGGTTGCTTCAACAGTTTCCTCGTCGATGACGTCTGTCGCGAAGGGCTGCCCTTCGAAGGCCGACAGGAACTCCTCCGCGTTATTCTTGACCTGAAATAGAGTAACGGCTGATCCAATTTCATGAAGAGCGCTCTGTGAAAATTCGGCGCGCGGAATTGATCTTATCCAATTAACACGACGACGGTTTGGATAGTCTGGGTCTGAACCTGCGTCGAAGAAATAATCTCCGACCACTTTACCCAAATTCACCATTCGATCTGGCTTAGACGGGTAAATAATTAAGTCGCCGGCTTTTATCTCATGAATGAATTTGAAAAGGGTGCCAGCGTGAATTGGCACCGCACCAATCTTGAAATCCGGATATTTGGCCGAGACAGCAGCCTTGAATGCCTCTCGGTTAGCGCTGATGGACTTGAGACTACCAAGGCTGGGCCAGCCAATAGCCACATAGCCTGCTTCGACAGGCCTCAGTTCCAAGCTACGGGGCATGTGGATGCCCCATATCGGCTTGTCGTCCCCCATAGCGTGCTCCTCAGCGACACTCATCGCAGAATAGAACGTTGTCCGAGGGGGGCAAAATGGTGCCCAGGAAAGGACTCGAACCTTCACGGCCGTTAAGCCACTGGCACCTGAAGCCAGCGCGTCTACCAATTCCGCCACCTGGGCACAGGTTGCCGGTCTAGAGCGCCGGTTAGTACGGATCGGTCGCGCGCTTGTCAAATTGCTTCGATGCCGCCCAAATGCGCTGTACACCGCGCAGATGTTGGCGTATCGCGAAATGGCTAAAACACCCGCGCGCAACGCAGTTAGACGGTTCAGGAACAGCCCCGATGCCCTCGAATATCGACACCCTGGTCACGGTTTTCGGCGGATCGGGCTTTGTCGGGCGGCATGTGGTGCGGGCGCTGGCCAGGCGCGATTACCGCATCCGGGTCGCGGTGCGCCGCCCGGAACTCGCCGGCCATTTGCAGCCGCTCGGCAAGGTCGGCCAGATCCACGCCGTGCAGGCCAATTTGCGCTATCCGGCCTCGGTCGAGGCCGCGATGCGCGACAGCCATGCCGCCGTCAATCTGGTCGGCATCCTGGCCGAGGGCGGCGCGCAGAAATTCGACGCGGTGCAGGGCGCCGGCGCCGGCGCCGTGGCGAAAGCCGCGGGCGCCGCCGGCGCGCGGATGGTGCATGTCTCGGCGATCGGCGCCGATGAAAATTCGGCTTCGCGCTACGGGCGCTCCAAGGCGGCCGGCGAAAAGGCGGTGCTCGGGGCCGTGCCTGCGGCGACGATCTTGAGGCCCTCGGTGGTGTTCGGTCCCGAGGATGACTTCAGCAACCGTTTTGCGGCGCTCGCAAGGGTATCGCCGGTGCTGCCGCTGGTCGGCGGCGGGTTGACGAAATTTCAGCCGGTGTATGTCGGCGATGTCGCCACCGCGGTCGCGGATGCCGTCGACGGCAAGACCGAGGAAGGCGCCGTTTACGAGCTTGGCGGACCGGAAGTGCTGACCATGCGCGAGGTCCTGGAGATCATCCTGGCCGTGATCGAACGCAAGCGCATGTTCCTGTCGCTGCCGTTCGGATTGGCCAAGCTGCAGGCGCTGCTGCTGCAGTTCGCGCCGGGACCGCTGAAACTGACGCCGGACCAGGTGGCGCTGCTGCGCTCCGACAATGTGGTGTCGGATGCGGCAAAGGCTGCGGGACTGACGCTGGAGGGGATGGGCATTACGCCGGACTCGCTGGAAGCCATTGCGCCGCAGTACCTCTGGCGCTTCCGCAAAGCCGGACAGTTTCAGAAGAAAAGCGCGTAGGTCCCGTTCCCCGGACGCAGCGCAGCGCGTAGCACTTGCGGAGCGGTGCGCTGCAGAGCCGGGGTCCAGCTATCTTCGCTAAACCGGGGTCCCGGTTCTGCGAAGCGGCATGAAGAATGTCGCGTCGCGCCCGGGACACGGATAGATTACCTCCCCATCGCCAGCGCGATCAGGCCCAGCGTGCCGACGATGACGCGCCACCACGCGAACAGCGTAAAACCGTGGCGGGTGACGTAGTTCAGGAAGGTCTTGACCACGATGATCGCGGTGACGAACGACACCACGAATCCGATCGCGACGATGCCGAAATGATCCGCCGTCATGTCGGCGCGGTTCTTGTAGAGATCGTAGACGAAGGCGCCCAGCATGGTCGGGATCGCCAGGAAAAACGAAAACTCCGCCGCCGCGCGCTTGTCGGCGCCGAGCAGCATCGCAGCGACAATGCTGGCGCCGGAGCGCGACACTCCGGGGATCATCGCGAGGCACTGCGCGAACCCGATCTTGAGATACATCGGCAGCGGAAACGTGGTGGCGTCGTGCTCATTCGGCTCGAGCTCGAGCTGATCGACCCACAACAGGATCGCGCCGCCGACGATCAGCGAAAAGCACACCACCCACGGATTGAACAGATAGCTCTTGATGTAGCTGCCCGTGGCGGCCCCGATCACCGCCGCCGGCAAGAACGCCACCAGCACGCCGATGACGAAGCGCCGGTCGTCGGTATTGGAGAACATGCCAAGCGCGACCCGCCACAGTTTGCCGAAATAGAGCGCGACAATGGCGAGGATGGCGCCGAGCTGGATCAGCACCGCAAAGCTCTTCCAGAACTCGCCCTCGCCGAGATCGAAAAACCGTTCGGCCAGCAGGAGATGGCCGGTGGAGGAGACGGGCACGAATTCCGTGACGCCCTCGACGATGCCGAGAATCACCGCCCTGATCGAATCGGGAATCATGATGGGGTCCGTATCTGCTGGAAAAGCCGGGTCCTTCTCGCTTATTCGCCTGCCCGCCGCAATGTCAAAAACAAGTGCCTGACCCATCGATGCGGAATGTGTGGTACTTCCCCCCATGGTGAGAGTTTGTTAAGCACCGCAAATCTATCAAGGGCTTCATGTTCACGCTGCTTCATCATCCATTCTGCCCGCATTCGCGCTTCATCCGGCTTGCGTTCGGCGAACACGGCCTCGATCTGCGGCTGGTGGAGGAGCGCGTCTGGGAGCGGCGCGAGGCGTTTCTGGCGCTCAATCCGGCGGGTACCACGCCGGTACTGACGACCGCGGGGTTTCCGCCCATCCCCGGCGCCGGCGTCATCGCCGAATATCTCGACGAAGCCCATGGCTTGGCTTTGGGCGAACGCCGGCTGCTGCCGACCGCGATGGCCGAGCGCATCGAGGTGCGCCGCCTGACGGCCTGGTTCAACGAGAAATTCTTCGAGGAAGCCAGCGGTCCGCTGGTGACCGAGCGCATCTACAAGCGCTTCATGGCTGAGGATAATGGCGGCGGCGCGCCGGCGATGGACGTGATCCGCGCGGCCACCGTAAATGTGCGCTATCATCTGGCCTATATCGGCTGGCTGGCGCGGACGCGAAACTTTCTCGCCGGCGACCGGCTCTCTTACGCGGACCTGGTCGCCGCGGCGCATCTGTCGGCGATCGACTATCTGGGCGACGTGCCATGGAGCGAGGACGACGCGGCAAAGGCGTGGTACGCGCGGATAAAATCCCGCCCGTCATTCCGCCCGCTGCTGGGCGAATGGCTGGCCGGCGTGCCGGCGTCGCGGACCTATGTGGATCTGGATTTCTGAGGTCGCCCCAATCGTCATTGCGAGCGAAGCGACGCAATCCAGAGGCCGCAAGGAAGACTGGATTGCTTCGTCGCAAGGGCTCCTCGCAATGACGCAATATGCCACTCTTGACCGGAAAGCCGAGCTTACGCGCGAAGCGCTCTCGCTCGGCTTCGATTGTGTCGGCGTCACCGATCCCGCTGCAATCGGCGACGCGGGCAACCACTTTCACGCCTTCATCGAATCCGGCGGGCACGGCGACATGGACTGGCTCGCGGCTCACCCGGAGCGCCGCGCCGATCCGCGGGTGCTGTGGCCCGAGGTGCGCACCATCATCATGCTCGGCGTCAATTACGGGCCCGATGAGAACCCGCTGGCGATCTTGCAGCAACGCAGCCGCGGCGCGATCTCGGTCTATGCCCAGGGCGACGACTATCACGACCTGATCAAGAAGCGGCTGAAAACACTGGCGCGATGGCTGGTCGCCAACGCCGGCGGCGACGTAAAGGTGTTCGTCGATACCGCAGCCGTAATGGAAAAGCCGCTGGCGCAGGCGGCGGGGCTGGGCTGGCAGGGCAAGCACACCAATTTAGTGTCGCGCGAATTCGGCTCATGGCTGTTTCTCGGTGCTATTTTTACCACGCTCGACCTGCCGCGCGACGAAACAGACGTCGATCATTGCGGCTCATGCCAGGCCTGCCTCGACATCTGTCCGACCAATGCGTTCCCCGCGCCGTACAAGCTCGATGCGCGGCGCTGCATTTCGTACCTGACCATCGAAAGCAAGGGGCCGATCCCGCGCGAATTTCGAAGAGCCATCGGCAACCGCATCTATGGCTGCGACGATTGCCTCGCGGTCTGCCCGTGGAACAAGTTTGCGCAAGCGGGGCGCGAGATCAAACTCGCCGCGCGCGAAAATTTGCGTGCGCCGCAGCTTGCAGAGCTGGCCCGGCTCGACGACTTAGGCTTTCGCGCGCTGTTTGCGAAATCCCCGGTCAAGCGCATCGGCCGCGACCGGTTCATCCGCAATGTGCTGATCGCGATCGGCAATTCGGAAGATGCAACGCTGGCGGAAGAGGCGGAACGCCTGCTCGGCGATGACAGCGCGCTGGTGCGCGGCGCGGCGGTATGGGCGCTGTCGCAACTGAGGGGAAGTCAGGAGTTCGCGGCACGCGCGGCGAATGCAATCAGCGCGGAGTTGGATGACACGGTGCGCGAGGAGTGGCAATTCGCTTGCTCCCGCCCTTGATTTCCCGCCGCAAATTCCGTCATGGTCCCGCGCCATGACCAACCAGCCCTTCTTCACCCGCGACGCCGACGCCTTCATCCCCACCGCGGCCGCGAACGGGCCGTGGGACCCGAAATCGCTGCACGGCCGCGTCATCGTCGGCCTGCTCGCCTTCGTGATCGAGCAGCGTCACGGCAGCGATGATTTCGTTCCGGCGCGATTCACCGTCGATATGTTCCGCCTGCCGGGCTTTGCGCCGATCGAGGTGAAATCGCGCCTCGTCCGCGACGGCCTGCGCATCAAGGTGGTCGAAGCCGAGTTTTTCAGCGGCGGCACCAGCATGGCGCGCGCGTCGTGCCAGTTGCTGCGCAGAACCGAAAATCCCGAAGGCAATGTATGGTCGCCGCCGAACTGGGATGCGCCGGCGCCAGCGGATATTCCCGCGCCCACCGATCCGCGCCTCGGCATGAATGGCAAGTGGACCACCCGCCCCATCGTCGGCGCGATGGGCACCATCGGCCCGCGGCGGCTGTGGATGAGCGAGGTGCGCGACCTCGTCGAAGGCACGCCGCTGACGCCATTCGTGCGCGTCGCGGTGGCGGCGGATTTCGCCAGCCCCTACGCCAATGCCGGCGACCAGGGCCTTGGCTACATCAACAGCGACGTCACGCTGTATCTGCATCGCCTGCCGGCCAAGGAATGGATCGGGTTCGAAGTGGTGAACCACCACGCGTCGGACGGCATCGCGATCGGCGAGTGCTGGCTCTACGACCAGCAGGGTCCGATCGGAACATCCACCGTCGCTGCGCTCGCGCAGCGCAAGCCGATGGCGCAACCGCCGCCGCCGTGATGCGGCGCACACGCGCTCTAAGTTCGTCATTGCGAGGAGCGAAGCGACGAAGCAATCCAGTCCTCTTGCGTGGCTTCTGGATTGCTTCGCTTCGCTCGCAATGACGAAGAGAGTCACCCCTTGAGATGCCGCTTCATCTCCGGCCGTGCCTTCAGCGCCGCGCCCTGCTTCGCCATGATCTTGGCGATGCGTTCCGGCGCGAAATTCATGTCGACAAAGCCGGTCGCGGTATTGGCGACCTCGTGATACTCCGCGATCAACCCGTCACGCAACGTCATGATCGCGACGCCCTCGAACATGACGCGGGCGCCGTTGGCTTCGGGCAGCAATGAGCGATAGCTGAAGGTGTAGCGCGCGTAGAGCGTTTTGCCGTCGCTGACGGGATCATGCATGTCCCAGCGAAAATCCTCCGCCGTGCGATAAAACCAGTCGTCGATCATCGCGGCGATCTTCGCGCGGCCTGCGAACGCGCCGTAGAACACGTCGTGATAGACGCCGTCCTCGGTGAACAGCGCGGCGAAGCCGGTACCGTTGTGTCGTTCAACGGCATCGCAGAAGGCGCGCAGCATTGCGGTGGGGTTCATGGTTTTTCTCCTGCACGTTCGTCGGCCGCCTGCCACAACGGCAGCGGGGCCGGAAAAAACTCCTTAACCGCGGCGATGATCCGGGCGATGTCCTGCGGCCGCGACAGGCGGTGGTCGCCGTCCTGGATCATGGTCAGCACCACGTCGTCGCTGGGCAGCCGATGCGCCAGCGCGAAGGCGTGGCTCCACGGCACGTCCGGATCCTGCGCGCCCTGCAGGATGCGCACCGGGCAGCCGGCCTCGATTGCGGAGCCGAGCAGCAAATGGTTGCGGCCCTCCTCGATCAGCGCGCGCGTGATCGGATAGGGCTCGCCGTATTTCGAGGGCCGCAGCCAGACGCCTTTGGTCTCGATCTCCTGCCTCACCTCCGGCGAAAAGCCCTTCCACATCAGCTCTTCGGTAAAATCCGGCGCCGGCGCGATCAACACCAGCCCCGCCAGGCCAGCGCGGCTAGTTCCGCGACGCCGCGCAATTTCAAGCGCCAGCAGCAGCGCCATCCAGCCCCCCATCGACGAGCCGATCACGATTTGCGGGCCGTCGCAGAACCGGTCGAATACCGCGATGCTTTCCTCCAGCCAGCGCCCGATGGTGCCGTCGATGAAGGCGCCGCCGGAGATGCCGTGACCGGAATAGTCGAACCGCACGCTGGCGCGGCCCTGCTCCGCAGCCCACGCGTCCAGCGCCAGCGCCTTGGTGCCCTGCATGTCCGAATTGAACCCGCTCAGCCAGAACAGCCCGGGGGCGCTGCCGGCGCGGGCGCGCACCGCGATCTTTCGCGCCGCGGCATCCCGCCCGACGTCGATGAAGGTCGGGTCCGTATCAGGTATGCCAGCCGCTTCGGTCATCGATCGTCGCCCCGCTCCCATGCTGTTTGGTTGAGCCCACTCGATCCGTCAACGAGCCAGCGAACCCGCCTGCGGCCGTCTGACTGCTTGCGGAACCGGTGCCGGCGCTTTATGTGGACCTCGTCGCCGCCTCAACCCTGCCAGCGTGACCGAAATGTCTCGCCTTCGATGGTTTTCATGCGCGAGGCCGTGAGTTTGCTTGCCCGTCGGCGCTTATTCCTTCAAACTATCGCCTTCCTTTCACAACCTTGGAGAAGTCCCCATTCGCCGTCCCAATAGAGCCCCGCCCGCCGCGACCAAAGACGGGCCGCGCACCAATGATGAAATCCGCAACGCCCAGGTTCAGCTGATCGATCAGGACGGCACGAACCACGGCACGATCGAGACAGCCGCCGCTGTGAAGATGGCCATGGATGCCGGCATGGACCTCGTCGAGATTTCGCCCAATACCAATCCTCCCGTTTGCAAGATCATGGATTACGGGAAGTACAAATATTCCGCGCAGAAAAAAGCCGCCGAGGCCCGCAAGAAACAGAAGGTCGTCGAGATCAAGGAGATCAAGCTGCGGCCGATGATCGACGATCACGACTATGACGTGAAGATGCGCGCCATGCAGCGCTTCTTCGAGGAAGGCGACAAGGTCAAGATCACGCTGCGCTATCGCGGCCGCGAAATGGCGCATCAGGAGATCGGCACCAAGCTCTTGGATCGGGTCAAGACCGACGTCGCCGACTACGCCAAGGTCGAGCAGGACGCCCGCTTCGAAGGCCGCCAGGTGGTGATGGTTCTGGCGCCGCGGTGATAACGAGTCATCCCGGCGAACGCCGGGATCCATACGCCGTGTCGTCTCGTTTCGGCACTGAGGCAAAGGCCTTCTACAATCACAAACGCCGGTGGTTATGGGTCCCGGCATTCGCCGGGACGACGCTGATTGCTAACTCCGCGTCGCCTGCCAGCTGCCGCTGCAGCGGTCGCCGGTGATGACTCCGGCCCAGCGGCCTGCGCCGTAATTGCCGGCGAGCCGGCCGCTTCCCGCGGCCCATGACAGGCCGACCGATATGCGGACCGCCACCGCGCCGCCGCGGCTGATGCCGCCCGTCACCTTGCCTCCTCCAGCCGACGAAACCCGGCCGCCGGACACGGCGAAGGGAACGCTGTTGGTCGCGCTGCAATTGCCCGCCCGGGTGGCGAAAACCACATTCCAGGTGCCGTCATAGGCCCCCGCCCGTGCGTATCGCTTTGCTTCCGCTGCGCCGGGCGCCACGGCCATCGCCGCGAGCAGCACAGCGGCCAGGAGCCGGCGGACGCCGCGGGACATGCTAAAATCGGCCGAAAGGGCCATCGATCGGGCTGAGAAAATCATTTTTTGCCTCTGAAATTACCCGCAAAAGCGGCGGACATTGGCTTAGTGCTGCAGCACCCCGACGCGGTTCATCGTTGCCATTTCGCCGATCCTCTGTCATAAGCCGACGCTTCATCGCCCGGCTGATCAAGGGCTGCCGTGTCGATGCCCGTGCTGATTATATCTTTGCAGAAATAATCGAGCACTTTCAACGCTCTAACGAGCATTTTAGCCGGCATAGCGCTCCTTGCGAGCGCGTGTTTCGCTGGCCAACAGGAGAGCCAAATGCCCAAGCTGAAGACCAAATCGGGCGCTAAAAAGCGCTTCAAGGTGACTGCCACCGGCAAAGTGATGGCCGCCCAGCGCGGCAAGCGCCACGGCATGATCAAGCGGACGAAAAAACAGATTCGTCAGCTGCGCGGCACCCGCGTGCTGTTCAAGACCGATGGCGACAACATCAAGAAATATTTCTTGCCGAACGCCTGATCGCGTTCTCGTCCATTTCAGCCGGGCCGCGTCCGCGCGGCCATCCGTCACCCCTTTTTTAATGAAGGAGATCAGTCATGGCTCGCGTCAAACGCGGTGTGACCTCTCACGCCAAGCACAAGAAAGTCTACAAGGCCGCCAAGGGATTCCGCGGCCGCCGCAAGAACACCATCCGCACCGCCAAGCAGGCGGTGGAGAAGGCCGGCCAGTACGCCTTCCGCGACCGCAAGCGCAAGAAGCGTACCTTCCGCGCGCTGTGGATCCAGCGGTTGAACGCCGCGGTGCGCCCGTTCGGCATGACCTACAGCGTGTTTATCAACGGCCTCGCCAAGTCGGGCATCACAGTGGACCGCAAGGTGCTGTCGGATCTCGCCATCCACGAGCCGGCGTCGTTCCAGGCGATCGCCGAAAAGGCCAAGGCCGCGCTGGCGGCTTGAGCACCGCGCAGGCGCTGCTTTCACCTCTCCCATAGGGAGAGGTCGGATTGCGAAGCAATCCGGGTGAGGGGTTACGGCCTATCGATAGACCGTACCCCCTCACCCCAACCCTCTCCCCATGGGAGAGGGGGCGCGTTTCCGTCGCGGCAGATGAAGTGCTCCTTCACCCTGCGCTTTCTCCAAGGATCGCCATGTCCGATCTTGAATCTCTGCAATCCCAAATCCTCGCCGACATCGCGGCTGCCGGCGACGAAGCCGCGCTGGAAGCCGTGCGCGTCGCCGCGCTCGGCAAGAAGGGTTCAATCTCCGCGCTGCTCGCAACACTCGGCAAGATGTCGCCGGATGAGCGCAAGACCGAAGGCGCGAAAATCAATCTTGCGAAAGACGCCGTCACGCAGGCGCTGGCCGCGCGCCGCGAGATTCTGAAATCCGCAGCACTCGACGCGCGGCTCGCGTCGGAAACCATCGACGTCACGCTTCCCTTGCGCGATCCGCCCGCGGAAACCGGCCGGATTCATCCGCTCAGCCAGGTGTTTGAAGAGGTCGCAACGATTTTCGCCGACATGGGATTTGCGATCGCCGAAGGGCCGGATATCGAGACCGACGATTACAATTTTACAAAGCTGAATTTCCCGGAAGGCCATCCGGCCCGCGAGATGCACGACACGTTCTTCTTCAACCCGAAGGAAGACGGCTCGCGCATGCTGCTTCGCACCCACACCTCGCCGGTGCAGGTACGCACCATGCTGAGCCAAAAACCGCCGATCCGCATCGTCTGCCCGGGCCGCACCTATCGCATCGATTCGGATGCCACCCACACGCCGCAGTTTCATCAGGTCGAAGGCCTCGTCATCGACAAGGGCTCGCATCTCGGCCACCTCAAATGGATCCTGCACGAATTCTGCAAGGCATTCTTCGAGGTCGATCACATCAATATGCGATTCCGGCCGTCATTCTTTCCGTTCACCGAGCCGTCGCTCGAGGTCGACATCCAGTGCCGCCGCGACAAGGGCGAGATCCGCTTCGGCGAAGGCGAAGACTGGCTGGAGATTCTCGGCTGCGGCATGGTGCATCCCAACGTGCTGCGCGCCTGCGGCATCGATCCCGACGTCTACCAGGGCTTTGCCTGGGGCATGGGCATCGACCGCATCGCGATGCTGAAATACGGCATGCCCGATTTGCGGCAGCTGTTCGAAAGCGACGTGCGCTGGCTCACCCACTACGGTTTTAGGCCACTCGACGTGCCCACGCTGGCGGGAGGATTGAGTTCGTGAAGTTCACGCTCTCCTGGCTGAAAACACATCTCGACACCGACGAGCCGCTTGAGGCGCTCGCCGACAAGCTCACCATGATCGGGCTTGAGGTCGAGAATATCGAGGACAAGGCCAGGGCGCTGGCCCCGTTCACCATCGCACGCGTCATTTCCGCCGAGCAGCATCCCAATGCGGATCGCTTGCGGGTGTGCATGGTCGATACCGGCGATGGCGCTGCACCGGTGCAGGTGGTGTGCGGCGCGCCGAATGCCCGCGCGGGGCTGGTCAGCGTGTTCTCGCCGCCGGGCACCTTCATTCCCGGCAAGGCCATCACGCTCGGCGTCGGCACCATCCGCGGCGTCGAAAGCCGCGGCATGCTGTGCTCGGCCGCCGAACTGCAGCTCTCGGAAGATCACGACGGCATCATGGAGCTTGCGGCCGACGCGCCGGTCGGCAAGCCTTACGCCGCGTGGGCCGGACTCGGCGATCCCGTGCTGGAAATCAATCTCACGCCCAACCGGCAGGACTGCACCGGCGTGCATGGCATCGCGCGCGATCTTTCCGCCGCCGACATGGGCAAGTTCATTGACCCCGCGATCCGCCCGATCAAGGGTGAATTCCCCTGCCCGGTACGAGTCACCGTCGAGGACGCCACGCTGTGCCCGGGCTTCGCGCTACGGCTGGTGCGCGGCGTAAAAAACGGCCCGTCGCCGGAGTGGCTGCAGCAGCGGCTGACCTCGATCGGATTGCGGCCGATCAACGCGCTGGTCGATATCACCAACTTCATGACCTACGACCGCGCCCGGCCGCTGCATGTGTTCGATGCGGCGAAAGTCAAAGGCAATCTCACCGTGCGCCGCGCCCGCGACGGCGAGACGCTGAAGGCGCTCGACGGCCGCACCTACACGCTCGACAGCGGCGTCTGCGTCATCGCCGACGACCACGGCGTCGAATCGCTGGCCGGCATCATGGGCGGCGAGGCTTCCGGCTGCGACGAGAATACATCAGACGTGCTGATCGAATCCGCGCTGTGGAACGAGATCAACATCGCGCAAACCGGCCGCAAGCTCGGCATCAATTCCGATGCCCGCTACCGTTTTGAGCGCGGCGTCGATCCGGCCTTCATGGTGCCCGGGCTGGAGATGGCCACCAGGCTGGTGATGGAAATGTGCGGCGGTTCGCCGTCGGAAAATGTCGTGGTCGGCGACGCCTTCGGCGAAGACCGCGTGATCGATTTCCCGCTTCATGAAGTGAAGCGGCTCGCGGCAATAGAGGTGCCGCTGGCGGAGATGAAGCGCATCCTCGGCCATCTCGGCTTCATGCTGGCCGGCAGCGGCCCCATTGTGAAGGTCGCGGTACCGTCGTGGCGCACCGACGTGCATGGCAAGGCCGACATTGTCGAGGAAATCGTGCGCATCGTCGGCGTCGACCGGGTGCCTATGACGCCGTTCGACCGCGGCGAAAACCCGCGCAAGCCGATCCTTAGCCCGATCCAGCTGCGAACCCGCCGCGCCAAGCGCGCGCTCGCCGTGCGCGGCATGGTCGAGGCGGTGACGTGGTCGTTCATTTCCAAACCATCCGCCGAACTGTTCGGCGGCGGGCAGAGCGAACTGACGCTGGCCAATCCGATCGCGTCCGATCTGTCGGACATGCGGCCGAGCCTGCTGCCGGGCCTGGTCGCGGCGGCGCAGGCCAATGCGGATCGCGGATTGTCCGACATCGCGCTGTTCGAAGTCGGCCAGGTGTTCAAGGGCGACAGACCGGAGGATCAGCTGGTTGCCGCAGCCGGCGTCCGCCATGGCTTTGCGTCGTCGAAAGGAGTGGGACGGCACTGGTCCGGCTCGGCCATGGCCGATGCGCTCGACGCCAAGGCCGATGCGTTCGCGGTGCTGGCTGCCGCGGGCGCGCCGATGCAGGCGCTGCAGGTCGTGCCCGGCGGCGCCGCGTGGCTGCATCCCGGACGTTCCGGCACCATCCAGATCGGGCCGCAGAACGTGCTGGGATATTTTGGCGAACTGCATCCCCGCGCGCTGGAGCAGCTTAAAGCCGACGGTCCGCTGATCGCGTTCGAAGTGATCCTCGACCGCCTTCCCGACGCCAGGCAAAAGCCGACCCGCGCCAAGCCGATGCTGGAGCTGTCGCCATTCCAGCCGGTGTCGCGCGATTTCGCCTTCATCGTCGATCGTAGCGTCAAGGCCGGCGACATTGTTCGCGCGGCGCACGGCGCCGACAGAAAACTGATCACGGATGTCACCGTGTTCGACGTCTATGAAGGCAAGGGCATCGATACGGCCAAGAAGTCCATCGCCATTGCCGTCACGCTGCAGCCGCGTGAGAAAACCTTGACCGACCAGGAGATCGAGGCGGTCGCCGCGAAGATCGTGGCTGAAGTGGCGAAGAAAACCGGCGGTAGTTTGCGCGGCTGAGCCTCGTCATTACGAGGAGCGATAGCCCCAGACGTCATCCTGCGGAGCCGCGCTCTCGCGCGGCGTCTCGAAGGATGAGCCACACGGCATGCGGCCATCCTTCGAGGCTCGCCGAAGACGGCGAGCACCTCAGGATGACGGCTTCTCTTCGTCGAGCACCAGATCGCAATACGCAAACCCATCGCGTTCGACGCGCTCGCCCGGCGTCACAGACAGCCGCCGCGAAAAAAACGGCCCCGCGACGACGCAGCTGTGAAACTCGCCGTTCTCGCCGCAGGGATCGACGCCGTCAGGCAAGTCCGCCAGCAATTGGGCATCGAATTTTCGGCCCGCGAAATCCGCCGGCAATTTTTTCAGGTCGACGGTTGCGATGTAGGCCTCACATCCGCTGGCGATCATTTGCGGCGCCAGCTCCAGTGTCGGCCGCCCCCACAGCGGGAACACCGGCGTGATGCCGGTGCCGGCCAGCTTCTGCTCGCGATACGCACGAACATCCTCAAGAAACAGATCGCCGAAAATGATGTGGGTGATGCCGTTCCGCACGGCGCTCGCGACCGCCTCGCCCATCCGCACTTCGTAAATTTCGTTCGGACAGGGATAGGGTATCGGCACGATCGTGGGCTGCAGGCCGGCGGCATCCAGTTGTGCGCGCAAGATTTCCTGCCGCACGCCGTGGATCGACACCCGGCCGAAAGTTTCGGTCACCGTGGTCAGCGCGCCGGCCACCTCGAACTCGCCCGCGCGCCTGATCTCCTGCAGCGCGAACGCGCTGTCCTTGCCTGATGACCACGAGATCAGTGCTTTTTTACGTGGTGGTGTCACGAGCGCTTGCGCTTCTTCGATGCCCGCGCCGGCCGATCAGGCTCCGGATCCTTGATCGCGCCGATCTTGCGCAATGCCAGTTCCGCCGCGCGCTCGCCGCTCTCCCACGCGCCATCGACCGTGCCCCACAGCGTCTCATGCGCCGCCTCACCGGCGAGAAACAGGCTGCCCGCCGGCTCCATCAGGATTTTTCGCGAGGATTGCCCGCCCGGCGACGCCGCCGACATCGCTCCCAGAGCAAAAGGTGCTGCGTTCCAGCGCGTCGCGCTGGATTTCTTGACCGCCTTCGCCACGTCGCTGCCGAACAGTTTTGTCAGCCACTCCACCGCGAACGCCACCATCGCCGCTTCGCCCTGCGCGGACAGATCGCGGCCGAAGGAGCCCGCGATATCGGTAGAGCACAGCGACGATCCGCCCATATTGGCAATCATGAACGCGGTGCGCGCATCCTTGCTCTGCTCGATCACCACGTCGTCGCGCGAAAGGCCAAGCGGATTGCCCGGAAGCTGCAGCACAATGTGGTCGTAGCTGCCGAGACTGACTTTCGAAGCGGCATCAATCGTGCGCTTAGGAAGCTCCGGCGTGAACTTGAGTGCGCCCGAGGTCAGGACATTGCTCGACGCGGTGATAATGGCGGCGCGGGCGGTGATCTTGCCGGCCGGTGTTTCGACCGTGACATCGCGCCCGCTCCAGCCGAGGCGGGTCGCCGGCGTGGAGAGCGAGATCGGCAACCCTTCGCCAAGCTTCGCGATGAGCGTGCCCAGCCCCTGGCGGCAGGCCAGCGCCGCGCTGCGATCCTGCGCGCGGACCTTGTCGATCGCGGAAAGCTCCTTCAAATCCTTGCCCGTGGCATTGGCGCCGAGCAGGAATTCCACCGTCGCGGCCCAGTTGCCGAGATCCTTCGGCAAGACGGAAGCGCAGGACACGTCCAACCTGCCGCGCGAGGCATCGTCGATGGCGCGGTTGGCGCGTACCAGCGTGGCGAGCAATTCCTCGACCTCGCCGGCGCGGGCGTTGCGGCGGCCGATGCGGATTTTTTGCCCCAGCGGCGCGGGCACGACCTCCAGTCCTGCGCCGCGTGCCAGCTTGATCATCGGGTTGGTATCGGGATTGTGCATCCAGCGCGCGCCGCGGTCGAACGGCGCGTCGAAGGTCGTGCTGTCGGTGATACAGCGCCCGCCGATCTGGCCGGTGGCCTCCAGCACGATCACCTTGCGGTTCGCGGCCATGACGCGCCGCGCCGCGGCGATACCGGCCGCCCCCGCGCCGATCACGACAATGTCAGCCTCGCGCGGCAATGGCGCGGCCCATGCCCGCCCGCCGAAAAGCGGCGCGATCGCCGCCGCCGCCGAGGCAGCTAAAAATTCCCGGCGCGTAATTGTCATGGCATGGTTTCCGAAACTTTGCAGAATGTGGGAACGTTTTGCGAACTTGCCGCATCAAGGCGTGTGCGGCAACCGTCATGGTTACTCAATCATGATTGATCGGCGAGATGCATGAACTAAATTGCAATGGCTTTCGACCATGCTATCGAGAGGAAAAAAAGCGGTCGGAATGAACCGCGGGGGGATTATCATGGGCTTCGTGCTCGATACGGTCGGCAAGCTGATTGCGGGCTACCTTCAGAAGGAGGTGCCGGGCTATGAGCCATTCACGCCCAGCGATCCGGAACATCTGCGCGGCATCATCCAGGAGGGCGATGTCTGGCTGATCGAAGGCAATAACCGCGTCTCCGGCATCATCAAATATCTCACGCAGTCGACCTGGTCGCATGCGGCCCTTTATGTCGGCCCGATCGATGGCGCGTCCGAACCCGACGGCGAGCCGCATGTGCTGATCGAGGCCAATATCGGCGAGGGCGTCACCTCCGCGCCGCTGTCGAAATATTTTCCGTATCATACGCGGCTATGCCGCCCCGTGGGCCTGTCCTGGGAAGACCGCAATACGGTGTGCCGCTACGCCATCAACCGGATCGGTTTTGGCTACGACACCAAGAACATCCTGGATCTGATGCGCTACCTGATTCCGCTGCCCGTTCCGCAGCGCTGGCGGCGGCGGATGATCGCGTTCGGTTCCGGTGATCCCACCAAGATCATCTGTTCGGCGCTGATCGCGCAAGCCTTCGACGCGGTGCGCTATCCGATCCTGCCCAAGATCACGCGGGCGGGAAGCAAACGCGCAAAACGCGAAATCCTGCACATCCGCGATTCATCCTTGTACATGCCGCGCGATTTCGACATCTCGCCCTATTTCGAAATCGTCAAACCCACCATCATCGAGGGTTTCGACTACACGGCGCTGCACTGGGCCGACAAGCAAAAGCCGCTCCGGGAGGTAGCGGGCGAATTCGGTGTGTTTCCAGAAACCACCGACGCGCCGCCGCTTGTTCCTGAAACGATTGACCAGGAGGCGCCGCTTCCGGTTGCGGAAGTGAGCGTAGTTGAAGACGAAGTGACGCTGGTCGAGCGCATCACCGTCACCGAACATTTTCTGGTGGTCGAACACGTCCCCGCCCGCATGCCGGAACGCCGCGCCAGACCGCGCGAGCCGGAGGGGCTGCGGGAAATGGAAGCGGCCTAGCCGTGTAGCCCGCTACTTACCTTCCACAAACGCCGCAAACGCCTCCGCAAAGTCCGGATGCCATCGCGACAGCGCCGGCCGGTTTTCGACGATATCCCCCGCGGCCCAAAGAATCCGCCGCTCGTCGAGGCGCCGCGGTACATCGTTGTCCGGGCACAGGATGTAAAAGTCTCCGGCCTCGATCCGTTCGAGCATGAAGTCGACCGTTTGTTCCGGCGTCCAGGCGCCGGCCGGTTTCTCGATGCGGCCTCGGGCGGTCAGGCCCGTGAAGACAAAACCCGGGATCAGCAGATGCGCGCTCAGGCGCGAGCCTGCCGCATTGCGCAACTCGTGTTGCAGCGCTTCGGTGAAGGCTTTCACGCCGGCCTTGGAGACATTGTAGGCGGGATCGCCGGGCGGCGTGGTGATACCCTGTTTCGAGCCGGTATTGATGATGAGGCCCGGCCGCCCGCGCGCGATCATGCCGGGCGCAAAGACCTGCGAGCCGTTGATCACCCCCCACAGATTCACGCCGAGAATGCACTGCCAGTTTTCGGCCGGGCCGAGCATCTTGCTTCCGGGCTGAATGCCCGCGTTGTTCATCAGGATATCCGTGCCGCCGAACCGTTCGCGCACCGCGGCTTCCAGCCGCGTGACGTCATCAAGGTTGCTGACATCGGTCGCCGCCGTCATGACGCCGGCAGCACCCTCCGGCGCCGCTGCGGTCAATGCCGCTGCAGCCTGCGAAAGCTTGTCCGTTCCGATATCGGCGATACAAACCCGCAAGCCGAGACGCGCGAACCGCATCGCCGCCGCCAGGCCAATGCCGGAAGCGCCTCCGGTAATGACGGCGACGTTATTCGGGGACAGGGCTGGATGCGACACGTGATTTCTCCGCGTTGGTGATCGTGCAACGCCTGCTCACCCCTGCGGGCCCATCATCCGCTGCGCGCGCTCGGCGCAGAGAATATGGTGGTGCAGGTTGGCGATCCATTGCCGGCCGATGAAATCGCCGGCCCGCAGCAGTTTCGGCTCGAGCCTATCGCCTGCTGCCGCGAAAGGGCAAGATCATTTGTCCGGCGGAGATATTGTCGTGCACACGCTCTTGAACCCCGTCCTTCGCTCGGGGATGTTCGGAATGGCGATCCACGTCAAGGTCGCGCTGGCCTCGTCCCAAACAAGATCGAAATCGGGCGGGTTGCCGTGGCTTAGCGTGAGCGCGATGCGGCCGGGCTCAGAAGCGGTGATGGTGCCTTCCAGAAGATTTCCGCCAGCGCTTTTGAAGACCGCCTTCCTGGTATCCACATCGAAAGTCAAAAAATACGTCATCTCGTTTTGATCGGGGCATCGGAGCGTAACCGGTCCAGCCGACGCGGACCGACTGCACGCCGACATCGCAAGAATTATCAGGCAAAAGCGCAGCATCGTTACAGGAGCCTGAGCTTCTTCAGCGCGAACATACCTCATGGGCTGACTTTATACGGGACCGGGTTAAAGCTGGCTGACAAAACTCGCTAACTTTCTCCCCAATCCTATCGCGGCGGCTGAGTGCCGCCTGATGTTCGTCACAGGAAGGCGAAATCGTTCTGATTCAAGCTCGCCAGGGTCACCCCTTTCAGAAGGATGCTGGTCGCCGCGTCGGCATCGATCTCCACGTTGTTACCGACCTGATGGCTCGCGGCCACTACGGCCTCGAAACTGCCAAACATTCCGTCATGAAATTCGATGACGTCATCCGTGCCCGCGCCGGCCGTGAAGTCCGTGATGGTGTCGTGGCCAAAGCCTGCACGAAACACGAAGGTGTCGTTACCGGCGGCGCCGGTAAGCTTGTCGTTTCCGGCACCACCCTCGATGACGTCATTTTCCGCGGCGCCCGTGACGGTGTCATTGCCCGCACCGCCATTGAGCTGATCGTTGCCGCCGCCTCCGTTGAGCGTGTCGTTGCCAGCTTCGCCAAACAGAGTATCGTTGCCCGCCCCGCCCTTCAGGGTGTCGTTGCCGTCGCCCCCGTAGAGGGTGTCATCGCCGGCCCCGCCGGAAATCGTATTGGCCGAGACATTGCCGGTCAGTGTTTGGCCAGCCGCACCGGTGCCGGTGAGGTTCTCGACATTGTCTGCCAGCGCGTAGGTCACCAGCGAGGTCTTGACCGTGTCAGCCCCTTCACCTGTATTTTCGATCACCACATCGTTGGCGTTGTCGATGGTATAGGTATCGTCGCCGATGCCGCCGATCATCTGATCGGCGCCGGTACCACCATTCAGGGCGTCATTACCGCCGCCGCCGCTGAGTGTGTCATCGCCCGCTCCGCCCGAAAGCGCATTGTCGAGGGCATTGCCCGTGAGTAATTGGCTGGCCGTGCCGGTGCCGGTGAGGTTCTCAAGATTGTCTCCGAGCGCCACGAGAACTTCGAGGCCGTAATCCGGAAGAGCAACTGGAGATACCGCGAGAGCGGCCGGGTCATTTGTCCGGCGGAGATGTCGTCGTGCAGGTGCTCGTCACGGTCCTTCGCTCGGGGTTGTTCGGAGCACCGATCCACGTCAAGGTCGAGCTGGGCTCGTCCCAAACGAGTTCGGAATTAGGCGGGCTGCTTCCACGGTCTAGTGTAAACGCGATCCGGCCAGCTTCAGAAGCGGTGATGGTGCCGTCCAGAAAATTTCCGCCAGCGCTTTTGAACACGACCTTTCCGGTATCCATATTGAAGGTAACAAAATACGCCATATCGCCGACATCGATACACCGGATCGCAAATGGTTTGGCCGACGCGGGATGATTGCACGCCGACATCGCAAGAATTATCAGGCAAAGACGCCGCATCGCTTCAGGCTCCGAACTTGAGGTTATTCAGGGCGAACGTAACTCATGCGCGGAGTCTATATGGGATCGGATTAAATATGGCTCACAAAACTCGCTAACTTTCTCCCCAATCCCGTCGCGGCGGCTGCGCGCCGCACGTGAGCCTCCGCAGCATTCGATCCGCTCACCCCTGCGGCCCCATCAGCCGCTGCGCGCGCTCCGCGCACAGGATGTGATGATGCAGGTTGGCGATCCATTGCCGGCCCGACGTCGTCATGTTGAGATATTTCAGTCCGTCCTCGAGGTGCATCGAGACGCAGTTCCAGAAAAACGGCGGATATCTTTCGATGATATCGGCGGGCGAGGTGTATCCAAGCTGCCGGTTGGTGCCGATTTCCTCGAATTCGTAGTAAAGCGCGTTGGCCTTGCGCGAGTACAAGGGATCGCCGAGCTGCCCGATGAAATCGGCGGCCTGCACCAGTTTCGGCTCGAGGCTTTCGTTTCCCGCTTTGCGATCCTTCGGGATTGGAAAACGCGTCATCTCGATGGCCTCGGCGATACGCGCGACATCGATGTTCGGTACTTTTTCCAGCCGCTCGAACGCGAACAGTTTCGAGCGGTCGACGTGATAGGGCGTCAGCGCGGCATCCGACGCCCCGCGCGGAAGCGTAATCCTGTTGCCCTTGCCGTCAATCACGAACTCGGTTTCGGTATCGCCGCTCAGGATGCCGCGCACATAGCCGACGTCATGCAGCAGGCAGGCGACGATCAAATGGATGTAATCCGCGGGCTCTATCCGGCGCGACACCGTCAATCCATGCAGGATGTCGCACCCGACCATGGTGACCTGCAGCGTATGTTCATAATTGTGATAGAGCGCGTCGCTCCTTGCCAGATATTCGATGGTGGCCCGCGCCGCCGAGCCCAGCCGCTCGGCATCGTCGTCATGCGCCGAGCCGAAGATGCGGCGGAAATCCCTGGTGAGAAAATTCCCGAGCTTGCGGGCGGCGATGGCTGTGATGGTTTTCACGGGCGTTCTTTCGAATGACGCGAAATCGTTTCGAAGCTCACATTGCGCGAGATTGGACCTCGCCAGATCCGATTACCAGCACTTGGATCGGCTCGGCACGTCTCCGCACACCGACTGGATGGCGGCTGGACGCTCTGCAACCGCGGAACCAGGCCTCGACACGATTGGCTCATCGGTGCAATCGCAAGTCCTCCGGACGTTGTTGCCCATTAGACGCGAGGTTCTAGAATGGCGCAACTGCCTCTCTCATCGCTCGTCTTCGGCCCCGCCCGTCACCATTGTTTTGCGAAGCACCGCAAAAATGACAGCGGTCGACCAGCCAAACAACAGCACCCCGTTCATCGCCGTCATCGGCCCAAGCAATTGCCAACGCTCCATCGGCGTGACGTCGCCGTAACCGAGCGTTGTGTAATTTACAAAGGCAAAATAAATGAAATCGGTGCCGGGAGGTGCAGCTCCAACCGTCATGTAAGCCAGTGACCAAACGAACACCTCAGCAATATGCGCGGCCATGAAGACCGATACGGTTGCAATCATGACGCCGACGAGTTGTCGAAGCGATTGCCGCGACGTGGCGCGCTCCTCCGCGACACGCACCACCCACAATACGGCGGCCATGACGATTGCGTGGATCGCAATGTTGCAAACGCTGACCGCGATACTTACGAGAAGTTGGCGCAGCATGCGGACCGGTCCGGCGCGGTGGCGTCAAGTGACGTGAACTTGCCCTCATCGTGCGCGCGCTGGATCGAGCGTTCGGTTGTCTTGTGCGGCACGGTGCCTTCGCTGTTCGATCTGGGCGGCAACAAATAAAGCGTCATGGCGAAAATCAGGTACACCATCAGTACCAGCACTCCGACAAACCACGCCGAGCGTCCGCTATTGGTCACCAGAGCAGCCGTCATGGTGGCGATGAGCATCATGACGACCGCCCCCGGCCAGAATTGCAGGTTCATCGGCGCCGGGCCGATGACGTAACTGAGCAGGACGAGCACCGGAGCGACAAAGAGCGCGATTTGCGATGCGCTTCCCAGCGCGATTCCCACGCTGAGGTCGAGCCGGTTCTTGCGCGCGCCGGAAAACGCCGAAGCCATCTCCGCCGCACCGCCCACCAGCGCCACCACGATGAAGCCCACGAACGCAGGGGTCATACCGAACGCGACCGCGGCCTGCTGCACCGACTCGACGAATACCTCGCTCACCAGCGCGACCAGTACCGTGACGCCGGCCAGTGTGGCGAGGGCCAGGCCCAGCGGCCACGGCGCTTCGCCGGCCTCCGCGTGCCCCGCGCCGCCGAAAAACTCGCGATGGGTCTTGAGCGAGAACAACAGGTTGAGCCCGTAAGCAGCGATGAGCAGCACGGATAGACCCACGCTCAACATCTCGGTGAACCCCGATGCCGCGGTGGAATCGGCTTCAGAGACTGCCGACGGAATCAGGATGGCGACCGTGGCCAGAAAGAGCAGGCCGGCTTGCAGGCGGGCGCTGACCCTGTTGTATTCCTGCACGTGGTACTTCAGTCCGCCGAGCAGAAATGACGCGCCCAACATGAACAATGTGTTGGTGACAATTGCGCCAGCGATGGAGGCCTTCACCAGGGTATGTTGCCCGGCATGCAATGCGGTGAGCGCGATCACAAGTTCGGTCAGGTTTCCGAGCGTGGCATTGAGCAAGCCACCGACCGTATCGCCCGTCCTGGCGGCCACGGACTCGGTTGCGTGACTGAGCAGTGCGGCCAGTGGGACGATTGCCAGGACGGACAGCACAAACAGCGGCGTGTGCGCTTCCGGCTTGAGCTTCTGAGCGGCGAACAGCACCGGTACGAAGGCCAGCAACCACAGCAAGGGACTATGGCGAATCTCTTTGATCAAGGGATTCATGAGGGCCCTCGGAAGAAGCAAACCGTTCGCATCAAGGTCCGGAATGTAAACATGGGTCCGCATCTAGGCAAAAAACGGATGGATGGCGGCTAACTCTGTGTGACCGCGAAAGAGACCTCTCCAACTGAAACAGCGATGCGCGATCAGTGCCCGCTCAGCACCAGTGTCTTGACCGGAAGCAGCAACGCCTGGATACGAAGCAGCATCGCATGCACGAGGCCCACGGCATCGACGGCATGCAATACAAAAGCCTTGAAGGCGCCGGTGTCCTTCGAGGCGATCCGGTCGTGGTTGCTGGTATAGGCGTTGACGACGCAGCTGCTGCCGGGCGTCACGCCGTCAAGGCCGCCTTTATAGATTGGTTCCAGGAACGCGAGAATGGTGCCCGGGCGCAGCACCTGCTGCGCATCGAGCAGTTGCTCGCCACCCCGGAACTGGCCCGCCGCGATGTAATCCTGCACGTTCGTTATCACCATCGGAATGATCGTCCAGGGCTTTGAAATGCAGGTCGCCTCGGCGACCATTCCGACCTTGACGACATGCGCCTCGATTTGCCCAAACCCTGCCGAAAGGGCTATCCGCCCTGCGCCTTCGGGAATGAGAATGCCCGCAGGCCGCATGACAGGACTGACGATGTCTCCCACGCGCAGCGCAAACTGCTCCACGCGCCCATCGACGCCCGCACGAATATAGGTCTTGTTCAGATCCACCTGTGCCTCGGCTATCGCCGCCTCGGCGCTCGCCTTCTCGGCGGGGAGAAGAGCGCTCACGCGGGTCATGGCGGCTTGTTTCGACGCCGTTGCAGCATCGAGGGAGCCTTGACGGCCCTCGAGCAGCACCTGGAGCTTTTCGATGTCACGCTGCGGGACGATGCCGGGATTGCGTCTCTGCAGTTCGCGCTTGACGTCGAGCTCATCCGAAGCCTGCTGAACGTCGCCCTTGGCCTGCTGGATCTGCCCCTCCGCCCTGAGAACATCCGCTTGCGCGGCCAGCATGTTGGCGTCGACTTCGGCAATCTTGCGCCGGGCCGTCTCCAGCGCCGCCTCCTGCTTCGAACTGTCCAGCTTGAAGATCACGTCTCCCTTTTTTACCGGACCGCTAACTCCTTCAACGTGAACCTCCGACACGCGGCCAACTGCTTCAGAAATCAGCGGGACAGTCCGGAAGTACAAAGTCGCGGTGTTGGTGGATGGATGATAATAGAAGATCACCGTGATCAGGGCGACGGTCAGCATCAGGCAGGAAACGATGCCGAATCTTAGCTCGAACCATACTGAAAAGAATGTGATCTCGTGGCCGAGGCGCTTTCCCTGGCGGTAGCGGCGATACAGGTAGTCCGGCAAGATGGTCAGCAGGGAGCAGAGAAGCAGCTCAAGCATGGCTCTGCACCTCGCTCTTGGCGGCATTGGCCTTCGTCGCGTCCGGCCCATGCGCAGCCACCGCGTGCGCGGCGCTTTGGCCGGCCATCAGAGTCTCGTCGTCGCCGGGCGGATCGCCGGCAATTTTCTCGACCGATCCCGCGATCCTGCGCAAGGGCGTGCCGAAATCCGGCAAATCGACCATGGCAAGCAGCAGCCCGATCACCCAGAACAGGTGATTGTGCGTAAACAGCGAGATCAGGCCCAGCACGGCCACGATCTCAAATTGCAGCTTCTGCGACTTGTGCGCCATTCGCTCCGGCAAGGAGTGCAAGTGCAGATAAAGATTGCCGACCATCAGAATGGAGCCGACCAGAAAGATCCCGACAACCACCATCAAAATATCGGTGTCACCGGGAGCGGTGATGAAAGCCGGCAGATGATGCGGCGCGGCTGGATGAAGTGACTCGCTCACGCAGCTCTCCATTCCTTAGCTGGCTATAGCTTGATCGGCCTCTAGCAAGGATGGTGCAACAAGCCCCCCGCAGTCAACGAGAAACGTCAGCCGCTCAATTTCGATTGCCCGCAAACGCCCGGCCCAGCCGCTCGACTTCGAGGCTGGTGCAAAACAGCGCGAACAAGCATCCCACGAACAGGAATCCGCGCCGGGCCATCAGAAGCAAATCGGTCTCCCAGCCCAGCTCCGGAAGATGCCTGAAAACGACCACGGAAAATAACGCGCTGCCAAAAATAAAACTGAGGCGGCCCAGAAACAGCAAGACGTGATTGAGGAATAGGTTCGAACGCCGGAACGGAATCGGAATGCGCAGCAGGCGGACCCAGAACGAGACTTGCATTGCGAAAAGGATGCCGGCCGTCATCAGGTCGGAAGGGGCGTCTCTTGCAAGCTGCTCGCCCGGATGGGTCAATACCTGCCTGAACCCGGGCAGCTCCTGCCACACAAAGGCAATCGCCCCGACGATCTGGATCGCCAGCAGCAACAGATAGAGTGCCGTTTGTGGAGATTTCTTGTTCGGCTTCATCGGACGAATGTATCAGTCCGGCCGGGGGCGGGCCAGATCGGCCCTTTGGTCGTATCCGTTTGTTACGGCCACGATGGCTTCGTCTGTTCACACAAGCTTTGCAAACGCGCGGGCGCTCGCGCATCGGACTAAGCGGCAAAGCTCCCCAGCACGTCGGCGCGCTCGAGCGTCGTTCTGAGCGCCTCGTCGGAAACGTGGGTGTAGATTTCGGTCGTCGCAATGCTGGAATGGCCAAGCAGCCGCTGCACGAACCGGATGTCGACGCCGCGCTCGATCAGAAGTGTTGCGGCCGTGTGCCGCAACATATGGGGCGTAATGCGCCGCGCGGCTCCCGATCTCGTGGAATATCGGCGCAGCTCCGATCGAACCGATTGCGGCTTCATCGACTGGCCACGCCGGTTCAGGAACAGATTGCCGCCCGCGCTGCCATTGCTTCGGTGCCACCGAACCAGCTTTTCCAGGTCGGCCCGCAGTTCGCCATCCGAGACATAGGCAACCCGGTCGCGGGCGCCCTTGCCGTGAATCCGGAACGAGCGACCATCGGGAGCGACGTCATCGACCCGAAGCTTGCAGAGCTCGCCGACGCGGATGCCGGTCGCAATCATCAGCCGTACCGCGGTGGAGGATCGTGTCTCGCGGCTGGCCTCGCTTGCCGGCTTGCGTGACGCAAACCCGCGCAACAGCGACGACACCTCGGGCGCGGACAGCGCGCGGGGAAGCCGTTTGCGGCGCGGCAGTTGCAGCCGCCAGCGGCTGAATACGTCGGGCGCGAGCTCCAGAGCGACAAACCTTCGGATGAATGCGCGCAGGCACGCAAAGCGGCGGCGCACCGTGGCAATCGCGAGTTTCCGGCGGTCGAGCATGTCGGTCAGATAGCCCGTAAAGCTGGCCTCGGTGATCGAGGCAAGCGATGCCTCCCCGAGCATGAACCGGCGGAAATCGGCGAGATCGCCCGCATAGGCTTGGAGGGTGTGATGCGAGAGCTGCCGCTCGACCGAGCAGTATCGCAGGAAATCAACCACGGCGGCGTCGAGAAGCATTTTGAGGTCTCCGGTTGGGGCGACGGGATAAGGATGCTCCGCCTGTGGAGACTAAAGATGCGGCATAACGTGTGCGCTGTGATGGCCTCATTGGATTTTTGGTAAACGTATCGCGCGCTGAAATTGCAGTCGCTGCGACGTGATCGCCGGAGTTTTCGCGCGGGCGGCTGGAGCGCAAATAACTCGGAATTATCGATTCATTATGCAGCTGAAGCCAATTGATCGGACAGACAGAGGAATCGGCAGGCTAAATGCCGCTCTTCGCATTTATAGAGACACCATTCTTCCCGAAGCGCAAAATCCAGAACGGCAAATTCTTTACTGGATAGACCACAGTAAAGATAATCTAGTCGATCAATTTCGTTGCTTCGCGCTGATGGATCGGGGCGAAGTAATTGGCTATTTGCAATACAGCTATTTTGGAGAAGAGCATATTTTCTTCTTCGAATATCTCTGTATTCGTGATGGGCACAAGTCCGGCATGGTTCCCAGCCGAGCTTTGAAGAGCATCAAAATTTATCTTAGCGAAAATTATAAACCCGATTTCACAATTGTGTTTGAAATTGCACGTAAGCGAGATCGCTCGAGTCAATGGAGCCCAGACAAAAAGCTAATTTCATACTTCATCCGTTTGGGATTTCGTACAGTTGAATTCGAATATCATTATCCTATTCTCCAATCTTATGATGGAGGGGTAAGTTATCCCGCAGATCTCATGGTGGGATTGCCGAACCAGAAGTCTCAAATCGATGCATCGAGGATGCGCACGATTCTGAGATGCATATACTTCAAACACTACTTGAGGTGGGATCGTCCATTTTTGGACACTGAACAATTTGGCAGACGAGAAAAATTGATCAACGAACTTTATTCGCGGGAAGTGGCACGGATTGGTGGGAACGATACGTTCAACACCTACGGCGACGATAAGCGGTCTTTCTTGCAGAGATTTGTTGAGCTACGTCCAAGTATAAGTCGCTTGGTCGAAAAAATATTTGCTCCGAAACTCCCCCGTGTACTAATTACGATTGCAGTTATGTTGGGGGTACAATGGATGTTAGGAAGTACGCTTTTTCTCATCCCATTTGTTTTAGCAGTGGCCGCGATATATTGTCTCGCCGAAGACTCGGATAGCTCAAAGAAGCTATTTCAGGCTATCTTGACTCGTCTTTCCCCAGCTCGGCTACGATAGTTGTAAGATCCGCCCACTTAGAAGGCGCTCGAAGCCAACCAAGTCGTCGCTCGATTGACACCGCGACGTCCGGCGAAAGTGCACATCTTCGAGCGACCGCAGACCACAGGTGGGTGCCCGTCTGCGATTTTACCACGAATCCACAATCATTTAGGAGCCCGCAAATATACTTCGGATTGTATATCCAGATTTTTTCAGGCGCTCCGTTGTAGCGGTCAGTAATCATGTCGGCGGCACGACCGAACGATTTTGTGAAGCGATGGCGGAAACTTAAACTGCTGCTGAAATCACAAATTAACAGTCCCGACGGAGCAAGTACTCTTGCAAACTCGGAGATGGCAGCGGCCGGGTCGCAATAGCCGAGGACCTCGCCCACACATACTACACAACCGAAAATATTTGGTTTGAACGGAAGATTTGTAACGGAAGCGCATACGGAAGTTGACCGCCCAATCAACGGCGACATGAAGAGGTCCAGACGCACCTCTTCGAAAGCGGATGAACCGATCGCATGACTACCGCATCCAGCGTTCAAAATTCTTCTCGGAGTGAATTGACTATTGGCCAGATAGAGATCGACAAGTCTCTGGGTGTTCGATTCAGAATGTAAATGCCAGCTATCTTCGCGGATGAATCGAACATCGTACCGCGACCGAAGATCCATTCTTTGAAATCCGGGCGACACTATGAATCGATAATTCCGAGTTATGTGTTCTAAGGCAGCACGAAAGCCGCCGGAAAGTGGCTAATTCTATTTTAGCGCGAATAAATTGCAATGCGGCAACGCAAGGTTCTGACGATTTATTCAGGACTCCGGCAGCTATTCGTACCTTCTGACGAGTAGCCCAAGCGAGCAGAGACTTGCGGCTACCTCCCCGATCAGACACGACACCCTCACGAAGCAACAACGCTGATAACCCGCCCCCCGAGCCCCTTGCCTTTACTCACTGCCATCTCCACCTGAACGAAAGTTTTCGCAGAGGCCCTCCCCATGCTCACCGCTGCCTTCACCGCACTCTCCCAAATCCTCTCCCCGCCGATGCGCACCATCCTGTGGCGGTCCATCGGCCTGGCGCTGGTGCTGGTCGCGCTGCTGGCGGTCGCCCTGCAGCGGCTGTTGAGCTGGTTTGCGACCTCCGGCGAGGTCTGGCTCGAAGGCTTGCTCGGCCCGGGCTTTCACACCCCGCTCAACATCTTGGCATGGATCGTCTCGATCGCCGCCGGGCTCGGCGTCGTGTTGGGCGCGGTGTTTTTGATGCCGGCGATCACCTCGCTGGTGGCGAGCGTGTTCGTCGACGACGTCGCCGATCATGTCGAACGCGAGCATTATCCGGCGGAGCGCCCCGGCACGGCGCTTCCGGCCGGGGTCGCCATCACCGAGGGCATCAAGACCGCAGCCCTGACCATCCTGGTCTATCTGATCGCGCTGCCGTTCGTGTTCGTGGCCGGCGCCGGCTTCATCGCGTTCTTCGCCGCCACCGCGTGGCTGCTGGGGCGGGAATATTTCGAACTCGCGGCGATGCGGTTTCGCAGCCCGGCGGAAGCCAAGGCGATGCGCAAGCAAAACGCGGCGGCGGTGTTCACCGCGGGGTTGATCATCGCCGCGTTCGTCTCGATCCCGATCGTCAACCTGGCGACGCCGCTGTTCGGCATGGCGTTCATGGTCCACATGCACAAGCGGCTGAGCGGCTCGCGGCCGGAGTTGATCGAGCCGGCGCGAAAGCCCGGCGTGCCGGTGGTTTAAACCGTCTTCTCCGGCCAGCGGCAGAGGTCGTTGATCAGGCACACCTCGCAGCGCGGCTTTCGCGCCAGGCACGTGTAGCGGCCGTGCAGGATCAGCCAGTGATGCGCGTGCAGCATGAATTCGGCGGGGATGACGCGCTCCAGCCCAAGCTCGACGTCGAGCGGCGTGTTGCCGGGCGCCAGTCCCGTGCGATTGCCGACGCGGAACACGTGGGTGTCCACCGCCATGGTGCGCTCGCCGAACGCCATGTTGAGCACGACGTTCGCGGTTTTCCGCCCGGCACCAGGCAGCGATTCGATTTCAGCGCGGGTGCGCGGCACCTCGCCGGAAAATTCCGCGATCAGCTTTTCCGACAGCGCGATGACGTTCCTGGCCTTGTTGCGGTAGAGCCCGATGGTCCTGATATAGTCGCGGACCTTGTCCTCGCCGAGTGCGAGCATCTTTTGCGGCGTGTCGGCGGCCGCAAACAGCGCGCGCGTCGCCTTGTTGACGCCGGCGTCGGTCGCCTGCGCCGAGAGCACCACCGCAACCAGCAGCGTATAGGGATTGAGATGCTCCAGCTCGCCCTTCGGCTCGGGATTGGCGTTGCGAAATCGGGTGAAGGCCTCGCGCACCTCGGCCGCAGTCCAGGGTTTGATCGAAGTTTTGCTCGAGGCCTTGGCCGATTTTTTCGCCGCCGGGGCTCGCCCTGATTTCGCGCTAAGAAATTTCGCGGATTGTTTTTGCCTTGGGTTTGCCGCAACGCTGCCCCAAGCCGTTAAGGTGCTTTTCCTGGCGGCCGGTTTCGGCTTCTTGGGCGGGATGCGGGTGCTTTTCGGCATGATCGTATATACTTAGCCGCGATGACGTCGCGCAACGACATTGAAATCGCAGAACCGGCGCTGTTTTCGGCGCTGCTCACGCCGCACAGGTCCTTGAATCGCACCGGCTTTCTGGTCCTGATGGGATTCCTGACCGCGGTCAGCTTCGCGGCGGGAGTGGTCTTTACGCTGATGGGCGCGTGGCCGGTATTGGGCTTTTTCGGCCTCGATGTCGTGGTGGTCTACTGGGCCTTCCGGGTCAATTTTCTCCGCGCCCAAGCCACGGAAGAAATTACCATAACGCCATCCGAGCTGCGCGTGCGCCGGGTCAGCCATCGCGGCCATGTGGTCGAATGGGTGCTCAATCCGTTGTGGGTGCGGCTCGATCAGAAAACCCACGCCGAATTCGGAATCGAAAAATTGTATCTGGTCTCGCGCGGCCGCCGCGTCTCGGTTGCGAGCTTTCTCGGAGCGGACGAAAAGGCGAGTTTTGCCAGAGCTTTAACCGCTGCTCTGCAAGCCGCCCGGCGCGGCCCGAGCTACAATCCGATCAGCTGAAATCCTGTCGGGAATCGGGTGGTTCTGACGCCGCGACCGTCCTACGTTGTAAGCATGATGAACCTCGCCATAAACGACCATCGCCTCACCAAGCCGGGGCCCCAGAACGCCGCGCTCCGCGACTATGACTCGGTGCGGCGCGCCATCGCTTTTATCTCCGAGCACTGGCGCGCGCAGCCGACCATCGAATCGATGGCGGATGCCGCGGGCGTAACGCCCGATGAGCTGCACCATCTGTTCCGGCGCTGGGCCGGCCTCACGCCAAAGGCGTTCATGCAGGCGCTGACGCTCGATCACGCCAAGGGCCTGCTGCGCGATTCCGCCAGCGTGCTCGATGCTGCACTCGACTCCGGGCTTTCCGGTCCGGGGCGGCTGCACGATCTGTTCGTCACCCATGAGGCGATGTCGCCGGGCGAATGGAAGAACGGCGGCGCCGGCATGACGCTGCGTTACGGCTTTCATCCCTCGCCGTTCGGCACCGCGATCGTGATCGCCAGCGGCCGTGGCCTCGCAGGCCTTGCCTTCGCCGACGCGGGCGAGGAGCAGCCGGCGCTCGCCGACATGCAGCGGCGCTGGCCGCGCGCGACCTATGTCGAGGACCACGCAGGCACCGCCGCATTGGCGCAGCGCATCTTCGACACAAAGCTGTGGCGCGCGGACCAGCCATTGCGCGTGGTGCTGATCGGCACCGATTTCGAAGTGCGGGTGTGGGAGTCGCTTTTGAAGATCCCGATGGGCCGCGCGGTCTGCTATTCGGACATTGCCAACAGGATCAAAAGCCCGAAGGCCTCGCGTGCGGTCGGTGCCGCGGTCGGAAAAAACCCGATCTCGTTCGTGGTGCCCTGCCATCGCGCGCTCGGCAAGAGCGGCGCGCTGACCGGCTATCACTGGGGCATCACGCGCAAGCAGGCGATGATCGGCTGGGAAGCCGGGCAGGTCGGCACGCACTAATCGGGCGCAGCAACTACCGGCCGCTGCTCCCGAACGGCACGATCTTGTTGTTGGCATCGTGCCCGATATCGGCGCGGCCGAGCCACGGAATGCCGGACTTGTCGCACCAGTAGCGGGCGACTTCCTCTTCGTTCATTCCAAAATCCGGTTCGTTCGCGGTGATGTCGCTGCAACGGCCGAGCTTGATGCCCGCCACCCGCCTGATCCCGGGGTTGCCGGTGATGTGAAATAGCGACCGGTCGATCCGGTACATGGCCTCCGACACCTCCTCCAGCATCAGCACATGGCCGTCGAGGTCGGGTTGCAGCGGGGTGCCAAGCAACTGGCTAAGGATCGTGATGTTGAATGCCGCTGTCTTGTTCGAGCCGTTGACCGTCGGCTCTAGCGCTTCAGGCGCCCGATCGACCATCCAGGCCAGCGCACGCCCGATTGCCGCGTCCCCACCATCCCGCTGGATGTCCTGCACCATCGGACCATGCGCCACGGCCTCGAACCCGGCCTTGTACAAGGCGGCAAGCAGCGTGCCGCTATCACTATAACCCAGATAGGTTTTTCGTCTGGACGGCTCCTTCAACCCGCGCATCGCCGCCTCTATTATGCGGCACGAGCCGTAGCCGCCGCGGGCGAACCACACCGCGTCGGTGTTGTCGTCATTGGCGACCTCAAGGAAGGCCCGTGCGCGGGTCTCGTCATCGCCCGCGAAATGCCCGTGCGACATGAAACACTGCAGATGAAAGAAAATCTCCGCACGCCCGTCCGGATACAGCGATCCGGCCACTGCCCGCACTTTGTCAGCAACATCAGGGGAAATACGCGAAGCTGGTGCTACGACGGCGATCCTGCACTTCTGGTTGCTCATCGCCTCGCCCGCGTTGCACTTCATCGGCGGCGCTTGTAGATTCCGCCGATGTTCTCCCCAAGAGATTACTTTTTTTGCGGCGTCGGCGGTAGTGGCATGACCCCGCTCGCTTTGATCATCCAGGCCGGCGGCGGGCGGGTCGAGGGTTCCGATCGCGCGCTCGACCAAGGACGCAATACCGAACGATTCGACTTTTTGCGCGCGCGGGGCGTGCTGCTGCATCCGCAGGATGGAAGCGGCCTCCGTCGCGCTAGTCAGATCCTGGTTACTTCCGCCGCTGTCGAGGAAACCATCCCCGACGTGCAAGCCGCGCGTCGCATCGGCGCCGCCGTTACCACGCGTGCAAAACTTCTCGCCGAACTTTTCAACGCGTCTGCTCTAAGTGTCGGTGTCGCCGGCACCAGCGGGAAGTCCACCACGGTCGGCATGATCGGCTGGATCCTGCATCGCGCTGGAAAGAGCCCGACCATCATGAACGGCGCCGATATGAAGAATTTTGTTGCAGCCGATTCGCCGTTCGCCAGCGCCAGGATCGGCGAGGGCGAAGCATTCGTCAGCGAAGTGGACGAGAGCGACGGTTCGATTGCGTTCTTTGCGCCGCGCGTCGCGGTCGTGAACAACATCTCGCTGGATCATAAATCGCTGGACGAGCTGCGTAAGCTGTTCCGGGACTTCGTCGCCAAAGCAGAAACGGTGGTGCTGAATCTCGATAACGCGGAAACAGCGGCGCTGTTGCCCGACTTGAAGCCAGGCCAGGCTTTGACCTACAGCCTGACGAAGGCCGAGGCTGATCTTGTCGCCTCGTCGCCGGTCCCGTCGCCGGGTGGAATCGCGTTTGCCGTGACCGCGCGCAATGGCGGTGAAGTTGTCGCGGTAAACCTCAAGGTTCCCGGGCTGCACAATATTGCCAACGCGCTCGCCGCGCTCTGCGCCGCGCAGACCTGCGGTGTGGCGCTGGCAGACGCCGCGGCCACCTTAAGCGAGTTCAGCGGCATCCGGCGGCGGCTGGAGCTCGTAGGCTGCGCGAACGGGATCACGGTGATCGACGATTTTGCCCACAACCCCGACAAGATATCGGCCACGCTGGAGACCATGCACGCGTTTCCCGGACGCCTGCTGTTGATGTTCCAACCCCATGGCTATGGCCCGATTCGCCTGATGAAGGACGCCCTGGTGGACTGCTTTGCGGATGGGCTGCACGACGACGACGTCCTGGTCATGCCCGAGCCTGTCTATTTCGGCGGCACCGTCGACCGCAGCGTCGGCAGCCGTGAAATCGTCACCGGGATCGAACGGCGCGGCCGCAAAGCCTTCGCCTTTCCGGATCGCAGCGCGTGCGGCGACAGCCTGATAAAACTGGCCCGTCCGGGTGACCGCATCCTGGTCATGGGAGCCCGCGACGATTCGCTTTCGCTGTTCGCGCATGAACTGCTGCAGCGGGTCTCGTAGGGTGGGTTAGCGCCGAAGGCGCGTAACCCACCAGTGAAATTCGTTGCGGGTCCTGTGGTGGGTTACGGCGCTTTGCGCCAAACCCACCCTACCGATCCAGCCGCTTCCACATCACCGCGGTGTCGCAGAGCCGGCCATCGGGAAACAGCGCGTAGTCCGGAATGATTCCGGTTTCCGTCCAGCCGGCGCGCTGATAGACGCGGTGGCCGTTCTCGCCGGGCACGGTGTCCAGCACCAACAGCCAGCGGCCGTTGCGTCGCGCCTCTTCCTCCGCCCGCGCCATCAACGCTGCACCGATGCCGCGGTTGCGCGCGGAGCGATGCACCAGCATTTTCTTGATATCGGCGCGATGCGGCTGGTTGGGCGGTGTATCGAGTCCGAGCTGGACGGTGCCGACAATCCTGCGGTCCAGCCGCGCCGCCAGCAATACGGTTTCGCCCGACGCAACCGACGTCGCGACTTTCCGGAAGAATGCCAGCGCATCGGCATGCGGGAACGGCGACATGAAGCTGACGGAAGCGCCACCCTCGACGCAATCGACCAGCACATCCGCGAGCTGATCAAGCGCGGTATCGGCAACCGGCGCGTCGAGAACCGCTATTTCAAATCCCGCGCTCACGCCGCCAGATCGAGTTTTGATGCCACGGTGGCGTCGGCGTTGAGCCGGTAGATGATCGGCACGCCGGTGGCGAGTTCGCGCGCCAAAATGCCTTCCGGCGTCAGCTTCTCCAGCACCATGATCAGCGCACGCAATGAATTACCATGGGCCGCGACCAGGGTGCGCTCGCCGCGCAGCACGCACGGCAATATTTCCTGGACGTAATAGGGCAGCGTGCGCGCCAGCGTATCCTTCAGGCTCTCGCCGCCGGGCGGCGGCACATCATAGGAACGGCGCCAGACATGCACCTGTTCCTCGCCCCATTTCTTGCGCGCGTCATCCTTGTTGAGGCCCGACAGATCGCCGTAGTCGCGTTCGTTGAGCGCGAGATGCCTTCTGGTCGGAAGGCCGGTCTGGCCCATCTCGGTCAGCATCAGGTCGAGCGTGTGCTGTGCGCGCAGCAGCACCGACGTGAAGGCGATGTCGAAGGTAAAACCCTGCGCTTTCAGCTTGCGGCCGGCTTCTTTCGCCTCGGCAATGCCCTGCCCGGTGAGGTCAGGATCTTTCCAGCCGGTGAAAAGGTTCTTCAGATTCCATTCGCTCTGGCCGTGACGCACGAGCACGAGAAGGCGGTCGCTCATTCCTGTGATTTCCGTTTTTCGTTTTCTAGAAGTCGCGCAAGCCCAGCACGTCGGCCATCGAATACAGCCCCGGTTTCTTGCCGTGCGCCCACATCGCCGCCTTCAGCGCGCCGTGGGCGAAAATCATGCGGTCTTCGGCCCGGTGCGCGAGTTCGATGCGCTCGTAGGGGCCGGCGAAAATCACGCTGTGATCGCCGGTGACGGTGCCGCCACGCAGCGACGCGAAGCCGATATCGCCCGCCTTGCGCGCGCCGGTTTCGCCATCGCGCCCTCGTGCCGAGTGCTGATCGAGCACGACCTTCCGGCCTGCGGCGGCGGCCTCGCCCAGCAGAAGTGCTGTGCCCGACGGCGCGTCGATCTTGGCCTTGTGGTGCATTTCGAGAATTTCGATATCGAAACCGTCGTCCAGCGATTGCGCCACCCGCTTCACCAGCGCCGCCAGCAGATTGACACCGAGGCTCATATTGCCGGACTGCACCACGACCGCGCGCGAGGTCACGCTCTTGATCACCGCGTCGTCGGAGGCCGAGAGGCCGGTGGTTCCGATCACATGCACAAGGCCGCGCTGGGCGGCGATGGCGACGTTGGCAATGGTCGCACCCGGCACGGTGAAGTCCAGAATACCGTCGGCGTCCTTCGACAGCGACCACAGATCGGCCGATAGCTCGATGCCGTTGTCCGTCAGGCCTGCCAGCCTGCCGGCATCCTTGCCCAGCAGTTCGGAGCCCGGCGCTTCCAGCGCGCCTGTAAGCACGGCGCCCGGCGTCTCGGCGATGGCGCGCGTCAGCGCGCGGCCCATCCGGCCGCCGGCCCCCGCAACGATCAAGCGCATATCCGCCATTTCAGTCCTCAATGGTCAATTGCGGTATAGCCGGGGCTGCTTGTCACGGCAACTGACGCGCTGTCGTGCCCCGGACGCAGCGCAGCGCGTAGCTCTTCGCGGAGCGGTGCGCTGCAGAGCCGGGGTCCCGGTTACTTGCGACTCAAACCGGGGTCCCGGTTCTGCGAAGCGGCATGAAGAATGCCGCATCGCGCCCGGGGACACGTGATTGCATTCCTCATTCGAATTTCAAACAGCCAAGCTTCTACCTTCTCGCGGCGCAATGCGTCCGAGGTTTGCCAATCCCTCGCGAACCGCGCGAGGGGATGGAGCGGCGGGAGGCGCCAGGGTGCAGTGACGTAGCACCCCTGGAGGCGGGATTAACGTACCCACCTCGCGCGGCAAGGCACCGCGCGCGCCCAGTGACGTAGGGCGCTGCGCCTCCCGGCGCTCCACCTTGGCCACCAGCCTATCGGCCGGTCCGGGGCGCCCCGGTCCGGCCAGCTTTCGCTCTGTCCGTTGAAGGATCGCTTCTAGAAAGCGGCCCCTCATCGGACAGGACGCGAGCAGGATAAGCGAGGTTTTGGGGACGGGGATAGGTATACATTCACAATTTCGTGAACGGCGATTTGCAGACTTTTCGTAGCCCGGATGGAGCGCAGCGCAATCCGGGGCAAGCCCACACAGCCCGAATGCAGATCGGTTTGTCGCTACGAAGATTGCCTGCTGCGACCAAAGTCCCCGGATTTCGCTTCGCTCCATCCGGGCTACGAGTTACGCGATGCATCGCGCCCGGGAGACGAGAAAATCTCAGGGCTGCTCGCCGTCATAACCTTCGACGACCAGTATGTCGGCGTCGGCATGCGGACTGCGGATTGCAACCAGCCGCGCATATTCCGGCGAATTGTAGCAGGCGAGCGCCGTCTCATAATCCTTGAATTCCAGCACCACGTTGCGCGAGCGGGCGGTGCCTTCCTTGGATTCGTGCTTGCCGCCGCGCACCAGAAACTTCGCGCCGTATTTCTTGAACACCGCGCCATTCTGTTCGACGTACGGCTTGTAGCCGTCCGGATTGTGAACATCGACGCGCGCGATCCAGTAACCTTTTGCCATCTGCGTTCTCCCTGTTGTTTACTTCGCCGCTTGCGCGATCTCGGCCACGATGGCGTCCGCTGCCGCCTTCGGATCGGGCGCTTCCAGGACGGGCCGGCCGACCACCAGATAATCCGCGCCGGCAGCAATCGCGCGGGCCGGCGTCATGATGCGTTTCTGATCACCCGCGGCGGAACCGGCGGGCCTGACGCCGGGCGTCACCAGGTTCATCTGGTGGCCCACGATCTTGCGCAAGGCGGCCACCTCGTCCGGCGAGCACACCAGGCCGTCGACGCCGAGCACCTGCGCCTGCTGCGCGCGGGCTTCCGCCAGATCGGATACGCCGAGACGGTAGCCCGCCGCATGGAGGTCGCCGTCGTCATAGGAGGTCAGCACGGTGACCGCGAGAATCTTCAGGCTTGACCCGGCGCGCCCTTCGACCGCCGCCTTCATGGTCTGCGGATAGGCGTGTACGGTCAGGAAGGTTGCGCCCAGCGCCGCAACGCTTTCGACGCCGCGCGCGACCGTATTGCCGATATCATGCAGTTTCAGATCGGCGAAAACCTTTTTGCCCGCGCTGGCGAGTTGACGTACCAGCGGCAATCCGCCGGCATAGGCGAGCTGATAGCCGATCTTGTAGAACGTCACGCTGTCGCCCAGCCGCGCGATCATGGCTTCCGCCGCGGCGACCGAGGGCAGATCCAGCGGCACGATCAGGCGATCGCGGGGAGGAAGGTCCAAGGGTTGCATGTCACCTCACATCATGCGCTGGGAGACGTCGATCAATTGCCGCACCAGCGCGTCGAGCGCGTCGATATCGCCGGGGTGTTTCAGCCTGTCCATATCGTCATAAGCCTGATCGGCGAACGACAAAGCGAGCTGGTCGGGAATGACGGTTGCGTGGCAAGCGGACAGGATCAGCCGCAGCGCCGCCAGGCATCGCGTGCCGCCGAGCCGGCCGGCCGACGCCGCCGCAATCGCAAATGCGCGCTCGCGAAATACCTGGCCGCGGGTCTCGTGGGCGTCCTGCACACGGCTCACCCAGTCGATGGCATTCTTGAGCAGCGGCGGCAGCGATGAATTATATTCGGGCGTCACGATGAGAACGCCGTGATGCGCGCCGATCATGCGCTTGAGATTGACGGCATTCTTCGGCACGCCGGATTTGGTCTGCAGATCGCCGTCGTAGATCGGCAACGGAAAATCGCCGAGCGAAATGCGCGTGACGTCGGCGCCGGCCCGCACCAATTCCTGTGCCGCGGCGGCCGCCAGCTTCGCATTGAGCGAACCGGTGCGGAGCGAGCCGGGGATGACGAGGATTTTCAGCGCGGACATGATTTCAATCGCGTTCGGGGCGAAGCCGCCGTGCTGCAACGGCGCCGGACGATCAACCCTTGCGATACACCCAGACCCGGGCCGGCGGAAGGTTCATCCAGATCCGCTCGGAAGCTTCCGTGGACACGCCCGGCAGCGACTTCGGGATCGGCGGCGCCACCGAATAGGTGAACTGCACGAAAGGCGATCCGGGGGCCATCGCGACGAAGGCGTCACGAATCAGCTTCAGGCGGGTCAGCATCGGTTTGGTGACAAGAGGCAGCCCGGACACGACCGCGGATGCCGGCGCGCTGAGCACGTTCCACAGCGAATCCCGCAATGCATAGGCGTCGCCCTGCACCACGGTGGCCTGCGGATAGCGGTCACGCAGCAGCGCGCAGAAGCCCGGATTGTATTCGACCAGAACCAGACGCTTCTGGTCGACGCCGTGCGCGATCAGCGCGCTGGTGATGGCGCCGGTACCGGGCCCCAGTTCGATGACCGGCCGATCGGAATCGATGTCGACATATTGCGCCATGGTGCGGGCCAATACCCGGCCCGAAGGCATCACCGCGCCCATGTGCAGCGGCTTCTCAATCCACGAGCGGAGAAAACGAACCTCATCGTCGAGACGGAGAGGTTTCTTCAACGCACGCGCGGAGGATTGCAGAGGCATGTCGCTACCAGGCGGGACCGCAGTTGACGCGGAATGTCAGAAATTAGTCACAAAGACGTATAGGCAGCAGCCGAAACGGTCAAGCCGAACGGTCACTGCATATTGGACCGGGCTCCGAAGAAGTCCTTGACCTTAGTGAAGAAACCCGCAGCCTCGGGCTGGGTTGCACCGGACGATAATTTTTCGAACTCGGCCAGCAGCTCCTGCTGCTTCCTGGTCAGATTCTGCGGCGTTTCGACCACGACCTGGACATACATGTCGCCGGTCTGCCGCGAACGCAGCACCGGCATGCCCTTTGATGCGATGCGAAAGCGGCGGCCGGACTGGGTTCCGGACGGTATTTTCACCTTGGTCTTGCCCTTGTCGATGGTCGGGACCTCGAATTCGCCGCCCAGCGAGGCCGCCACCATGGAAATCGGCACACGGCAGTGCAAATCGGCGCCATCGCGCTGGAAGAACTGGTGGGTCGCCAGCGACAGGAAAATATAGAGATCGCCGGGCGGGCCGCCGCGGACGCCGGCTTCGCCTTCGCCGGCAAGCCGGATCCGGGTGCCGTCTTCCACGCCCTGCGGAATATTGACCGACAACGTCCGGTCGCGCGTCACGCGCCCCGAGCCTGCGCAGGAAGGGCACGGGTCTTCGATCATCTGGCCGCGGCCCTGGCAGCCGGGGCAGGTCCGCTCCAGCGTGAAAAAGCCCTGGGCCTGCCGCACCCGGCCGGCGCCGCCGCAGGTCGAGCAGGTTTTCGGCTTGGTGCCGGCCTTGGCGCCGGTGCCGGAGCAGGATTCGCAGGTGACCGAAACCGGGATTTCGATCTGCGCGGTCTTGCCCAAAAAGGCTTCCTCGAGCGTGATTTCCATGTTGTAGCGCAGGTCCGCGCCACGCTCGCGCCCGCCGCGCCCGCGCTGCCCGGCCATGCCGAACAGATCCTCGAAAATATCGGAAAATGAGGACGCAAAACCGGCGCCGAAGCCAGGACCCCCGCCACCGCCGCCCTGTTCGAACGCCGCGTGACCGAACCGGTCATAGGCGGCGCGCTTGTCGCCGTCTTTGAGGACTTCGTAGGCTTCGTTGATTTCCTTGAAACGGACTTCGCTGGCGGCATCGCCCGGATTCTTGTCCGGATGCCATTTCATCGCCAGCTTGCGGAACGCCGCCTTGAGCTTGGACTCGTCCGCGGTCCGCTCGACTTCAAGGGTTTCGTAATAGCAGCGCTTGGTGGACATCCGTCAAATCCGCCCGCAGTTCGTCCTGATCCCAAACAGAGGATGCAGCCCCCAGCTTAACGAAAAATGACCCCCATCCTGCGAGACGCGCTGCGCGCTCTTTAGGATGAGGGTCATGGCAATCCTCTTTAGCTTATGCCGACTTCTTGTTGTTCTTGTCATCGTCGACTTCGGTGAATTCCGCGTCGACAACGTCGTCCTTGGCAGCATCCTTGGCGGCATCGCTTTCGGCCTGCTGCTTGTACATCGCCTCCCCAAGCTTCATGGAAGCCTGCGCCAGCGTGTTGGTCTTGGCCTTGATCGCCTCGGCATCGTCACCCTTCAGCGCTTCCTTCAAATCGCTGACGGCATCCTCGATGGCGCGGCGCTCGCTCTCCTCGACCTTGGAGCCGTGCTCGGCCAGCGCCTTCTCGGTCGAATGCACCAGCGAATCGGCGTGGTTCTTGGCGTCGACCGCCTCGCGGCGCTTCTTGTCTTCCGCGGCGTTGGCTTCGGCGTCCTTGACCATCTTCTGGATGTCGGCTTCGGACAAACCGCCCGAGGCCTGGATGCGGATCTGCTGCTCCTTGCCGGTCGCCTTGTCCTTTGCCGACACGTTGACGATGCCATTGGCGTCGATGTCGAACGTGACCTCGATTTGCGGCATGCCGCGCGGCGAGGGCGGAATGCCCATCAGGTCGAACTGACCCAAAACCTTGTTGTCGGCCGCCATTTCGCGCTCGCCCTGGAAGACGCGGATGGTGACGGCGTTCTGGTTATCCTCGGCGGTCGAGAACACCTGGCTCTTCTTGGTCGGGATCGTGGTGTTGCGGTCGATGATGCGGGTGAACACGCCGCCCAGCGTCTCGATGCCCAGCGACAGCGGGGTCACGTCGAGCAGCAGCACGTCCTTGACGTCGCCCTGCAACACGCCGGCCTGGATCGCAGCACCGATCGCAACGACTTCGTCGGGGTTGACGCCCTTGTGCGGCTCCTTGCCGAACAACTGCTTCACCACTTCCTGCACCTTCGGCATGCGGGTCATGCCGCCGACCAGCACTACTTCGCCGATCTCGCCGGCGGTCAGGCCGGCATCCTTCAGCGCCTTGCGGCAGGGCTCGATGGTCTTCTGGATCAGGTCGTCGACCAACGCCTCGAACTTGGCGCGCGTCAGCTTCATTGTCAGATGCTTCGGACCGGACTGATCGGCGGTAATGAACGGCAGGTTGATTTCGGTCTGCGTCGTCGAGGACAGCTCGATCTTGGCTTTTTCGGCGGCCTCTTTCAGGCGCTGCAACGCAAGCTTGTCGTTGCGCAGGTTGATGCCCTGCTCTTTCTGGAATTCATCGGCCAGATAGCTGACCAGACGCATGTCGAAATCTTCGCCGCCAAGGAAGGTGTCGCCGTTGGTCGACTTCACCTCGAACACGCCGTCGCCGATCTCGAGGATCGAGACGTCGAAGGTGCCGCCGCCGAGGTCATACACCGCGATGGTGCCGGCCTTTGCCTTGTCGAGACCGTAGGCAAGCGCCGCCGCGGTCGGCTCGTTGATGATGCGCAGCACCTCAAGGCCGGCGATCTTGCCGGCATCCTTGGTGGCCTGTCGCTGGGCGTCGTTGAAATAAGCGGGAACGGTGATGACGGCCTGGTCGACCTTCTGGCCGAGATGGGCCTCCGCGGTCTCCTTCATCTTCTGCAGGATGAAGGCCGAAATCTGGGAAGGCGAATAGGTCTTGCCATCCACCTCGACCCAGGCATCGCCGTTGCCGGCCTTGGAAATCTTGTAGGGGACGAGCTTCTTGTCCTTCTCGACGGTGGGGTCGTCGTAGCGGCGGCCGATCAGGCGCTTGACCGCGAAAATGGTGCGCTCGGGATTGGTCACTGCCTGGCGCTTGGCCGGCTGACCGACGAGGCGCTCGCCGTCATCGCTGAATGCGACAATCGACGGCGTGGTCCGCATGCCCTCGGCGTTTTCGATGACTTTCGGCGTCTTGCCATCCATTACGGCGACGCACGAATTCGTGGTGCCGAGATCGATCCCAATGACCTTTCCCATGGTCCTCATACCCTTCTTTTTGCGGCAGGTTGGCTGGGCCCTGACGGCGCACCAATCCAAACCCCCAAATATCAAATGTTCGCGATACCGCGACGGTGAGCCTCATATAGGAGGGGGGGTGGGGCCTGCAAGGACCGGACGCAACCTTGGTC